>DATFSR010000034.1:0-115331 GCA_035262505.1 Candidatus Acidiferrum sp. | reverse complement strand
TCACTAAGAGTGCGGATGGAAGGGTGGCGACAGAGGCGGCTTGGCTGAACGGAAAAGAGACAGAAAAAAAGAAAAAGCAAAAACCTCTTACAGCGAAAGAGAAAAGCTCTTGACAGCGGCCGGCCTTCTCATGGAAGGACTTGGGATACGATCGGCACATATTTCTGCCGCAACTGCATTATCGCGACGTCCACATCCAGCCACTGCCGCAGATACGAGGCCGCCTGCTCGTCCGTCATTGTCCCCCAGTGGTCTGCGTATTCCTGAATCAGGCCGAACTTCTTGTCGTTGATCTTCACTAGCTCAGCGGTGTACTGGTCATAAATTGGCCAGAACTTCGTTGCCTCCGCGTCCGTCAGCTTCAGGTTTTCAGCAATTAACTGCTTTTTGCGTGAACGAAGGTCTTTCCGCAGAAGATCCACGTCCTGGCTGCTGATCACGCGTGTGTTGTTGTCTTGCGGAGGTGCCGTTTGAGCATTCCCCATCGCTCCGCACACCATCCACGCTCCGGCCATCGCGATGAATGCCGACAGTTTCTTCACGAGTTCCTCCTCAATTTGGCAGAGTAGATTCTAGTGAACCGCGAGATTCAAGAAGCTAGGTTGAACGTAGGGGCGAGAATGTGTTTTGAGCTACTGGGAAATATGACAGATGAGGCGTACGTGAGACCTGTTCACGCTTGGTACAAGATAGCGGGCTGACTCTCCACTCAAATGCCATCGCAGAGGTGCACAATTGGGCGAGTTCGCATTACGCAGGCTCATGCGCGATCATCTCGACTACGATAGACTGGTTTTTCCTGCTCATTGAGCGGCGCAAAACCATGATTGAACTGATCCCTGCTCAAACTGCTGCTTACTCTGTTTTGAAATATGCCCTCGACGCTGGCAACCTCCTGCTCTTGCACAGTCCTTCGGGCCGAGGTCGAACGACTGTCCTTCGTAAGCTTTACGAAGAGACTGGCGGCGGTTTTGTCACATGCAAAGAGTTCATCGAGACTTCGGCGGCCCGCCATCCACTTTCACTTGAAGAGACTCTGTATTCGACAGTGACGTCTGAATTAACGAAGTGCGAGTTTGTCTACGTCGATGATGCTGATTTGATTCACGATGCCACCTCTAGTTGCCACTTCTATCCACGAGGGAGCTATGTCGAAACTGCCCTTCTTGAATTGAGCAACGCTGCCTCGCGAAGTGGGAAGAAATTGATCGTGTCCACCGACGGCTCTATCGCCCAAGCATTTGCAGCACGCTGCTTCTCCGTCTCGATTCGACGCTATTCAGAGCAAGATTATGCCGCCTTGTTGAAAATTCTTCTTGGGTCTGAGCAAGCCGCGCGTCTTGACATAAATAAGGTCTATCGATTCGCGCCGAAACTGAATGCTCATCAAATTCGCGCCGCCTGCGATTGGTTGCGCCCGTCGGGGCCATTCACGACAGAAAGGTTCATCGAGTATCTTCACTCGCAACGTCTGGCAAGCAATGTGGACCTCGGGGAGGTTCAAGAGGTGGATATCCACGACTTACAGGGCGTCGAAGATGTTGTCCGCAGCCTGGAGATTCATATCGTCCTTCCCCTCAGCGAGGATGCATTAAGTTCAGAACTGAGTCTGCGGCCAAAGCGCGGTGTTTTGCTGTACGGCCCTCCTGGTTCCGGCAAGACTACTATCGGTCGTGCCTTGGCGCATCGGTTACGCGGAAAGTTCTTCTTGATCGACGGCACGTTCATTGCCGGGACCCAAGATTTCTATCAGCGAATCCATCGTGTTTTTGAGGCTGCCAAGGAAAACTCTCCCTCCGTAATTTTCATCGATGATGCGGACGCGATCTTTGAAGATGGTGAGGAGCGGGGTTTGTATCGCTATCTCCTGACGATGCTTGACGGTCTGGAAAGCGAAGGGAGTTCTCGCGTCTGCGTCATGATGACAGCTATGAATCTCAATCATCTTCCTCCTGCACTGGTACGAAGTGGGCGGGTCGAGCTGTGGCTGGAAATGAAATTGCCTGACATGGAGGCCAGGCGGCGAATCCTGCAAATTCATATGAAGGGTCTTCCTTCAGGACTGTCGTCGTCCTGCGATAGTGCGCGCATTCTCGCCACAACGGACGGTTTCACGGGCGCTGACTTAAAGCGGCTTGTTGAGGACGCCAAAGGGTTGTTCGCATTTGATCATTTCCAAAAAGCAGAGCAAAAAGAAGCCACTCATTATTTCATTGAGGCTGCCAACGGAGTGCGCGAAAACAAGAGACGCTTTGAAGAAGCCCAAGCGACGGCTCGTGCCAAGCCACGTTCTCCTTACGGAGACCATTTCTATTCTCAACCGCCAGCTGAAGAAGACTAACGCACAAACCTCCAAGTTGATCTTGGTGCGAGATTAGGGATTGGCTCTGTGTTGTGATGCCATCCGAAAGCCACTAACAGCATGAGTGGACTTGACTTACAGAAAATTGTATGGCTTCTCCAGAAAGATGTAAGGATTTAGAATCGATTTATACAGTTTACATTCTGTTACTGGTAGTAGGTAAACCTTTAAGAGCCTCTGGGTAAAGGACATATGTTTTAGCATCCGCTTTCGTCTTCTTTGGTTCAGTTCGTGCTCTCGAGTTTGCGATCAACGAGATGGGGGCCGTTTTCGAACGGAGCGGCGATTGATGCCTCAAAGTGGTGGGGCTTCTCTCGCGCCCGTTGGGCGATATTCGCCCTACGCCTCTCAAATCTCAATTGAAACCTTTCATCGTACGGGGAATGTCCAGTCTCAGGCGGAGGCTTAAGATGGCTATAGCGCGTGCGCGAAATGTACTCCTTACAGCCCTATTTGTTCTGGCTGCGGCGTCTGCTTCAGCTCAGATCACATCTCAGACTGGGGCTGTTCGTGTCGTTGTGCAAGATGCTCAAGGTGGATTGATCACAGGGGCGAAAGTCACACTGGGCTCGCCGTTGGGGACAAGCAACGCCAAGGAAACCTTGCCCGATGGAACAGCAGTGTTTCCGCTGCTAGACCCCGGCGAGTATAAGGTCACAGTAGAACACGGGGGCTTTCGCCGCGCGGTGATCAACGGCGTGGCCGTGAAAATCACTGAAGTTGCGAATTTGACCGTTACTTTGGAAATAGGAGAGATTGCCACGGAAGTAGTGGTGTCCGGTGAAGCTGTGCAAACTGTGAACACGACCAATGCTACGCTGGGCGAGACGCTCCCAGGCGATGTCGTTGGCAATCTGCCGCTCTTCACAAGGAATTTTCTCTTCTTACTCGCAAGCAATGCGGGGACTTCGGCCTCGCTGCCGGATGCAACCGCTGCCGGCCGGGGACTACCCGTGATCTTTGTGGCGGGCCAAAGAGGTACTTTCAACAACCTGGTTATCAACGGCGTGGATGCCAACAACCTTGGCAACAACAACTTCGGCAACGTTCCTGTCCCCTCGCCTGACTCTCTGGAAGAGTTTAGGGTGCAGACGAGCTTGTACGATGCTTCGCAGGGCAAAACATCCGGGGGCAACGTCAACGTCTTGACGCGCTCAGGTACGAACCGCTTTCACGGTCAGGCCTTCGAGTTTCTCCGCAACGACGACTTGAACGCGAATTCATTTTTCTTCAACCAGAACGGAACGCCCCGCCCGGTGCTCAAGCAGAATCAATTCGGCGGCGACTTGGGAGGACCGGTGCCGAAGCTGAAGGATACCTTCTTCTTTGGCTCCTATCAGGGGACGCGACAGCGGAACGGCGTTGCCGGGGGAATCTCTACGAAGTTCCCTGTGTTGCCTGCTTCGCGAACTCAAACCAATATCGAAGCTGCCTTCGGCCTTGCCCCTGGCTCCTTGAGCCCCGTTGCGTTAGCCCTTTTGAATCTGCCTGGCCAATTCGGTGGATTCCTCGTCCCGAGTGGAAATGGCACTCCCGGTCAATTCGGGCTTTTTACATTCTCCAGACCTTTGAAGTTTACCGAAGATCAGTTCAATGCGAACGGGGATAAGAATATAGGGACAAAGCACCGTATTAGTGAAAGGTTCTTCTGGGCCAATACGAGCACCGAGGATCCTCTGGGTGGTGAAGGGGCCGGAAACCTGGGGAGTGGTCAAACAACCCCCGTCGATAATCGTCTTGCTTCGCTAAGCTGGACCTACACGGCAACAGCAAACGTGGTCAATGAGGCGCGGGTCGGATTCAACAGAATTACCCAGCAGGTGCTCGCCAAGGAACCTGCGACGCTAAGTCAAATCGGCATGTCGCGATTCAACAGCTCTGTTTTTTCGGGCATCCCTCTGTTCGTCACCAATGACATTTTCCCCGCATTCGGGGGCATCTCGACAAACAACGACCAGGCCAGCGTGAGCAACACTTTTCATTACGCGGATACGCTGGCGTGGACCCGCGGAAGGCATACTTTCCGCGGAGGCGTCGAATATCGGCGTTATCAAATCAACTTGTTCAACAACTTCGCCTCGCGAGGCTTCCTTGTCTTCAACACCTTCAACGATTTGCTTACGGGAAACATCTTGCAGGCGTTCGCCGGGACGGGCATCACTGACCGCGGATTCCGCGCTCGTGATATTGCAGGATACTTTCAGGATGACTGGAAACTAACGCGGCGGCTGACCCTGAATCTAGGTATCCGCTACGACTACCTTGGCCCCTCGGTAGACGTGAAAGACCGCCTCGGGAACTTCGACCCAAGCTTGCTGGATGCCAATACCAGAGCAAATGCGGGAGCAGGGATCCTCAATGGGTTCATTCTGCCGGCAAGTGCTAGTTTTGGTTCTATCAAGGGCACCCCGGGAGTTGACCGCTCGACCTTGAAGAACAACGACTTCAACAACTGGGCGCCGCGCGTTGGTTTGGCGTGGGACGTACGCGGCGATGGAAAAACATCTGTGCGGGCTGGATATGGCCTCTACTATGTCCGCATCTCGAACCAAATGCTCCTGCAGTTAATCACCGCTGCGCCATTTTTCCAGTTGTCGAGTGTGGTGTTGCCCGGGACACCGCTGAACAACCCGTTCCCCAATTTACCGGTTCCGTCTCAGTTTCCGATCTTCCCAACGCCGCCGTCTTTCACTGGGTTCTCGGGGGCAGGCTCTCCGACCTTCAGTGGCCCTCTTCTTTCTCTGAATCCCTTTGAACGCGGGATCCGCACACCTTACGTCGGCTCCTGGAATCTCACCGTCCAACGCGAACTGCCCGGGCACTTCTCGATCGAGGCTGGTTACGTGGGAACCGAGGGCGTTAAACTCTTGCAGGGCCGTCAGCTGAACCAGGCACTTCTGGCAAATGCGAACCATCCGATAACTGTTGGAGGCGCCAACGGTGTTCCCGTGACAGCATTGACGACGGTATCTAGCCGTGACGCGAGCGCGCGCGTACCCGTTCTCGGCTTTAGCACCACTGGCTTGAACACCGTTACTGGAAACGGCCACTCTACTTTCAACGCTTTCGTTTTCACGGTGAACCGCCGCATAGCTGACATGTTCTTACAAGGGGCCTATACATACTCAAAGGCCATTGACAATAACTCGGGAAGCACAACTCAGGATCTCGGAAATTCCAATGGCAATCAGCTGGATACGCGGGGCGTGCGTGCGCTCTCGAACTTCGATCGCACCCATCGCGTGCAAGCCACGTACCGCTATGAAATCCCGGCTTTCCGGCATGCTATTGGTATCTTCCATCACGCGCTTGCTAACTGGGAGATTGGCGGCGTCACCACTTTCCAGTCAGGGCTTCCCTTTACTCTTACTTGTTCCGCATGCGCGAGCAACGTCTTCGGCTTGAGCACCGGTACTCTCTTCCCCCAAGTCGCTGGCAATTTGGATAATCTCCGTCGGGCCGGCGATCCGCAACAGTTTACGGGAACGAACTCGTCCTACAATTCCGGGGTTCTGGGGGCTACGACAGTTAATCCGACCGGAAACCAAGTGTGCGGGCTCAATATTTTTGGCGGTGCGGGGTCTGACTGCTTCACCATAGGGGGACCTGGCACGGGCTCTCACGTCGGTTCATTCTTCGGAAACCTCGGCAGAAACGTTGCCCAAACCAGGGGGCCGCGTCAGCAGCAATGGGAATTCGACGTTGCCAAAAACATCCCGATCCACGAGTCGCTCAGGCTGCAATTGCGCGGCGAATTCTTCAACGTGTTCAATCATCCCAACTTCACTGTGACGAATACATCTCTGTCTGGAGCATGCCTTGGAGCGAGCGGTCTCGATGCTCCATCTTGCCCACTTGGCAAGTACGATACGATTCTGGGCAATCCTCGAATCGTTCAAGTGGCGTTGAGACTGGAGTTCTAATTCCTTAGGACCCTAACTCGCTATGAGCAAAGGAACCGCCAGGAACCTAAGCGATCGTCGCAGATGTCGACTGACCTTCGCATCTTTGTGCGACGCGCCTTAGTCCTCTGGCCTGCTCTAGGCCAACCACCGGCAGGTTCGCCGGGGTCCAGCAGTCCGACTTGCACGAGCAGCGAGGCCTGGTCCCACGAGATGTGTTCATGCGCGACTTTCCTGTTCTCGAATCTCATTTACCACGACGTGCGGAAGTTCGACGTTTTTCCCAGTCGGCGGGATCCCAGGCAGCAAGTAATCCCACTGTGTGTTGGGGGTGAAACTCACAATTAATTCATCCACGGCCTGGTCTTTGCCGATGGTGCGGGAGATGGGTGTTACCTTCGCATCTTTGGGGATTTGGTTTATGAAGTGCTCGTTGTAAAAGCGACGGACTTCCCGACCACCGAAGCCCCCCGCTAGGGTAGCGACACAGTACACATAAGGCTCGGCCACCATCGTTTCCATCGTGGCGTCAACATCAAAATCGACAAATTCTCTCGCCATGTGCCCGTCGAAGAGCGCGCCGAGATCAGAATTCGAGTTCGCGGCAGGGATGGACCTTTCTCCTCTTGGTGCATCATCGCAACTAGCTGATCGCTCTCGGTTAGCGCCAATTCCGGCAAGTTTTGATTAAAGTAGTTTGTTGGCTGTTGACCGAAGGGTTGCTAGTTCGAATCTAGCCCGGGGAGCCAAGTCTTTGATGGGTGCGGAAGATTTCACCTCGCGAATTTACAGGGCGTTCACAATTATCGGACCTACGAGTTTTGCACTTTGCATTTGCGCAGAACCGGGTAAAATGAGCTAGCCCAAATTATGCCGGGGCCGCGAGGCCTTATTTTCCCAATCTCCTCCAAATTCTGCTCCGAGCCCGCCGGAATGTCTTGTCGAAACGCGCTTGTGCGCTTTTTGATATTTGGACCTGCATTTCTTTTGTTTTCTGCAGTTTTTCTCGTGATTGGCTGCAGGAATCAGCCACCGTCTTCGAAAGAAACTTCTTTGGCAGCGCCTCCCGGGTCGCTGGAACTTGTTTTCCCCTATGGCTCGGAAAAAGAAAAATGGATCAACGAAGTGACCGCGGCGTTCAATCAAAGCCGTAAAAGGACACAAAGCGGGAAAGCGATTTTCGTGCGTGCCGTGCCGATGGGCTCTGGCGAATCCATCGACAACATTCTTTCCGGCCGGATGCAGGCGCACCTTGCAAGTCCCGCCTCTGCCGCATTTATCAAACTTGGAAACGCGGAGTCACGCGCGAAGAGCGGCAAGGATTTGATTGCCTCCACGGACAACCTTGTCTTGTCTCCCGTCGTGATCGTCATGTGGAAGCCGATGGCCGAAGCGATCGGCTGGGGAAAGAAGCCGATTGGCTGGTCCGACATTCTCGCTTTGGCGCGGAACCCGAAAGGCTGGTCGGCCTACAACTACCCTCAGTGGGGGAAATTCAAGTTCGGTCACACACATCCGGAATTCAGCAATAGCGGGCTGATTTCGCTGTTCGCTGAGGCCTACGCGGCTTCTGGAAAAACGGCTGGACTCAAACTGGCGGACCTGGAGAAACCTCAGACCAAACAACTCATTGCGGGCGTGGAACAGAGCGTCGTTCACTATGGCAGCTCGACAGGCTTCTTCGGGCGCAAGATGTTCGCGAATGGGCCGGAGTATTTGTCGGCCGCGGTTCTGTACGAAAGCATGGTGGTTGAGTCCTATTCCCAGAATAACCTGGCTTTTCCCGTGGTTGCCATCTACCCGAAAGAAGGAACGTTCTGGAGCGACCATCCCGTCGGCGTCGTCGAGCGAGATTGGGTTACACCCGAGCACCGCGAGGCGGCGAAAATCTACATTCAGTATTTGCTGGCGCGGCCGCAACAGGAAAAAGCAATTGAATACGGGTTTCGCCCGGCATCGCTGGATGTTCCCCTTGCTGCTCCTCTTGATGCAGCGCATGGAATCGATCCGAAAGAACCGAAGACCACGCTCGAAGTGCCTTCGTCCGATGTCATCAATGGGATTCTGCAATCCTGGAGAGTGCAGAAGAAACATTCGAACGTGGTTCTGGTCCTGGACACTTCTGGAAGCATGGCGGAAGAAGGCAAGATGCAAAACGCCAAGCAAGGCGCGAAACAGCTTGTGCAGCTTCTGGATGAAGGAGACACATTTTCCTTCCTTCCCTTCAGCACGGGACTAAACTGGGCTCAAACAGACGCCAGCGTGAAAGACCAACGGCCGCAACTGCTTCAGCAAGTGGATTCATTGTTTGCCGGCGGCGGCACGGCGCTTTACGATTCCATCGATGCGGCTTACCAACACCTCGCGGAGACGCACAATCCTGACGCCAAAATTCAAGCGGTAGTTGTCCTCACCGACGGGGAGGACACCGAGAGCAAGATGAAATTAAATGAGCTCATGGAACGTATCAAATATAACGGTGAGACCAGGGCAATCCATGTTTTTACCATCGCGTACGGCCGCGATGCCAAAAAAGACATTCTGCAGCAGATTGCGGATGCAACCCAGGCCAAATTCTATGAAGGCACTCCGCAAAACATTGTGGAAGTTTTCCGAGACATTTCGACTTTCTTCTAGCCTCATCAACCACTTTGTTGTTGAGGACGAAGGGCGCTGAATGACATGGCAGACGGACCCAAACTGACGGCCCTCGGTAAACTCTTCATCTTCCTATTCATCGCCATCTGCGTAGTTGGCGCTTATTATTTCTTCACCAACAAGGCGCCGTGGAGTTCTCCGGGCAAAAGCACCGGACCAGGCGGCGGGATTCTGGATTCGTTCGGCAGCGGCGACCAAGTGGAAGTTGGCATCGCCTACGGCACCGAAAAGCAGCGCTGGCTGGAATGGGCGGTGCAGGAATTTGCGAAGACTCGCGACGGAAAGCGAATCAAGATCAACCTCGTCCCTATGGGCTCGCTCGAAGGCGCACACGCCTTGCTCAATGGTGATCAGCGCATCCAGGTATGGTCACCCGCTAGCGCGCTCTACAAAGATATTTTCGTGCAAGAGTGGCAGGTCAAATACAGCCAGAATCCCATTTTGAAGGAAGAGCCGATCGCTCTTTCGCCGATGGTTTTCGTGATTTGGGATGAGCGCTATCAAGCTTTCGTGAAAAAGTACAAGACGCTGTCTTTCTCCACGGCGGGCCAGGCCCTACAGGAAAAAGGGGGATGGGATTCCATCGCGCAGAAGCCCGAATGGGGACTCTTCAAATTTGGCCACACCCACCCGAACGAATCCAATTCCGGGCTGATGACCATTGCTCTGGCCGCGTACACCTATCAAAAAAAGACCAAAGACCTCCAGTTGAAAGACGTGGTCGACGTGGGCTTTCAAAATTGGCTCCAGGCGTTTGAGCGCGGCGTGAGTGGACTTTCCAACAGCACCGGCAACATGATGCGCGAAATGGTTTTGAAAGGACCCTCCTCCTACGACGCCCTTTTCGTCTACGAGAGTGTGACGATTGACTACCTGAAGAACGCCGAGGGTCGCTGGGGACAGATCCGTGTGGTGTATCCCGAATACAACGCGTGGAACGAAAACCCGTACTACATCATTGACGCCTCGTGGAGCTCGAAAGATCAGCGCAAGGCCGCGCAGACCTTTCTGGACTTCCTGCTGAGCGAACCGATCCAGAAGGAATCACTGAATCATGGATTTCGCCCCGCGAACCCGAACGTGCCGGTAAAATTCCCTGACAGTCCGTTTGTGAAGTACGCCGACTATGGCATTCGCGTGGATCTGGCAAAGATTTGCGAGCCTCCGCGGGCGGAAGTGGTGAACAATCTGTTGCAGAGTTGGCAGCGCAGTCAGGCCAACCGTTAGTACTGTGCACACGCGAGAATAAGCCCTCCGTGTGGCAAGGTGGAAGGGAGCGTCAACGAATGTTCGAGAGGTTAGCCAATCTCATTCGAGGATTCTTTGGGCTTTTCATCTCCGGCCTCGAAAAGCAAAATCCGGAAGCACTGCTTGAGGTGGAGACGGAAAATCTTCGCAAGCAGATCGCTCAATACAACCAAGGCCTGGCCTCGCATGCGGGCTTGTGTGAAAGGCTAATGAGCCAGGTAAAGAAGCTGGAGACGGAGGAACGCGACTTGCGCGCCAAGACCTCCGCCAATTTGCGCGCCGGAAATCGCAACGCCGCAGCTCAATACGCCTTGCGCCTTCAGACCGTTTCGCGCGAACTCGAGGAAAACCGCAAACAACTGGAACAGGCGGAAACGACCTACAAAGACTTACTCAAAGCGCGCGACGTGGCAGTCAGCAGCGCGCGCGCCAAAATCGAATCGCTGCGTTCCAGCATCAGCGACCTCAAGATGAAGCGGGCCATGGCTGAACTTACTGAAATGGCTTCGGGGATGATCAGCAACATCGGCGGATCGGGCGATACGCTTGACCGGCTCCAGAACATGGTTGAGGAAGAACGCACCAAGGCGGCGGGGCGTGCTCGCGTGGCGCGTGATTCCATGGACATGTCGGGCGTTCAATTAAAAGAAGCCGAACAGAACGCTCTTGCAGATCAGGCGCTCGCGGACTTCGCCGCCAAAGAGGGCATCGCGCTTGAGCCGGCCGGTGGAACAGCCACAACCTCGGCCGCCGAAAGACCCGTTAAAACTATGGGTCCCCAGACGGAAAAGAACTGACGCTACGGTAGAATAACAACATTGTGTGGCGTTATCTGAAGGCTGCATTCTTCGTCGGCGTGGAGGTTCCTGCGCTAGGCCGTGTGCCCGTTAATGCATTGGCTGCGGCGGGCTTCTTGATTTTAGGGTTTGGCCACCCGGGTTTCTGGTTCCTCGGACTCGCGGCAGAGGCAGCCGTTGTTCCCGCTCTCGCGTTCAACAAACGTTTTCAGAAGGTTGTCGATGCGGAAGACAAGCAGCTTTCCACCGGCGACTCGCAGTCCAAACGTTCTTCGTTGGTGAAACTGCTGCCCGGAGAATATCAATCACGGCTCACGGGGCTCGAGCGCCGATGTGACAAAGTCCTTGAGGTCTATCGCAACGCTCAGGCGGAGGAATTTTTGATTGATACGAACCGTGAGGCTCTCGAGAATCTCAAGTGGGTCTATCTCAAGCTGCTCATCGCTCGCTACCACCTGCTTACGGCCGGCACGGAAGACACGCCGGAAAGCTTGGAAAAGAGAATCAAATCACTTGAGGGCGAGCTCCAGAATGGCAGTGAATCTCCAGCCCTTCGCCAGTCCCGGGCGGCCACGCTGGATATCTTGAAGAGGCGGCTCGCAAACATTCAACGGCGGGAGCAGTCTTTGGAAGAGGTCGAAAGCGACCTCACGCGCGTGGAATCGCAAGTTGACCTGATTCTCGACAACGCCGCGATGCAAGGAAAGCCACAAACCATCTCAACCGACATCGAACTGGCCAGCGATTTAGTTAGCGGAGGGATGTTTGGCGACGCCGAATCGGCGGTTGCCGACCTTGATCGTGACTACGGCAAGTCTCGATCCCTTCCCAAGGCGCCAACAGCGGAGCGCTACTGATGAGTTCGCCTTCCAGCACTTCGACCGGCCCTCTTTCTCACGAGTCAGGACGCTCCCTGCCCTCCTGGGCGCGCACGATTGCCGAATCCTACGAGAGTAATGCCGCCAGTCAATTTGTCATCTACGGGAACATTAATGATCGCATCGTGCTGCCTGACCCACCTGCGGCGCGCCTTGGCTCGCTCTCGGATTTCTTGCTTGGTGGACTCCTTGCGCGTTTCGACGTGGTTCTTAGCTACGACTTGGGCAACGGCATTCGCGTGGAGAAGGGCGCCGAAGCGTTTTCCAAGTGGCCGCATTTCCAGGAGAGCCAGAAGGATTGGAAGGCTCCCCGTCCTGCTGTCGAGACGCTGACGCGCTATTTCCGCTATTGCGCCAACCTCACGCGCCTCCATCAGCCCCCGATACAAGTCGGCTGCATCATCAAGAATGCCGATCTGCTGGTCCCCGCCTTACAGGGCGGGCTGGACTACGACCTCAACGCACTCGCCTCCTTGATTCGCGACTGGTCTAGCGAAAACCTGCTGGCGGGGGACGCCTTGGCGACGTTTCTGCTGACAGAAAACCTGAACGACCTCCATCCTTTGGTTGTCAATAACCCGCGGATCGCCCGGGTGCGCATCGATTTGCCGTCCTCCAACCAGCTTCTCGATGCGTTTAATGTCCTGGCACCGTCGTTCCCAGCATGTCTCAGCGACATGGTGCCAGATTTGCCCGCTGTTGCCGAGCAACTGGCTGGGACGACTCTCGGCGCCCTCGAAAGCGTCATTAAAACAAAGGAGTACCGGAAAGAACGGCTCGGTGCGATGGATCTCGCCAGGATAAAGAAAGACTTGGTGGAAAAGGACACCGGCGGGCTCATCGAATTCATCGAGACGCCGCGCACGCTGAACGATTTATATGGCCTCGACCGGATCAAAGCGTGGCTGCGCCAGGACATCGAACTGTGGAAGAAGAATGACACCGCGGCACTTCCCAAAGGGTATCTCCTCTGCGGCCCGGTCGGTACCGGCAAGACTTTTTTGGTCGAATGCCTTGCCGGAGAAGCCAACGTCCCGATCGTCAAGATGAAAAACTTCCGCGACAAGTGGGTTGGCAGCAGCGAGGGCAACCTCGAGAAGATATTTCGTTTGATTCACGCCCTCGGCCGTTGTTACGTCTTCATTGACGAGGCGGACCAGGCCCTTGGCCGCCGTGATGCTTCGAGCGGCGATTCTGGAGTAGGCGGACGCATATACTCCATGCTCGCTGAAGAGATGGGCAGCAGCACGAATCGTGGCCGCGTTATTTGGGTCCTGGCTTCCAGCCGCCCTGATCTTATTGAAGTGGACCTGAAGCGCCCGGGGCGTGTCGATGTGAAGATTCCTCTTTTCCCGACGACCACCTCCCGCGAGGGATTTGACCTGCTCCGCATGCTGTGCGCCAAACGAGGTCTGACGATCGCGGAAAGCGCATTTGCATCCCTCGAATCATGCATTCCGCCGCTGCTAACCCCCGGAGCGGCTGAAGCCTTGGTCATGAAAGTCTACCGCCAGGTGAGAACCAGCCCTTCTTCGCTGAATGAAGTGCTCCAGGAGTGTCTGACGGAATACCAGAACCCCATTGCGCCAGATACGATGGAGTTTCAAATCCGGATCGCCGTAAGCGAAGCAAGTGCTCTGGAGTTCGTCCCACAAATCTTTCGACGCAAATCATCGTAGCAACCATTCCAAGGCCACGCTTGCTGCGCCTTCATCGCAAGGGTTTTTTTTCCTCTAGAAATTCAGCTCCGTACCGTAGCCGATTCCCACATCGTTCTCAATCCTGCGCCGCTGGTTCCCGCCTAAACGCCATTGAGGCTTTTGTGGGCCTGTTATAGACTTCGCCATCGCAATTTTTTGCCGCCTCTAAGTGCGCGGTCGCTCCGCGGGGACCAAAAGGAGGAGTGGATGCTCTACGCATCGCTGGTTGAGACGAGTCACCGGGCTTTGGCCACCCCGGACATTGTCATCATCGGATTCTATTTCGCCCTGGTTTTCGGAATTGGGATTTATTTCGCTCGGCGCGATAGAACTTCCGAAGACTACTTCCTTGCCGGGCGCGATGTAGGATGGTTTTTCATCGGCGCGTCCCTGTTTGTCTCGAATATCTCCACCGAGCACTTCATCGGCCTTTCCGGTACAGGCGCTTCTTCTGGCCTCGCGGTTGGCCACTTTGAATGGCTCGCCTGCCTCATTTTGCTGATTCTCGGGTGGGTGTTCGTTCCCTTCTATCTGCGAAGCAACGTCTTCACCATGCCGGAGTTCCTCGAGCGTCGTTTCAACCGGCAGTCCGCCGTGTACCTGGCGGGAATTTCCATCATCGCGTACATCTTCACCAAGATCTCCGTGCAGCTTTACGCCGCAAGCGTCGTCCTCGAGCGCGTTGCGGGCTGGTCTTTGTGGAAGACCGCCGTCGTGCTGGTGATCGCGACAGGCATCTATACGGTCGCAGGTGGTTTGGCGGCGGTCATTTACACGGATACCGTGCAGACCTTAATCCTCATTACCGGTGCGGTCGCCCTGACCGTCATCGGCTTGGCGAAGGTTGGCGGCTTCGCTCATCTTCGAACCATGGTCCCGCCCGACTACTTCCACATGATTAAGCCCGCATCGGATCCCAACTTTCCCTGGACTGGTATCTTCTTCGGCGCTCCAATTCTTGGAATCTGGTATTGGTGCACCGATCAGGTCATCGTGCAACGTGTGTTATCCGCGCGAGATGAAGGCCACGCAAAAGCCGGAACCATCTTTGCCGGCTTTCTGAAAATTCTTCCCGTCTTCATGCTCGTTCTTCCCGGAATCATCGCCTATGCATTATTTCGCGATCAGCTGAAGACACCTGATTTTGCCTATCCGACTTTGGTCCTGAATCTTCTTCCCGTTGGCTTGGTTGGGCTGGTCATGGCTGCGCTGCTTGCCGCCGTTATGGGTGCCATGAGTTCGGTTTTTAACTCCGCTTCAACTCTCGTCACGCTCGACTTCTACAAGAAGATTCGCCCACAGGCCTCGGAGAATCAGTTGGTGAATTTTGGCCGCATCGCCACGGGCATCATGGTCTTGCTCGGCTTGCTGTGGGTTCCGTTCATTCACTACATCAGCAGCCAGCTCTACATCTATCTGCAAAGCGTCCAGGCTTATATCAGCCCGCCGATTGCAGCATGCTTCGTGCTGGGAATTTTATGGCCCCGATTGAATGGCTCCGGCGCTATCACGTCCCTGCTTACCGGATTTGTCTTGGGCGCTACTCGATTCATTCTCGAACTCGCCGACCGTGCCGGTGGCGGCCAGTTGGAGGCCACCTCCGTCGGCTGGCTCATTAAGATGAATTTTCTCCACTACGCCATCTTCATGTTTGTTGTTTGTTCGATTGTGCTCGTCGGTGTCAGCCTGATGACGCCGGCCCCCGACCGCAAAAAGCTCGCTGGCCTGACGTTCGCGACGGTGGACGACAAGATCGAAACCGTCGCCGTCGGTGGGCCGCCCGTGCGCAAACCGGCCAAGGAAACGCCGATGGAGCATGCCATCAATATTGCCTTCAGCCTGCTGTTACTGGGGACCGTGATCGGTTTGTGGATTTATTTCCGCTAGCGGACTGAGGGAGTACCGCTTAAATGACCATGGGACTCATCCGGGTCTTGAAACCGAATGTCACACAGCATGAGGCGTTGTGCGCCTTTTCCGCGACCGGTTTTTCCAGTCTTTATTGGCGAATCCGCAGCGGACCCTTGCGGCGCATTGCGGAGGTTTACGTGCCGTATTTCCTGTTTCGCGTGAAATGCGGAAACGCACGGCCGCGCCTGTTTGCGATGGACGCCGTGGATGGCTCTCTAGATTTGTTCGAATTTCCTCGAATCCCGGAGGAAGGCGCATTCCAAGCCGCCCCAGATCGCAATCGCCTCAAGGCAGCTCTGAGCGAGGAGCAGGCGGCCGCTCTTTTGCGGGAAAAAGCTTTGCGCATCATTTTCCAGCAAGGGTTCTTTCAGCTTCGCAATGCCCATCTGGAAATTTCCTTTGTCCCCGGTGAACTGCACCTGCCGTATTGGCTCGGCTTTTACGGACGCGAAGGTTCAGTCCGTTGCCGTGTGATGGACGCTGTCAGGCGGCGGATCGAAGGTGCGAAGGCATCGACATTTTTTGAACACTGGCTTGCCGCCTGACGAAGGCGTGCGACTCACCTTCGTTCCGAGTACAATTCAAACGCATCTAGATACGTTTATCCCCTTCCGAAAATCGGGGAACGCAAATGACACCGCTGGTTCGACGCATGGCAATAGGGCTGCTGTTTTCCGTACTAGGAAGCGCGAATGGGATTGCTCAAGGCTGGCAGCACATCGGCAATGTCGGACGCGTCGAAACGTTCAAGGAAGGCCTGCAGAACGGCGTGGAGTTGACGGCCGGTCAAGCCAAAGTTCGCGTCACGCAGTTCTACAACGGCGTCATCCGCGTGCGTGTTGCTCCCCACGGACAGTTTCCTAAAGATTTTTCCTGGGCCCTGGCAGAAGCGCCATTGAATTACGTTAGTGGTCCGGTTCAAATCCACGACGAAAAAAATGAAGTGAAGGTGAGCGCTGGCTCCGTTCAGGTGTCCATCACGAAATCGCCTCTGTTGATTACGTTTTCTGACGCTTCCGGTAACGTGATGCTCGCCGACGAGCCCAGCCTTCCCATGGCCTGGGACGGTCCACGCGTGCATGTCTGGAAAAAAATGCCGTCCGACGAAAACTACTATGGACTGGGCGACAAAGCCGGCCCTATGAACCGGCGCAACCGCGCCTTCACCGAGTGGAACACCGATGAATATGGCTGGCAGGAGTCTTCGGACCCGCTCTATAAAACCATCCCGTTCTTCATCGGCTTGCGCAAAGGCGCGGCCTACGGAGTTTTTTTTGATAACACCTATCGAAGCGATTTCGACTTTGGGAAGGAATCCCGCGATTTCTTTTCATTTGGCGCGGAAGGTGGAGAACTGAACTATTACTTCATCGCCGGTCCCGAACCGAAAAAAATCGTCGAGCAATACACGGCCATGACCGGGCGTTCGCCTCTGCCTCCGGTCTGGTCCCTCGGTTATCAGCAATGCCGCTACAGCTATTATCCCGAGTCCCGTGCGCGGGAAATTGTGAAGACCTTTCGTGAAAAGAAAGTCCCCGCCGACGTCATCTATTTCGATATTGACTATCAACAGGGCTACGCGCCCTTCACCATCAATCGCGCGTATTTTCCCACCTTCGAAAAAATGATCTCGGATTTTCGCGCTCAGGGGTTTCACACCATTCTCATCACCGACCTGCATATCAAGAAGGATCCAAACCACGGTTACGCGCCCTACGATTCTGGCATCCAGGATGATGTGTTCGTCAAAAATCCCGATGGCTCGATTTTTGTCGGCAAGGTATGGCCCGAGGATAGCGTGTTCCCCGATTTCACTCTTACGCGCGTGCGCAAATGGTGGGGCGGCCTCTACAAGGATTTCGTCGCCATGGGGGTGGCCGGTTTCTGGAACGACATGAACGAGCCTTCCGTCTTCGAACGCGCCGACAAGACCATGCCGCTCGATACCGTCCACCGTCTTGACAACGGCGCCACCATGGACCACCGCGCCGCTCACAACCTCTACGGCATGGAAAACGCCCGCGCCACTTACGAAGGCTTGCTGAGACTCCAAAATGGAGAACGCCCCTTCGTGCTCACTCGCGCCGCTTATTCCGGCGCGCAGCGCTTCGCTGCCACTTGGACCGGTGATAACAGCAGCATCTGGAACCATTTGAAAATGAGCTCACCGATGCTGATGAGCATGGGCATTTCCGGGATGCCACTGGTAGGAGACGACATCGGCGGCTTCGCCGGGTCTCCCACTCCAGACTTATTAACGCGCTGGTTCGAAGTCGGCGCGCTCAATCCGATTTATCGCGACCACACGGCCAAAGGCACCGCCGATCAGGAGCCTTGGGTGCACGGGCCGGAGCACGAAGCCATTCGCAAAAGGTATATTGAACTGCGCTATCGTCTGCTGCCTTATCTGTATACAGCAATCGAAGAAACGGCGCGGACTGGCATTCCCTTGATGCGTCCGCTTTTCCTCGAGTATCCGCAGGCAACAGAGTTTTATGGTGACGATCGCGATTTTCTTTTCGGCCGCGATTTATTTGTTGCGCCGGTGACCACGGAAATGGTGGATGCCGAGGACATCTCTCTTCCTCCCGGGGATTGGTACGATTTTTGGACGGGGGTCAGGCACCCGCACGACGAAAAAATCCAATTACACCCTCGCCTCGATGAGCTGCCTCTTTACGTTCGCGCCGGTGCAATTGTGCCGATGCAGCCTGTGGTTCAGAATACCGGCGAAATTCCGGATGGCCCTCTTCGATTGCATGTTTATCCGGGCGACGATTGCGAAGGCTCGCTCTATCAGGACGATGGCCACACACTCGCTTACCAGAAGGGCGAGGTTCTTCGCGTCAATTATTCCTGCCTAGCCCCCCCCTCTGCCATCTCAATTACCGGCACCGTGGAGAAAAATGCCTACAAACCATGGTGGAACAGCACGGCCTTGACGGTCTACGGCGCTGCCGCGGCTCCCAAAGAAGTTCGCATGAATGATCGCGCCGTTCAGGATTGGCATTTTGACGCGCAAGCGCACGCGGTGACGCTTACGGTTCCTGACGCAATGAAAAACTGGAGCGTTCGCATTCAGTATTGATTTTGTCGCTTGTAGCGCTAAGGCACCAAGAAAATCGAAATCGACTGAGGCGGCATGGAAATATGCAACTCCCTACGCGTCAATTCCGCTTTCGCTCCGCCAAAAAGAAATGACAAAGTCCCCGTATCTTGCAGGGGTATCCCGGTGGCCGGGATCTGCAGCTCCCTGGCTTTGTCCGCATTGTTAAAGGCCACAACGACCCGCTCGCCCTCTGATTCTCGCAGAAAAACGTAAGCGCTTTCGTCCGATGCCAGATGCCAAAGCTTTCCGCCGCGAAGGGCCCCATGTTCCCGGCGGATCCGCAGCAATTCTTTCACGTACGAGAAAATCTCCTGCTGCTCGCGGGTTCGTCCGGCTTCCGTGAATGCATCATTCGAATCGCCAATCCATCCGCCCGGGAAATCGCGCCGGTTGTCTGGGTCGCCGCCTCCCGGCATCCCAATCTCATCGCCATAGTAAAGCTCCGGAATGCCCCGCAAAGTTAGTGTCAACCCGAACACGAGTTTCAATCTTGCAGGTGAACTGCCGTCGGCGCTGGCAAAGCGCGGCACGTCGTGATTTGCAAAGAACGGCACCAGCATCTCAGGCCGCGGATACAGTGCGTCGTGCCGCAACACATCCGCGATGCGACCCGCAGGCGCGCTGTGCAGCAATACGTCTCTCAACGCAAAGAACGCGGGGAAGTCAAAAACCGTGGTGAGCCCGCTGTCGATGCCGTCGTAGCGGCGCACGCCACCCTCAAAAAATGAAGTTACGCTCGGATCCGGATGAAACACCTCTCCGATGGTCGTCAAGTTCGGAAAGATCCGCCGCAGGCCGGTATGCCAATAGGCCCAAAACTTCCGTGCTACGTAAGGAAAAGTATCCACCCTGTAGCCATCGAGGCCCGAAATCTCTGCCCACCACAGACTGTTTTGCAGCAGATACTCCTCGACGACCGGGTTCTCCGTGTTCATGTCCGGCAGGATTCCGAAGAACCAGCCTTCCGTCAAATTCTGCTTCATCCATGCCGGGGCGTGCGGGTCGATCAACGATTCGAACCGATCATTGGTGGAAGCCTGCTCGGCTGGCTTGCCGTAAAACGTTCCCTTCAACGGTGAAAACGAATCCAAGTGATGCTGCTTCGTTCCGTGAAACCAGTCCGGCAGGGGCGGACTCGAAACCCAAGGGTGCAATGGCCCAACGTGGTTCGGCACCACGTCGAACAAAATCTTCATTTTTTCTTGGTGCGCTGCTTCAACGAGATTCTGGTAATCCTTGAGCGAACCCAAATGCGGGTCCACCGCGTACAAGTCCACCGCTCCGTACCCGTGGTAATCCTGCGCAGCACCATTCTTCACCACCGGCGTGAGCCACAAAGTGGTGACACCAAGCTCCTTCAGATAGGCAAGGTGATTCTGGATTCCGCGCAAATCTCCGCCATGATACGCGTGGGGTTTGGCGCGATCATGCGAACCCGGCGCCTCGGCGGGTTCATCGTTCGTCGCGTCGCCGTTGGCAAAACGGTCCGGCATGATCAGGTAAATCACGTCGTCTTGCGAGAGTCCCTGAAACTTGCCGAGACTTGGCGCCCGAGCCGCGAGTGGCAATTCGAACGAGGTCATGCCTTTCGGCGCCGTAATGCGGCACACGGCCGTTCCCGGCCGCGTGCCAGCTCCAATTTTCAGCCAAACAAAAAGGTAGTTGCCGCCCGCGGTCGCTTGCGTGCGCAAAACCCGCAGCGTCGGCAGATTGCACGAAACGTTGGTGGCCTCCAAGTCTTGCCCGGACAGGAGCAGCATCACTTCCGGCGTAAATCCCACCCACCAGCTTGGCGGCTCAACCTTTGTGACCTTCACCGTCGAAGCCGCAGCGCCTTGTTGTCGTGCGGGCCGGCACTGCACGCCACGCGCATTCAGCAGACAAACCAGTCCCAGCAGAATGCTTCGATAGGAGTTCCGTCCAAGCAAATTATTTCGAGGCAAGCTATTTAACCACCTGCGAAGACGAGTTCGCCAAAAGCTTCGGGCACATGGAAATTCGGCACCTGCGTCCCAGTCGGTCTCCACGCAGAGTAAAATCGCGGTTCCTGTGCTCCTTCAACGCGGTAGAAATTCACCCTCCACGCCAAGGCCGGATCGAAATTCGCCACCAGGCAGTTCATCGGTATCGTCAGTTCGGCGGTCCAAGTCTTCTCGGCTTCACGCAAAACCACGCGCCGCTTCAATCCGCTCTTTAAATCATGCTTCTCGCCCGGGGCGATCTCCAAATCAATCCAAAACCCATTGGGACTCACCTCAAACTCTTTGTATCGCCGAAGATGCGAACGGTCCGGTTGCAGGAATACTTCCGCGACGTCGCGGTCCCACAATTGGTCCCTTCGTCCATTCGCTTCCGCATCGGCAAAAACGGTAATCGTCCGGTATCGAGCCTGAAATCGCAGAAACAGAACCTCCCGCGTCCACAACAATCGCACTTCCGTCCCGCGTTCCGAATCCGCATTCTTCCCCTGCCAGTCAGCATTGAACTGCAGCGGGAGAGCGCCCACCCACAAAGCTGACATCGGGAATCCTTCCGCATCGCAAGGCCCGGTCAATCGACTCGCCACAGCTTTTCCCTGTTTCAAGAGTTCATCCACTTTGTTCATGCCTCGAAGTTCCTGTTCCGCTTCTCCGATTCCAACTCAACTCTTTCGGCACCATTCTCTTCCTTCGCGCCCGCCCTTGCATTATGCCGTGCTAGCATCGAATTAGACTCATTCAGCCAACCTTTTTGCTACTTGGGTAACGATCCAAAGGAGTGCGTGAAATGATCGAGCCGGTCAACGAAGATTTTTCAGCGCCGCCAAAGCGCACGCCCGACGAATTCAAGTTCGTCAAGCTTCGCTGCGACGGCGGTGTCGCGCGCATGACCATGAGCCGTCCCGAGCATAACCTTCTCAACGAAGCCATGCTCCGTGAAATGGCAGACGGCATCACTCATGCCGGCGAGCGCGACGATGTCAAATTGATCGTCCTCGATTCCGCTTGTAAGGTCTTCTGTGGCGGCATCGACGTCGGCGAATACACTTCTCAGCGCGTCTTCCAGATGCTCGATGCTTTCCATGCCACTTTTGCTGGCATGCTTGAGCTTGGCAAGCCCGTCGTTTGCGTCGTGAATGGTCCCGCCATTGGCGGCGGTGCGGAACTCGCGGCGTTTGGCGATCTCGTCATCGCCACTCCTAAGGCGCGCTTTGCCCAGCCCGAAATCAGCATTGGCGTCTTTCCGCCGCTTGCGTCCACCATTCTGCCTTTTCTCGTCGGTCCGAAAATCGCGCTCGAACTGGTCCTCACCGGCGAGCCCGTCACCGCCGAGCGCGCCCTCGATTTGGGCATGGTCAATCGCCTCGTCCCTGAAGCGCAGCTGGAAAAAACCGTCGACGACCTCGTGAACCGCATCAACGGGCACTCAGGCCCAGTGCTTACCATGGCCAAGAAGGCCATTCTTGGCGGCATGGGGCTATCGCTTCGCGACGGTCTCAAGCACTCCATGAACATTTTCCTCAACGAACTCTACCGCCTCGAAGATTCCCAGGAAGGTTTGCGCGCGCTCGTCGAAAAGCGCAAACCCAATTGGAAAAACCGCTAGCCCGTGACATCTCTTCTGGGTGCATGACAGCGAAGCAATCTGCTGGGTTATCGCAGCCGGGATTGTTCCCTGCCTCTCGGCTTGGCTGACTCGTAGGTGGAGGTGGTCTCGAGATCCCCAGCCACTCCGCAACGCCGCGACCGAATACGTACATTGCGCTTCGCAACCAAATCCTGAATTCTCGGCCGCCAAGTTCTCGGCCCATCTAGCGACCCTTGGGCGGCGGGAATGGACTGGGGAGTGCGGCGCGGGACGGCCACGGTGGTGGCGGTCTCCGACGGAACAGCCAGCATCGATTACAGCACGGGAGGTGGGGCTATCGGCGGAGCGTATGCGCGTCCCGGCGTTCGCCGTGCGGCCGCGCACGCCGTTGCCATTGCCGGCAAATTTCTTGGCCGCATGCAGCTTCTCCCAATTGACACCTCCTCACTCGCGGCTTACACTGAATTTTCAATTGGCAGCCGGGGAAGCGGGGAAGGCCGTGCGAATCGGCCGCGGTCCCGCCACTGTGATCGGCTCGAGCAGCCGTAAGCCAGGCCACCCTCCCTA
This sequence comes from Candidatus Acidiferrum sp., assembly GCA_035262505.1. Classification (GTDB taxonomy): domain Bacteria; phylum Acidobacteriota; class Terriglobia; order Acidiferrales; family UBA7541; genus Acidiferrum. Next base: position 92,632 of record DATFSR010000034.1, on the reverse strand, counting down.
GGCACAGAGGTCCGCGCCCTTCGCGAGAAAGGGCGAAGCCGGAAGCCCCCGGGCGTCTCGTTGGGGGCTTTTTTCTTTGAGAAATAGTTTCTCGCCGGAATCATGGGGGATCTTTGAAAAAGTTGCTGCTGCCGCGCCTTCATCCCGGAGTTTTCGCTGTTTTGGCAGTTTTTTCGTTTGCCGCGGCGCCCTCGCACGCACAAAGTGCAACCCACTCTTCCACAGAGCCGCCCGCTTTCCGCGAAGTCGTCGATGAAACCGGCCGCAGCGTTCGCATCCCTCAGCCGGTTCACCGCATCGTTTCGCTCGCGCCTAGCTTGACCGAAACGATCTACGCCCTCGGACTCGAGGATCGCCTTGTAGGCGACACCGACCAATGTGACTATCCTGCGGATGCGCAAAAGAAAACGAAAGTCGGGGGCGGCATCAGTCCCAGCGTGGAAGTGATTGCCTCCCTCCATCCGGATCTCGTTCTCGTCACCAAGTCCTACAACCGTCTCAATACCGTTCATTCCCTGGAAGAATTGGGAATTGCTTCCTACGCCACCGATCCTCACGCCGTTAAAGACATCCTCTCGTCGATCAAAACCCTCGCCGACGTGCTCGGTGTCCCCGACGCCGGCGCTTCCATCGCCGGCGAGATGCAACATCGCCTCGACGACCTCGGGCATCGCATCGGCGACTTGCCTCCGAAACGCGTCTTTTTCGTCGTCTGGACCCAGCCGCTTATCTCCACGGGCCAGCACACTTTTCTCGCCGATGCGCTGCGCCACGCCGGCGCGGTTTCCATCGTCAATTCCTCACATGACTGGCCGCAGGTGAACCTCGAAGAAGTCGCCAAGCTGCAGCCGGATTTTCTTGTGTTCGCGGAGTCACAGCCCGGCGACACCTCTCGCGCCGTGGAAAAGCTCGCCACCCTCCCGGGATGGAAGATTGTCCATGCCGTCCGCGACCGCCATTACGCTGTGATCAGCGATGCTGTGAACCGCCCCGGTCCTCGCATCGTCTCCGCCATCGAAGAGCTCGCGCGTCAATTGCATCCGGAGGCCTTCGCGGGAAAACTCCCAGACGCAAAGAAAGACACGAAGAAGGAACCAGAAAAAGAGCATCCTGCGCCTCGCGCGCTTGGCTTCGCACAATTCTTTTCGAATGTGCCTCATTCGCCGCATGGTTCTTCCAGTTTCACTGGAGTGTGCTTATGCGGCCGCTGACCTTCCGCAAACTCTTTTTCCAGTGCCTGGTCCTTGCCGTGATTTTGTTTTTCGTTGTAATCGCCGCATTGAAGTTCGGCGCGGTCCCCGTATCCCTGTACGCCCTGGGGCGTGACTTGCTGCGGGTTGTCCTCCGCCAGAGCAGCCAAATTTCGAGCGACTACGGCCTGATCATTCAGAACATCCGCTTCCCGCGCATCCTTCTCGCCATCATGGTCGGAGCGTCCCTTTCTGTCGCCGGCACCAGCTTCCAGGCTCTGCTTCGCAACCCTCTCGCCGACCCTTACGTCCTCGGCGTATCTAGCGGCGCGGCCGTTGGCGCCATCCTGGGCCTAATGGCCGAGCCTTTCCTGACCCTTCCTCCCGCCCTGGGCGCCCTGCTCACGCCGTTGTGCGCCTTCCTTGGAGCTGTTGTCACCATCACCGCTGTTTATTTTCTCGGCCGTCGCCAGGGTCAAATTGAGAGCAACACGCTTCTCCTTGGTGGGGTGATCACCACTTCCTTTCTTTCCTCCATAATTGTTTTCCTGATGCGCATCGTGAACACCAGCAATACGCGCGGTATGGTCTTCTGGCTGATGGGCGATCTCTCCACTTCTTTCCAGAAGAGCGTGTTTTGGTTTCTAGCCGCAGGTTTTTTTGTGGCCGGGGGCGTCATCTACGCCACCGCCAACGATTTGAATATCCTTCTGAGCGGTGAGAAAGAGGCGATGCACTTGGGCGTGGATGTTCGCCGGGTGCGCCTGGCCGTTTACATTGCCGCTTCTCTTCTCACCGGCCTGGCCGTTTCTGTCAGCGGCGCGGTTGGCTTTGTTGGTCTCATCGTTCCTCACATCATGCGTTTCATTTTTGGTTCTGACCATCGCACTCTGCTCCCAACCGCCGCGCTCGGCGGTGCCATTGCCATGGTCATTGCCGATACGCTTGCGCGCATCGTCGTCGCTCCCAACGAGCTTCCTGTTGGTGCCGTTACCGCCGTCGTCGGAGCGCCGCTTTTCATCTATCTCCTCCGCCGGAGGCTTGCATGAGCCCCGGTCGCGGCTCTGCCGCTCCGCTGACTCCTCCGGAATCCACTCGTTTGGGAACGGAAATTCGCCTCGCTGTCGAGCAGGTCAGTTACGCCTACTCTGCAAATCCAACGCAGGCCCCGCTCTTCACTCTGGAAGCCACCAGCTTTCAGGCGCGCCCCGGCGAAATCGTGGCCATTCTCGGCCCCAACGCCAGCGGCAAATCCACTCTGATGCAACTGATTGCCGGAGTTCTCAGCCCGCTTTCCGGCCGCATTCTCCTTAATGGCTTCGCCATTCACTCGCTGAGTCCGCGCACTCGGGCACAGCGCATCGCCATGGTTCAGCAGGAGAGCCGCCTGCTCTTTCCGGCGCGCGTTTGGGAATTTGTTATGCAGGGCCGCCACGCCCACGGACGCTCGCTCCGCTTCGAATCCCACACCGACATGCAGATCGTCCAAGACGCTCTCCTGCACGTGAGTGCCACACACCTCAGCGACCGTTTGATGGACCAGATCTCCGGGGGCGAAAAACAGCGCGTCATTCTCGCCCGCGCCCTGGCACAGCAGCCTCTGCTCTTATTACTCGACGAACCTACTCTGCATCTTGACATCGCCGCGCAAGTCGGCCTGCTTGACGCTCTGCGCCGGCTTTCCGCGCGTTACCGGTACACCGTGATTGTCGTCACTCACGAGTTGAATCTCGCTGCCGAATATGCCGACCAGGTTCTCTTGATGCAGAGCGGACGCTGTCTGCGCGTCGGCCCCCCCGCCGCTATCTATCAACGCGAACTGCTCGAACAGGTTTTTCAGATTCCGCTTCGCGTGGAGATGCGCGGCCACGGCCGGCCTCGCGTCACGATTTTGGCTGACTCTTCGTAACCGCTGTTTTTTCGTCCACCTCAACCCTGCGGCGCTGTTCCGCAGACCATATTCACCGCAGACTTCGTGCTCGGGAAGACGGTTCGTCGGCCCCCAAATTCGGGACCACGAAAGAAGCCGTCGCCGCCGCGCGACTGTAAGGCGGATGCCGCCCATGTAAGTGGGTGGACTTGAAGAACGGTTCGCAAGCCACTGTGGCACAACGCTCTTGAAAATAAGAAAAGGGCGCCGCCGCGGGAAGGTGGCAAACCATCCACACCGCCAAGCCAGGAGACCGGCGAAGTCTGCAGCCTGCGCGTTCATCCTAAGCGCAGGACAACCTTCAAACTCCCGCGCGTGAGGGAGTGGAGGACACATGAATCCTTCTCATCGTTCTGCTTTTCTCGCTCTCGCGGTTCTTGTTTTTTCGGTTTCCTTGCAGGCTCAAAACAACTCCCAGCTCGCTCATCTCTTCGGTGCGCTCACCGACTCAAGTGGCGCCGGTGTCGGTGAAGTTCAGATTCAGGCGCGATCCGAAACCTCGCCGAATTCCCAATCGCCAAACTCCCGGACCTGGTCCGCCAAGTCTTCCTCCAGTGGTGAATACTCCCTGGACTTGCCTCCGGGCCGCTATCGCGTACAATTCACGCGCTCGTCGTTCGCGTTTCGCGAAGTTACTGTCAACCTCACTCCCGGCGAATCCCACACTTTAAATCTTCGCCTCGACCTCGAACCTCTCTCTTCCAACGTCGTCGTTACTTCCAACACTCAACCGACCGAGCTTTCTCAAACGCCCGCTCCGGTGGACATGGTCGGGTCCAAGGAAATCGACCAGCGCCAAGCCGTCCTGCTTCCCGACCTTCTCTCTACACAAACCGGCATCACCCTTGCGCGCACCGGGCCAATAGGCGGTCTGACCACCGTCTTCATTGACGGTGGCAACTCCTCTTTCACCAAGGTCCTCATCGACGGCTCTCCAGCAAACATTCCCGGTGGCGACTTCGACTTCTCCAACATCACGCTTGATAACGTCGACAAAGTCGAAATTGTTCACGGCGCCGAAAGCGCGCTCTACGGCACCGACGCCATGTCTGGCGTGGTCCAAATCGTCAGTCATCGCGGCACGACGCGCGTCCCTGAAATCGCTCTCTTCACCGAAGGCGGCAGCTTTTCTTCCGCTCGCGGTGGCGCGGAAGTGAGCGGCCTCGTCGGACGCTTTGATTATTCGGTTGCTGGTTCCTATTTCCAGACCGACGGCCAGGGCATCAACGACACGGACCTCAACCGCGGCTTTGCAGGAAATGTCGGCTACAGCTTTTCCGACACCAATCAGGTGCGCTTGACCATTCGCAGCAATTCTAGTTTTGCCGGTTCTCCTGGCCAGACTTTACTCGGCCCGGCTTTTACTGATCCCACCGCCTTCTACGACCTTCAGCAGCTCTTCTCGAACCTCTCTTGGAACTTCCAAACCGGCAAACACTGGAGCCACCATTTCTCCGGTTCCGAAACCCGCTACTACAGCATCAGCGGCTTCCCTCCGTTCGGGAATTTCCCCAATCAATCCAACCGCTCCGGCGGCCTCGCGCAATCCACTTACTCTTTCCGGAGCGGCGCGGTGACGGGCGGCTATCAGTACGAAGCCGAAAACGTCGCCGCCGTCCACGCGCACCGTAACAACCAGGGCGGCTTTCTGGACGCTCGCTGGTCGCCTGTTTCCCGTCTTACGTTGACCGTCGGTGGCCGTGCGGAAGCCAACACCAGCTTTGGCACGCGCGTTGCCCCTCGCGCTGGAGCCGTACTCGCCCTGCGCCACTCCCAGGGCTTTCTAAGTGACACGCGTTTGCGCGCTGCTTATGGCCAAGGAATCGAAGAGCCTACGGCGCTCGAATCTTTCGACAGCGATCCCTGCAGTCCGGGAAATCCCAACCTGCGCCCACAGCACAGCCGCACGGTCAATGCCGGACTCGACCAATATTTCGATTCCGACCGCGTCCGTGTTTCCGCCACGTACTTTACGAACGCGTTCCGGGATCTGATCATTCCCGTTCCCGGCACGCAAACGGGCTGTCCTTTCGGCAGCATCGCGTTTCTTAACACCGACCGCGCCCGCGCGCGCGGCGTCACCCTGGAAACCACCGCCCATCTCACGCGTTGGCTTTCTCTTAACGGCAACTATTCCCACGACGACACGCGCGTCTTGCAAACATCGAATAGCTTTGGCTTTCCGGGACCCGGCGATCATCTCCTCCGGCGTCCAGTAAACTCCGGCAACCTCTGGCTCAACGCTGGCTACCGCCGCTTCAACTTCAACGTTAACGCGTATATCAGCGGCGCGCGCACGGACAGCGACTTCGACAGCGTCTTTGTCAACGGTCAGTGTGTTGTCGGTAGCGGTCCTTGCCTCACCCGCAATCCCGGCTACGCCCGTTTTGATGTCGCCACCGGCTACAGTTTCCCTCGCGGCTTCTCTTTCTACGGACGCGTCAGCAACCTCCTCGACAAGCAATATCAGGAAACCATCGGTTTTCCAGGACTTGGCCGCGACTACCGCCTCGGCCTCAACTACCGTTTCTCCGGCAGGAACTAAGCCTTGCAGAAAGACAACGAACGGAATCGATCGTCTCTTTTTCTCCCGTTAAGAACAAACGACGGATAACGAAGAACTTTATGACCACACCCGAACCCATCCTCTTCGGCTGGAGCGGCGGCAAAGATAGCGCCATGGCGCTGTACACGCTGCTCCAGCAGCAACAATTCCGCGTAGCCGCGCTGCTCACCACCGTCACCGAAGGCTACGACCGCATCAGCATGCATGGCGTCCGCCGCGAACTCCTCGCTCAGCAAGCCGAATCCATCGGCGTGCCCCTGCACGAAGTGCGCATCCCTCCACAATGCGTGAACCCCATCTACGAGGCCCGCATGGAGCATGCCTTGCGCATCTTCTACGATCAAGGTGTTCGCAAGGTCGCTTTCGGCGACATTTTCCTCGAAGACCTCCGCGCCTACCGCGAAAAGAACCTCGCGCGCATCGGCATGACCGCTGTGTTTCCCATCTGGAAGCGGATCACGCGCGAACTCATCCAGTTTTTTCACTCGCAACATTTCCGCGCTTTTGCCGCCTGCATTGACCCCAAAGTTCTCGCTCCCAGTTTCGCTGGCCGCGAGCTCGACGATTCTTTCTTCCGCGATCTTCCGTCGAGCGCCGACCCTTGCGGCGAAAACGGCGAATTTCATACGTTTGTCTTTGACGGTCCCCTGTTCCGCTGGCCCATTCCCGTCCGACCCGGGGAAATTGTCCATCGCGACGGTTTCGTCTTTTGCGATTTACTTCCGGCAACGCAAGGAGCTACAAAATGAACGTCGAAATCTCTCAGAAAGAAAATCTGCTTTGCCGCTTGCTACTGGCCCTGGCCATCATCGCCATTGCGGCGGCACTCCGCATCGCCCCGCATCCTTGGAACTTCACACCGGTTGGCGCGATGGCCCTATTCTCGGGCGCAATCATCAAAGACCGCCGCCTCGCGTTTGGATTTCCGTTGCTCGCGCTTCTTGCCGGTGACATCTTCGTTGGATTTTACAAGCTCGGTGTAATGTTTTTGGTCTACGCCAGTTTTTTTCTAAACATTCTGATCGGCCGCCTTGTACAAGGCCGCCGCACTTTACCACGCATCGGCGCCGCTGCTCTTGCCGGCTCCCTTCAGTTTTTCCTGATCACCAATTTCGCTGCCTGGTGGATCCTGAACGCCTATCCCAGGACAGCCACCGGTCTCGCTGCCTGTTATGTTGCGGGCATTCCTTTTTTCTGGAACACGCTGGCTGGCGACCTCTTCTACATCACGCTCTTCTTCGGCGCGTTTGCACTTGCCGAGCGCTTTGTCCCTGTTTTCGCGGAGCAAGCTGGGGCGGCGAGTTGAGGCTGCCAGGACCAAAACTTCCAGTTCTCTTTCTGACTTAAAACCAAAAACTAAGGGCTAAAAACCCGCTTCATTGCCTCGATGCTATAATGTTGGTTTCTTTTATGCCCAAATCTGTCTCAGAGACCATGTCCATCGCACCCGAAATCCTGGCGAAATACGAGCCAGTCATCGGCCTAGAAGTCCACGTGCAACTTCTCACCAAAACGAAAATCTTCTGCGGCTGCTCCACGCGCTTCGGCGACCCGCCGAATGCGAATGTCTGCCCGGTCTGCCTCGGCCTCCCTGGCACGCTTCCCGTTCTCAACAAACGCGCCGTCGAAATGGCTATGCGCGCCTCGCTTGCTCTCCATTGCACGGTCCACGAGCGCTCGCGCTTCGCCCGCAAAAACTATTTCTATCCCGACCTCCCCAAGGGCTACCAAATCTCCCAATACGAACTGCCGCTCGCCGAACACGGATACCTTGACGTCGAAGTCGCCGGCACGCGCAAGCGCATCGGCATCACGCGCCTTCATCTCGAAGAAGACGCCGCAAAAAATCTTCACGAAGGCTTCTCGCACTCCGCCACCAAGGCCTACGTCGATTACAACCGCTGCGGCACGCCGCTCGCCGAAATCGTCTCCGAGCCAGACCTACGTTCTTCCGAAGAGGCTTACGCCTATCTCACCGCACTTCGCCAAATCATGCTTTACACCGGCGTCAGCGACGTGAACATGGAGGAAGGGTCGCTCCGGTGCGACGCCAACGTCAGCGTGCGACCGCGCGGCTCCCAAGAATTCGGCACCAAAGTCGAAGTCAAAAACCTCAACTCCTTTCGTTTCCTCCAAAAAGCCCTCGAATACGAAATCGAGCGCCACATCGGCGTCCTCGAATCCGGCGGGCGCCTTATGCAAGAAACGCGTCTCTGGAATCAGGCCGAAGGCCACACCGTCTCAATGCGCTCGAAAGAAAAAGCCCACGACTATCGCTATTTCCCCGAGCCGGATCTTCTCCCCGTTCACCTGAGCGAAGCCTGGCGCAACGAAGTTCTTCACTCGCTCCCCGAACTCCCCGAAGCCAAGCGCACTCGCTTCGTCTCTGCCTACGGCATCACCCCCTACGATGCTGAAGTCCTGACCGCCACGCAGGCCCTCGCCCATTATTTCGAATCCGTCGTGAAAGCCGGCGCTCCCGGCAAAGCCGCCGCCAACTGGATGCAAACCGAACTTCTCCGCCGCCTCAACGATTCCGGCAAGGAAATCGAATTGAGCCCGGTCAGCGCAAAATCCCTCGCCGAACTTGTTGGATTGGTGGAGTCCGGCAAAATCACCGCCGCCGTCGGCAAGAAGGTTTTCGCCACCATGTTCGAATCCGGCCGCTTGGCAGCCGACATCGTCGCCGCCGAAGGCCTAGGCGCTCAAGTGAGTGATTCCGCCATTGAAGAAGCCGCGCGCGACATCATTGCCAAAAATCCCGACAACGTCGCCAAATACAAGTCCGGCAATGAAGGGGTCTTCAAATTCTTTGTCGGTCAGGTCATGCGCGCCACGCGCGGCCAGGCCAACCCCCAATCCGTCAACGACATCCTCCGCAAACTCCTTGGGTGATTTTCTATTCTTTTCCTCTCTTGCGGGGGCTCAGCTTTATCCTGAGCGAGCGATGGAACTGCTGCGCCCTTTCCGAGAATGAAGTGTAGCGCCGTCCATTTAGCGCGGCATCTTTGCCTTTGTAGTGGCCGGCCATTAGCTAGGTCGGTCCTTTCCTCTCTGCTGCGCTACGCTCCGCACTCTGCTAAACTCTTGTCAGCTCGTCCCCATGCTCAAGCCCGGCTCCAAAGCTCCCGCGTTCCGCCTGCAGTCCGACGAAGACAAAACCGTCGCGCTCAAGGACTTCAAGGGCCAGCGCGTCCTGCTTTTCTTCTACCCCAAGGCCAACACCTCCGGTTGAATCATCGAGGCGTCCGAGTTTCGTGACGCAAAAAAGAAGTTCGACAAACTCAAAGTGGCCATCCTCGGCGCGAGTGCCGACTCGGTTAAAGCTCAAGCTATCTTCAAGGCCAAATTCAAATTCAATTTCCCGCTGCTCAGCGATCCCGATCACAAAACCATCGGAGCCTATGGCGCCTGGCAGCAAAAACAATTCATGGGGCGCAAATTCATGGGCATCGTCCGCAGCTCGTTCCTGATCGGCAAGACCGGCAAAGTCGAAGCCGTCTGGCCCGCCGTCCACGCCAAAGGCCACGCCGCCGAGGTCCTCAAGCACCTCGCCCATCCCTAGCCTTCCTAGCACAGCCACAACCTGCGGCCGGGGACACGGCTGACATTTCAGGCCGGGGACATTCCTGACACTTTTACCCCGGCTGCCGGTCACCAGGGGGTCACTCCGTCTTTCGCGGTCCAACTAGCGGGTGTCGAGGTCCACGTCCTTGATGGGCAGGTCCCAATGAGCGTCGAGGATTTCGAAGCGGCGCTGCTCTTCTTTCTTGTACGTTTCCTGGTCGGGATAAAGCTGCTTGATGATCGTCGAGCTGTCGAAATTGTCGTTGGCGATGGCGGCGTTTTTGAACACGATCGTCACGCGATAATCCCAGCGCGCGTCTTCGGTCATGTGATAGCGCGGCGTCACCATGCTGACTTTCAACATGCGTCCCAACTCCATTTCTTTCTTCAGCACCGGATAGTGATTCTTCTTGAACAGCGCCAGAAACTCCTCCGCGTGCCCCCATTTCGCTTTGTAGTAGTACTCGATCGCGTACGGCTGGTCTTTCGCGTCCGCCGCCATCGCAGTTTGCTCTGCCTTCAAGCCGAGGGTCGCTGCACAAACCAGCACGCCAGCCACGAATGCCGTCGTCAGGAAACGCCGATTCCACAAGTAAGCTTGCAGGTGCATTTTCTTCCCCTCCTTGCAACTGCCAAATCTTAGCCCAGCAGTGTATGTCAAAACGCATTCGAGGTGGGAACTGCACCCCGGCATGCCCGTGGCACCTGCAACGAGGCTGCTACCGTTTTCGGCTCCTGCTATTCTTGTTCCAGGGAGACCCCATGCAGACCGCATCTGTGAAATGGATTGGCGAAGAAAAATTTGTGGCCATCAGTCCGTCCAGCCACGCCATCGCGCTCGACGCCGACGGCAAGTCCAACAAAGCGCCGACCCCGATGGAGTTGGTGCTCGTGGCGCTTGGCGCGTGCACCGCTGTGGATGTCGTAACCATCCTTGAAAAGAAGCGGCAGAAGCTCGAGTCGCTCGAAGTCATCTGCTCCGGCGAACGCGCCAAAGAACCGCCCACCGTTTGGGTCAAGCTGGAAATTCTCTACCGCTTGCGCGGCCAGCTTGATGACGCCGCCGTGAGACACGCCATCCAGCTCAGCGAAGACAAATACTGCTCCGTGGCCGCCATGCTCAAGAAAACCGCCACGGTCACCTGGCGCTACGAGATCCTGCCGCCCAGCGGGTGAGCGTCGGCCCGGCAAACCGGGAACCGCGGAAAGCCCATCGTTTTGTTCTGTTTCAAACTTACAACTTACGACTTAAAACTTCTTCCCGCCTTGTCACCGCGTGGCGCTATCGCATAAAATTCAGTTTCTTCTTTTCCAGGCCAAGTTTCCAAGCTACCCAAGGAGAGACATGTCCCACCGCATCGCGGCAAAAATCACCGGCGTGGCCGGCTACGTTCCGCCAAAAGTGATGACCAACGCGGATTTCGAGAAAATCGTCGAGACCAACGACGAATGGATTCGCACGCGCACCGGTATCCGCGAACGCCATGTGGCGGAACGCGGCATGGCCAGCTCGCACCTGGGCACGGAAGCCGCCAAAGCGCTGCTCGCGCAAACGAACACGCGCGCCGAAGAGATTGATCTCATTATTCTCGCGAGCGTCACGCCGGACATGTTTTTCCCGGCGACGGCGTGCCTGATTCAGTGCCGCATCGGAGCGAAGCGCGCCTGGGGCTTTGACCTTTCGGCGGCGTGCTCCGGCTTTGCCTACGCGCTCACCGTCGGCGCGCAATTTGTTGGCGCAGGCACGCACAACAAAGTGATGGTCATCGGCAGCGACGTGATGACCTCCATTCTCGATTACCAGGACCGCGCGACTTGCGTTTTGTTTGGCGACGGAGCGGGCGCCGTTCTGGTTGAGCCCGCGAATGGCCCGAACGAAGGCCTCCTCGATTTCGACCATGACGTAGACGGCTCCGGCGGTGAATTCTTGTACATGCCGGGCGGCGGCTCGCTGCATCCTTCGTCGCAGGAAACGATCCAGAAGCGCATGCACTATGTGCATCAGGAAGGCTCGCAGGTCTTCAAATACGCGGTGCGGCGCATGTCGGACATGGCGGCGCATTTGCTCGAGCGCAACGGCTTCAAGATAGAAGACTTGGCTCTTCTGGTGCCGCACCAGGCGAATTTGCGAATCATACGCGCCACGCAGGAGCGCCTTGGCATCGACGATTCCAAAGTGATGGTGAACATCGACAAGTATGGCAACACCACCGCGGGAACCATTCCGCTGGGGCTCTCGGATGCGGTCGCGCAAGGCCGCTTGCACAAAGGCGACCTCGTTCTGATCGTCACGGTTGGTGCGGGATACACCACCGGCGGCGTCCTCCTTCGCTGGGCCTATTGAGAAACCCGGTCGTAAGTCATAAGTTCTAGGTTGTAAGTCGGAATCGAGAAGAAAAGTTGTCGCTACTTTGATGAGTTCGAGGCGGCAACGGCCGGAGAGGCGTTGTGCAGGGTTTGCAGGATGCGGTTGATGTCCGGTTGCGAGATGAACGTGGGGCCGCCCAGCTTCTGATTGAAGATGAAATTGAGGGAACGGCTTTCGGAAAAGAGGCGGACGCTTACTTCGCCGGACTGATTCTGAGGGCGGCCGAATTGAAATCCGGCGAACTCGCCGGCGGTGACGGCAAAGACGCCGGAGTCGCCGCCGGACGGCATGCACAATGCCTTTACCAGGAGGAGCAAGGCCTGGTTGGCGGCGTCACGGTGTGACTCAAAGGGAGTCATTTTGTCGGGAGTGATCTGCAAGATGGCCCGATAAAGGGCATGGTCCGATTGCAGAGCTTCGTCGCCGACGATGCGACGCAGGGTGCTTTGATCGATCTTGTCGTTCGAGAGAACTTGGTTCAGAAATGCACGCGGCGAGCCGTGCCAAACGGACAGAGAGTTCCCCGATTGAAAGACGATCATGGCCTTGTTGCTGTCCGCGACGGGCCCGCTCTTTGACTCATCCACGTCGTTCCAGGGAACTTCAAATTCATAGCCAAAATAGGAGAGTTTTTTGCCGGGCGAGCGGGAAATCGAAGAATCCGCGAGTGGAGCGGGGGCCATGCGAACAGCGGGCGTTTTTCGCGTCAGGTAGCGAGCCTCCAGGAGAATGAGGGTCTGGAAACCAAAAAACCATAGATAGGCCGCACACAGAAGCAGGACAATGAACAAACCAATCAGGATCCGCGGCCATTTCGGCCTCTCGTAGTCACCGAGAGGCGCCGCTTCCCATTGCTCATTTTTTTGAATCAGATGGTTTGACAAGGTTGCACCTGCAGAGATTCCCGTTTTGCTCTCCCCGGGCTAGCGCCAAACGGGTGGGTGGGTCCCCAGTATATACTGGAACAAAGCCGTCCTCGCGCGTTGATCTGGAGGTTATATTAGTTGCCAGAGGCGCGGATGCGGGTCGAACGCGCGGCGACTATTCCTCCGATGACACATGTGCAGGCCGGGAAGAGGGCGCCGATTGCCTGAGACACTCGGTCGAGAAACTGGGGTGGCCTTCCCCAATGGTACCCGAGAAGCCCAAGGCAGCCATAAAGGGCGGCAGGGAACATAAGCCACCGTAGCCAGCGATCAGATTCCACCAACCAGACGACGGCGATTCCTGCGCCAAAGCCGGCAAACGCGAGCGGCAAATGCTCTACTAGCGGGAGAAGAACGACTCCTGCGAAATCACCGCTGTAAATGTGTCCGCCGGTTAGCTTGCCCCACATGATGCCCAGAGGAAGGGCCAGCCATTTAGAAAGGTAGTATGCGCCAGCGCAAACCAGCATATTCCGGGCAGCTCTGGGCACAATGATCACGAGCCTTGGGTTGGCGGTTACTCCGAACGGGCGCCGAAAAGGCGGAGGACGACGCCGGCGGAGGCCCAGTAATTGTTCTGGGCGGGCGTGCCGGCGGGACCAAGAGTGGTGCGGTAGTAGTCCACGTTGATCAGGCGAACTTCCCAGTGAGCCGAGAAGTGGAAGTCGATGCCGCCTCCGGCTTTGTAGGAAATGCAGTTGAGGGAAGTTTTGAATCCGCCCGGGCCGGTGACGGTGGTGTCGAGGCGGGAACCGCCGACGAGCGCTTCCACAAAGGGCGTCAGACCGAAGCGGCCCATGTTGAAGCGGCCATTGCGATAGTAGACGCGTCCACCGAAATGGTTGCCGTACAGCACGGTCTTAGCACCGGTGGCGGTGGCGAAATTGTAGCTGCTGTCGCCCACCAGCTGGAGCCAGGGCTTGAGGTTCCAGCCAAAGGCGCCCAGGCCGCCGGTGAGGTTGGCCGAGGTTCCGGCACTCGTGAAGCGGTCGAACGCATAGCCGCCATAGAGTTCCATCAGGAACTTTTGATGAGCGCCAGCCACGGGCTGTTCCCAGCTCTCGCGTGCTTTGACGCTGCGAACGGGCTCAGGCGCAGGCTGCGCGGCTTCCGGTTGAGGCTGCGAAGCCGGAGCGGGCTCTGCGGCTGCTGGCGCAGCAGGGGCGGGATCCGGAGTGGTCGAAGCTGGCGCAGGCGGTGCGGGATACAAAGGCCCAGGTTGCGCAGGCGCGGAGGTTTGCGCGGGCGTGGACGAACTGGAAGTCGGCGGTTCCGCGGCGGCGGACGCCGCGGAGGGAGCTACCGGCTGAGTGCTTGCAGCAGGAGCGGGCGCTGGGGCCGGTGCTGCGGGAGTTGGTGCGGGCGCAGGCGCCGAGGGAGTTAGGGAAGCAGTTGCCGGAGCTGGAACAGAAGCTGGCTTAGCAATGGCTTGGGAATCGACAGGCGAGGGCGTGGGCTGTGGAGCTGCCGGGGCAGGCGTTGGCGGGGGCGCGGCCGAAGCCGCGGGAGCCGCTTGCGAGGAAGCAGAATAATTCACGTCTGCCGCGGTCACAGCGGGCACGGGCGGCGTGGGGAACAGCGGACCCGTTGAAGCGGCAGGCTTATTAGCTGGAAGCGATGTCGTTACGGGCATGGAAGCCGCTTGCGCGGACGAAGTGGGTTGCGCGTAAGCAGGATTGGCGGCGGCGTTGGCAACTGCAGGGTGCGGGTTAGCCGCGGGAGCAACAGGGGCCGGTGCGGCAGGCGCGCGCCCGGCAGATTGCACGGGGGAGGCTCCGCCGTGGTCCGCGGTGATCACACTCGAGTAAACGTAGCCGACTTTGCCATCTTTCGTCTGGACCCGCGAAAAAATAAATCCATTGAGCAGGATGGTGAAGCGCTCCCCGCACGCCACGGTGGCGACAGAGTCCGGAGTCTGCCGCGGCTTGGCGAAAACCGGTGTGCTCTCAGGATGAGCAGAGCAATCGACATAGCCGAGGTCGTCCGCAAAGGCGGACGAAGCCATAAGAAAAGAGCTTGCGAGCAGGATGAAACAACGTGTGCGAGACATTCGCCCCCTCCATCGGCTCGGGGACACGCCGAGCCCTGGAGATCATTTTGCGGGGAAAAGCGAAGGGTGGAAACCGTTCGCAGGGACAGGGATTCCAAAACAACACCTGTACGAGAGGCGGGGGCGACGCCGTGATCTTGTTGAGGAAGGACCGCGTTCTCGGCGGCCCAAAGATGGTGACAATATAACGAGCGCGCCGCGCCTAACGGCGCTCAGCCCCGGCCGCATGATGTGGCGCGCCTGCAGCGCTAAAGGCAAGGGGCCGCCTGCCCGATGTCAGCAGTCCATGGCCAGCAAATCCATGGCGCGTTCGATGGGGCGCGTTCTAGGGATGCGTGTACCAGCGGACGTAGTCGACGATCATGGGCTGCGGATTCGTCAAGCCGCTGGTCGATCCTCCGAGCGTTCCGCCCACGGCCACGTTCAGGAGCGTGAAGATGTTCTGATTGAACGGCCACGTGTCTCCCGAGGGCAGATTGCTCGGGGTCACTGTGAAGAACGGTGAAGATGCATTGTCCACGAAGAACTGCATCTCGTTTTGAGTCCACACGACGCCGTAGGTGTGGAAGGCCGTGTTGGCGGCCTGTCCGCTCGGGAAGGTGTAGCGCGCGCCAACTCCGCTCCCTCCCGTCTTCGCCGTGTGAATCGTGGAATTGTTGCCCGAAGGACCTGCTCCGTTGTGTACCTGTGGAGACCAGTTCTCCATGATGTCGGCTTCGCCGCAGGTGGGCCATGGCACGGTCGTGATATTGCTGCCCAGGCTCCAGAACGCAGGCCACAGGCCCTGGTTTGTCGTGTCTGGCAGCTGGATGCTGGCTTCGAGAATGCCGTATTGGAAGTTCTGCTTGCCTTCGGTATTCATGCGTCCGGATATCCAGGTGCCGTTCACGTTTCTGGGCTGGATCACCAAGTGTCCGTTGCCGTCGAGGTACACGGGAGCGGTAGAGGTGCTGAACGTCGTGGGGCACTGAGACGGGTTGTTCGGATAACCCGGAGGTCCGCAATACACCTCGACTTCGCCGTTGCCCCAGCCGCCATTATTTCCCAAGTCGAAGTTCCACACCGAGGTGTCCGGAGAACCCGCGCTGCCGTTGAATTCCTGGCACCATTGCGGTGTATAAGTGGTTCCATTCACGGTGATGGAGGAGACGCCTGCGCAGGATCCCGTCCCGCCGCTGCCGGATGTGAAGGTCAGGTAGTTGATGTTCCAGCCGCCGGAGTCCTGGTCCAAGGTCAGGGTCTGGTGACCTGCCGGCAATGTCACCGCGACGGTCACGTTGGTCCAGTTCTGCCATCCTCCTGTCGCTGGGACACTGACTGGTCCACTAAGGTTCGATCCCGATGAATTGGAGATATGGAGAGCATCGGATACCGCACTGGGCGCCGCGAGACGGAAGGTGATCGTGTAAGTCCCCGCGGAAGCGGCGTTCACGGTGTACTTGAACCACTGCCCGGTTGCGGTCCAACCCAGGTCATCGCCGCCGCCGGTATCGGTGGTCACTTCTAGATCGACACCATCCGAGCGGTAGCTGTTAGCGGAGCCATTGACGGAAGACACGTTGTAGCCGATTCCTTGGCCGCCCAGGTCGTAGTTCTCGGCTTGCACTGTGCCGGGAACCGGCCAGGGCGTTCCGCCGAAGGGGCCTTGGTTGGCGGAAGCGGAGAAGTAATTAATGTTCCAGCCCGGGTGGTCCTGATTCAAGGTCAGGGTTTGCTGCCCGGCTGGCAGCGTGAAAGTGGCCATGACATTGGTCCAACTTTGCCAGGCGCCCGTCGCCGGAACATTGATGTTGCCGGTTAGATTCGTGCCCGACGAGTTGGAGATGTGGAATGCATCGGTCACGGCATTGATTGCGGCCACGCGGAAGGTTACCGCGTAGGTTCCCGCGGCCGTCACGTTGACGGTGTACTTGAACCACTGGCCCGCGGAGGTCCAACCCAAATTGTGTCCGCCGCCGGTGTCGGTGGTCACTTCCAGGTCGACGCCATCGGGACGGTAATTGTTGGCGGTCCCATTCACGGAAGTTACGTTGTAGGCGACTCCCTGCCCTCCGGTGTCATAGTTCTCAGCTTGCACGGTGCCGGGAATCGGGGCGGGCGTTCCGCCGTAAGGTCCTTCGGCTGCAGTTGCGGAATGCGTTACGCACAACATCAGCCCCGCGCACATGGCGAAGAGGCTCAAGCATGTCCTTGTTTTCATGGGATCCCTACCACAATTCTCTGGGCTGTTGTGACACCAATGTGCGCCCTTGTTGCAACCAAGTCAATTGAGAGGCGTGTACCGAATGGTGCGCACTCCGGCGGGATTCTGTCCCCGAAGATTCTGTGGTTGGTTCCCCGCGACTGCGCGGCGCGACCAAGCTATTTGGGTTTGCGGGTGAAGTGGAAGACCATGGGAGTGTCTTTGCCACCTTCGCGCCAAGTCCAGGTTTCCGTGATGTGATTCTCATCTTCGAAGCGCAAGACGAGATGATGCTGGTGGCCGGTCTCCGGAGTTTTCAGATTTCCCGCGCCCTGATAGTCGAAGCTGAGTTCCTTGACGTCGCCGGAAGAAGGCACGACTCGCATGCGCGGCTGATTGTTAGTGGGGCAATAGTGCACCAGCGCGATGCCGTCGCGGTCCATGTTGTAGAGCGTGATCATTTCTTCCATGCCGGAGGGCTCCAGCTTTTCCATGACCGCCGTTCCGGAGGCCAGCACTTCGAAACTGGTCTTCGCGGACATGCCGTGAGCATCTTTGCCCTCCCACTGTCCGGCCAGCGATTGCAGCTTTTTGAAGGCAGCTTCGGACGGAATTCCCGCGACCAGCGAAAACGCCAGAGACGACACAAATAGGAAAGACACGGCTAGCGGCGCGAATCTACGACAGATCATGACCCAGCCTCCCCGCGACGGTGAGCCCCTCAATTATTGATATGGGACAGGGGCGCACCCTGACTTTCTGATCCTTTCGACGCGAAGGAAAATCAAACGGTAGCAGGGGCGGACGGCCTGAGAAGGCGGTCCTTACCAGAGCCGAGGATGCCGGGCGGAGGCCGGGCGCTATGTGAAAACCGGAGAATCAGGAGGAGCGCTGAGTGCCGGAGGTGGCGGCAACTTCGATGATGGGATTGGGCAAAGTGCGCATGGTGCGCACGAAAACTTCGACGATCGAGCCGTCGAACTGGGCGTTGGCGCAGCGTTCGAGTTCGCTGAGCGCGTCGGGGGCGGTGCGCGCTTTTTTGTAGGTACGGTCGCTGGTGATGGTGTCATAGGCGTCGGCGATGGCGATGATGCGCGCGCCAAGAGGAATGGTTTCGCCGGAGAGCGCGTTTGGATAGCCGGAGCCATCGAAAAATTCGTGGTGATGCAGGACCATTTCGCGAATGCGTGCCAGCGGCGTAAGCGGGTCAAGAATCTTCGCGCCAAAGCTGACGTGCGACTTCATGGTTTCCCACTCCTCCGGATTGAGCGGCCCATTTTTGTTGAGAATATTTTCCGGTATTCCTACTTTGCCGATGTCGTGGAGCACGGCGCCGAGGCGAATTTCCTCGACTTCGGCCTCGCTCATCCCCATGGCTTCGGCGATTAGGGCAGCGTAGGCGGCAACTTTTTGCGAATGGCCTTGCGTGTAATGATCTTTGGCGTCAATCGCATACGCAAGAGAGGTTACCGTGTCCAGAACCGCTTGGGGGAGTGCATGCGGGCCCGCGGCTTGCGAAAGGGATTTGGCGCTTTCGGGTTCCGTGGCGCTGAGCGATTCCGTGAATTGGCGCAGGCGCTGGTAAATCTCTTCGAACGCTTCGGGACCGGTAGAGAAGAGGCGCTTGAGCGTAACGCCGAGATAAGCTTCGAGGACGTCGCGCTTCCACTTTTTCGCTTCATTGGGATCGAAATGATCGGCAGTGGAAACGGCGTTGCCGCCTTGGTGTTTCGAAAGATACATCGAAGCGTCGGCAACCTGAATGAGTTCTTGCGGCGAGGAGCCGTGCAGCGGATAGCAGGCGATGCCAAAGCTGGCGCTGATGTTTTTTTCGCGCAGGAGCGGATCGGCGGAAACCCAGCCGCGCAGTTTGCTGGCGAGCTGGCGCGCATGCTCCATGGTCGTTTCCGGCATCAGGATGACAAATTCGTCGCCGCCGTAACGCGCGACCACGTCGGAGCGGCGGCAATTCGTTTCGAGAATCTGCCCGACGCGCTGCAGAACCAGGTCGCCCTCGAGGTGCCCGTAGAAATCGTTGACGAATTTGAAACGATCCAGGTCCATGAGAACAAGCGCGAAAGAGCGGCCCGCGCGTGTGGAACGCTTCCATTCGGAAGACAGAGCTTCCATGAAGAAGCGATGGGTCTTGACGCCAGTGAGGCCGTCGGTGATGGCCTGCTCTTGCGCTTTCTGGAAAGAGAGCGCGTTGTGCAGCGCGCCGGCGATGAGGTCGGCGAGCGTGCGGAGAAGCAGAACTTCTTCTTCGGAAAAATCCACAGGCGTGGAGGACTCGATGTACAGGATTCCGTGGAGCTGCTCGGCGTAAAAAACCGGAAGAGCGATGGCCGCGAGGGAATCCGGCAAGAGGGGCTTTAAGGCGTTATCCGCGGAAGAGCTGGCACGGAACTGGGCCATTTGCCCGTTGCGAGCGACCTGACCGATGAGGCCGGTGCCAAGAGGAATGCGCTGGCCGAGAGTGCCGCGGCGCGTGCCGGCTTCTGCTTGAACCACGATTTCGCGCGTGGCGTAATCGAGCGAGCCGATGCCGATATGGTCGTAGGTGAGGCCGGCTTCCAGCTGTTCGGTGATTTTTGCGAGCATCTCATCGGGATTCAGTGTGGCGATGGCGTTGCGCGAAATGGTGTTGAGCAGCGACAAGTGGCGCGCCTTGGTGCGCTCTTCGTGGAACAGGCGCGCGTTTTCAATCGCGATGCTGGCCTCACTCGCCAGCACCCTCAAAAGTTCGAGGTGGCCTTCGTCGAAGGCGCGTTCGTGATCAGAGAAAACGGCCATGGCGCCGATGGCGTGGTCGTAGGCGACCAGGGGAACGCCGCAGAAACAGCCTTTGGTTCGAATGGGTTCGACACCGAGTTTTTTGACTTCGTTGACATAATTTTCGCGGATCAAAACCGGTTGCCGCGTTCGAATGAGGTACTCGGTGACGTGGTTTCCGGCCGGACGGGTGCGGCGAGGGACGCGATGGCCGCCGATGATTTCCATTGCAAAGTGAAGCTCGTCATGCACGGGATCGAGCTCGGCGATGTAGAAGTTTTCGACGTCGAAGAGGCGGCGCAGCTCTTCCCAAACCTTCTTGGTGAGCTCTTCCTTTTGCAGCGTGGAGCTGAGGACGCGGCCGATTTCGTTGAGCACGTGCAATTCTTCGGAGCGGCGGGAAGTTTGCTGGATCAGATAGCTATTCTCGACGGCCATGCCGATCTGATGGCCGAGAGCAAGAAGGAGGCGCAGTTCCGCGGAAGTGAAGCGGCGGTTGTCCGGAGTGCCGAGCAGGAGAACGCCAAAGGCCTGTTCCTTGGCTTGAAGGCTGATGGCCACGACGCTGCGCAGTCCCTGCGCGAGAGCCAACTCACGGAAGCGGCGAATGGATTTTTCCTTGTCGAGAGCGGAGAGGGAATCGTCGCGCAGGTCGCGGAATCCCAGCAAGCCGCCGAGGCGCGCGACCAGGCCGACGAGGTAATCGTCCAGGCTTTCGTCTTGAGTGGCGCGGCAGAATTCGTCGGACAATCCAACGGCGACGACCGAAGTCGGTCCCTGCGGATCACCGTGGTGCAAGAAGAGCGCTCCGGCGGGAAGGCGCACGACACCGAGGACGCGGTCCAGGGCCTGAGAAAGCATGCGCTGAATTTCGCCGCCGACAAAACTCGAAGTGGCCAGGTTGAGATTGGAGAGCGCCAGCATATTCCGCTCGATGCGGCGCTTTTCTTCTTCGTAGAGCGCCATGACCATGAGCATGGCGACAAAGGCGCAGGGCGCGGTGGCGAGCACGCTTAGCGTTTGGCCCTGAAGTTCGGGAGCGGTTTTCAGATAATGCAGTGCGAGCCAGAGAACTCCCCAGCAAGCAAAAGACAGGCCGAGCAGGCGGTCGGCAAGAGTTTCCTGACGCCGGCTTTCCTGCCAGAAAATGACCGCGACGCCAATATAGAGAAGCGAGGCCGGAATGATGGCAGACAGGGAAAATTTATTGGTAGCGTTCGCCGCGGCCCAAATTCCGATAAAGATCACAACCAAAAGCGCGGGAAGTTTCCAAGTCTTGCGCTGCGAATAAACCTGGGCGCCGAGGAAAAAGAGCGTGGCGGAAACCGCGAAGAGCCAATGGTCCACAGCGCTCTCGAGAACGCTCGGCATGCTCTCTTGCATGAGGGCAGGGCCAACGTAGTGAAGTGCGAAGACGAACCAGGCCGTGGTCCAGAGAAGCAAATAACTCTGGCGCTTGAGCGTATAGATGTAGGCAAAAAAGCCCGCCACCAGGAGTGTGGCGATCAAGAGCGCCAGAGAGATGAAGCCTTGCTGGATCAAGACCACGATCAATTCTCCGCCCAAAGGGCGGCCGTGCGCTCGTACCAAGGCGCAGAATTCCTTAGTGTTGTGCCCTGCGAACCTGCCTCAGTCAGCCACACAAAGAGGCACCCGTGCGGCAACGCAGAGGAAGCCGCGCCAGACACAAAACAAGGTATAGAGATTATGAAGTAGGGAATTTTGGGGAAGCAAGCGTACCGGGGTACTGGTTGCCAAAAAGACAGCAGGGCTCGGGTAACATGTTGACTACAAGGAACCTAGGAGAAGGAGCGACATTGGCGAACCGTTCTCCTGGGCGAAGTCAATTTTGCATCCACGTCGGCGCGCGAGGCTCCTTCGTGGACGAACTCTTTTTGACATTTGTGCGGGAAGCAAACCGTCACACCGCTACAAGGGTCTTTACCGCAAGTTTTTGCCAACCAAAGTCTTGTTCCCTTTTTTCTGAGAATAGTGATGTCGAGCAGGGAAACTCCCGCTTGGGTTTACAAGATAGCTGATTACCGTAACGAGTCGTGGAAAGCAGTTCACGTTGCCCTTGCGGCTCGTTCTGCCTAGGATGGAATTTAAGAACCGAGTGCGCCAAGCCGAAGAGGAAATCGTCGTGACACGGTTGCGATGGAGGTTGCTCGTCAGTTGCTGCCTGCTCGGGGAGGGCGCCATGCTCCTGACCGCACAACAGCGCAGCGCCGTGGAGGAGCCAGGCCAGTTCAAGGTCATTCAAGTGCGAGAGCCGGATGGCCAAATCTTGACCTACAGCGATCTATCGCGCCCGACCGAGGTATCGCTGGGGGGAACGAATCTTGCGCGCGATGCCCGCATCAAGCTGAGGATTCAAGGCGCCTCAGGTCCGTCGTCGGTGTTTTTTATCCGGAAGCGTCGGCCCGGATTTCTGGAGATCGACATCAACCGCGGAAATATTTCGGGCCTCCAGCCCGCGCAGCAATTCGGCAAGGATTTTCTCACCTACGTCCTGTGGGCCGTGTCGAGCGACGGGAAAGCGTCGAACCTCGGCGAAATCAGCGCAGGCCAAAAACCCATCAGCATCAACGCCCGGACGCCCTACCAGGCTTTCTGGCTCATGGTGACTGCGGAACCAGACTTCGCCGTGGTCGATCCGAGCCCGCACGTCGTTCTCTATAGCATCGACGAGGAGGCGCGCAAGGCACGCACCGAGAAAAAACTCCCGCCCAAAAAAGCGAACCTCTCCTTCTCTACACATTACACCGATTACGATTCGGCTCCAGCTACGGCGGAGGCCGCGCCAAGCGAACTTCTGCAGGCGAGAAAGGCCGTTGAACTGGCGTCCCGGTCTGGCATCTTGGGCATGGAGCGTTCCTCGGCGGCCCCGGAGGTCGAGGAAGAGAAGCACACTCGCGAAACCCTCACTCGCGCGAAATTCTTCCTGATCCAGGCAGAGGGCTCCTATAAGAAGCATCCCAAAGGCAACAATGTTGTGCAGCCTGCGCGTACCGCGGCACAGATTGCCGAAAATGCCCGCGCCCTGGCCCTCGGCGTCCTGGGCGGCAACTTGATTCGCCAGCTGGAGGACGAACTGGCAAGGGTACGCGCTGAACTTGCCGAGACCCGCGCGGAACTCTCCAAGGCCAACGTGAAGCTGTCAGAGGATCCTAAGACACCAAGTACCCAAGACCCGGAAGTGCAGGCCGACGCTGGATCTTCCTCCCCGTCTAGTCCGGCGGCCCGCCTGGCAAAAATCGTCTCGCGCCCGAGCGTCTGGTTTGGCTTGATCGGTTGGGGGCTGGCCGTCTTGCTTCTCCTTCGCCGGCAATCCACGTGAGCGAGTTCGACCGCGTCCGGAGTGGAGTGCCGTCGGCATTATCAGCAAAGTCGATGACTGGGTGTCTCGGCCAGAACCACAAAACCGCTATGGTGAGAAAAAGATGCCTCGCAACGTCGCCACGGTTCGCTGGCTAGCCCGCCTGATTACGCCCGGCGCCTGGCTCCTGCTTGCGACCTGGGGGTTGACGCAAAACGAGCCGGCCCGCCTGGCCATGGCTCCTTACGCTCGCCTTTTCTGCTTTGCGGCCCTGGGGGCAGCCGGGCTGCTCAGTTGGTACTACAGCCAGGGCCGCGTGTTTTTTTCTGCCCTGGTCCTCGGCCTGGCCGTTTGGAGTTTGACGCTGCCGGCCTCCGCGGAAATCTCGAAATTGGCAGCTGCTCTTCTTCTCCAGCTGAACATTGCTCTTTTTGCGTTTCTTAGCGAGCGCGGCACCGTGACACCGAGCGGCCTCTCGAAGTTGGCTCTCATCGTCATCGAGGGTGCCGGCGTGGTGATGCTCGGACAGCTGCGAGGTGGCCGGCTGGAAGCTTTTCTGCGCTCCGGCCAGGGCGCTTCCGGACCCGGCTGGATTCCGTCTGTCCCACTGCTTTCGTTCGCGGCAGTGTCGCTCGTGCTAGTGAGTCTGGCCGCGGTTCGGCGAACCAGAGTGGAGATGGGACTGCTCTTGGCGGTGGTGGCCGCATTTGTGGGGCTGCGGCAAGCGGGAAAAGACGCGGAGCCATTGTTTTATTTCGGCACCGCAGGCCTGATTTTGCTCTATGAGGCGCTGGAGCACGGCTATGAGGTGGCCCACCGCGATGAGTTGACCGGGCTGCCTGGGCGGCGAACTCTCAAAGAACTGATGTCGCACTTGGGTGGACGGTATGCCGTTGCCATGTGCGACGTGGACCACTTCAAAGCTTTCAACGACACCTATGGGCACGACGCGGGCGACCAGGTGCTCAAGTTCGTTGCCTCGATGATTTCCAGGGTGCGCGGCGGAGCACGCGCCTTCCGCTACGGCGGCGAAGAGTTCACCGTCGTGTTTCCCGGGCGCTCGGCGATGGAAGCAAAGCCCTTTGTCGAGTCGCTGCGTGTGGCGATTGCTGCGAGCGGTTTCCGTCTGCGAGGACCCCGGGACCCTGACAAGAAAATGGCGCCAGACCACGCGCCAGATCCAGGGGCGGCCAAGTCCATAACCATCACCATTAGCATCGGCGTGGCCGAGAACTCCAGCAAGCTCTCCACACCGGAGCTGGTGCTCGAAGCCGCGGACGGCGCGCTCTACCGCGCCAAAGAGTCTGGCCGCAACTGCGTGCAACTCGCCGAGCGCATCCTTGCTTGAGATTCTTCGCGGCAATACGCAATGTGCCAGCGTTCACCTGGCGAGAGAAGCAGCAGGATTCTGCCCGACGAGTTTGTGCGGGGCGGGTTACTTGTGGGGCGCGACGATTTGGACGTGATGGTGGTCGAGTAGGTCGCCGGTGGCGTGATCCACCTGCGCGACTGCCAACTGATAATTGACTTGAGCGAGGATGAGACTCTGCTCGGCATTCGTCAGCTGGATTTGGGCGTCCAGCACGAAAAATACCGTCTCAGCGCCGAGCTCGTATTTGCGTTCGTCGGCGTGGAGGGTTTCTTGAGCTAGGTCCACGGCGACCTTCGCAGCTTCCATGGAGAGCTTGGCTTGTTCGAGAGAGTGGACGGAATTGGTGACTTCCAGAGTAATGCCCTGGTTGGTGCGGCGCTCCTGATATTGATCGCGGCTGCGGCTGACCAGAGCATCGGCGAGATTGGCTTGGGCAGAGTGCCTTCGCACGGGAAGGTTGAGAGAAACAGAGGCCCCGTAGGTGGGGTAAGTGAATTGGAAGCTCTGACCAAGGCTTCCAATCAATCCTATATCAACCCCTGCCGCTGAGCTGTTAAGGCCATTCCCATAGTAGAACCCGGAGAGTTCGAGGTCAGGTTTCAAGCTGTTGTGGGCCAGGCGAATATTGAACTCGTCACTGGCAAGCTGTTCGCGAGCAGCTGCGAACTCAGGGCGATTGGCAAGAGCGCGAGCCAGGGCGGTAGCGATGTCTACGCTGAGCAAATCGCCCCCGGGTGCCGGTTGATCCGTAAGGTCAAGGTCCAAAGCGCGAATGTTTGGATCGAGGTCTGCCCCAATGTCGCGCCGGAAGGTATCTGCAAATTGTTTGAGCGCGTACTCGGCCTGAATGACCCCGACGCGCCGGGAAGCGACTTGCGATTCCGAGCGATATATATCCAAAGGCGGCAACGCACCGAGGCTCAAGGCCTTTTTGTCGTGGTCATAACTCTTTTGCGCTTCATCGAGCGACTTGCGTTGCACGTCGAGATTTTCGCGAGCGAGCACCACACTCCAATAGTCTTGCACCACCTGGAGAATGATGGTGTTGACCTCCGCAGTGAAGTTGGCGCGCGCCTGCTTGAGGTTGTTTTGGGCAATGAGGATAGGCGCACGGTTGGGGAAGAGCCCGAAATTGCGGAGGAGAGGTTGCGTAACGGTGAACTGGATACTGGTAGACAGAGATGGATTCACCACGCTGAAGGAGCTATTCGAGGAAAACTTGTTGGCAGTAAAGGCGGTTTGAAAATTCGTGCCGGTGGGGAAAAGCTCCTGATAGCCCATCAGCGTAGTCTGGGTCAAATTGTTCACGAGCGGAGCACCCTGGAGGGATGAGGTGGGCAAAGATTTCGTTCGCGTGTCGGTGAAGCTCGAATTGGCTACCGGGTCGAAGGGCGAATGCGAGCGGCCGAGATTGTCCAGGGCGAAATCAATCTGAGAGCCATCGATGTGGATGTCCGTATTGTTGGCAAGGGCGAGGCGAATGCCGTCGTCGAGGGTGAGGACGAGCTTGCCGTTGGCGACATGATCTTCGAGGCCCTGAGGCGCGGGCAGGGGCACCGCAGGTCTTTGGCGAGCATTAAGAGCCAAGGAGGTCTTGAGTGGCGAAGCAGATTGTGCGTGCGCAGAGCCAGCGCGGAAGAAAAAAAGCAACACTACACATAACAGAGGAAATAGTCGTCGCAAGAGAGCACCCCCAGAGATTTTGTTTCGAGCTGAAACCTATTCCTTGGAAAATAGCCATAAGCCCGTTGTTTTCAATGGCGGTGGATTGAGGCTATTTTCATAGTTCGCTTGTGACGCCGAACGCGGCCTGAGTTATTCGTACCGAATTGCTTCGACAGGATCGAGCCGCGCCGCTTTCATGGCCGGGTAAGTGCCAAAGATCAAGCCCACGGAAATGGAAACCAAAAAGGCCAGGAGAATAGAGCTGATGGTCACCACCGTGTTCCAGCCCGCCATCCACGCAATGAGCCGCGACATGGCGAAGCCCATCACCAAGCCCAGAAAGCCGCCCGCAAAGGAAATCAGCACGGCTTCGATAACGAACTGGCGGATGATGTCCGAGCGACGCGCGCCAATGGCGCGGCGCACGCCGATTTCGCGAGTGCGCTCGAGAATGGCGGCCAGCATGATGTTCATGATGCCGATGCCGCCGACGAGCAGGGAAATGGAAGCGATGGCCACCATGACGGTGTTAAACAACTGCTCGGTGCGTTTCTGCTGAGCCAGGAGTTCGGCGGGCACGATGACACTGAAGTCTCCGGCATTGTGGTGCGAGGAATTCAAGATGCCACGCACGACTTCCGCATCCGTTGCGCTTGTATCGGTGGAAGCAAGGTGGAGGTACATGCCATCGATTTCGTCTTTCATGCGGCTTTGCGAATCCTCAAGGCGGTAGCGAACGGAATTCAAGGGGGCATAGATGAGGTTATTCATGTCCTCGGTGCGAATTCCAGCAACGTCGCTCTGCGCGGACATCTGAGGAGCCACGATGCCGATGACGTGGCACCATTGATCGTTCAATTTGACGTATTCGCCGACGGCGGCTGTCGCGCCAAACAAGCTGTCCTTGGCGGCGGCCCCGAGAACACAGACGGGGGCGGCAAAAGCATTGTCGGTTTCGTCAAAAAAGCGCCCTTCGGTGACACGCAGGTGGCCGATTTCGAGATAGCTGGGTTCGACACCGTAAACCACTGGAGAATCTTGCTGCGGTTTCGGCAGGAATTTTGCGGGAGTAAAGCGTTTGCGCGGCGTCGCGCTCTGAATATCGCTGACGTTTTGGCGAATCACCTGATAATCGGCGAGAGTGAGACCGGGCGAATCCTTGCGCACCTTCTGAAGCTCCTGAAAATTGTTAGCTTCCTTGGCTTCGACGATGACGTTGCGGACGCCCATCTGCTCGATGAAGGCCATCACTTTTTGCTGCGCGCCGGCTCCGATGGAGAGCATCGCCACGACTGCGGCGACGCCAAAGATCATTCCGAGCATGGTCAGAAGAGAGCGCAGCTTATGATTGGCAAGGTTTTCGAAACCGAAAGCCAGATCGGGGATCCATTGCGCGAGAGATCTTCGTTCGGCCAGGGAGCGTGTGTTCATCTTTGCAGGAACCGCCTATTTCGCCCCCGGGCCGAGTTGAGGACCAGAGCTGTTTTCCTTGGCCTTTTGGGAGCTCCGCGCTTCCGGATTGACAAGCGCCACTACGGCGCCGGGTTGAATGCCTTCGAGAATGGCCTGTCCTTCCGTGAGCGCCCGGAGCTTGACTTTCTGCTCCTCGAAACCGCCGTTGCGCTTGCAATAGACAATCTTCTTGCCTTCGCGGTCGAAGACCGCTTCACTCGGGACGGATACGGCGTGCGAAAGGTGATCACCGCGAATGACCATGCGGGCAGCGAAGCCGGGCCGGAGCCGGGGATCGGGCTTGTCCAGAAGAATAGTGACGTCGAATTTGTGCTGGGAATTACCCATCCAGGAGTCTTGTGAAGTCGCGGCCCCTACCGTTTCTACCTTTCCGGTGAACTTATCGTTCGGCAGAGCGTAGACCTGGATGTCCGCGGGCTGGCCCGGTTTGAGGTTGCTGTGGTCGGTTTCCCCAACCTGGGCGGAAAGCTCCAAATGAGAGATGTCGATCACGTCGGCGATGGAGTTGCCCGGACTCACCTGATCGCCGACGTGGTAGTCGGGAAGAGCCTGACCGAAGTACCATCCGCCGGTCGAGTCCAGGTTGGGGTGGATAACAACCAGGCCATCAATGGGGGCCGTGACGGTCATCTTTTTGATGTTGTCTTCGGCCTGGTTCATAGCCAGGCGCGCCTTATTGCGCTTTTCTTCGCTGATGTCCAACGCCGCCTTGTTGGACGCGCCGTGGGTGCGAATATCCTGCTCCAGTTGAGCCAGGGCGCGCTTGGCTTCATCGAGAGCCAGCACGTTTTTCTGCGCATCAATCTTGCTGAGTAACTCGTTCTTGCTGACTTCCAGCTCCGCACGGCGCACAGTATATTTGGCCTTCAGCAACGCGGTCTGGTCTTCTGCCGTTTGCACCGCGGCGTCGGCTTTGGCCTTGACAATTTCCTGCTCGGCCTGCTGAAAGTCGCTACGGTTCTGCGCAAGATTGTATTCTTGCTCGCTAGGATCAAAATCGAGGACGACTTCACCTTTGTGAACCTGGACGCCGAAACGGGCCAATTTAATGATTTGCAGGGTTCCGCCGCCGATGGCCGGAGCGGCGATCACCCTCGATGTCTCGGTTCGTAAAGCGCCCGTGGTGAGTACCTTCAATTGAAGATCGGCTTCCTTCACCGTGGCGGTGGGGATGTCCATTTCGCCGGCCAGAGCGCTGGCCTGACGGCACGCGATGCTGCCGCCGGCGAAACTCAGCAGCGCAAGAAACACTCCGGTTTGTTTGATGCTATGCTTCATCGTAGCTGTTAACGAGGCAGCGTCGGATCTTTCAAAGCTACTCGTTCTCCCGGTTGTAATCCTCGCGCCAAAAGGACCTCTTCGGTGTTTCGTCGTGAAACTTCCACAGGAATTTCCGCAAACTTTGATCCGCGCTGTACGTATGCGACCGCGCGGCCAGCTTTGCGAAACACCGCCGAAACCGGAATGACGATTCCATCGGGAATCTTCGCAACCCCAACTCGGATGGTCGCCGCCATTCCCGGAGTGAGGCGCGGGTCATTCTCAGGAAGCGTTACGTCAACCGAGAAATTGCGAGGAATAGGCCACCCGGCGTTGAAATCCAGGCTGGCCGTGGGGCTGATGGCCTCGACGCGACCCGCAAAGGTGCGGTCCGGTACGGCGTCCACATGTATTTCCGCGGTCTGATTCACTTTCAGCTGGCCGCGCTCTGCTTCCTCGACACGCGCGGAGATTTTCAAAGAAGTCGGGTCCGGTAGCTCTGCAATGGCCGCACCGGGCCAAGCGCGATCGCCGGGCTTGAAGGGTGTGGGGGGCCCTTGCGGCTGCCAGTGACTTTGCAGGGCAATGACGCCGTCGAGCGGAGCCCGCAAAGTGAGGGATTCCAGGCTCGTCTCGTCTTGATGCATCTGAAACTCGGTTTGCTTGAGCTTTTCCTTCTTGCTGGCCAAGTCCGCGGTGGCAGACAAGCGATCCGCTTTCAGCTTGGCTTGGGCGGCTTTCTGGGTCTCTTCCGCGTCAACAACTTTTAGCTTGGCCTGCTCGCCGTCAATGGCAGACAAAATCTCCTGTTTGCTGGCGTCCATGCGCGCTTTTTCCGCCTCGTATTTCGCGTTCATCACGTCCGTAAGATCCTGCTCTTCCTTCAAGCGCGCCGCGGCCTGGGATTGATTGATTTCAGCCTCCGCGGACTTGACGGCGGATTTGTCCTGCGCGAGCTTCTGTTGCATCGAGGTGGTGTCAAATTGAATCAACACATCGCCTTTTTTAACTTTGGCTGAGTTGGCCACCAGGCTGACGATCTGCAAATCGCCGGAGCTGTACGGCCCGGAAATAATCTTCGAGCGGAGCGCCTTGATCTCACCCTTGATTTCGAGAGTATCCAGAAAATCCTTGCGCTGCACCTCGGCAGTGGGAATTGCGGCTGTCGAGCTGACCAGGCGAAAAGCTCCAAACCCAAGGCCGCCAAAGAGCACGACCGCAGCTCCAGCGGTGATTTTGTAGCGAAGCTTCCATGAGAAGACTCTGCGAAGCAAGCCCCGGATCATGGACGCTCTCCCGATTCAGTCGAGCTCGCCGCGTTTTGGCGGATGATGTCGCCTTCTTGCAGCCCGGAAAGGACCACCACTTCTGTGTCGCTGCGCGGACCAGTCTTCACAGAACGTTTCTCAAAGGAGCCGGAATTCTCCATCCAAACAAAGGGATGATTTCCAGAATCGAACGCAACACTTTGGCAGGGAATGACCAGCGCGCTTTCTTGAGAGCCGAGGTCAACATCCAATGCTGCCGAAAGGTCCGGCAAAAGCTTCGGGTCGGTGCCTTGGACCGAGAAGCGGGCAGAAAAACTGCGAATGGTGTCGGTGAATTGTCCGTTATGGCCGAGGGGCGAAAGATCTTCCAGCGTTGCGCCCAGCTCGATGCCGGGGTAGGCATCCAGATGCATTTTGGCACGCATGCCGGGGCGCGCCTTGAGCAGGTCCACCTGGTTCAGATCCACGCGCACTTCCATTTGGGATGGATCGACGACGGACATAAAGGGCAAGCCGGGGCGCACCTGATCTCCCTGTTGGACCGTGCCCATGCGGCTGCCCAGGTACATGGTGTTGTAGACCACCACGCCCGCCATAGGGGAGCGCACGGTCATTTTGGAAGCGTTGTTTTGAGCGTAGTGCATTGCTTGCATGGCGCGGTCGCGCTGAATCTCGAGAATGTGAATGCCCGCGGCCGCTGCGGCGCGCTTCAATTGATAGGTTTCTTTAAGCTGCTTCAGGGTGGCTTGCGCTTCATCAACGGCTTCCTGATTTTTTTCCGCGTCGATGCGCGATACGATTTCGTTGCGTTTCATTTCCAGTTGAGCGCGCTGCAATTCGTCTTCCGCTTGTTGCAGACCGGTCTCGTCTTTGGAGCGGTTGATGTCTTCCTGGGCCTGCGCTTGCGCCACTTGGCCTACTAAATTGTCGTAGACGGCCTTCTTGTCGAGATAATCCTTTTGCTGGGCTTGGGCGTCGAATTCCACCAGGACGTCGTCTTTCTTCACAGGCTCCCCTGCCGGAGCCAGCCTGGTGATGACCATGGACCCGACCGAGGCTCCCTCAAGCCGCGGAGCCAACACGCTAAACGAGTGCGCCGCCATAGTGGTGCCGTTCAGGCGAAGCGTCTGCGAAAACCTCTTTTTCTCAACGCGGTAGATGGCATCTCCGCGGACGGCGGAGGCTTGTGCGGGACGTAAATGGACGAAACGGCGAGAAAGAAGAGCGAGAATCAGGAGCGCCAGCGCGCCCAGGAGAACAAGCCCGGGCTTAGTGCGGAGAATGGATGCGGTGCGCATAACCTCGTGCACCCCTGAACAGCCGGGGAACTCCGCCCTCCAGCGCGGTTGGAATTCAGGGCCAGGGAAATGGTTGTTTCCGCGAAAAGCTCTTTCGTCGAACCAATCCTTCGGAAAATCCTTAGTCTAGCGTACAAATAACGCCGGGAGTATACAGGGAATACCCTAACGGGCAGTTCCTCGACCGGCCGACTCCCTATTAGACGTCATGCCCGGGCGTTTGTTCTACGCAAAAACCGTTTTGCGAAGGAAAAAACATGCCGCACCATCGTGCAACACAGACTGGGGACGCGGAGAGTCAGCCGTCAAGAGATAAGACGTAGTTCGGAGCAGGAAGCGTTACAAGCAGAAATGCCGCTCGGGCGCATATTCACAGAATGAAATCGTGTGGCGTGCCGGACATGCAACACTGGTTCTAGAACCGGGACCGGCCATGATCAAGCGGCTCTGCAACGTTCCTTCGCCGAGTGCACCTTATTTTTGGAGTTTCTGCGCGAAAGTGCGTTCATTCCCGCCCTCGGGCGCTGACTTGGTTGGGAGCCCCGGCTTTCCTCGTAGCCCTCGGCGTGGCCCTGACTTATTTTCTATCTTGCTTGCACTTCAAGCGATGGTAGAACTCAGCAAGCTGCGCACCAATTTCGAAACTAACTCTATTCTTCTGCCGCTGCGGCGTTGGACGGAATCCGGCGCTTTCGCTACACTAAACGATTGATTCTGCGGAGAAAGACTCGCTGATTCGGCGAAAGATGCGCCGGCAATGACCGAAACCACCAACCGATTGACGGGCGTACGTGTCCGGTTTGCGCCTTCGCCTACCGGCTACCTGCACGTGGGCGGAGCGCGCACCGCGCTATTTAATTGGCTTTTCGCACGGCGTCATGGCGGCGCGATGATTCTAAGGATTGAGGATACCGACGCCGAGCGTAACAAGCCCGAACTGGTGCAGGGGATCATTGATGGCTTGCAGTGGTTGGGCGTGGATTGGGACGAAGGGCCCTTCTACCAGTCGCAACGAACGGAACTGTATCGGGCGGCAGCCAAGAAATGCGTGGCGAATGGCAGTGCTTTTCTCTGCTACTGCCCGGCTGACAAATACGCGGGCGGCGACTACACCGAGCCGGGCCAGGACGAAGAGCCGAAAGGCGGCGGGCTCCGGCGCGTCACGCGCTGCTCTTGCCGCGATGGGAAACCTTCGACGCCTGGTGCGAAGCCGGCGGTCCGCTTCAAAGTTCCGATCGGCGGAACAACGAAATTTGCGGACACGGTTTTTGGCGAGCGCGAGTTTTCGAATGACGAGATTGAAGATTTCGTCCTGCTGCGCTCGGGCAAGGGCGACGAGGAATTCGGGCAATCCATGTACCAACTGGGCGTCGTGGTGGACGACATGGACATGTGCGTCACCCACGTAATTCGTGGCGCCGATCATCTTTCCAATACGCCAAAGCAAGTGCTCCTGTACCGTGCGCTCGGTGCCTCTCCACCGGTTTTCGCGCACGTGCCGTTGATTTTGGGCGCGGATAAGTCGCGCCTTTCCAAGCGCCATGGCGCCACCGACGTGAACCTGTATCGCGCGGAGGGGTTTTTGCCCGAGGCGTTTCGCAATTTCCTGGCCTTGCTCGGCTGGTCTGCCGGCGGGGATGAAGAGTTTCTCCGGACCAAAGACTTGATTGAAAGGTTTTCGTTGGAAGGCGTGAGCCGAACCAATGCTGTTTTCGACCGTCCGAAACTCGAGTGGTTCAATACGCAGTATTTGCAGCGGCTGCCCATCGACGATTTGCTGCCCGAAGTGGAAAACGAATTAAAGCGCAGCGGCTTATGGAAGCCGGAATGGGTGGCCGGCGCCGCGCCGGCGCCGGACGAGCGCGATCACGCCTGGTTCTCGCGGGCCGTCGACTTGCTCCGGCCGCGGATTCGGCTGCTGCCGGATTTTTCCAGCTGGTCGCGCGCTTTTTTCAGCGATGAATTTACGCGTGATCCCGCCGCCAAAGAAAAATTCTGGAAAGATCCCAAGGTGCCGGAGTTGCTCGCGAAAACTGCCGACGTCCTCGCTGCTCTTACCGAATGGAATCATGACGCCTGCGATCACGCCACTCGAGCCGTTGCTGAAGCAGGCGGCGTTAAAGCCGGCCTGCTCATCAACGCGGTCCGCGTTGCCATCGTCGGCCAGGCCGTTGCGCCGCCGCTCTTCGACACGATGGTTGTCCTTGGCCAGCAGCGCGTGGTTCGCCGCCTGCAAGACGCAGTGGCTGGTTCTGCCAAAGCGTGACCGAAAAAAAGCGGGGCAACCTGCCCCGCCTCCTTCCCTCGGATGGTCTAAACGATCAGCTCATCAATAGCGATACGGATGGGCGTGACGCCACTCCCAATACTCGCTCTGCTGGTGTTCATTGAGGTCGGTCCACTCGCGGTAGGGCTTGCCGCGCTCTGCCCAATACTCCTGGTAGGCGCGGCTTTCGTCCGGGCCCCAGGCATGATAGTCGTGGTACCTCGTGTCATAGTAGCGAACGCGAGCGCAACCGGTAGCGATCATGGGAAAGATCATTGCCGCGGCGAACAAGAACGGTTTCACAAATCGTGGTATTGGCTGCATTTGCAATGCTCCTTTTTCTCGAGCTCCGAACGGGGCTGAGTTTCAATTGGGCATGCAACGTGCGTTCCCGGCTCGTTTTCCTCACATTAGATAAACCCCAAAACGAGAGAAAAGATGCACATGCGGTAGCTCGCTCAGATTTTTGAGCGACGAAGTACTAGGAAGGCTTTGCCGAGCAACGAACAATTTCTTGAAACCTGAGCGGCGGCCATCCCCTTCAAGCTACTTGGGAGAAAAAAGATCCTGGTGCGCGGGTTTTGCAGCCGAGGCGGATGCGGCAATGTTTACGGCCGCGTCGAGAGCAAGCGTGGTTGGAGGAAGGCAGAGTTCTGTGCTGCAGGCCTGGTAGCGCAGCTTCAGCGGAATGTGCTGTTCGCCCAAAGGAGCCGTGGCAAGCGCGTTGATTGGCAGTAGAAGAATCACTTTTCCCTGATAAACATTCAGTGGTTTCTTGGAGAATGTGAAGGTTTCGAGCTTTCCTTTGGGATAAATCACTTCATCCCCAGTGAAACCCGAAGGGAGCTGGGCCTTGAGATCGGTGGCGATGAGGTATTCTTCGGACTTTTCGCGCGCGTTGACGTGAAAGCCGGCGCGTATATTCATGACCACGGCGATTTGAAACGAGCCACCGCGACCGGCGGGCTCCATTGAGGCGTAAACCTCCGGCTTCACCACCTCCTTTCCGGAAGGAACTTGCGAATTCGTCGCCGGCGCAAGAGAGCTGTACGCCGCCGCGCTGAGAGCACAAATCACGAGGCAGCGCTTCACACTTTCACCTCTTCGCCAAGCTGTTGTGAAACGACGCGACTCATGATGGCGTAAAGATCGTCGCCGGTCTTCTCTTGAACAAAGGCATTTCGCGCTTCATTCCACCCCAGCTTGAAACTGGTGGAGAGCGCAGAGATCCAGATTTCGCGTACCGGAGTGTTCGGTGAAATCACGAATTTGGCCTCCGGCTCTTCGAAGACCACCTCAAGCTTGCCGGATTCGCCTTCGACGTCGAAGCCGTGTTCGTCGCCAAGAACCAACAGGCGCTTCTTCAGATCCTCAAACGCCGCGTCGGCTTTTCGCTGGAAATCCTTCTCTTCGAGCATAAGTCGAGCCTACACGAGGAGTTTTTTTCGGGCAAGCGAGAGCTTCTGGGTATGGGAGCGGCAGTCTCCATGAGCTCCTAATAACGCGCGGTTCAAGCTAGGATGCATCGCGCAAAAACCGCGCGATGCGGCAGAGTACCTCGCTACGGAATGACAACAAAACAGAGATCCCATTAGAAATCTTTAATTTCGCGCAGGAGTCCCGTGACCACGTCGTAGACGAATCCACGTACCGAAACCTCTTTAGGGATCCACGGATGGGTGCGGAGCTTTTGCAACTGATGGCGGACGTTTTCATCGAGATTTTGAAAGGCGTAAAAGAATGCCGGAGCGACGGCGGCGGTCCCCGTGCGATTCTGGACGCGCGTGCGCAACTCCTGCTCGGTGGCATGCATGAGGCCGCAATCGGTGTGATTGATGATCATGAACTCTTCCGTGCCCAGCAAATAGTGGGAAATCACGAGTGAGCGCAAGGTGTCATCGGTCACAATGCCGCCGGCGTTGCGAATGATATGCGCGTCGCCGGTCTTCAGCCCCATCGTTCGGATGGAGAGCCGCGTGTCCATGCATGTGAGAATTGCAAGCTTGCGTTGCGGACGCGGGGTGAGCGGGCGCAATTCGTGCGTGCGCGCATAAATTTCGTTCGCTTCGAGAACTTCATCAATGACGCTCATGGTCTGAACAGTCTAGCAGACGGGCATCGCCTGAGAATGCCAAGGTCGTCAATGCGGAAGGGCGGCGGAATTGCCCGGGCCGCCGACAGGCTGAAGTTTCGGGATACGCTGATCAACGGGCGGAAGAAGCGGCGGTTCGCCGTGTGGTTCGCTCTGATACCAATAAGCGACGGAATAATAGTTGTCGGAGCGATGATTGGCGTGGCCGTGCTCGATGGTCGCGCGGATTGATTTGTTGAAAGGGATTGGCGAATCGAGATGGAAGCGGTAGACGGAGGAGCGACTGCCAGCGCGTTCTTCACCTTTTACCGGCGCTCCGTAGAGGCGGTAGGAAAAAGCGCTACGGCCGAAATCAAACGCGCCGAGGAAATAGTCTTCTGATCCGGTTCCGTTAATGGCGGGGCGGGATTCGCCATCAATAAAGAACATATCGTCGCCTTCGCCCCACCAGCCGTCTTGATTCTGCAGCACGGACATGGTGACGCCGACAAAATGGCCGCGACCGATGGCGGCAAGCCACAGGTAATTGCCTTCGCCGGTCAGATTCTTCTTGTCTTCGACGCTGGGGTCACCGTTCGATTCCCACTTGTTGGTCCAGCCTGTGTTAGGCTGCGCTTGGCGGAATTGCGCGTGAAAATAAAGCGTGTCCGCAGGCAGCTGCTTGGAATAGGCGCGATAATCGAGGTTGTAATAAAAAGAAAAAACCTTTTGCTTGCCTTCGTTGGTGACGGTGATGCGCGCGTGCTTCTGGAAAGGCATGGGGAAAAACGAATTCAAGGCGCGATCATTCGCGGCGGAAAGAAGCTCGGATTCCCAGACATGATAGTCTCCAAGGCCGAGGCCGAAGAAGTCTCCCAGGGGAGTTTCGACGCTCGGGGAGGTTTCACCATCCCAATACATGCGGAGGACCAGTTTCTTCAGATGGTAGGGCTCGGGATCGTAGAGCGTGAACCAGATGTGGGTGAGCACGGCGGGGCCGTCCGCTTCGAGTACTGTCAGGGTGGCGCCCGGTTCGATGACGCGAAAATCGGCGTTGCCGCCGGTAGGGTCGGCGCTGGAGACGCGCTTGAGGACATAGGATTGCGGCTCAGTGAGGTTCGACTGCCAGTGGGTTGGGTCTTGAGCACGCGCCACATCCTGCGTGGCTCCAGTCACGAGCAAGAGCAGAAACCCGGAAAGAAAATGTCTCATGGACCACTCCCTGGCGCCCGAGGGCTGGGGCTACTTTACGGCCGGGAATGAGAAAAGGAAAGTGTCAGCGGGAATCCAGTCTCCGGGCGGGGCAAGGATATTTCTGGTTCGGTGAGTTGGCCACTTACCGCATAGAGCCAGCGGCCGGCGCTCCGCTACCGGCTCCCGGTGTCAGTGCTTCCACATCGAAGTAGATTTTCTTGTGCAGGAGGCTGTTCTCGTGGCCGACGATGAAGCGCGTTTCCGGGTCGTCTTCGATTAGCAACAGACGGAGACCTCGCGCGTTTTTCGGAACATCGAAAACGAGGTCTGTGACGTACCACTCGCCGGGGCGCAAGGATTGCGCCATCGGGGTGGAACTGCTCCCGCTGCGAGCGAGGGCGAACTGCCCTCCGGGAGAAGGTTCATAGCTTCGCCCGGTGTCATCCACGAGCAGCGCCTTGCGGCGGTTCGGGGTGAGCGGACCGTTGCCGCGGTGAGCGGAAATGGTGTGCTCATCGAACCACGTCTTGACGCGCAGGATGACGAATCTTCCGTGCGCGGTTGTTTGCTGCAACTCCGGGCCCAGCGCCGCCGCGGTTTGCGCGCTGACCAGCGAGTAAGCGAGATGGCAGTCAATCTCGCAAAAGTATTTCCGGCCGTCCGGTGGCAGAGTTTGCTCGCTGCTGGCAACGGAAACACCGGCCAGCAAAAGGAAGTAGCCTGCGGCAACGGTAGCGGCGGCGCCGGCTCCGAGCTTCGCAAAAAAGGCGGAGCGGCGCACTGCGCCATAAAACAAAACGAGCAGGCTCAGCCCTAGCACGAACACCGTGCCAAGGAACAGCAGCACAACGACCGGAGCAAAGTGCGGCATTACTGCGGACATGTTTCCTCCTCCTCTGCGAACGGCGTTTGTTTCGCCTGCTAACCGGCCAGCTCATCGGGCAGCGCGCCTCGAGTTCGCTCGCGATGTGCAAATTCATCGAGCGCGGCCTGGAGATCGGCAACCGTAAAGTCTGGCCAGGCCTTGCGGACGAAGGCGAATTCTGCGAATGCGCACTCCCAGAGCAGAAAATCGGACAGGCGCTGCTCGCCGCCGGTGCGGATGAGCAGATCCACTTCCGTGGAACCCCCGCGATAGACCTCGGCAAGCACGCGGCTGAAGGATTCGGGCGAAAGCTCGGTGACTTTGTAGAAGCGGCAGGCGGCGTGAAAGATGGCTTCGCGCGCAGAGTAGTCAATGGCCAGGCGGAGATGCAGGCGTGTTCCGCGGGCGGAGATGGTTTCCGAATCAGCGATGGCCTGGCGGAGCGTGGCGGGCACGCGGTCGCGGCGGCCAATAACGCTGAGGCGCACGCCTTCGTCCACGCAGTGCGTCGTTTCGGTGAGCAAGTATTCGTGGAGCAGGCGCAAGATCGCGTTGACTTCGGCGGCGGGGCGCTTCCAGTTCGCCGAGGAGAGCGCGAAGAGCGTGAGAGTGTGGATGCCCAGTCGCGGCGCGGCCTCAATGATACGGCGAGCGGCTTCGGCTCCGGCGCGGTGACCGGCGGAACGCGGAAGCCCGCGCGAAGTGGCCCAGCGGCCGTTGCCGTCGGAAATGATGGCAACGTGCAGGCCTGGCCCCGGGGAACTGCCGAACTCCTCCCCATGGGCGGTGTCCGGCACGGGAGGACGGGAAGAAGGCATCGGCACTACAGGCGAAGGGACCGGGAATGAGAGTTTATTCTCTACTGCGTTTGATGACTCCATGGGTTTATCCAGTCTCCGCCGCGAGGAAACGGTTCCTACCAGGCTTTGGGAAAGTCGCAGCCTGGAGGTGCTGCTACGCAAACTACTTTGCACTGCAAAGTTAACACGCAAAAATTTTTTCCGCCTAGCCCTCGCGGGTGGCGCGAATCAGCGCTTCCATGTGATTCAGGTAGCGTTCGAGGGCTTTGCGCCCCGCAGCCGTCAGGCGATATTCCGTTTTGGGCGTGCGACCTTCAAAAGATTTGGCGCAAACAATGTAATCGGCTTCCTCAAGCTTGCGAGCGTGCACGCTCAGGTTGCCGTCGGACGCTTTCAGCAGGGCTTTCAATTCATTAAATGTGAGAGCGCGATTCACCGCGAGGGCGCTGACGATGCCCAGGCGAACGTGCTCGTGGATGAGGCGGTCCAGATCCGCGGGAGCGGCTTCGCGCGCGGGGTTCTTCACGGACTCCAGGATGGTTTCGCGGTCGCGCGAGCGTTGCACACGTTCCTGACGCACTGCAGATGACTTAGCCATGCGATCTCCTTAGCCTCCGAAATGCCGGGCGATCCACCAGCCAAACCCGACGTGCACAATCCCAAATCCCGCGGCCATGAAGAGATCTCCCCAGGCTGCCGGCGCGAATAGAGCCACTACGCCGAGGGACATCAAGCACAAACCCATGACAGGGACAACGCGCGCGGAAAAAGCTCCGCCGGTGACAATGGCGGTTCCGTAGAGCAAAAGCCAGATCCCCGGGAGAGCGGTAAACAGGCCCGCTTGAAAAAGAATGTAGGTGAGAAGCCCACCTACCACGATGGGAGGCGCAAAACTCAACAGAAACTTGCGGCCGGGCCCGGAAAACAGCCGGGAATTGGCGCGGTGCGCTTTGGTGGCCGCCGCCGGCGCGGCAATGGCCACGGCCACGAAGGCTTCGATCAGCCAAACGACGAGCCACGCACGCGGAGTGGCTTGGCGGGAGGCGACGAAGGCAGCGGCCATCGCGGTAATGCCCATGGCCACGCCTCCCCATCCCGGCACCGCGGTAAATTCGGCGGCGCTGGCCATGGTTTCGCGGATGTAGCGCAGATGGTCGGCGGCGCGAGCGTCAATGGGGATAGGCTCACGTCGCGGGGAGCGCAGAGGACCCGGGGTAGTGACCATGAAGATAAGGATAGGGAGAAAGAGCCACGGTTGTCAAGTACTTTGTACCACAAAGTATAAGGCCTGGGCCCGACTTCATGGCAAAGAAAGTCAATTGGAGCGGACTTGCACGGTGAGGGATTGCGACTTGGTGTTCCCGGCGGCGTCGGCGATGGTGAGCGTGTAGGTGGTGGTTTTGGCAGGGGAATCGTTCACGCAGCGGGAGTAAGAAGGCCACACCGGATTGGACTGCGGCTCGAGCTTGACAGTTTTGGCGTTCGCGACGCCGTAGCAGAGCTCGACCGGCTCCCCGCGATGAATCTCCCCCGGACTAGCGTAGAAAGTCTGGATCGCCAGGACCTTTCCGCCCATTTGCTCGAGAGTAGCTTGGTCATCGGCGCGCTGCTTTGCTGCGGCCGTCTGTTTGGCGCGGTGTTCGATCGAGCGGTTCTGCCACCAGCGGGAGAAGAAAATCCAGAAAATGATGAGGGCGGCAATGCCGAAGACCAGCTTTGAATAGAAAGAGGGTTTCTTGAAAATAGATTTGGATGGCGTATCGGGTTGCGGCAAAGGAGGTTGATCCAACAAGGCCCTTAGCTCCCGGGATTTAGATTACTAGAGGAAAGGAGCGCCGTGCAAAAGGAGCCGATGGCTGAACGTTGATGGCGAGCAGGGGCGCAGCAGTGCTGCGCCCCTGCCAAGCAGCGGGCACGACCAAGAACTGGCAAGAACCCGCGCTACTCGTCGAGCGTGGCGGCGGACGTGATGTTGAATTTTGCCGAGATTCCCTTGGTCGCCGGTTGGCGGGGGCCGGAAATGGGCTGGCCACCGCCAATCCAAACTTCGACGGGGCCTGGGACGACTTTCCTAACGCCCTGGTCGTCGACGGTGCTCAAGTCGCGGTCATGAAGAGTGAACGTGACAGTTTGCGAGCCTGATGCGGCGAGATGGACGCGCTGGAATCCGGCGAGCGCGCGGATCGGCGCGCCGTCAATGCCGGGATGCGTGAGATAAAGCTCGACGACTTCATCACCCGCGACGGAAGTGGAGTTCGTGACGCGCACGGAAGCTGCGACGGCCGTGCCGGCGGCGACTTGATCCGGAGTAATTCTTGCGTCGGAGTAGTTGAAAGAAGAAAAGCTCAAGCCATAGCCGAAGGGATAGAGCGGCTGTTCGGTGAAGTAGCGATAGGTGCGGCCGTTCATGCTGTAGCTGCCGAATGGCGGGATCTGGGCGACGGACTTATAGAAAGTAACAGGCAGTCGGCCAGCGGGATTGTAATCGCCGGAAAGAACGTCGGCCACGGCCGCGCCGCCCTCTTCGCCCGGATACCAGGCTTCGAGAATGGCGGCGGCATGTTCCTGCGCCCAATTCAGGGCCACGGCGCTGCCGGTGGTGAGAATGACGATGAGCGGCTTTCCGGCGGCGGCGAGAGATTCAAGTAGCTGCTCCTGAGGATGGGGAAGATCAAGGTCGAGACGGTCGCCGCCAAAAAAGCCGGGATCGCTGTTTTCGGATTCTTCGCCTTCGAGCTGGGCGGTTAGGCCAACGACGGCGACGACGACATCGGCTTTGCGCGCGGTTTCGACGGCTTCGGGAACGAGATTGGGCGGAAGCCAAAGCAGGCGCGCGGCTGAATCCCAACCGTAGTGGAAATATTCCATTCGAATGGGATACGCGTGGCCGGCCTGGAGATGAACAAGTGTTGTCATGGTGCGCTCGCCGTGGGGAGCCCAATCGTCAATAATTTTTTTTCCGTCGAGGAAGATGCGCGAACCGCCGTCCGTATCCATGCCGAGACGGTAGTCGCCATCCACGGGCGGGACGAGTTCACCGGTCCAGCGCATGGAATAATTTTGCGCCGGAATTCCCGGACCGGGCGAAACACTGTTCCACTCGAAATTGACAATCCGGTCCACACGCTTCAGGGCTGCGTCGCCCGCCAAATTGGTGTTAGCGAAATATTCGCCGCTAAGGCCGGGCTGGGAATTTGCGCCACCCGTACGAAGGTACGAGTTGGGAAGTATGACGCCGCTGGTTTCGGTAAGAGGCGCGCCGGTGGCGGTAATGATTTCGGCGCTGTGAAAGCGCTTTCGAATGCCTTCCAGAATGGTGGTGTAGGCAGAAGGCGTGCCCGCATAGTTGCCGAGCAGAACCGGCAAGGAATCGGCGTCCGGGCCCACGACGGCAATGGTCTTGATCGAAGATTTCAGCGGAAGAGTGTTGCGTTCGTTCTTCAGCAGAACGATGGATTTGCAGGCGGCTTCGAGGGCGAGCTGGCGATGCGCGGGCGTGTCGTTATCGGCGATGGTGAGCTTTGACCAGGGCACGGACTCCGGCGGGTCAAACATGCCGAGGCGGAAGCGCGCTTCGAAAAGATGCTTCACCGCGAGGTCGACATCGGCGGGCGCGAGCAGGCGATTTTCGACCGCCAAGGACAGGGAAGCATACTCGGGGCCGCAGCTAAGATCAGTCCCTGCTTTTACCGCGAGTGCCGCGGCTTGTTCGAGGGTGAGAACGAAGCCGTGGCCTTGATGGATATCATGGATGGCCCAGCAGTCCGACACAACATAACCTTTGAAGCCCCACTTTTCGCGCAAAGTGCCAAGAAGGAATTGGTTCGCGCAGGCTGGCACGCCGCGAACGGAATTGTAGGCGCACATCACGGAATCGGCATGTCCTTCCATAATCGTGGCACGAAACGCGGGAGCGTAAGTGTCGGCGAAATCATGCGGAGAAACGGGCACATCTTCGCGGTGGCGAAGAGTTTCCGGGCCGCTGTGAACGGCAAAGTGCTTAGGCGTGGAAACGACTTTCAGGTATTTGGGATCGTCGCCTTGCAGGCCGGTGACGAAAGCAACGCCGATCCGGCTGGTGAGAAAGGGGTCTTCGCCGTAGGTTTCCTGGCCGCGTCCCCAGCGCGGGTCGCGAAAGATGTTGATGTTGGGCGACCAAAAGGTAAGGCCATAGTAGCGGCCGGTATTTCCATGCTGGATCGCGTCGTTGTATTTGGCGCGCGCTTCGGTCGAGATAACGTCCGCCATGCGATGAATGAGGTCCGTGTCCCAGGTGGCGGCGAGGCCGATGGCTTGAGGAAAAACGGTGGCGTGCCCGGAGCGAGCGACACCGTGCAATGCTTCGTTCCACCAGTTGTAGGCGGGAATACCAAGGCGCGGGATAGCACGGGCCACGTCCTGCATCTGAGAAGCTTTTTCTTCGAGCGTCATGCGAGAAACCAGATCGTTGACGCGCTGATCCACTGAGAGACTCGGGTCCAAATACGGTGGACGAGGTGATGCGGCTGATGCGGCCGCGTTCGAGGCCGACTGGGCGGCCAAGGGAGAAGTGTTCGAGAGCAGAAAGAATGAAACGGCGATAAGGCAAATGGTCTTAGGAAACATGGCCGAGATTTTCCTGCAACCGGTTGCAAGAAGTCCACAACGTTTTCGTGCGGGCGTGAGTTGTCGCACAACCTAGCGGTTTTGCCGTTCGGAGTGCCGCAACATGACTTGCGGAATCCGATGCAGCGGGAGAACTTCCTCGGCCGCACCCAGGAGAATGGCCTCGCGGGGCATACCGAAAACGACGCAGCTTGCTTCATCCTGGGCAATCGTGAAGGCGTTGGCGCGTTTCATTTCCAAAAGGCCGTCCGCCCCGTCGTCCCCCATGCCCGTCAGCAAGACGCCGACCGCGTTCGGCCCGGCGGCTTGCGCCACAGAACGGAACAGCACGTTGACGCTGGGCCGATGACGCGAAACCAGGGCTCCGTCACGAACCTCCAGAAAGTAAGTGGGCCCCATGCGGCGAACGTAGGTGTGACGATTTCCGGGAGCGATGTAAGCCCGGCCCGGAACCATGGGGTCGCCGTCTGCCGCTTCGCGGACTTCGATGGCGCAATTGTCGTTCAAGCGCCGCGCGAAAGCCGCCGTAAAGCCTTCGGGCATGTGCTGCACGGCCACCATACCGGGGCAGCCCTGGGGCATGCGTTCGAATAAATGCAAGAGCGCTTCCGTGCCGCCAGTGGAAGCGCCAAGGGCGATGATCTTTTCGCCCTGTCGGGACAACGCGAGCGAAGGCCGCGACGCTCGACCTTCTCGCGGTTTTGAGCTCGCCGAAACTTGGTGCCGCCGCGATTTTCGAACGCGAGCCGCGGCGGCCGCGCGCACGGTATCTTCCAGGAGAACCGCGGACTCCTCGAGAAATCCGCGAATACCAATGCTGGGTTTGGTGATGATGTCGACAGCGCCGTTTTCGAGGGCCCGTATCGCCGCGTCGGTGTGTGGTCCCGTTAGACCCGAGCAGATGACCACGGGAAGAGGATTCTCGCCCATCAACTTTCGCAGAAAAGTCATGCCGTCCATGCGCG
Organism: Candidatus Acidiferrum sp.; assembly: GCA_035262505.1. Lineage (GTDB taxonomy): Bacteria > Acidobacteriota > Terriglobia > Acidiferrales > UBA7541 > Acidiferrum. The sequence goes on along the minus strand of DATFSR010000034.1, from coordinate 48,660 downwards.
GCATTTCCAGATCGAGAAGAACGACATCGGGCAGGGACTTCTTCATCTTTTCCATCGCGATGAGGGGATCGGCAGCCACCGCGACGCGAAAGCCGCGCTTTTCAGGGAGCACCGCGGCAAGGACCTGCCTCACGGTTGCTGAATCATCCACGACGAGAACCTTTAACGGGGTGAGAGGTGTCGCCTGCTGGGCGGCGTCACCGGCGGAATCGTTCTGGAGCCAGGATGAGTTCATAGGAGTTTTTGCTGGTTGGTCCACGCCTTCCGGGCCGACCGAGAGGGGGACGCCTTATTCATCGGTCGAGTGCGTCTTCCGGTCGCGCCGCTGCAAGATGCACAGGGCGCCGCGGCCCGAACCATGATGCGGAGAACGAAAAACCCTCGGCTTGACCGATTCCAGCTGATCGGTCATGCCGTGCAGGCTTTCCGCGTGGCCGAGGAACAAGTATCCGTTGGGAGCCAGGTAGCGTCCCAAACGGTCGATGACCTTCAGCTTCGTTTCCCACTCAAAATAAATGATGACGTTGCGGCAGAAGATCAGGTCAAAGGGGCCAAAGACGTCGTAATGCGGCTCGATCAGATTCAATCTTTGGAAGCGCACCGCTTTGCGAAGTTCGTCGGTCGCTTTGATTTTTCCCGTGTCGGGGCCAAAGCCTTTCAGGAGAAACTGCCGTTGGTATTCGACAGGCACTCCGGGCAGTTTGCTGCTCGGCCAGACGCCTTTTGAGGCTTTGGCGAGCACTTTTGTGGACAGATCGGTACCCAGAACTTCCGTTTTCCAACCTGCTTCCGCCGGGAACCCGGCGAGCAGCATCATTGCGAGGGAATACGGTTCTTCGCCAGTGGAGCAGGCCGCGCTCCAGGCACGCAGAGTTCTAGGGCCACGATCAGAGTCAGCTGCAGCGTTCCATTCGGGGAAAACGTGCTGCCGAAGGCAATCGAAAGATGCCGGCTCGCGGAAGAAATGCGTTTCATTGGTGCAGACGCAATCCAGCATTCGCACCATCTCCGCCGGGTTCGCCCTTACCAGCCGGTAGTAAGCAGAAAAGGTGTTCAAGTCCAAAGCTCGCAGCCGCTTCCACAAGCGGCTTACCAGCATGGCGCGGTTTTTGGCGCCGAGGTGGATTCCCGACTCTCTTTCGACGAGCGCTTGAAAAAGCTGGAACTCGTCGTTTGTGAGTTCGGGAATCGGAGCCGGCAACTCAAAAACTGGTGCGGTTGTGTTTTGGCCGGAAGACATTACGTCCCTGAATGTTCCGCAGCCTCTTGGGCGTTATTTTTCGTCGCGTCTGCCGGTTCATTCTGCAAACCTCGAACGGTGAGGAGCTCCGCAGCGCTCAAGACACGGTCGATGTTCAGAATGAGAGCAAACTTCTTTCCCAGTTTGCCCATCCCGGCGAGGTACTCCAACCGGACGCGGGTCCCAAAAGCAGGCGGTTCTTCAATGTCCTGGGGATTCAGTTCAAGGACTTGGTTCACGGCGTCGGCAATTACACCCATCACCGTGTTCTCTGATTCCTGCTGAACTTCCACGATGACGATGCAAGTGGTCTTCGTCGTTGGCCGTTCCTCCTGACCAAAGCGTATGGCCAGGTCCACGACGGGGACGACGTTGCCGCGAAGATTGATAACCCCACGAATCCAGCGAGGCACCTTCGGGACTTTCGTGACCGAGGAATACTCGATGATCTCCTTCACTTTCTGAATGCTGACGGCGTACTCCTCGTCCGCAAGAAAAAATGTCAGGTATTGCTGTTGCACGGCTGCTTCTTGTTCTTTGATTTCCATGGATTCCTCCGCGCATTAGATTCGAGCAAACGATTCGGCATGGTCGCCGTTGGTCTTGGCTGTGATTTGCGAGGAAGGCATTGTGTCGTCCTCATGCTTTGTGAAATGGGGCTTAACCGCCTTTTGTTTTTTGCCGGAGCGGTGATCGCCGAGCGCGCTCACGCGGAAGAAGCTGATCATGTCTTGCAACGCTTCTGCTTGGGAAGCGAGTTCTTCCGCGGTGCTCGAGAGTTCCTCGGCGCCGGCGGCGTTCCGCTGCGTGACCAGGCCGACTTGGCCAATGGCCCGGTTGATCTGGCTCACGCCTGCGGCTTGCTCGCCGGAAGTAGCTGCGACTTCCTGGACCAAGTCGGCGGTCTTCTGGATGGCAGGAACCAGTTCGTTAAGCAAACCACCGGAGCGTTCCGCGATTTGCACGTTGGATGCCGCCAGTCCGCCGATTTCCTGAGCGGCCGTGCGGCAGCGCTCGGCCAAATTGCGTACTTCTCCGGCGACTACCGCGAAGCCGCGGCCGTGTTCACCGGCGCGTGCGGCTTCGATGGCCGCGTTCAAAGCGAGCATGTTGGTTTGATAGGCAATTTCTTCGATGACGGCGATTTTCTCGGCGATGGATTTCATCGCAGAGACCGCTTCGAGAACCGCTTGGCCGCTTTGCGTCGCGTCCTGTGCTCCCTTGCGCGCCATTTGCTCCATCTTCCGGCTGTTCTCCGCGTTCTGGGTGATGGAAGCGTTCATCTCCTCCATGCTGCTGGTCACTTGCTCCACGGCAGCGGCCTGCTCGCTGGTGCCTTGAGAAACGGAGGTTGCCGAGGAGGCTACTTGCGTTGCCGCCGTGCTGACCGAACCCGCTCCCATGCGCACTTCGCCGATCATCTCGTTGAGCTTGCCGGTCATCCTGGCCATCGCGCCAAGCAGACGGCCAATCTCGTCGTTGCGATCGACAGTGAGGGATTTGGTCAAATCGCCGGAACTGATCGTTTCGACCACGCTGACCACGTCCTGAAGAGGTTTAGTAATCCCGCGGGAAATGACCAGCGTAACGATGATGCTTACGAAGATTGCAGCGATGGAGAAAATCACAATCGTGCCGGTCGTGGTCTTGGCAATTTGTTCGACCAAGGGCACCAAAACTTCAGAGTGCCGATTTGTCAGATCGGAAGCGGCACTTTCCAGGCGATGGATGGAATCCTTGTATTGCGTGATCGTCTGGTTGGCTTCTTGTGGTGTGTGAAGCTTTCCTTGTTCGATCATGTTTAGAACCTTTGTAAAGCCGCCCTCATAGACATCCAGGTCCTCGCCCATAGACTTCACGGCGAGTCGGTCATCGGGCGAGAGTTGAAATCTTTCGATCTCGGCAAGAACATCGCGCAACTTCTGTCGTTGTTCCTTCCATTTTGTGACGTAATCGTTCCTGACTTGCTGGTCATCCATGTTCAGCTCGGTGTCTTTCTCGAACCGTCTCAATTCGAGCGTTGTGGCCTTAACGCGGGCGGCCAGGGTTACGAGCTTGGCGTCGCCGTTTAAGACTTTGAGCGTCTCCGCAGTAATTCCTTCGAGACCCCAGTAACCGCTAAGAGCGACCGCGACCAGGAGCACTACGATCAGGCCGAAGCCGATCGCTAACCGCATTCCGATGGACATGTTCTTCAACATGAGAGCTCTCCTTTGAGCTAAGCCTGAGCGCGGCGGGAGTCCGCGCGAACTTGAATCAATCACCCCTCACTACAAAACCGTTTCACTCCCTCGCAGCATGGCCTCACCGCAAATCGCCGGCACATCGAGAATCAACGCCACCCGGCCGGTGCCAAGAATGGTTGAACCCGATACGCCGGAAATCCCCTGGAACAGCCGGCCGAGCGGCTTGATCACCGCCTGCTGCTCTCCAAGCAATTCGTCGGCTGCCAGACCGGCGCGGCCCCCTTGATGTTCAACCACGAGAATGCGTTCGCGCTTCGGCGGTTTCCCGCCGACCCCGAACCAATCGCGCAGACGAATATAGGGCAGGGCCTCACCCCGTAAATTCAAGACCCCGCCCCCCTCCGAACAGTGTTTCTCTGCTGGAAGCTCGAGACACTCTTTCACCGCATTGAGTGGAACAACATAGGTTTCCGCATCCACGCTCACGGCGAATCCGTCAATGATGGCCAGCGTTAACGGAAGACGAATCGTGAAGGTCGTGCCCCGGCCTTTACGGCTCTCGACGTGGACCGCCCCGCTCAGGGCGTTCACGTTACGCCGCACAACGTCGAGGCCGACTCCGCGGCCGGAAAGTTCGGAAACCTTTTCCGCGGTCGAAAAGCCCGGTTGAAAAACCAAGTTGTGAATGTCCGACTCCGAGAGGCGGCTTCCTTCGGAGATGATTCCGCGGTTACGCGCCTGCTGCAGAATGGCTGCGTGATCCAATCCCGCGCCGTCGTCGGAAATCCTTACGACGATGTTGCCGGAATCGTGAAAAGCTTCGAGGACGATTTTGCCGCTGGGATCTTTGCCGGCAGCCCGGCGGAGGTCCGGAGTCTCGAGGCCATGGTCCAAAGAGTTTCGGATCATATGCATCAACGGGTCATGGATGTGCTCGAGGATGGTCGTATCCACTTCAACGTCCTCGCCCACCACAAGCATGCGTGCCAGTTTCCCGTTCTTTCGAGCCATGTCCCTTACGCTGCGGGCAAACCAGTGGAACGTGGGGCCTACCGGGACCATGCGAATCTTCATCACCAGTTCCTGCAGCTCGAGAAAAAGCGCTTCCAGGCTCTGGTGGGTTTCGAGGACTTCGTGGCCCGAGCCGGAGCTGGAGCATTTTTCCTGGAGCATGCGTCGCATTCGTCCCTGAGCGATGGCGAACTCCACCGTGAGATTGAGCATGCGGTCCAGTTTGCCCAGGTCCACACGAAGATTCGCGGCGGGCTTCGCGGCGTCGGCGCGTGTTCCGGCTGACGGAGTTGGCGCTGGAGCCGTAGAAGCAACGAGTTCCGAGGACTTGGCAGCACTCGCTATCTGCGCGACGCGCGCGAAAAACGCGTCGTGCGCCGGCAATAACGATTCTTCGCCGGCGAGCATGCGCCCGGTGATCTGGCGGAGGATGTCCACCGATTGCAGCAGCAAGTTGATGATTTCCGAAGTAACCGGGACTGCGCCACCACGAAGCGAATCGAGAAGATCCTCGAGGCTGTGAAGCGCATGAGCCGCGTTCTTGAATTCCAGCAGCGAGGCATTCCCCTTGAGCGTGTGCGCTACGCGGAAGATGGAAGAAATCAACTCCCGGTTCTCCGGCTGGCCCTCCAGCGCCAGAACAGACTGCTCCATTTGTGTAAGAAGCTCGTCGGCTTCTTCCCGAAACGACTGCAACACGATTTCGCGATTGATCTTCATGAGTTCCTACAAGGTCGTGACCGACGACGCTCCCGTATTCGGGTGAAAGACGACCCTTTGTCCTTTATCAAGGCCGGCCTCGGCGGAGACGACCGGAATGTGTTCCTTGGCCAATATCTCGAGCGCCACCTGAATATTGCGTTTGCCCAGATGCTCCCGGATGGCGTTTTCCCCTCGCATGGAACCGAACAAGCAGCCGCCGCCGAACACCTTGGCGCGAAGCTGTTGCTTGTGCGCTCCCGACTCTGTCAATTTCTGCAGCAGGGCAGTGATCGCGACGTTTCCGTAGCGCGGTGACGCGACGCCCCGCCCGTCCCAATTGGGAAGCAGGTAGTGGCTCGCTCCGCCGATCGCGCTCCCGGGGTCCCAAATACAAACCGCGGCGCAAGAGCCGAGGATCACGACGATCGACTCGTGGCTTTGCGAAACATAGACCTGCCCCGCGTGCAGGAAGTGGGAATTGGCGCCTTCCCCTTCGACTTTGCCGGGGGAGATGGAAGGGGCTGACAATTGCTCCTTCAGGACCGGTAATTGTTCCTTTAGAACCGGTAGTCTCATGGCTTCACCGAGTTCAGCTGGAGTTTTTGAAGCTGAGCCGCTACGGCTCCATACGTTTCCAAATACTTCAGCAGCTCAAAGTCGGCCCATTCCAGGCCATTTTTTTGAGGCAACAGGCCGAGAATCACGATCACGCCAATAATTTCGCGGTCCAGCCTTAGCGGAATGCACGCGGTCAAATTCGCTTCATGAGGCAGAAGTGGGGTTGCCGGCCTGCGATTGCGGAATTGGCTCGTGCCTTCATGCGCCGCCCGCCCGATCAAGCCGGCTCCCGATTCGAATGGATGCAGCACTTCTTTTTCGACGCCTACCGACCAAACCAGGGAAAAAGCTTGCTCCGCGGAATGATGGCGGAAAATTGCCGCCTCTTCGGATCCAATGAGGTTTCCAATAATTTCTCCGATAGCCTCGTAGACGTCGCCTAGCTCTATCGCCTGAAGAAGCCGGGCGCTGGCCGCGTTGAGACGCTCCAGGAGGAAATGCTGGCGTTCCAGTTGTTCACGCAGCGAGAGCTGTTGAGCCCGAACGCGCAATGCATCGAAAGTCAGCGCGGTCGATCCATGCGCCGAGCCCTCGTGGCCGTGCGTTTCTGGTCGCGGCTTTTTTTCTTCCGTGCGGGTCATCTTCTTCCTTCGCCTTTGTTCAAGGTCTGAATTCGTGAAACGGATGCTTCATTCGCCGAGATAGGCTTTCAAAAGATCCAGAAGCTCGGAGTCGTTGACCGGCTTCGTCAGGTAATCGCTGCAGCCGCTTTCGTAACCTTCCTGAACGAATTTCTCTTCACCGCGTGTGGTCAAAAGAATCACCGGAATCTGGCTGGTCTCCTTGTCCTGCTTCAGCGCCCGGCAGGCTTCGAGCCCGGTCATCCGGGGCATCATGACGTCCATGAGAATCAAATCCGGTTTCTCGGCATGGGCCCGCTCGATGGCATCCTTGCCGTCCACCGCGCTCAGCAATACATAATTGGACTTCTGGCTGAAGATCAGGCGCGTTACCAGCCGTGCAGTGCTGGAGTCGTCCACGAGAAGAATTCTCTTTGAGCCCATTTCTTTTTTCCTTTTCTCCTTTTGCACCACGGATCGGCCGTCCCGATTGACAAAAAGCGCGAGTCCAGGCCGTTCTTGCAACCAGGGTTCCCGCTCTCTGCACTTCCCTCCGGCAAACCGATCCAGGGTCATGTCGCCGGGGCAGCCTCATCGAGCGCCTGACGCACGCGCTTGGACAAAATCTCACGCGTGAAAGGCTTTTCAAGAAGCGCTACTCCGCTCCCCAAAAATCCGGCTTGGACAATGCCGTCATTCGGATACCCAGACATGTACAGCACACGTGTGTGGGGGCGGAGTCGCGCTGTTTGTTCCACCAGTGACTTGCCGCCCATACGCGGCATGACCACGTCCGTCAACAGCAGATCAATGCTTCCTGGATATGACTGAGCGATTCGAATGGCTTCGTCGCCATTCGCTGCTTCCAGAACCGTGTACCCACTGTCCTTCAGGAACTCCTTCGTCAAGGCACGAAGAGGTTCGGCATCTTCTACCACCAGAATGGTTTCCGTGCCTTTACTGCTCTCGGTGTGCCGGCCTTGGCGTGCCTCGGTCAGAGGACTGGCGACGCGGGGGAAATAAACTTTGAAAGTTGTGCCCCGGCCTTCTTCGCTAGAAACCCAGATAAACCCGCCACTCTGCTTCACAATTCCGTAAACCGTTGCCAATCCCAGCCCGGTTCCCTTTCCCATTTCCTTGGTGGTGTAAAATGGTTCGAAAATGCGGCATTGTGTCTCTTCATTCATGCCGCAGCCCGTGTCCGTGAGCGCCAGAACCACGTATTTGCCGGCGGGAATTTGCGAAAGCTTGGATTGCTGGTCTTCCGCGAGGTCCACGTTGCAGGTTTCAATGGTCAGTTTCCCGCCCTTGGGCATGGCGTCCCTGGCATTGAGGACCAGATTGATGATCACCTGCTCGACTTGAATCGGGTCTACCGAGACGCGGCCCAGCGCGTGATCAAGAGCGGTGTGAAACTCGATGTGCTCGTCGATCAGCCTGGTCAATAGCCTCTCGGTTTCCGTCACGATGGCGTTGAGATTCACAACCTGGGGATGAAAAACCTGACGCCGGCTGAACGCCAGCAATTGGCGAGTTAGCGCCGCGGCGCTGTCCGCCGCTTTTCGAATCTGCGTCACGTTGCGAATCGCGGGATCGCCCGGCTGGAGCGCTTCGGTCAACAACTCGGTGTGCCCATTGATGACGCAGAGCAGGTTGTTGAAGTCGTGCGCCAGGCCTCCGGAAAGCCTGCCGATGGCCTCGAGCTTCTGCGACTGCCGGACCATGTTCTCCAATTGGCGCCGCTCCGTGACGTCGCGGGCAATTCCCTGAATGCAATCTTTGTTTCCATTCGAGCGGATCAGGCGAGCGCTCACTTCCAGAAGGACCTTGCGCGCGTCCTTCCTCAGCACGGCGATTTCGAAGTGCTGCAGCGGCTCTTCGCCCACGATGCTGCGCATCACTTCGTTGCATAACGAGGCGTGTTCCGGCGCGACGAAAGCCTTGATGTTCTTTTCCAAGACTTCGTTTCGCGGCCAACCTATGACCTCTTCTGCCGTTTTGTTCAAGGAGGTGAGGTTGCCCTCAAGGTTCATGGTGAACAGGATGTCTTTGGTGTTGTCGAACAGATCCTCGAAGCGCTTCTCCCACTGTCGTACGGAGTTCTCTGCCCGGTTCCGCTCGATCGAGTACCGCAGGGTTCTTTGAAGCAAATCTTGGTTCAGCGTTTCTTTGACCAGGCATTCGTCGGCTCCCACGCCAAGCATTTGCCGCGCGGGCTGCTTTTGACTTTCAGAAACCAAGAGCACGAAGGGAACGCAACACTGTAGAGAAGTAGCCTCTCCGAGGGTTGCCAGGTCAGCTGCGCAAGTGGCGGGGAGTTCCCACAAAATCGCATCGGGCAAAGGCAAGTCAGGCGCACCTAGCGCAAACCGTGCCAGAGCCGATTGCCAATTCGTTTCCGTCCTTACCTCGAATGAGGCGGCCTCGGCGTTTTGCAGCATCTGCATGTAAGCCTGGGCTTGAGAAGGATCCTCTCCAATGAGCAGAACTCGATAAGACTGCGATTGCATAACTCCGACTTGCTTCTCCTGGCTGGACTCAGGACTTGCCTTGCGCTCGAATGAAGCAGCTGGCAGTCACCCTCGTTCGAGGGCGGAATCTCTCGGGAAAAGCTTTGTAACCTCCTCCATAAGTCTTTCCGGCATTTGGCTCTTTTCAACCAGCGCATCAGCCCCTCGCCTCACGCATTCTTCCCGCAGGGACAGGCCGGTGAGCTGCGTAATGACGACGATGCGAAGTTCGGGGAAAAGCCTGCGTAGCTCGGCTGTTGCTTCCAGTCCGTTCAGGAGCGGCATGCTCAGGTCCGTGAGCACCAGGTCGGGGCGCAGGCGCCCGGCTTTTTGCACCAGGCGGAGACCGTCGGAAGCGGTACCCACGATTTCAAACACTCCTTCGAATTCCAGGTACCGGCAAATGCAGGCGAGAGCCGTTGCCGAATCATCGGCAACGAGAACGCGAATTGGACGGTCGCTGGGTTTCATCGCACAGTCTCCGCACACAAGGGGACAAACTTGTAACACTCCTGTAACAAAAGAATGCACGCGTTCCGCGAGGAAACAAATTCGGCTGATTCCCTAGGGGTTTTCCTGTAGAACCTTGGAGCGGGTAGAGCTCCTGCGCGGACCAGTTAGGGTTGGATGATTTTGTTTTTCACTGCATAGCGGACCAATTCCGTAACCGAGTGGAAATTCATTTTGAGCATGATGTTGGCGCGGTGGGTTTCCGCGGTTTTCACGCTGATATGGAGGTACGTAGCGATCTCTTTGTTGCTTTTTCCTTCAGCAAGCAGTTGCACGATTTCGCGTTCACGCGGAGTCAAGCGCCGGGCAGGGCGGTCGAGGCCATCGCTACTCGGTTGCGCTCCTGCGGCAGCCACGGAAGCTCGCGAAGACAAATACGGTTTGTGCGTGCGCAACGATTCCACGGCAGCAAGCAGATTCCTGTCCGCGTCGTCCTTCAAAATGTAGCCGTGTGCGCCCGCGTCCAAAACGCCTTGGATCATGTGTTCCGAGTCGTGCATGGACAAAATCAGGATTTCTGTTCCGGGAGAGACTTTTCGGATCTGGCGCGTGGCCTCCACGCCATTCAACAAGGGCATTCCGATGTCCAGCACCGCCACGTCAGGGTGCAGCTCGCCGGCTTTTTCTACCGCTTCTCGCCCATTGGCCGCTTCCGCGCAAACCTGCCACCCGGCCTTGGACTCCAGCAAAGTTCGGAGTCCCGTCCTCACAACCTGGTGATCATCCGCCACGAGGATGCGAAGCGGTGTCATGCGTTCCCTCGGGTGCTAGTGGGATTGTAGCGTGAACTGCGGTTCCCGACGCACCGGATTCAATTTCGAGAGTTCCTCCCAGCTGTGCCATGCGTTCGCGCATCCCAAGGATTCCGACACCCAGGCGAGAAGCCTTTGGAACCAGGCCACCTTCTCCCGGTTTGGCAACCATTCCGCTGCCCTGGTCCCTTATTTCGAGTTGCACCCGGCCCTGACCGTTCCACAAGCGAATCGTTCCGGTCGAGCTCCCGGAATGCTTCTGGATATTCGCGAGGCTTTCCTGCACGATCCGGAAAAATGCCGTCTCCGCCTCTTGCGGCATTCGGGGGAAACCCGGCTGGATGTCAATCCCCAGGGCGATCCCGCTTCGTTCACTGAATCCATGTGCATACTCTTTTAGGGCCGAGGCTAGGCCCAGTTCGTCGAGCACAGGCGGATGCAACAAATAGGAAAGGGTACGAATGTCGCGCGACATTTCCCGCAACACTCTTCGCGCTTCCGACAATGCGTGCCGGGCGCGCTTGTCGAGCGAGGCAGGTGAACGGGTCACTTGCGCCAGATCCAGGTTCACGGCCATCACACTTTGCGCCAAGCCGTCGTGAAGCTCCCGGCCCAGCCTTCGGCGTTCCTCGTCCTGCAGCCGAAGCAGGCGCGAAGAAAGATGGTGCAGAGCCTCCTCGGCTTCCTTTCGTTTGGTAATATCGCTAAAGGTAGTTATGAGTCTGTTCGGTCTGCCCGCGTTGATGGACAGCGGCACGACTTCGCCCAGGATCCACAGTATCTGTTCTTCTCCCGGACGCCGCCAACCCATGACTTCGCTGCGCACGGCCTGCCCGGTTGCCAACGCCCGCGGAGCCGGTCGCTTCTCAAACGGATATTCCGTTCCATCTTCCCGAAGGGCGATTAATCCCAACTCTTCGGAAGTTCTTCCAATGACCTGCTCCGAGGAGAGACCAAAGATCTCCAGCGCGGCGTTATTGGCGAACAGAATCTCGGCTCTAGGTCCCATCAGCGCCACGCCGACATGCAAGTTCTCAATCAGTGTTCGGAAGCGCTCCTCACTCTCACGCAATCCCTGCTCTGCTTTCTTGCGTTCCGTGATGTCGCTGATCGAAAGAATGACGTTGGCTACCTCTCCCTGTTGCGTCAGGTGAGGGATGGCGTCGACCAAGGTCCAGAGAATCTCGCTGGTCCCCGCACGGCGCCAGCCGACAACCTCGCCGTGAACCGGCTTCTTGGTCGCAATCGCGCGCGGCCCGGGGATCTCGCTGGATGGTATTTCTTGGCCATCCTCGCGGATGGCTATGTCTTCGAATTGAGGGGTGCTCTTGCCCAGAATCTCTTCTTCACGAACTCCAAAGATGTCGAGCGCGGCCCGGTTGGCAAAGAGCGCCTGGTCATTCGGCCCAAGCAGCATGATGCCAATGTGCAGGTCCTGCACCAGAGTCCGGAAACGCTCCTCGCTGACTCGCAGCGCTTCTTCGGCGCGCCTGCGGGCCGTCACGTCACGGACCATTCCGAGAACGCCTGCTCTTTCGCCGAGTAGCACCCTGGCAGCCGAGACTTGCCCCGTGCGAATCTCCCCCGTCTTGGTCCGCATCAAGAACTCTTCTTGTCTTACCTCGGTCCCCGCATAGAGTCTCGACAGAATCGCCGCACTCTGGGTCTCATCGACCCACAAGCGCAAGTCGGCGGCAGACTTGCCCAGTACTTCTCCCTGCGTGTAGCCGGTCATGCTTAAGAAGCTTTCATTCACAGCCAGAAACCGCCCATCCGGAACGGAACTGATGCTGATCGCGTCGAGGCTTGACCGAAACGCCGTTGTGAAGATCTCCGACGATTGCTGCAGGGCTGATTCCGTCCGGCGCAAGTTGTCGGCAACGCGCAATTGTTTTTCATTGGTTAGCATCAATCGCGCGGTGGAAACAAGAAAGGAGGCGGTGATTGCGGTCCAGGCAAGCGTCACTTGTTCGTGGGCGATTCTCCTGCTCATGAGCAACACGATGAGCGGCACGCAGGCAGGCAAGACGCGTGAGAAAACTACGATGCTGAGAGGAGAAGCCGGTTTCTTCACGGAAACCGCATCTTCCTCTTGCGATTTCGACGCGATCGCCGTCACAAAAAGATACGGAACGCACCACGCAACGTCGTACCAATGTGCTCTTTCAGCGTTCGTCGGCCACGTAAGCAGGTAGGAAAACGACGAGCCGCCGCTCAAGAGAAAAAAGAATGAGATTCGACGGAATAGCGCTCTCACGGGCAGAGACGCGACGGCTCGCGCCCGGAACAGAAACGCCGCGGAGATCGCCAGGTCGCGGTAGAGTTGCAGCCAAATTTCGTTCATAACGACCTTTGGCCCCTCGGCTTCCCAGCGGGAGGTAACATAGAAGAAGTACAAGTAGGCCGTCACCGCAACGATGCCTACTTGCGCAAAGTCCAGAATCGTCTCCCAGGCAAAGCCATCGAGCTGCCGATCGGGCCGCGGCAACAGCATGATTAAGGCTGGAATCACCCATAAGAGGAACAAGACGTCAGAGGGCCAAGGCGTTGCGAAGGGGGTGTGTGCAACGGCTTCATAGTAAGTTTCCAGAACCTGGGCGAGGGTTACTAGACCCAGTGATACCGCAAACATTAGCCACAGACGGCGCAAGTACCCGTAGGAATCCAGAGTGACCCAGACTGCGGCGACAGTAGCGCAGCAAACCAGCCCCGACTGCAAGAGGTCGGAAAGGAGCTGGTTATTCGGCAGGTGACCCGCGCTTTGTACCACCGCGATGACCAAGCCGGTCAGCAGGCATGCGACTGCGAGGGCGAATCGAGAAAACTTGCTGGAGGGTAGCAAGGGCGACCCCGCTAAGGCTGACGCTAGTCTATTCATTCCCTGCCGGTTCGACAACCGCCTGGTTAAGGCTTGGAGTCGTAAGGGGCACCCGGGTTCTCCGGGGACGGGATGCCCAAACCTGCCGGGAATCACCCGAATCTCGCAATGGATACGAGGTAAATTAACTCTTCCACGCAGAAACTTTGTTGCTGCAAAGCCCTAAGACACGCTACAATGCTGAAGTTTAGGAGGAGTGCGTTAGTGTTAACGATTCGTTTGTCGAGGATTGGCAAAAAGAAGAAGCCCTATTACCGCGTGGTGGTAATCGAGAGGACTCGGCCGCGCGATGGCCGCATCAAGGAAGCGGTGGGAACGTACGATCCGCTGAAAAAGCCTGCGGAAATTAAGCTTGATGTAGAGCGCATCAAGCATTGGATTGGTCTGGGCGCGCAGCCCAGCGATACAGTACGCAGTTTTCTACGTCAGCAGAAGATCGCGTAAACGCACATCCCAGCTCCCTGAACATTGGGCGTGCCATCCCGGCCGGGACGCCGTTCCACGGTGGTTATGGAGCACTACTCCCATGGCTGCCAGTGAGGCGTTGACCGTTTCTGGAGGGCGCGAAAGTTGCCGCTGGAAATAAGCTCAAGCGGAGTTGCCCAAATGAAGGATCTGGTCGAATCCATTGCCAAGGCCCTCGTGGACCATCCCGAGGACGTTCAAGTGAAATCTGTGGAAGGGTCGCAGGTGACCGTTCTGGAGCTGCGCGTCCATCCCGAGGACCTGGGGAAAGTGATTGGCCGTCAGGGACGGACTGCCAAAGCGGTTCGCACGCTTCTCGGCGCGGCCGGGATGAAATTAAAGAAAAGATTCACTCTCGAGATTCTGGAAGACTGAGAGCCCTGCCGCCGCGCTGGCTTGCGCCGCTCTCGTTTTCGCCTCAAAATCTTCGAATCTCCTTGAACTCCGAAACTCCACGATGGCTCCTGGTGGCGCGCATCCTTCGCGCGCGAGGCAATAAGGGCGAAGTCGCCGCTGAAAGCCTCACGGATTTTCCCGAAAGGCTCGCCAAACTACGGGAAGTGTTTCTTGGAGCTCCGCGAGGGAATAGTGAGCCGCGGCGCACGGCTCTGAAATGCTGCTGGCTAAGCCAGAACCATCGAGGACAAATCGTATTTCATTTCGAGGGCGTGAATTCCATTTCTGAAGCGGAGAATCTGCGCGGATTCGAAGTGCTCCTGCCGCTCGAACAGCGGGTGATTTTGCCTGAGGGGCGGTATTTTGTATCTGATCTTGTTGGCTGCAGCGTCTTCGAAACTCCTGCAAAACGATCGGTGGTCGTGTCGTCGCCCGGTTCGATGGCAGAAGCTCCAGCCCTTCTGGGCGCGGTCCGCGACGTCCAGTTTCCTGGTGAGGAAATGACAGGAACGCCGCTCCTAGAAGTGGACACCTCGCAGGGGCAACTGCTCATTCCCCTGGCGGAAGACATTTGCACCAGAATCGATCCCGTTGGGCGCCGCATCGACGTGGTTCTACCGGAAGGCCTTCGCGAACTGAATGAACCGGAACGCTGACTTTCCCTCCTGATTCCCAGATCTTCCGCTCGTCAGTGTACGTCAATGGTGGTGACGCTATAAGCCGGTAGCGTGATGACCAGCGAGGACCCGCTCACGTTGAGGGTTCCCGCCGGAACGGGCCGAACCACCGATTGCGACGCGGCCGAAGCGGCAGTCATCTGGAAAAGATGCGCGGAGCCCGTCAGCGATTGACCGCTGATCGTTGTTACTTTCGAGGCGTTCGAACGATTAATCGCGACCAGGACAACCCGGCCAGCCGTTGCGGTGTCCGTGCTGGCGTAGACGACGACGCTTCCCACACTGCTAGACGTAGACGGCAGTGACGTATCGCCAAAGTTGGCACCCGCGCCATCGAAATCCCGGAACGCAAGGAAGCCTGCCATGGTGTAGGAGTAGGTTCCGCTCGGCGGCCAGAAGTTGGCGGCAAAGAGCCCCAGAGCTCCGAAAATGCCCAGGTTATCCGCCTGGGCGATGGTGCCCGCGACGTCATTGAAGCCGCCATTCTCATATTCGGTGATGGAAAGCTTCATGCCGGGATTGCTGGCGTCAATCTTGCTTTGCAAACGGGGCAGAATTTGAATAGCCTGGCCCCCGGTAACCGAACTGGTGATCCAGGAATTCTCGACAAAGGCAGGATCCCATAGGCTGCGAGGACTTTGAACGATGGCTTGTCTCTGGGGATCGCCGAGGTTTGATCCGGTCATGTTGATCACTCGCGTCGCGCCATCAGTGGCTTCGGAATACCAATGGAAGTCATACACATCCACGACCGGCTTCCCATAAGCTGCCTTTGCCGTCGCCATGCCCGCGATGTACTGGTCTGCGAACCAATTATTCCCGCTCCAAGACGGCGTCAGTCCTCCTTGCCAGCTGAAGATTCCGTTGAAGCCATAGTTCACAGGTCCGAAGATCGTGAGGTTCGGAAACTGGTCCTTCAATGCTTGTGCGAGAGCAGTGGTGTTGGTGATGAAGTTGGCGGCGGAGATGTTCGTGCTCCCCTGAACTTCGAGGTGCGTGGCGTTCCAAAGATCCGGTTCATTGTCCAGGCTGATAAACGTCGGATGCGTTGGACTAGCGCCGAAGATACTCAAGCCTGAGAATTTCTGGTCGAGCGCCCAGGCAAATTCGTCCATATAGACGTAGGCGTCTGTAGTGAGAGGGTTCAGCGTGAAGGGAGTCGGGTCCTTGGTGCTCTTTTTGTCGATCACCGTTTTGAAGCGAGTCAGGTCCGGCGGATTCGTCACGCTAACGGCGCCATTGCCATCGGCCGAGACGAATCCCTGAAGCTGGAAAGTCACCAGGCTTGCCAGGCGGGCCGCCTGATCGGCGGCGATGAACATCCGCACCGCTTCGCCCGGGGTTGCCGCATTGCAGCTCCCATTGCACAAATAGTTGTCGTTGCTATAAATGTAGTCGCTGCCCGCGTTAGAGAAGTTGTTCTCCCAGTTGTAGGCGGTCCACCGGTTGCCCCCCGCGCGGTCCAAGGTCAATTGCGCGGGCGCATTAGGAATTCCGCCGTAGGAATTGACTCCGTAAATGTAGGGCGAAATGGGCTGGGTGTTGACTGGGTTTAGGGTGATGGTGACGTCTGGTGTCGCACCGTTCGTGGGCGCGGCGGAAACTTCCATGGAGTTTGCGCTTTCCCCAGCGGGAAGTATCGCGGAAACGACGTAGTAATAGGTGGCCCCGTTTGTCACACCGCTATCGGTGAAGCTTGCAGCCGGTACATTGGCCAGCAACGTTTCTGCGCCACTCGTCCTCGAACGCTTCACGTTGTAACTGGCCGCTCCGGTGCTTGCGTTCCAAGCCAACGCCACTTGAGCGTTGCTGGCGGCTGCACTGAGCCCAGTCGGTGCGGCAGGGGCCGGAGCGCTCGGCGTTGCATTCACCTCGTTCGAGTTGCCGCTGGTTCCATACGAGTTGTACGCGGAAACCACGTAGAAGTATTTCGTCCCGTTGGTTACTGCGGTGTCCGCGAAGGTTGTCGCGGTTACGCTGGCGATCTGCGTTTCGCTGCCGGTGGCCGTCGAGCGTTTCACGTAGTAGCCTGTTGCGCCGGAACCGGCCGTCCAGGAGAGATTGACCACGGCGTTGCCGCCCGTGGCCGTCAAGCCGTTTGGCGCTCCTGGCGGGTTGCCTGCTCCTCCTCCGTTCCCTCCGCCTCCATAGCCGCCGCCGCATCCGAGAAGCAAGGAAGCCGTTGAGAGGATCACCAGGGCAAACAATCTCGAGAGACGAGACACGAAGGGCATGGCCTTGCCTCCACTGCTAGATGACGGCCCGAGGGCCGCAGGATTGACCGCTTATCCGGGTTCTGTCTAGACAGCTATCCTCAACGGCAGCAATAGGTTATGGCAACCTAGGGTGAGCCTACAAGCTGTCCGCAAGACCAGAAAAAGCGTGCGGCATCGCGGGAATCGTAAACGTTCACGGTCGATTGCGCAAGCTGATTTTCGCTCGCCTAAACGGAGTTGGAGCCGCTCCCGAGATTGACTACACTGATGGCGCATGCGATTCGATCTCATCACCATTTTTCCTGAGTTTTTCGTCGGACCACTCGAGCATGGAATTGTCCGCCGGGCGCGCGAAGCCGGGCTGCTTCAGGTGCGCGTTCAGGACTTGCGGGAGTTCACAAAAGACCGTCACCGCTCTGTAGACGACCGGCCCTTTGGCGGCGGCGAAGGCATGGTGTTGAAGCCTGAGCCATTGTTTGAAGCCGTCGAGTCCTTACTGGGCGGCGGGGTAGAGGACGCCGCTTCGCACCGCACAAGAGATCCGCGCACCGCAGTTGTGCTTATGTCCGCAGCCGGAAAACTCTTCCATCAGGAAGCGGCGCGAAGGTATTCGCAGCTCGAGCGCATCATCCTGATCTGCGGGCGTTATGAAGGCGTGGACGAACGCGTGGCTGAGCACCTGGCGACTGAGGAAGTTTCCGTGGGTGATTTTGTGCTTAGCGGCGGCGAGCTGCCTGCCTTGCTCGTTGTGGATGCAGTGACGCGGCTCATCCCAGGCGCGCTTGGCAACCAGGCGTCTTCGCAGAATGAATCGTTCAGCGCAAGACTTTCCTCCGTGTCCTCCCCACGGGCGCAGGCGAACCCATCGGCGCCTGCAACCGGCATGCTTTTGGACTTTCCGCATTACACGCGTCCGGCAGACTTCCGTGGCTGGAAAGTTCCGGAAATTCTTATAAGCGGTAACCATGCGGAGGTCGCCAAATGGCGGCGGGCCGCAGCCGTTGAGAAGACGCGCCGTAACCGGCCCGATCTTCTCTCCGAGGAATAAAAGGGAACGACTTGCGGTCATTCCACATCTAATGAGACAGTCAAAACGAGTGGGAAAATGAGCAGCGACAAGTTGGACAAACCCATCGCGATTTATTACGAGCATCCGGATTGGTTCCGGCCGCTGTTTCAGCAGCTCGACGAGCGGGGAACAAACTGGGTGAAGATGGACGCGCGGCACCACCACTACGATGCTGCTTCACGCGAACGCGAATACTCGTTGCTTTTCAACCGCATGAGCCCTTCGGCCTGGCAGCGCGGCCTGGCTCACGGAATTTTCTATACTTTGAATTACCTCGCACACCTCGAAGCAAAGGGCGTGCGAGTGGTGAATGGCTATCGTTGCTTTTTGCACGAAACTTCCAAAGCGCTGCAGCTCACTAATCTTGAAAAGCTCGGACTGGCTTATCCTAAAGCTCGTGTCATTAACCACCCCTCGCAAGCGTTGGCCGCCGCCGAGGCGATTGGCTACCCCGTCGTACTAAAGCCAAATATTGGAGGTAGCGGTGCGGGAATTGAGCGCTTCAGTTCGCCCGGGCAACTGCGTGCTGCGGTGGAAGAAAATCGCCTGTACTTCGGCATCGATGCAACGGCCCTCGTGCAGGAAGCCTTCACCGCCCGCGATGGGATCATCACCCGGGTTGAAGTGCTCGGCGGCAAATATCTTTACGCCATTCGAATTCACAGTACCGGGGAGAGCTTCAACTTGTGTCCGGCGGACATTTGCCAGAACACTCGCGGCGAAGAACTGACGCGCATCGCGTGCCCCGTGGACGCGCCGAAAACGGGCATGAAAGTTGAAGGTTACGAGCCCCCGCCACAGGTCATCGAAGACATCGAGCGCATCGTCGAACTTGCGGGTGTGGAGGTTGGCGGGATTGAATACGTTTTCGATGAGCGAACCGGCCGTCAGCTCTACTACGACGTGAATGCGCTGTCGAATTTTGTCGCCGACCCGGTGCGCGTCGTCGGATTCGATCCCTACGCGCGGCTGGCGGATTTTCTAATTGCAGAGGCCCGGCGTTGCGAAGCGCGCAACGCGGACCACGTTGCCGCCACGGGGGGGCCACGATGAGGTACGGATACTGGCTGCCTGTTTTCGGCGGATGGCTGCGCAACGTCGAGAACGAAAACATGCAAGCGACGTGGGCGTATGTGAAGCGGCTGGCGCAACGGAGCGAACAAATTGGCTTCGACGTAACGCTCATCGCTGAACTGAATCTGAACGATATTAAGGGAGTAGAAGCCGATTCCTTGGATGCGTTGTCCACGACGGCGGCGCTGGCCGCGGTCACCGAGAGAATCGAGTTGATGGTCGCGGTGCGTCCGACGTTTCATCTCCCCGCATTGCTTGCAAAGCATGCAGCGAACATCGACCACATCAGCAACGGGCGGGTCACGTTGAATGTCGTTTCCTCATGGTGGGCCGACGAAGCGCGCAAATACGGGGTGGCGTTCGAACAGCACGACGACCGTTACGCGCGCACCAGCGAATGGCTCGATGTGCTCGACGGCGTGTGGAAGCAAGATCATTTTTCCTACTCCGGAAAGTATTACTGCGTGGAAGACAACGTTCTCGAACCCAAGCCGGTGGCCAAGCCGCGTCCCACGCTCTACGCGGGAGGCGAATCGCCGGCAGCAAAAGAACTGATCGCAGCAAAATGCGATGCTTACTTGATGCACGGAGATCCGCCAGAACGGGTAGGGGAAAAAATTGCGGATTTGCGTGAGCGCCGGGCTAAACACAATCTTCCACCGCTGAAATTCGGAGTCGCCGGTTACGCCATCGTTCGCGAAACGGCCCGCGAGGCGCAGGAGGAAATCCGGCGCATCACGGATGTGCAGCAATCGGCCGCCGGCTACGCGAATTACCAGCAATGGCTCGCAGGCACGCAGCTGGAGCAGCGCGTTTCCCTCGAAGACTACTCGGTTTCAAACCGCGGTTTACGCTCCGGCCTGGTTGGAACGCCCGAACAAGTCGCCGAGCGCCTCGGGCATTTCGAAGCCGCGGGCGTGGATCTGGTCCTCTTGCAATTCAGCCCGCAACTGGAAGAAATGGAACGATTCGCAGAAACCATCATTCGCCGCCGGCACAGTTCGGTTGGAACCCCGGCCTGAGGAGAGACTTAAGGCTATTCCGCGGTCGGACGGTTCTCGACGCTGACCCAGGAAGCATAAGGCTCATCAGCCCGCCAGACCACGAGCTGATTGCCATCGGCGCCCCAGAGCCAGACGAGCGCTCCTGGCCGTCGGTCCCCTTCGGTCCACGTTCCGTAAAAATCGACCGTACCACCGACAGGAAGGAGATGTGCGACCGGGTTTCCCGGCTCCGTCTTGACTTGATACAAGCTGGTTAGACCATAGGGACCAGAAACGCCGTGAGCGCCGTGAACGCTGAAGCTTGCATAAACCCTGCCATCATCGGTAACCGCCAGGCCATTGGCCTTTCGTTGTTGAGCCGCACTCTGGTCTATTTTCCATCGAGTCAACGCAAATGAAGAGTTGCTGATTTCCGCGTACTCGTCCGTAAATTCGAGATATATCGACACTTTCTCATTACCGCATCGTAGAAAGCTTCCAAAAGGACTAAACCATGGGCGATCGGAATTCTGGATTGAGCGAACGGTTTCTTCCGGTAGGAAACTATGGAGCAATCCCTTTTCAAAACTATACTGGCGGACCACCTCCGTGTCGGTGGTGGAATGGAGCGCTCTCCCGAGACTCCACACCGTTTCATCCGGCGCTTCGCAAATCTGTTCGGGCTTGAAGTCTCCCGTGTACACGGATTCAATGGTGTTGCCCTGCCTATCCGTCTTGGCAAGGTATCCGGGAGTCGTCCCGTTTTGCAGGATGGCCCAGCCTCCCGCGAGGATCCCCCGATCGCGAGTCATCGCAGTGCGAATGATGCGGACGCTCCGAGCGCCCTGCGGCCAGATGCGTCCCTCACCGACGCGCTTCCCGTTGGCGTCGTAGACCGCGACCATCGGCTGTTGAGGGCTATGAATCACCTCAAACTCGTGCTGAATCATGTAGCCGCGGTCAAAACCCGGCATGACTTGGCCGTAGATGACTTCCGGGTAAGACTCGGACCGCAAGGTATCGGAAATGCGGCCTGCCTCCGCAGCAGGCTTTGGGTGCTGAGATTGTGCTTGGGCAGCAGGGGAGCAGAGCAGTAAGCCGAACAGAGCTGCGGGTCCGAAAAGAAAGAGTTTGTTCCCAAGCCGTTTCATGGAGGTACCTCTTTGGCGGACTGGTTGTGGTGCTCCAATTAGAGTCGCGCGAAGCAGGACAGTCAATAGATGGGTCAACGATCAGCTGAAGCGGCCCGAGAATCGGCTAGGAAATCCCGCCGATTTTCCGTATAATCTGTGTTTGCCTATATAGAGCTGGCCCCGCCTGTGTGGGTCTAAAAGGAAGCACGAACATGAACCCGGCAATTCGTAAATTGCATGAAGCGCAGCTGCGCAAAGACCTCCCCGAGTTCCGCGCGGGCGATACCATCCGCGTGAACGTCCGCCTCAAGGAAGGCGAGGGCGAGAAGGAAAAGGAACGCCTCCAGGCATTTGAAGGCGTGGTGATCTCGAAGAAAGGCCGCGCCTCGAGCGCAACCTTTACCGTCCGTCGCGTGAGCTTCGGCGTAGGCATCGAGCGT
Source organism: Candidatus Acidiferrum sp. (assembly GCA_035262505.1). Classification (GTDB taxonomy): domain Bacteria; phylum Acidobacteriota; class Terriglobia; order Acidiferrales; family UBA7541; genus Acidiferrum. The sequence continues at coordinate 27,240 of DATFSR010000034.1, read as the reverse complement.
ATTTTCCCGCTGCATTCTCCCTCGATTAGCTCCATCGAAGTGGTCGGCAAGGGCAAGGTTCGCCGCGCCCGCCTCTATTACCTCCGCGATTTGAAGGGCAAGGCTGCGCGCATTAAGCGGGCCGGCCGCGAGGAAGAGGAAGCCACGCCGGTTGCGGCGGCCACCGCCGCCGCAGGCACGGAAGGGAAAGCTTAAGCCAGGCCGCCTGAACCCCATTGCAAGCTCGCGAAAAGCCCCGCACCGCGGGGCTTTTTCATTTGTTCGTCTTTTATCTGTTCGTCTATGGCTGGACGTTCGTGATGCCCTCAGCGCCAGGCTTCGGGAAGTGCTTCTCGTACCATGCAATGCAGCGGTTCATCGAATCGATGTTGTGCCCGGTCTCGGAAAGGCCGTGTCCCTCGCGTGGATAGCGCACGAAAACGGCTTCCGTCCCCACGTCTTTCAGCGCAATAAAAAACTGCTCCGCTTCAGCAATCGGCACGTCGTTGTCGTTTTCACCATGCATCAGCATGGTTGGCGTATGCGCCGCGGCCACGTGCTTCAGCGCCGAGCGCTCCCACGCCAGGTCCATCAAATTGCCCTGATGAAGGAACTGCCCGAATTCCATCTCTTCGTACTGGTTGTAATACGTCATGTAGTTGTAGCTGACCAGATTGGCGATACCCGCGATCGGAATAGCCGCTTTGAACTCGTTGGTCTGCGTGATCAGCCAGTCTGTCAGTTGCCCGCCATAACTGACGCCTTCGATACCCAGGCGCTCGCGGTCAATCCACGGATTCCGCCGCACCGCTGCGCTGACGCCGTACAAAACATCCTGCCCTTCATTTCCGTTTTGATCGCCAAATACCGCGTCCGCAAATTTCTGTCCGTAGCCGGTCGAGCCACGATAGTTCACGTTGAGCGTGGCCCAGCCGCGCGCCGCATACACCTGGTTTTTGAAGTTGAACGACGGGCCGTTCTGCCCGTGAGGGCCGCCGTGAATGTTAACGATCATCGGGTGCCTGGACATGGTGGTCATTCCCAGCGGCTTCGTCAGAAACGCTTCGACCTCATATTTATTGTCGTTGCTCGTGAAAGTAAACGATTCCACCTCGGCAATTTGCTTTCCGCCGAGAACTTGCGCGTTTAAGTCTGTGAGCTTACGCGGCGCGCCGCTCCCACTCTTTACATAAAGCTCCGACAAATCTCGCGGCGACGCGTAACTATAAAAAACAGATCCATCTTTCGCGATCGCGAAAGACCCAACCGACCCTGGTTCTTTGACGAGATACTCGGGTTTGCCTCCGGAAATCGGCAAGCGCACCAAAAAGTTGCTCCCACGTTCCTGCACTGTGAAGTACACGGCGTTTCCGTCCGGCGCCCAATGCGGCGTGCTCTGCCGATCATCAACCACAGCCCCAATTTCGCGCCGGTCGCTTCCATCGGCATTCATCACCCACACATGAGTGTCTTCCATCGTGGTTTCGCGATCGGTCAGTCCGCGCCGCGTTCCCCGAAACAGGATTTTCTTGCCGTCGGGCGACCACCGGGGATCGTATTCGTTGAATTCCGTCGCGGTGATTCGGCGAGCGCTCCCGTCCATCACTTTCAGCGCAAAAACATCGTAGTTGAAAAACTCGTCCTGATTCGGCTCCGGATTCGTCAAGTACAAAATCTCTTTTCCATCCGGCGACCAGTCGATCGAATGCTCATCGGTATCGCCCTTGGTGAGCTGCCGGGTCTGCCTGGTGGCCACGTCGACCACAAAAATGTGCAGACGCTGGTTGTCGTTGAACCTCGTCATGCCTTCCCCGGCGTCCGGCTTGTAGAGATAGCGCGAGATCACCATCGGATCGCCGCTGGCTTCCGCCGCTCGGCTGTCGGGTGTGGACGAAATGTAGGCGATCTGCTTTCCGTCAGGCGACCAGGTAACTTCGTTTCCGGTGCCGGGCAGGGGACTGTTGGTGCCTTCGGGCGAAGCTAAAACCGTGACGTCGGAACCGTCAGGCTTCGCAATCATCAGACCGTGTTTGTCCCCCAGCCTGCCGAAAAACGAGATCCACTTTCCATCCGGTGACCATACCGCTCCGCCGCTGCGGTCCTTGTCGCCGCCAAAGCGAATCGATTTCTGGGTGGTCAAGTCCATGACCCAGAGCTGCCCGTAAGGACGCCCCGGCTCGTCCCGCATGGCCACCGCATACGCCAGATGTTTCCCATCCGGCGAAAGCGCAACCGCTCCAACCGAACGCAGCTTCGAAAGATCGGTGCTCGTTAGCCCTTGCGCGATGCCCCAAGGGGAGATCGTCAGAAGTGTAAGTAGAAAAGCAACCAAGTACCCAGGGCGCAAAAGCGTGAATTGGAATCTCGCGCTCATCGAACCTCTCCTTCTCTCTTCGTCAGCTACTTCAAATACTGGTCCATCCATTCGACCCAGCGCCGGTACATTTCCATACGCCGCGCCGGATCGCCCGGGGCATGGCCCGGAATTGGAAAGGCAATAAACTTCACTGGAACGCCGTTGTCTTTGAGTGCGTGGTAGAGCGAATAGCCTTGGGTGACGGTAACGCGCGCGTCGCCCGTATCGTGCATGATGAGCGTGGGCGTTTTCACGTGCGCCGCGTAGGTAATGGGCGACTGAGCGCGAAAATCCTTCAGATTATCTCCAACGTACGGCGATCCTCGGAAGCCGTAGCGCCCGGCAACATTGCCGTCGGACAGATTGTATTCGTCGTACATGTCGGTAACCGGCGCGCCGGCCATGGCGGCCTTCCAAATCTGGTAATGGCCGATGAGCCAGGAAGTCATGTAGCCGCCGTAGCTCCAACCGGTCACCCCGATTTTCGAAGCGTCGACGAAACCGAGCTTCTTGACCGCCTCGATGCCGGCAATGACGTCGCGGCCGGGGCCGTCTCCGGCATCGTTCCAAATGGCGCGTTGGTAGGCGTTGCCCAGATTGTCGCTTCCGCGGTAGTTCGGCGAGAACACCACGTATCCATGTGCGGCCATGAGTTGCGGAAGGAAAGAGAATGCCGTGGTGGACGCGGCCGTTGGCCCGCCGTGAATAATCAGAACCAACGGATACTTGCGGCCTGGCTGAAAATCTGGGGGATATACGAGCACACCGTCTTCCTTGAACCCGTCGGGCCCGTCCCAACTGATCCGATCGGTCACTCCTAGATCTAATGTGGCGATCTCACGATTGAAATTGGTCAGACGCTTCGGTGTGTCGTTCGCGGAAGCCAGGTAGTACAACTCAGGTGGCTGCCGGGGGGTGCTGCCGGTGAATGCGACCTCGCCCTTCCGCCCAACAAATGCATCGATCCAGAAAAGCCAGGAGGGGCTGGCGTCGCCGAGCGCCAATTTCTTCGCCGTGCCGTTCAGCGGTTGCAACCAAAGAGAAACCTGAGTGCCGTCATTGCCTCCCACCAGCAACGAATTGCCGTCGGGCATCCAAATCGCGCGCATGAGGTCATGATCGATAGACCGAGACGCATCGGTTCCGTCTCCTCCCGTGGCCGGCGCCACAAAGATCTCATTTTCGTTGTTGGGATCGCCGTCGTGCGGATACCAGTAGGCCACGCGTGAACCATCGGGCGAGAACACACCAAAACTCTCGAACTTTTCGTGTTTCGTAAGTCTGTGGTATTCCCCGGTTTCCATGTTCAGAATCTGCAGCGTCGTCAGGTCCGCGTCGCCCTGATGCGGGTGTTCCTGCCGCGTGAAAAGAAGCGACTTGCCGTCCGGCGACCACGAAATGGGTGAAGCGGGCGAGCTGGGAGGCGCGCTTTTCGGCAGGCTCCAGGCCCCGGACGTCAATCGTTTGGCTTTCCCGCCTTTTGCGGAAATCAGCCAAATATGCGAGGGCTGCGGCGCCTCGGTGGTCAAATAATCGTTGTCGCCGACTTCGAACGAATCGTTGTGCTTTTCGATTTCTTTTTTATTGGGAGGCTCATCCGAACTGACGTAGGCAATGTCCCGCCCATCCGGACGCCACGCGAATTGCTCGATGCCCTCCGGCGCGTCGGTGATTTTCTCGGCTTCGCCGCCGCCCATTGGCAAAATAAAAATCTGTGGCCGCGCATCCTTTCCACTACCGACATTGGCGGTAAAAGCAAGCCGGTCCCCGTTTGGCGACCACCTTGGCGAGCCGGCGGTCTTCCGCTCGTAGGTCAGGGGATGCTGCGATCGGCTGGCTATGTCAATTTGCACCAACTCGCGCTCCGTGCGGTCTTGCTCGAGATTTTGCCGCCCTACCACAACCACGATGGTCTTCCCGTCAGGCGAAATTTGCGGGTCGGAAACCGAAACGATCTTCACTAGATCGTTTAGTTCGATCCGCCGCGACTGCGCGGAGATCACCGAGGCTCCGGCCGCGAGCGTTGCAACGAGAAAGAACGCCCTTCGGGACCCGCCCAAGGACCGCACCGATCGCTCGACTAGACCATGCGCATCCCTGCACAGCTCTCTTCCTGGGTCTCTGTTCATACGTTTCTCCTGATAACCGGTTCCACTTTATTCGTCCTACCTGCGTTGCGGGGAAGTATCCTGTCACGCGCCATTTCCTCCGTCAAGAAAAGTGCCGCTCAACGGCGCTGCGACATCGTGCTAAAATCCCCAGCCGATGAGCCGGCTCTGCTCTTCCCGTTTCGAGCGCGCGGCGCGCAAATTGGGTTGGACGCGCATCGCCGGTATTGACGAAGCCGGACGGGGCGCGTTGTTCGGCCCGGTGGTTGCCGCCGCCGTGATTCTCAATCCCAAGCGCCGCATCGTCGGCCTCGACGATTCCAAAAAACTCACCGCCGAACGCCGCACGGAGCTTCGCGAACGCATTTGCCAACACGCCCTCGCCTGGGCCGTGGCCGAAATCGACGCGCAGCGCATTGATGCTTGGAACATCTATCAGGCTTCTCGCCAAGCCATGTCCGCGGCGCTCGAGCAACTTTCCATCTCGCCGGACTATCTCCTCATCGATGCAATGGAACTCGACGTGTTGATTGAGCAGAAGTCCTTGATCAAAGGCGACGCGCGCAGCATTTCGATCGCCGCCGCCTCCATCCTCGCCAAAACGCACCGGGATTCGCGCATGGAAGAGTGGGACGCTGTTTATCCGCAGTACGGGCTCGCACGCCACAAGGGGTACGCTACGCCGGACCACCTGGAAGCGTTGCGACAGCACGGGCCCACGCCACTCCACCGTTATTCGTTTGCGCCCGTGCGTGATTCCGGGTGCTGGGCCGCGGGGGCCACGCAAACTCCGCTGCCAATTTTTTAGCTCCCGCGACGAAACCATTGGGTCGGGAGAATGCCATGCTGCGAGGCGTATGCGCTGGACTCTTATTGGCTGCTTTGATGCTCTTACTGTGTCGACCTGCTTCGCCTGAAAAAAATCCCGAACTCGCGGCAACGCCTCCTATGGGCTGGAATAGTTGGGATGCCTATGCCGAAACCGTCAGCGAAGCCGACATTCGAGCAAACGCGCAATGGATGGCAGAGCATCTCAAGAAATTTGGCTGGGAATACGTCGTCGCGGATTCTGGCTGGTACGTGACCAATCACTCCGCCGGCACGAACGCGGAAAACGCGCAATTCAGCCTCGATGCGTACGGCCGCTACACACCCGCGGTGAATACCATTCCTTCCGCGGCGGGCGGCGCCGGTTTCAAGCCGCTGGCCGACTTTGTTCATTCACTCGGCTTGAAGTTCGGCCTGCACATTTTGCGCGGCATTCCAAAGGAAGCGGTTCGCAAGAATCTCCCGATTGCGGGGACCTCGTTTCATGCTGCCGATGCCGCTAACACGTCCGACACCTGCCCTTGGAATCCGTTCAACTACGGCCTGGATGCCAGCAAGCCTGCGGCTCAGGCCTACTACGACTCTCTGGCGCAGCAGTTTGAGGGTTGGGGCGTTGATTTTCTCAAGATCGACTGTATTGCCGACCATCCCTACAAAGGCGACGAGATTCGTATGATCAGCCAAGCCAGGTATAAGTCAAAGCGCCCCATGGTGCTTAGTCTTTCGCCCGGCCCCACGGCACTCAATAAGGCTGACGAAGTAAGCAAGTACGCCGAGATGTGGCGCATATCCGATGACGTCTGGGACCTCTGGCGCAGCGATACGGAGTTTCCGTCTGGCATTCAGAATCAGTTTGCACGCGCCGCCAAATGGGCACCTTTTTCCGGGCCCGGTCACTGGCCCGACGCGGACATGCTGCCGATCGGGAGACTCGAACCGGCCGCGGGCTGGGGAAAGCCGCGCCCCTCGCGCTTAACCCATGACGAACAGCGCACGCAGCTCACTCTGTGGTCTATCTTTCGTTCGCCGCTTATCATCGGCGCCAACTTGACCTCGTGTGACGAATGGACGGAGTCACTACTCACCAATCCCGAAGTCATAGCGGTCGACCAGCGCTCCACCGGAAATCACGCCGTTTCCACCACAGACAAGGCGGCCGTTTGGCTCGCCCGTCCAACCGAAGGAGAAGGATATTACTTGGCCGTATTCAACTTAGATGCCGCGCCTCAGGAATTTCACCAATTATGGAAGGACCTCGGGTTGCCCGAAGGAAAATACCGCCTTCGCGACGTTTGGGAGCGCAAAGACCTCGGCGCCTTCGAATCTGTAAGCGTCACCTTGCAGCCTCACGCCTCGGTTCTTTATCGGGCTTCGCGCTCTCGCTAAACGCTGCTTTCTTGTTCGCCAGGTATTCGCCCGGGAAGTTCCTAAGGGCCACGGGGATAACTGTGTGCTCACAACAAACTTTGGGTTCGTTGACTTGCCTTTTTCTAGCCTGCTAGCGTTACCTAAGGAGCTCCGAGGGGCATTTTCTGCCCGCGGCCAACCGGGGGAGTGTGTTTGGGACCGCTCCCTGGGAGATTTGTCTCTTTCGCGAATGGCTTACAACAAAAGCAAATACGTCGAAGCCGCACAAAAGCTGCTGAATCAGGGCAAAGTCGCCCAAGCCATTGCCGAATACCAGAACATTTTGAAGTATGAGCCTCGCGACCAGGTCACGCTGATGACCGTCGGCGAGCTTTACATCCGTCAGGGCGAGACCTTCCAGGCCATCGATTACTTCGAGCGCCTCGCGCAAATTTTTGTTGGTGACGGCTTCCTCACCAAAGCCATCGCCGTCTACAAGCGGATTGCCAAGCTCGCTCCCGAAGAAATCCGCCCTCTCGAAAAGCTCGCTGACCTGTACGTCCAACAGGGCGTAATGAGTGAGGCGCGGCCTCTGTTCCTGCAATTAGCTGAAATTCACTTGAAGCAAAATCGCCAGGCGGAGGCCGTCGGTCTGCTCAAAAAGCTTTTACAAGCCGAGCCGGATAACCTTCGCATCCAGGTTCGCCTCGCCGATTTGTATCAGGCCATGGGGCAGAAAAGCGAAGCGATCGAGGCCTACGTTTCCGCTGCCCAGCGCGCCCTTGCACGTGGTGATCAGTCGGAAAGCGAAAAGCTGGCCGACAAAGCGCTAAAGCTTGAACCGAACAACCCTGCAGCGCTCATCGTCCGCGCGCGTTCGTATTCCTTGCAGGGAGATACCGCCAAGGCCGCCCACCTCCTACAACAAGTGCCCAACCTTGAAAAGGGCGGTGAGCAAACCGAACTTCTTTTGGATTTCCACCTCAAGAATTCGAGCTGGGATCAAGCCGTCACTCTTGCGATGCAGGTCTTTGAAGCCGACGCCAAGAACTACGGCCCGGTGCAAAAAGTAGTCGAGGCTTTGCTAGAAGCGGGGCAAACGCAAAAAGCGAAGGGGATTCTGGAACAGGCGCGCATCCCCTTGATCGACGCTGGCGAGCATGAGGCCGTCGGAAAAATGCTCAATGCTCTGGCGGACAGAATGCCAGGTCAGGTTGCGCCGCTCGAGTGGCTTGTCGAACTTTATGGCCGCACCAGTGATTCCTTCCACATGCCTGATGCTTTGGCCCGGTTGGGCGATGCTCTCGTTGAAAACGAGGAGCTCGACCGCGGGAAGGAAATTTTCGAGCAGCTCGTCGAGCGCCAGCCCGACAGTGATTCGGCCAAGCGCAAACTCAATAACGTTTTGAGTCAAATGGGCATGCCGCCAGCGCATGCCGTTGAAGAAGTTGGCGAAGACCCCAAGATTCCCGTCGACCACCTGCGGGCGGAAATACCCAAGGCTCCCACTCCAAGGCTGCGCTCCGACGTAAGCGGCTTCGGCCCGGAAACTTCGGAAAAATCGCAGGCGACAGCTCCTGATCCTCAACTGGACGAGGAGACGCAAAAATTCATTGCACAGTCGCTCACCGATGTGGACCTGTTCGCAAGTTACGGCCTCACGCAGAAAGCCATCGGTCTTCTTGAAGCGATTCTGCGACGCGCGCCTCGCCACACGCCCACGCTTGAAAAGCTGCTCGACTTTGTTCTTGGCGCCGGGGACGACCGCCGCACGGCAGAGCTGGCGGCACAGTTAGAAAAGATTCACACAGAAACCGGCGACAAGCGCAGCGCCGAGCGCTTTGCCGAATTGCGGCGCCGGTTCCAGCGCGCTGCCGGCATTTCCGACGAGGATCTTGCCAGTGCGGTCGGAGCGGCCGAACCGGCAGCCGCGAAACCAGCGACCGCAGAACCTGCCGAAATGGCTATTCCGGAAGTCGCGGCCCTACCAGCAGCGCCAGAGCCCGCTCCAACGCCCGCGAATTCCGTACCCGCTCCCCCCGCTGCGGAGTCGCAGCCTGAACCGGTCCAAGCCGCTACTCCGGCCGAGGAAGAAGTGCACGAAGTGGACTTGTCTGACGAGTGGGCCAACCTGCTCGAAGAGGCTCACGAGCCAGCGGCGGCGGCGGCTCCTCCCCCGCCACCGGTAAAAACTCCTCCGCCGGCCGCGAAGCCTTCTGCCGCCCCGCCGCGCCCAGCGCCGCCTGCGCATGTGGAAGAATTTCATATTGCCGAGGAAGCAGCTCGAGCCGCGGTGGACGAGACCCCCGCGGCAGCGGCTCCGCCGATTCCAGTAGCGCCGCCTGCCGCCAAAACTCCAGCTCCCAAGACCAAGGAGATGCCTGCGGCAAAAGCTCCGCAAAAGCCGCCGAAGCCAGCCGAGCCCGAACTCGAATTGGAGCCAGAGTACGAACTCGTGCTCGATCAGGAACCACTGGTTCCCGCTTACGATCAGAAGCCTCCCCAGCCGCCGGTCGCCCCGCCGCCTGCGGCGCGTCCTGTCGCTCAGAATAAGGCGGCCGCTCCTCCGCCTGACGGTTTCGAGTCCGACCAATTTCTGGCGGACCTCGCCGCGGAAATCGACCAACTCGGCATGGATTCTCTCGCTCCATCTTTCTCGAATTCGAAACCGAGTGCTTCTGAGCCGCCCGCGCCAAAGCCAAAAGCTCCCGCTAAGCCGGCGGCTCCGGCCGAGTCCGGCCCTCTCAAGGAAGTCTTCGAAGAGTTTCGCGCCGAACTAGGCGAGATGGGTGCGGAAGAAGAAGATCTTGAAACCCACTACAATCTCGGAATCGCTTTCCGGGAAATGGGCCTTCTCGAAGAGGCCATCAGCGAGTTCCAGAAAGTCGCGAAAGCCAGCGACAATGGCCGCGGTTTCCGCTATACCATGCAGTGCTACACGCTGCTGGGACTGGCATTTATGGAAAAGGGCCAGCCGGCCATCGCCGCGATCTGGTATGAGCGCGCTTTGCGCACTCCCGGAATGGATCCGGAAAGTACGCTCGCCTTGCGGTATGATTTGGGTGTCGCCCAGGAATCGGCGGGCGAGGCGGAAGCGGCGCTAAAGAGTTTCTCCCAGGTCTACGCGATGAATATCGACTACCGCGACGTAGCCGAAAGGATCGCAGCTCTTCAGAAGCCCATCCGCTGACCCGAGATGCATCCGGGCGGGACGGATTTCCATACATCAATGAGCCGGATTTATCGCGCACTCCTGGTTGTGCTCGCGTTCGAAATGGGCGCGTTGCTGCTCTATCTGCCGTGGTCCATCTATTGGGAGACGAACTATTTTCTCAGCCACTATCCCTGGCTCATGCACGTGGTGCTTCATCCCTTCTTCCGCGGCGCCGTGAGTGGTATTGGCGTTCTGGACATCCTTCTGGCCATTGGATGGATCGGGTCGCGCCAGGAACCAGGCCGTGTCCCGCCACAGTAAATCAGCGCGCGTTCCGCTGCTTTGTTACGTTACCGACCGCCGAAGTTTAGCTTCCGCAGAAACCGCCGGGTGGCTTCAGCCTCTTGATGGCCGCAAAATTTTCGTGGAGAAAATCGCGGCAGCGGCAAAGGCTGGTGTGGACTGGATTCAAATCCGAGAGAAGGATCTCTCGGGGAAAGAATGCAGCCTGCTCACGCGCGAATCCCTGCGATTCGCCTGCAGTTCTCCGGCGGGCGGTGTCAGGAAGGCGCGCACCTCGTCGAAAACTCGAGCGGCCCATGGGCAACTCCCGACCCGCATCCTCGTGAACGACCGGCTTGATGTTGCTTTGGCTGCGCAGGCGGGCGGCGTGCATCTCGGTGAAAAGAGTGTGCCCGTTGAAGACGCGCGGCGCATGGCGAAATCGCTTCAGCGGGGAAAAGACTTCCTGGTGGGCGTTTCCTGCCACTCGCTCGAAGCCGCGAAAGCAGCCGAGCGCGGAGGGGCGGACTATCTTTTTTTTGGTCCGGTGTTCGCAACTCTGTCGAAAACCGCTTACGGCGCGCCGCAAGGACTCCAGCGTCTCGCCGAAGTCTGCCGCGCCGTTGCGCTTCCGGTCCTGGCTATCGGCGGAATCACCTTGGAAAGCGCCGCAGATTGCCTTTCGGCCGGCGCGTCGGGCATCGCTGCCATTCGCCTTTTTCAGGACGCGCCAGACATGACCGCCGTAGTTCGCGATCTGCGAAGTCTTGCTGACTGAGGGGAAGGCCAAACAATGCGCCGCGCTTTTTTTGCTTCCCGGTCCCTAATCCCTGCCCCCCATCCCTGCTAACGTCTGTTCGCAGCTCAGTTCTCTTTTTCACCTTTCCTGCAATCGCCGCAACAGCCGAATCTGTCCCGCGTGGTAAACGTCGTGAAAAGCCACGCCATAAAAGTGGCGCAGAAGCTTTTCGCCGCGTGGCGTGCGCAAAACTTTCGCCACCGCCGAGCACAGTGCGCGATGTTCGCGCTCCAGCAACTTCCTGTCGGCGGCCCAGGCGGCTTCGGTCGCGTTGCCTTTCTCAGGACGCGGGAAGAAATTACTGCCCTTCAAAGCAAAGGAGCCGCGCCTGCTGCCCTCAATCCTGCGCCGTGCCACGTATTTCCAGTAAGCGGCGTGCAGCGTCAGCTCCCAGATGTTGTGCCGGCCTGGTCCGGGCCGCCACGCGGCCTGCACCACGGACACTCCTTTGAGCGACTGCTTCAAGTTCGGTCCATGCCATGTTTTTTTCTCATAAGCCTCGTCCAGCAGGGCCAGCACTAGTTTTGCCGTTGGTGCTTTCGTAGGACTCACACCAGCCTCCTCTTGGGGGCAAGCAGTATACCGCTCTCCGGTGTAAGTTATTGGTTGCGAGAGACGGTGATTTTTTCGCGGATGGGGCTAGTATCCGGCAAGCGAGCGACTCTCGGAGATTTTCGCGAATGAAGCCCGTTGGGAAACAAATTCGGTTGAGCGCCACGGACCTGAGCAACCACCTGGCTTGCCCGCATTTGACGACGCTGGATTTGCAAGTAGCGCGGGGCGAAAGGTCGGCCCCCAAGATCACCGCGCCAGACCTAAAGGTGATCCAGGAACTTGGACGGCGGCACGAGGAAAAATACCTTGCACACCTTTCTGCGAAGGGATGGACCGTCACAAACTTGGCCCACATCCCTCCCAAGGAAGAAGAACGGCTGCAAGCGGAAACAATGTCGCTCATGGAGCGAGGCGCACCTGTAATTGCGCAAGGCGCGCTTGGCGACGAGGAATGGTTCGGACGGCCCGACGTCTTGCGGCGCGTAGAGACATCGAGCCGGCGATGGGCGTGGTCCTACGAGGTCGAAGACACGAAACTAGCGCAAGAGACGAAGGCGACCACAATTCTGCAGCTCTCGTTGTACTCCGACCTACTCGCAAAAATCCAGGGCACGACCCCGGAGTTTTTCTATGTGATTCCGCCGAGCGCGCACTTCAAAAGAGAAGATTACCGGGTGTCGGAGTATGCGGCGTACTACCGGTACGTAAAGGGCAGGCTAACCGATGCTGTTAAAGGCGGACCATCTCCCGCCGATGCGGAAAGCCAGGTGATGGCTCCTGCCGCGCCAGGCACTGGGCAGTATGAGCTGACATTTACCAAGATAAACGGCGGGAACGTGTGCACGTATCCAGAACCAGTCGAACACTGCAACGTGTGCCGGTGGTTCCGGGAATGCGACCAGCAGCGGCGCGGCGACGATCATTTGTCTCTGGTTGCAGGAATTCGAAGGCAGCAGAGGAATCAGTTGGAAGAATGGAACACCAACACGATGGCGAAGCTCGCCGTACTGCCGATTCCGCTGAAGGACCGGCCCAAGCGAGGCTCGCGTGAAGCCATCGAACACGTGGGAAAGCAGGCGCGCATACAAGTGAAAGGGCGCGAAGAGAACAGACTCGTACATGAGTTGTTGCCGGTAGAGGAGGCGACCGGTTTCTGCAGACTGCCGCAGCCTTCCGATGGCGACGTTTTTCTGGACCTGGAAGGGGATCCGTTTGCGGGCGAACAGGGACTGCAGTATCTGTTCGGGTTTGCGGTGCGAAACGCACAAGGCCAATTGGGTTACCAGAAACGATGGGCGCTGAATCGCGAAGAGGAGAAGAAAGGATTTGAATGGCTGGTGGACGAGATCAGGCGGCGGCGCGAAGCCGATCTGAAGATGCACGTGTATCACTTCGGGGCGTACGAGCCGGGAACCCTGAAGCGATTGATGGGATTGCACGCCACCAGGGAGGACGAAATCGACCGGATGCTGCGGGCCGGCGTGATGGTGGACTTGCACCAGGCATTCAAACAGGGTGTTCGTGCCAGCGTCGAAGAGTATTCGCTCAAGAAGATTGAAGCCTTTTACGGATTCAAACGGGAAACGCCGCTCGATCAGTCACGCCAAGCAATGCGGTACGTGGAACACCGGCTCGAGCTGGGCTGGGGCGAGGAAGCGATGCCCGAACCGATTCGCGAAACGATGGAGGGATACAACGCGGAAGATTGCTTTTCCGCGGCGAAGTTGCGGGATTGGCTGGAACAACAGCGCGAGAAGCTCGTGAGCCAGGGTGTCACGGTGCCGCGCTTTGTTAACCGCGAGGAAGAGGCATCCGAAGAGTTGGACGAAAGGCAGAAGAGGGTAGCCGCCCTGATAGCCAAACTAACGGCTAGCGCTTCGGCAGACCCGGCCGAAGCCCGCGAAGAACAGCCCGCGCGTTGGCTGCTTGCGCAACTTCAAGACTGGCACCGGCGAGAAAACAAGGCCACCTGGTGGGAGGGCTACCAGCTGGCGGAATTGGACGAAGAAGAATTGCTCGATCAACGCGCAGGCCTGGCGGGCATGCAATTTGTCGAGCGATTGGGAATTGACCGGAAAATTCCCATAGACCGATACCGTTTCGAGAAACAGGAGACCGAAGCGCGCGCGGAAAGAGGCGCTTACTACAAGAACGAAAGATTTGGCGAAGTGGTGGCAATAGACGTGGCGAAGCGAACCGTGGACATCAAGAAGACTCGAAGAATGGCGGAGGTGCATCCGCGGGCGGTCTATTTGTGGGATCGGCCATTCGAGGTGAAAGAACATGCCGAGGCGCTCTTCCGGATCGGAAGCTGGGTGGCGGAGAACGGGCTCACGGCGAAAGGCCCATATCGGGCGGCGAGAGACCTGATGTTGCGAAAGGGCCCGCGGCTCTTGAGGGGAGAAACCATCGCGCCCCTCGCAGGGGAAGAACCAAAAGCCACAGCCTGCCGGATTGCGACCGCCCTCGATGAAACGGTGTTCGCGATACAAGGCCCTCCGGGCGCCGGGAAAACGTTCACCGGCGCGCGAATGATTTGCGAACTCGTGAAACAGCGAAAAAAGATTGGAATAACGGCATTAAGCCACAAGGTCATCCGGAAGTTGTTGCAGGAAGTAGTGCTCGCGTCTCACGAGGACCAAGTGACGGGCGTGCGGTGCATGCAGAAAACCGACGAAGAGGAGCCAACCGCCGAAATTGCGATCGCCAAAGACAACCAGGAAGTCTTGGACGCCCTGGCTTCCGGCAAAGCCACCGTGGTGGGCGGAACTTCCTGGGTGTGGACTCCCGAGAGCTCGTTTGAAGCAGTGGACGTGTTGTTTATTGACGAAGCGGGGCAAATGGCGCTGGCGGACGTTATCGCCGCGTCGCAAGGAGCAAAAAGCATTGTGTTGATCGGAGATCCCCAGCAACTGGAGCGGCCGTTGAAGGGGAGCCATCCGGAAGGCGCGGAGAAATCCGCGCTGGAGCATCTATTGAACGGACGCAAAACCATTTCGAGCGATATGGGAATGCTGCTCCCGGAGACCTGGAGACTACACCCGAAGATTTGTGCTTTTACTTCAGAGCTGTTCTACGAAGGGCGGCTGGCTTCGCGCGAGGTTCTGCAAAACCGGGTTTTGGACCGACACCGGTGGTTAAAAGGGGCCGGATTGTGGCTTGTTCCTGTGGACCATGCGGGAAATCAGAATGCTGCGGCGGAGGAAGTGGAGATCGTGGCACGGATCGTCAAAGGGTTATTGCAGCCCCAGGTGCAATGGTTTTATGAAGCGGGGAACAGCCGGAGGCTGAAGGACAGCGACATCCTGATTGTGGCGCCGTATAACGCGCAGGTGGCCGATCTTTCAGCTCGGCTGCCAAGAATGAAGATTGGAACCGTGGACAAGTTTCAGGGGCAGGAGGCGCCGGTGGTGATTTATTCGCTCACAACCTCATCGCCGGAGGATGCGCCCCGAGGAATGGAGTTTTTGTACAGCTTGAACCGGCTAAACGTGGCGACCTCGCGCGCGCAGACGGCGGTGATCGTGGTAGGGAGCCCGAGATTGTTTGAGCCGGAGTGCCGGACGCCCCGCCAGATGCAGCTCGCGAATGCGTTGTGCGCGTACCGGGAAAAGGCGACCGAAGTGGATGCGAGCAAGATTTAGTCGTTCCTCTGACGAGAAGCGAGCCTCTACTTTTGGCCGAACTGTTGAATCGTAACGTTCACGAGGAACGGATTGTCGAATTCCGTGGTTTCGCCCCAGCCCTTGCCAACCACCGGAAGTAGGCGTGCGGAGAGCGGCTTGTGCCACTTCACGGAGAGGCTGGCCATGTCGGCGATGATGAGCGAAAGCTGCTCGGGTGTGGTGTCGCCGGGGAGGGGGATGGTGTCGAGGCCCGTCCCGCAAACCGCGGAATAAGCCAGCAGCGCGTCCACGGAAATGCGGCCTTCGCTCCAGCGCTGTGCGAGTCGTGCGTCTTCGAGGATCGGCAACATCAGACCGCTGTAGCCGGTTTGCTTCACCTTGACATCCTTGATGGCCGCGGTAATCGTGGCCGCCGCGGTCATCGTGCCGCTCATGCCAAACGGCTGCCTGGTCAGGTTCTCGATGGCCGCGCCAATCGAAGCGTCTTTTGCGGGCGAGGGGGCTGGGGAGAGATCCAGGCCCAAGTACGTCCAGCCGCTCTCGGAGTCTACGCGCCCGGCGTGATGCTCGACGTCGAATGCCACGTTGGCGAGCGCGTCGGTGAGACGCTGGCGAGCCGAAGGCAGATCCGGTGCATCTTTGAAGGCAGCGGCGACCACTGGAGCGGACTCGAGGGCAATGGCGAATTGATGCCCAAAGCCGTTGTGATACGCGGCGGGGAAGAACGGAGTCACCGGCGGCACGTTGGCGATGGCGGCAAAACGGAAGTTGCCTTGGCTGTGCTCGGTAGAGTTTTCTAGCCTTTTCATGACGCGCGCCGCCGCGGCGATGGCGCCCCAGCGAACTCCGTCTTCGCCGGCCACAACCACCGTGCCATTCAGATTTTTCGTGCTGGCGAGGATTTCCCCGAGCATGTCGGCCTGCGAAGGAGGATCGTTGGCGTTGAGCATCGCCGGGCCGATGGACATTGCGAATTTCTGCTGCTCCGAGAGAGCGTCCAGAAGCTTGAAGAAGGCGACGGCCTGCTGGGTATTCATTCCCTGGATGTATTCAGGGAAAGGTTGCGTCGCGATGCGGATGGTTTGCACTTGGTAGCCGCGGGATTCGAACGTCACTTGCGCCCGATGCAGCATGTTCAACGCGTCGGCGATTTGCCGCTGGTAGTCGCGCCAGTCCAGGTTGATGAACGCCGTGATGGCACGGATTTTGGGATTCGCGGGACTGGAAGCGTTTGCGGCGGGCTGCTGCACGGGGGCCTGTTTCGTCTGAGCTTGTGCTGCGCGCGGCGATGCGGCAACGAAAGTTGCGAATGCGATGACCGCAAAATAACGGAATTCACGACGAGATAGCATGCGAAATCTCCCGGAAGGCACGATACATCGCGGTGAACCGGCTTACAAGATTTCAACGAACGGTTGTTGCCTGAAAAACCTATGGCCAAGGTGTTTAGAAAAACGCAGAAATGCCAGTAACGCGCTCGCCGATCACCAGCTTGTGGATGTCGTTGGTGCCTTCGTAGGTGTAGACGCTTTCGAGATTGTTCATGTGCCGCATGATGCAGTAATCGTCCACGATGCCATTGGCGCCGAGAATGTCGCGTGCTTTGCGAGCCGTTTCGAGCGCGATGGCGACGTTGTTCATCTTCAGCATGGAGATGTGCGAAGGATCGACCCTTTGTTGATCCTTGAGCCGACCAACATGCAGTGCGAGCAATTGGCCCTTCACGATTTCTGTAATCATCCAGGCCAGCTTTTCCTGAACGAGCTGGTGCGACGCGATGGGCTTGTTCGCAAATTGCTTGCGCGTCTTGGCGTATTGCAGGGCCGTGTCGTAGCACGCCATGGCCGCTCCAAGCGCGCCCCAGCCGATCCCGTAGCGGGCTTGGTTTAGGCAGCTCAAAGGACCTTTCAAGCCGACGACGCCCGGGAGCAAATTCTCTCCCGGAATCTCGCAATCGCTGAAAGACAAGCCGGAAGTGACCGAGGCGCGTAGCGACCACTTGCCGTGGACGTCCCAAGATTTGAATCCAGGCGTGTCTTTCTCCACCAGGAAGCCGCGGACCTTGTCGTCTTCGCCTTTGGCCCATACCACGGAAATGTCCGCGATCGAGCCACTGGTGATCCACATCTTTTCGCCGTTCAAAACGTACTTGCCGCCTTTTTTCGCCGCGCGCGTCAGCATGCCGCCGGGATTCGAACCGAATTGCGGTTCCGTGAGCCCGAAACAGCCGATCGCTTTGCCCTGCTGCAAAAGCGGCAGCCATTTGTTCTTCTGCGCATCGCTCCCGTACGAATAAATCGGATACATCACCAGAGCGCCCTGCACGGAAACAAAACTGCGAAGGCCCGAGTCGCCGCGTTCGAGTTCCTGCGTCATCAAACCGTAGGCGACGTTGGACATGCCCGCGCAGCCGTAGCCGTGCAAATTGGCGCCGAAGAATCCGAGCTCGCCGAGCTGCGGGATCAGATGCTTTGGAAAAGTGGCTTCGCGACTGTGTTTTTCGATGATGGGGATGACTTCGTTTTCCACGAATTCCCGCGCGGTCTGGCGGACGAGCTTTTCCTCGTCGTTTAATTGCGAATCGAAGTCGATGTAGTCCACTCCGCCAAATTTCGCCATGCGATGGTTCCTTTCGAGCGTTCCTAGAGTGTAGCAACGCGCCGGATTTGCCAGCAACTTTAGCCCTTTCAAAGCGCACGCTTGACGCCACGCGGCGCTGCGGCGAAACTTTTTGTTTGCTCTTTACTCTTCGAAGGAATGAAGGAACGTGCCTAAGAAATCTTACGCGAGGCGGAAACGAGTAGGGCGACCTAGCAAGGGGCTTCTAACGCAGCCGAAAATCCTGATTTTTGACGTCGACGGTGTTCTGGTGGATGTGAGCGGTACGTACTGGCGCTCGGCGCTCGAAACGGTGCGGTACTTAACCGGCAAGCGCGTAACTTACGCCGAGCTCCACAAATGGAAGAGCAAACCCGGATTCAACGACGACTGGAGCATGGTGGCGGCCTGGGTGACGGCACTGGGCAAACCACTTTCCTACGAACAAGCACGGATCGCATTTGAGAAATTTTACTGGGGAGCCGACGGAAAACCAGGGAACGTTCGCAACGAAAAAGCCCTGGTTACCGCGCCGCAGATCGAGAAATGGGCAAAGCGCTTCGAGTTGAATCTTTTTACCGGGCGGACGCGGCAGGAGCTTTCCTACACCTTCGAGCGTTGGCCCGCGACGAAATTCTTCCGAACGATCGTCACGATGGATGACGCGCCCAAAAAGCCGCATCCGGACGGCTTGGAGATCATTCTCGCCGGACGCGATCCGGCAACGGCACTGTACCTCGGCGACAACATTGACGATGCGTTGGCCGCCCGCGATGCCCGCGTGCCATTCCTGGCGATCATTGCCCGCGACGAGCATCGCTACCGCGAACGCGCCGCGCGTTTCCGCGAATTGGGCGCGCTTGCGCTGCTTCCCCGGGCTACCGAACTGAACCGCCTGCTTGCCTGACATGAGGACGATACGTTGTCAGTTGTGCTTGCTCGCTGCTTCAAAAGTTTGGCGCTCGAAATAAGCTCCAACCTCTTTCCCCGAAATGATAGAGTGCCCCGGTCAAATCCTTGAGGGCAGGGAAAATCCCTATGAAACGACGCGCATTCCTGAACGTCAGTGCGGGCGCGGCCGCCGCTTTTGCATCTAAACCGCTCCTACTGGCCGCGGAGCAAGATCGAAAAACACCGGTTGTTTATCCCGATCCCGCCGTGGAAGTCGTTGATCCGCGCTTCGCCAAATACACCGTTGGGAATGCCGCGGTCGAACGACTGTACACCGGCACGCGTTGGGCCGAAGGTCCGGTGTGGTTTGGCGACGGGCGCTATCTCTTGTTCAGCGACATTCCTAACAATCGCATTCTGCGATGGCTTGAAGATACTGGCGAGGTCACCGTTTTCCGCAGCCCTTCGAATTACAGCAACGGCAACTACCGCGACCGGCAGGGGAGGCTGCTCACCTGCGAACACGACACTCGCCGCCTGACGCGAACCGAACACGACGGCGCGATCACCGTCCTGATGGACCAGTTTCAAGGCAAAAAGCTCAACGCTCCGAACGACCTCGCCGTCCACTCCGACGGTGCCATCTGGTTCACCGATCCCGGCTACGGCATCCTGTCGAATTACGAAGGCCATAAAGCGGCGTTCGAATTACCCGCCAACGTTTATCGCCTCGATCCGAACACCCGCCAAGTGACCGTGGTCGTCAGCGACCTGGACAAACCCAACGGGATTTGCTTCTCTCCCGACGAGAAAAAGTTGTACATCGTGGACACCGGGGTTCCCAAACATCAAAACGATCCCCATCCCATTCGCGTTTACGATGTCGAGGATGGCGTGCGCCTCAAGAACGGCCGCCTGTTCGCCAACATGGCGCCGGGCTCTTCCGACGGCATCCGGTGCGACGTGGACGGCAACGTTTGGTCTGCCGCGGGATGGGCGGGCGAAAGCTATAATGGCGTGCACGTTTTCGCACCCGACGGCACGCTGATCGGCAGGATTCATCTTCCCGAAACCTGCGCCAACCTCTGTTTCGGTGGCGCCAAGAAAAACCGATTGTTTATGGCCGCAAGCCAATCTCTATATTCCCTTTTCGTCGGCACGGAAGGCGCCCAATGGCCTTAATGGAGACGATAGAACGGTTTGCTTTTGCGACCAGCTCGAGGAGGTCCTCATGGCAAGTGCAAGTATTCCCGACCTGCAAGCTCCGCCGAAAAAGGGTCGCTTCTGGCGACTTGTTAAGCGCGTTTTAATTGGGATAGTTCTCTTGCTCGTAGGTGCCGGCCTGGCGGGCGCCGCTTACCAAGCCATCGCCAACTGGAGAGACGCGCGTCGGTTTCCGCAAGAGGGCCGTTCGATTGCCCTGGGCGCCAAGTTCGCCGGAGTCTCCCTGAATCTGAATTGTATGGGGCAAGGCTCGCCCACGGTGATTCTGGACAGCGGGCTGGGCGTGCCTGCAGCGGGATGGGATTTGGTGATGCCGGACGTCGCCAAGTTCGCGCGTGTTTGCTCCTACGACCGCGCGGGATACGGCTGGAGCAGCGCTGGTCCGATGCCGCGAACAAGCGACGAAATCGTCGAGGAGTTGCACGCACTCCTTGCCGCTTCCGGTGAGAGAGGGCCGTACGTGCTGGTGGCTCATTCCTTCGGCGGCTACAACGTGCGCATTTACGCCGACAAATACCCGGCGGAGGTGACCGGACTCGTGCTCGTAGATACCTCGCACGAAGATCAAAACCAATTGATGCCCCCGTCGCTAAAGAAGCTCACGAACGAGCAGATCGCACAACTGGATAGCCAGAGGCGTCTCATGCCCATTCTCATCTTTTTCGGAATTGCACGAATCACCGCGGGTGATGACGGCGACAACAAGCTAAGCAAAGATTTCCGTGAAAAGATGAACTATCTGCAACTGCAAACGAAATTCATCGAAGCAGCCTTTTCCGAGATCAAGAGCTTCTCGCAGAGCGCCGATGAAGTTCGCCGCACGGGGAACCTCGGAGACCGGCCGCTGGTGGTGCTTACGGCAGGAAAGGACCTGGAGGCAAAGGATTTGCCGAAAGGGATCTCCGCGGAGGACATGCGAGAGTTTAGAAAAACCTGGGTCAACGATCTTCAAGTGCGGCAGGCGAAGCTCTCCACGCGGGGAAAGCAGATTGTCGTGCCGGACAGCACGCACATGATTCCGATGGAAAGGCCGGACGCGGTGGTGAATGCAATCCGTGAAGTCTCCGACGCAGTCAAGGCGGGTTCAGGACCCAAGAGCTGAAGAACTGCAAGACAGTGAACCGGGCTCGCAAAAGCATCCTTCTCGTCAGTTGAAGACTCTAATAAGGGACCTTCCCGACCTCTGCTTTCTTCGGGAGAGAAGCGGAGGAACTCTTGAAAACGCCTTTGCATACGAAACGCCTGCTCGTTTTTTCGTTCCTAGGGCTGGCGGGAACGCTGTTGTTGTGTTCGCAAACCGCGCGGGCGCAGGCGCCGGCGGGACCAGTTGGCGCTCCACCACCGGGGACAACCCCTGCCTCGAAGGCGCCAGGGCCGGCCTCCCTGCCGCCCCCGCGCCAGAGCATCCTGGGGGCATGGAAATTGAACCGGGATGAAAGCGACGATCCGCGCCAGCGAAATCAAGACTCGCGCGATTCAAACGGCGGAGGCTACGGCGGACGACGGGGAGGCGGCGGCTGGCCGGGAGGAGGCATGGGTGGAGGGAGGCGCGGTGGCATGGGAGGCGGCGAAAGTGATGAAGAACGCCAAAAAATGCACGAGCTCCTCAGCCCGCCGGCAACGATGACCCTTTCGATGACCGGCGCGGAAGTGGATCTGCATGACGACCACGATCGCAAGCGCGCGTTCATGACCGACGGGCGCAAGCTGAAAAAATCCAAAGACGACAACTACCAGGAGATCGCCGCGAAGTGGGATGGCAACCGCCTGGTCTCTGACGAAAAGAGTCCGCGCGGTGGAAAGATGAGCCGTTCGTTCGAGCTGTCTCCCGACGGCCGTCAGCTTTACGAAAACTTGCACATTGAAAGCAGCGGGCGAAGCAACCGTTCGCTGGACTTGCACTACGTCTACGACATTTCCGCGCAAACGACGCAGTGATCGGTTGGTTCCCTGAACCGTGATGTCCACCCAAGGGCGTATGTCGTGCGCCCCATATTTCCCTGTAGTTCCCCGATAGCGTTATTGGCGAGATTCGAGGGACGTCTTTCGCTTTTTGCGGGTGCCCAGGAAGCCGCCGGAGAAGCAAGAGATACCACTCGGAACCCCGCGTTGACGCCCGGCGCGACGGATGCTATAAAGAACATTTCAAAGCGGCGGTCTGAAGCCCACCGTGCGCTCCACGGGGTGGAGCGAGGCGAGGCGGCTAACCTGTCTGCCCCGAGCGGATCGGGGTCAGAGGCGACGGAAATTTAGGCGTAACAATTTAATTAATGCCTTCCATCGGTCACCAACTTGGCGAACTGTTCCTTGGGGCTGCGCCCACCGTCCTGATTATCCTCATTTTTTACTTCATTTTACGCCGGCTTTTCTTCCAGCCCCTGCTGAAAGTCATGGCGGAGCGCGACGCGCGAACCAGAGGTGCCCAGAAAGCGGCGGAGGCCGCACAAGCCGCTGCCGCCGAAAAGGTCAAGCAGTACCAGGAAGCCCTGAAGCTGGCGCGCGGGAAGGTCTATGCGGAGCAGGAATCCGCGCGCAAGAGACTGCTCGACGAGCGAGCGGCCCAGTTGAGAGACGCGCGAACCAAAGCTTCCGGAGAAGTCGGCCAAGGCAAAGATCGCGTTCGGAACGAGCTCGCCGCTGCGAGGCGCGATGTGGAGGCGTCCGTGGCGCAGCTGGCCGCGGAAATTGCCAAGCGCATTCTCGAAACGCCGCCGCGTCCAAGCGCGCCTGCGAGAGAGGCTCGATGAAAGCGAAGCGCTACATCCTGGCCTCGGCCGGCGCCGCCATTGCGGCGCTTTTCTTGACTTTGACGGTGCACGCGGCCGACGAGGGCGGCGCGGCCGGAGCGGAAACCGCCACCGAGATTTTCAAGTGGATTAATTTCGCCGTGGTTGCCGGCGCGCTTTTGTGGGTGTGTTTGAAAAAGGCGCCGGGATTTTTCCGTGGGCGCGCGGAAGCCATCAGCTCTGCGATTACCAAAGCTGGCAGCGCCATGGCCGCTGCCGACGCGCAACTGCGCGAAGCGGAAACGAAACTCGCGAATCTCGAGAAGGAGGTGGCGGAACTGCGCGTGTTTGCCGAGCGCGAGGCGGCAGCGGAGGTTGAGCGGATTCGCACGGCAACGCGTTCGGATCTGGAAAAAATCGCTGCAGCCGCAAAAGCGGAAATCGAAGCCGCCGAGCGCGCGGCGCGCTTGGAATTGAAGGCGCTGGCCGCAAAGCTGGCGGTGGACGGCGCGGAAGCGCTGCTCGTGAAGCAATTAAACGCCCAGGCGCAGGCAGGGCTCATCAGCAACTTTGTGAAGAGCCTGGAAGGGATGCCGAATTGAAGTCTGCAAGCCTCCAATACGCCAACGCGCTGGCGGATATCGCGCTCGAACAAGGCGCCGCTGAGCCTGCCGCCAAGCAATTGGAGAGTTTTGGCGCGGCTTACGAGCAGTCGGCGGAACTGCGCACGTTGCTAGCAAGCCCGGCGGTCAGCATCGAGGCAAAGCATGCGGTGATTGAGAAAATTGCGGGGCGCATCGGCGCGAGCAAAATCATCCGCAATTTTCTCTTCGTGATTGCCGATCACCGGCGCACCCACCTGATTCCGGAAATTGTCGCGACCTTTCAGCAAGTGTTGCGCCAGCGGCAGGGTGTGGCTGAGGCGGAAGTGGCTTCGGCAGTGGAATTGACCACCACCCAGAAAAAAGAGCTGGCGGCGACGCTGGCGCGCGTGACGGGAAAGAAGATTGAGCCAAAGTATTCGCTCAATCCGGGTTTGCTGGGCGGCGCGGTGGTGCGCATTGGCGACACGATTTACGATGGTTCGCTGGGGAGCCGGTTGAACGAAATGCGCGCCAGGCTCGCGGCCGAATAAAAAGATTTCAGCAGCAAGGTTTTCGGCCAGGTGTGATGAGGGAGTTTTCGGGGAAGCAACGGAGCAAGCATGGCAAACATCAAGGCAGACGAAATCAGCAAGATTCTGCGCGAGCAGATCGAGAATTACGAGCAGACCGTTGCCGTAGATGAAGTGGGCGCAATCATCAGCGTCGGCGACGGAATTGCGCGCGTGCACGGCCTGGAAAAAGTGATGGCCGGCGAAATGCTGGCGTTTCCGCACGACGTTTACGGCATCGCGCTAAACCTGGAAGAAGAGGAAGTCGGGGTTGTTCTGCTGGGCGAAACGACGGAGCTAAAAGAGGGCGACGTCGTAAAGCGCACGAACACGATTATGTCCGTGCCCGTGGGTGATGCGCTGGTGGGACGCGTTGTGAATCCGCTGGGACAGCCTCTGGATGGTAAAGGCCCGATGGCCACGAAACAGCGCAATGCTCTCGAACGCATTGCGCCCGGGGTGCTGGACCGCCAGCCGGTGCGCGAGCCTCTGCAAACCGGTATCAAGGCCATTGATAGCATGATTCCCATCGGCCGCGGCCAGCGCGAGCTGATCATCGGCGACCGCCAGACGGGCAAGACCGCCGTCATTCTCGACACCATCATCAACCAAAAGGGCGGCGACGTTATTTGCATTTACTGTGGAATCGGCCAGAAGCGTTCGACGATCGCTCAGGTGGTAAAGACGTTGACCGACGCGGGCGCAATGGACTACACGATTGTTGTGGCGTCCTCGGCTGCCGAGCCCGCCTCCCTGCAATACATTGCGCCGTACGCCGCGTGCGCCATGGGCGAATATTTCCGCGACAACAAGCGGCATGCCGTCGCGTTTTACGACGACCTCTCGAAGCATGCCCAGGCGTACCGCGAGATTTCCTTGCTGCTGCGGCGCCCGCCGGGACGCGAAGCATTTCCGGGCGACGTGTTTTATCTGCATTCGCGCTTGTTGGAGCGCGCCGCGAAGCTGAATGACAAGCTGGGTGCAGGTTCCTTGACGGCGCTGCCAGTGATTGAAACGCAGGCCGGCGACGTTTCCGCGTACATTCCGACAAATGTGATTTCGATTACCGACGGGCAGATTTACCTGGAAGCGGACCTTTTCAACGCGGGCATTCGGCCAGCCATTAACGTGGGCATCAGCGTGAGCCGCGTCGGCGGCAACGCGCAGATCAAGGCCATGCGCCAGGTGGCGGGGTCACTGCGGCTGGACATGGCGCAGTACCGCGAGCTTGCGGCGTTCGCGCAATTTGGCGCGGATCAGCTCGACAAGGTGACGCAAGGACAGCTGGCCCGCGGTCAGCGCCTGACGGAAGTCTTAAAGCAGGACCAGTACGTGCCACTTCCTGCCGAAAAGCAGGTATTGGTTATTCAGGTGGGCACCAGCGGCGCGCTCGATACCGTGCCAGTGCCGGAAGTTCGCCGTTTTGAGCGTGAGTTCCTGCAGTTCACCGAGACGAATTATCCGTCACTCTTGAAGAACATCGCGGCGAAGAAGGCCCTCGACGACGGCATCAAAGCCGAAATCAAGACAGCTGTGGACGCGTTCAAAGAGCGCTTCACGGTAGCCGCCGCGGCTGCGAATTAGGGGTTTTCGGCTTACGAAAGACCATGCCCACACTTCTTGATTTCCGGCGCCGCATCCGCTCGGTGAAAAACACCCAGCAGATTACGCGTGCCATGAAGTTTGTGGCGGCGGCGCGATTGCGGCGGGCGCAAGAAGCGGCCTTGGCGGCGCGTCCCTACGCGAAGGAGCTGGTACGCGTTCTGCGCTCGACCATCAGCCGGATTGCGGAACCGCAGCATCCCCTGTTGGCCCGCCGGGCGGAAGAAAGAGTTCTCGCCCTGGTTTTAACCGGCGAACGCGGGTTGGCGGGCGCGTTCAATACCAATATTTTACGCAAGGCAAACGAATTCTTCCGGGCGAACAAAGGCCGCAAGCTTTCGGTTATTCCGGTCGGCAAAAAAGGCCGGGACGCTCTGCGCAAGGCCGGTTTCAACCTCATTGCCGAATACATCAATGTATTGGCGCGCGTAGAATTCGGGGCCGTCCGCGAGATTTCGAATTTGGTGACGGATCTGTACGCCAAAGGCGAGGTCGACTCCGTTTACATCATTTTCAGCGAATTCAAGACGGTAATGTCCGCGAATCTGACAGTAGAAAAGCTTTTGCCGGTGGACCCGGCGCAAGTGCAGGAAGGGGCCGAAGGCGACGCGGCCGGCGCTCAAGTGGACTACATTTACGAGCAGCCGGAAGAACAGCTTCTCGACCGGCTCTTGCCCCGCTATGTCGAATCGCAAGTTCAACGGGCGATGCTGGAATCCTCGGCCGCAGAGCACGCGGCGCGCATGACCGCCATGGAATCGGCGACGAAAAACGCCGGCGACGTAATCGAAGCGCTGACGCTGCACATGAACAAAGTGCGCCAAGCAGCCATCACCAAGGAAATTATCGAAATTGTGAGCGGTGCGTCTAGCACGGCTTAGGAGAGCGCATGGCCTCATCAACAAAACAGGTTGGAAGCATCGTGCAGATCATTGGACCCGTACTTGACGTTCAATTCGAGGGTGGTCACCTGCCCGCCATCTACAACGCCGTTCGCATCACGAGCGATGGCTTTAACGTCCCGGAGCCAATTGACGTGACCGCCGAAGTGCAGCAGCACCTGGGAGAAGGCCGGGTGCGCGCGGTGGCCATGGAGCCGACCGAAGGTCTCGTGCGTGGTATGAAGGCGGTTGATCTCGGTGAAGGCATTAGCGTGCCTGTTGGGCGCACGACCCTGGGCCGCGTGATGAACGTTCTGGGCAAGCCCGTCGATCAGCTCGGCCCGTTGGAGAGCCAGACGCACTATCCAATCCACCGGCCGGCGCCGCTGCTGGATCAGCAATCCACCACGCTCGAAATGTTCGAGACCGGCATCAAGGTCGTCGACCTGATTCAGCCGTTCTTGAAGGGCGGCAAGATTGGACTGTTCGGGGGCGCGGGCGTCGGCAAAACGGTCCTCATTCAGGAATTAATTCACAACGTTGCCATGCAGCACGGAGGCGTCTCGGTCTTCTCGGGCGTGGGCGAACGCACGCGCGAAGGAAACGACCTGTGGATCGAATTCCAGGAGTCCGGCGTCGTCGTTCCGGGAAACTCGGAAAAGTCCCGCGCCGCATTGATTTACGGTCAGATGACCGAACCGCCTGGAGCGCGCTTGCGCGTCGGACTGACCGGCTTGACCGTAGCCGAATATTTCCGCGATCAGGAACATCTCGACGTTCTTCTGTTCATTGACAACATCTTCCGTTTCGTGCAGGCCGGCTCGGAGGTCTCCGCGCTGCTTGGCCGCATGCCTTCGGCCGTCGGTTATCAGCCGAACCTCAACACGGAAATCGGCGAATTGCAGGAGCGCATCACTTCGACCAAGACTGGCTCGATCACTTCCGTGCAAGCGATTTACGTTCCCGCGGACGACTACACCGACCCGGCTCCCGCCGCGACATTTACCCACCTCGATGCGTCCACCAATTTGAGCCGGCAAATCGTCGAGCGCGGCATTTACCCCGCGGTCGATCCTCTCGCCAGCTTCTCGCGCATTCTCGATCCGCGCATCGTGGGCCAGGAGCATTACG
>DATFSR010000033.1:0-3994 GCA_035262505.1 Candidatus Acidiferrum sp. | reverse complement strand
AAGCTATAAAAGGCTGATTATGGTGACGACGCTGGCGCCCTGCTGGTATTGCAGCGGGCTGGTACGGCAGTTTGGATTCGGCACCGTGGTTGTGGGCGAGAGCCGGAATTTCCAGGGCGGCATCGAGTGGCTGCGCTCGCTGGGCGTGAAGGTGATTGACCTGGATTCGAAGGAGTGCGTTGCGATGCTGGGCGAGTATATTCGCGCGAATCCCGTGGTTTGGAATGAGGATATTGGAGAGGAATGACGCCGGGCGATCCACAGAGAAGGCGGCTGCGTAAAGCCAACGCTGCAACACGAAGCGGCGTAATTTCGAAGGGGACGCAGCGGCGATTGACGGAGGCGTTTTAGCAGCTGGCTCTCGAATGAGAGGCGGAAAGCTGCGGGATTAAAAACTGCTGGCAACGTCGTCAATCACGTTGACCTGGCAAAGGTAGAAGCTGGGCTTAAGCGTTTGCAGCGGCACGTCCATCTGGAAGGCGATAGCCTTGCGATCCGGCGTGGTAACTTCGCCGGCAACCACGGGCTTAGATTCATAGACCTTCGCGGAACCCTGCAGAAATTCAACGCTGGTCAGCACGCGCATACCCTCGCGCGGGGCCGGCTGGGCAGGTGCAGCTGATTTTGCGCCATTACGGCGCGAAAAAATCGAAGGCAAATGTGGATGTCGCGCGCAAGATCAACTGGTGATCTGCCCGATGGTTCCGTGGCCCTCCATGGCGCCTCGGCGACCACCTTGGTGCGGCGTGCTGGCCCGGCGCCGGAGGTTGTGCCTGCTCTTGCGGCGACGGTGGGGGAGTTGTTGTATGGGCTGGGCAGACGGTTCCAACAGCCAAGAGTAGCAACCCAGCCAAAACCAACTGTTTGACGTTCTTGATGATCATTGGAGCGGAGTCCTTCGAAACGAGTTCCCTTAACACTGAATAGTGACGCGACTCTTGCCGCCCGGGGTGGGCCTGGTACGTCCCCAAGGGTGAATCGAGACACGCATACGCTTTGTCCTTCCGGCAAAAGAGGAAGAAAGTTCCGGGCTTGGAAGACGCAGCTTTTGGGGTCTCACTTGTGCTCAAAATGTTGCAAAGGTCATGCTATCTTCTGGATCATTTGATACTTTGGGCCGGAGAGGGGGTTGTGCAAGACTTTAGCGCAAACGTGACGAAAGTATGCAAAACGTTTCTCGTTTAGTTTGTTAGTAGTAGCCGACGACGTTTTTTGGTGCTGGTATCTATTGATAAATAAAGGAGTTATCTAGAGTTTCGAAAAGTCTCCTCTCGGTACAAACTGGCAGGACAATTGCACTCTGTCTTTGCAGTTGGGGAAGTGTCCCCCCCGGAAAGAAGGAGTGTGCGATTTGAGAAAAGTACTGATACCTGCTTTGCTGGTTCTCGTTCTTGCTTTAGTTTGCGGCGGAACGGCCAAGGCTGACTCGTTTCAATTTACCGTGGGCGGCAGCGACGGGAGTAGCACCTTGTTCACGGCGACCGTGACCAGCACAGATGTAACAATTAATGTTTCCTGTCTGAATGTGACGTGCCAAGGAGACTTCCTGAGCACATTGGGCCTCAAGGGCCTCTCGTTCACGGGACTCACTGATGACCCATCGGGAGATCCAGCTGGCTTTTCTGTGGTCCAGAACGGTGGGACAAATCTCGGGGGGACCGGAGACTGCGATGGCACACAATTGGACTCTTCGGTTTGCTGGACGGTGACCGCACCCAAAGGTGGGGGCAGTGGGGTACAGATCGGGAGTGGCGGCCTCACGTTCCACGCAACCTGGACGAACGGCTCTGATGTCCCGGCCGATGTACACCTACAAGCGATTGCCTTTTCGAGTGCTAACATGCCAACCAATGGTAGGGTCTTCGCGATTTCGAACGGCCCGGATACGACTACGCCAACTCCGGAACCTGCCAGCCTAATGCTCTTGGGATTGGGTATGGTCGGTGTGCCGTTCCTACGGCGCAAGAAGTAACGACAACAACTCCCTGCACACACTCCTGAAGCCGGCGACCTAAAGGTCGCCGGCTTTGCTATTCCTACAGACATTCCGGCTGCCTCTATTTTCTGTTTTGTATGCTTTTTCGCCGCTTTGCGGGCACGGCCTGGGGGACCTGGTGACAAGAATTATGAGGATGCCTATTTTGGGGCCAAGGTGGCTCTGGCTTCATAATCTCCCTGCCAAATCGGGAGGTCTAACCAAAGACGGCGGAGCACGAGCGATGTTGTTCAAGAAGATGATGGAAGGCGGCATACTTCACGCACTTGACGGAGACAAGTCGGTCCCTGCTTTGCTGTCCGATGGGCGAATCGCGCAGGCGCAAGTATGTGCGACCAAATGGTTCGCCGAGCATCAGCAGACCACAAGATGAAAAAAGAACCGAATCGGTATCGAGCGCTGTACCGGCAGGAACTGCCTGAGCAGACGGCGTTGATCCAAGTCTGGCAGGTTGTTGAGGATTACCTACCGCCGGAATAACGGCGGTGACCTTCTGTAAAGCGTTGAGGAAAGTACTAATACCTGTTCTACTGGCTCTCGTTCTTGCTCTAGCTTGCGGCGGAACGGCTTGGGCAGGCACGTTTGACTTGGGGGCCTGTCAGGCTGGGACGCAACGGCCACATTCTCTGCCAGTTCCGTCACAAACAGCACTGCCAATACAGTGGACATCAACTCCTGGGCACTGCAGTTGTTCAACGCTGGGGCGGATTTACTTTCGAATGTTCGCGGATTTCGCTGTCCCGGCAGATGCCAGGCGCCGGCGGGCAAAGCTGGCCCAAGGACCGGAGGGATCCAACCGGAGGTAGGCCTGCCAGTGTTCGCGCGCTTCGGGAAATGCACTCAACTTCTCGCACACGAAGGCGAGATTGTAGTGCGCGTCGGCATGGTCAGGCTGTAAGCGCACCGCAAGCCGCAGATGTTGGCGCGCGGCCTCGACCTGGCCGATTTCGTCGAGCACGCTTCCTAGATTGAAGTGCGCCAGGGTGTTGCCGGAGTCGAGTGCGATGGCGCGCTCGAAGCATTCGCGTGCCTTCTCGAGGTTTCCGTCCTCGTAATAAAGCGTCCCGCAATTCAGCAGCACGTCGATTCTCCGCGGGTCGGCCTGTAACGCGCGATCGTAAGCGTTGATGGCTTCGCTTCTTTTCCCCGCCGCGGATTCACAATCCAAGGCCTTGGCAAACCAGACATCGGCGTTGCGCATGCCGGCAGCGGCCGGTGCGGTGATGACACGGACGCGCTCATCAATCTCGCGCGTCTCGAAATTCAAGACAAACTGGCCGGAAAGGGGCTCGAGGCGGGCGCCACCGCGTTCCAGGATGACATCCTTTCCGTCGGAGAGCACCCGCAGCTCGGCCAGGGGCGCCTGCGCCTTGTCCAGTTTTTCGCGCAACGCCGCAAGTGCGCGCTGCAAACGGTTGGCACGCACGCCCTGTTCGATGAGCTGTTTTACGGTCCGCAGGCCGATGAGATCTCGGAAGTCGTAGAAGTGGGTTCCTTGCTCTTTTTGTAAGGATACCAAGCCCAGGCGATCCCAATACTCCAGCTGTTTCGCGCTCACACCTAAAATGCGCTGGACGTCTTCAGGACTAAATCTGTTCGTTGCATCCATTCAACAATTAACCGGCTGCCTTCTTGCCACCCCGTTTTTGCGCCGCTGCTGGCGCGGGTTCAACGGCACGAACCGGGGGCTTTTTGCCCGCGGGAACGGCAACTGGCCCGACCGGCGCGACCGGGGCAGCTGCAGCAGGAGCCGCCTTCTTCTCCGCGAGGCTCTTCTTGAGCGCCTCCATCAAGTCTATCACCGGAGCCATGTGCGGCTGAGCGACTTCGGTCACTTCCTGGCCCTTGAGTTTCGCAGCGATCATTGCCTTCACGTTCTCCTGATACTCATCGCGATACTTCTGAGGCTCCCAGGGGGCCGCCAGGCTTTGAATCAGCTGCTCGGCGAGCTTTTTCTCCTGGTCCTTCAACTCCACTTTGTCGGTGGGGATGGATTCC
>DATFSR010000032.1:0-16615 GCA_035262505.1 Candidatus Acidiferrum sp. | reverse complement strand
GTTAGTGTAGATAGTCATAGCATGGGAAAACCGAACGACCTCGTCCAAGGCACCCTCGACCTTTTGATTCTCAAAACGATTGCGCTCGAGCCCAAGCACGGGTGGGCCATTGCCAAGCGCATCCAACAGATTTCACGGGATGTGTTGCAAGTCCAGCAGGGCTCGCTCTACCCGGCTTTGCACCGCCTGGAGCAAAAAGCCTGGATCAAGGCCAAATGGAAAGAAACCGAAACGGGGAGACAAGCCAAGTTTTATTCGTTGACCGCGGCCGGCCGCGCCCAGCTTGAAAAGGAAGCTGCCAACTGGAGCCGCCTCTCCGCGGCGATCAACCTGGTCGTAGAGACAACCTAGGGTGGTGCTGTCATGTTGTGGATTCGGCAAGTCTTCCTTCGTTTGCAAACTCTGCTCCGTCGCGGCCGCAGCACGCAGCGTTTAGACGACGAAGTTCAATTTCACCTCGACCAGCAAATCGCCGAAAACCTCGCGGCAGGGATGAGCCCCGAAGAAGCCAGTCACGCCGCCAGGCGCACTTTCGGCAATCCTACATTTCTCAAAGAAGAAATTCGCGACACCTGGGGCTGGACCTGGTTCGAGCAGATCGCGGGCGACTTGCGCTACGGCGCGAGAATGTTAGAACGGTCGCCCGGATTCACGGCGGTTGCGGTAGTTACACTGGCGCTGGGAATTGGCGCAAACACCGCGATTTTCAGTTTTGTAGATGCCGTACTCTTGCGACCGCTGCCGGTCGCGGAGCCGCAGCAACTAGTGGTCTTTCGGTGGACGGCGCACGCGAAACCGAAGTTTACCGGACACAGCGGCTATGGCGATTGCTGGGACCCGCCGTCCACGGAATGTTCGCTTTCGGGGCCGTTTTACGAAACGGTGCGCGCGCAAGCCAAGAGTTTTTCCGGCGTGGCGGCGTTTGCCGGGCCCCTGGAGATGGACTTGAGCGGAAACGGGCCGGCGAGCATCGTGCGCGGAGAATACGTCTCGGGCGATTTTTTCTCGACGCTTGGCGTGAAGATGGCCCTGGGGCGGCCGTTGGGGCGGGAGGATGACTCGCGCTCGGCGTCGCCGGCAATTGTCCTGAGCTACGGATATTGGGAGCGGGCGTTTGGAGGGGACCGCTCCGCAATTGGTCAAACGGTAAGGCTGAATAACACCTCCGTGGTTATTGCGGGAGTTGCAGAGGCCGCTTTCACGAGCCTGACGCCGGGCAAGACCCAGGATTTTTTCCTGCCTTTTGCGCTATCGGATCGCGTGAAGTCAGAGTGGTGGGGAAACAAAGACCGGTACAACGATCCTGCGTCGTTCTGGGTCGTGATGGTGGGAAGGCTGAAGGCGGGCGTTTCGATAGGCCAGGCGCAAGAAGAGGCCAGCGCGCTCTTCGGAAATGAAATAGCCCACGGAGCGAAGCCGCTCTTGAAGGAGGCGGATCAGCCCGCAATAAGGCTGGCGCTTGCGGCGCAGGCCCTGAACGGTGAGACGCACCAGATCGCTCCGATGCTCTATCTGATCACGGCCGCGGTAGGACTGGTGCTGTTCATTAGTTGCGCCAACGTGGCGGGGTTGATGCTGGCGCGTTCCGCGACACGGCAGAAAGAGATGGCCGTGCGGTCGGCGCTCGGAGCGGGTCGGCGCCGGATTGTGCGACAACTGCTGACCGAGAGCCTGCTGCTCGCGACGCTCGGTGGAGCGCTGGGCGTGCTGGTGGCGGTGTGGGGCGTGCGAATCATCACCAAACTCATTTCCGGCGGCCTCGGCAAAGACTTTCCGTATGTGGTCGGGCTGGACTGGCAGGTGCTGGCGTTCACGATGGGCGTGACTTTTGCGACGGGAATCTTGTTTGGGTTGGCTCCGGCGCGAAGCGGGGCGCGAGCGGAGTTAACCGCGGGGCTCAGAGAGAATGAATTATACCTGAGAGGAAAAGATGCGCGTCCAGCTCGACGGTTGCGCCTGGGAGACGCGCTGGTGCTGGCGCAGGTCGCGCTATCCATCGTCGTGCTTACGGGAGCCGGGTTGCTTATGCGGACGCTGCACAACCTTCACGAGCTGAATCCCGGGTTCGACACGCGGAATGTGCTGCTATTTGGGATTAATCCCACAATCGCTGGATACAAAGACGAACAGAGCGCGCAACTCTACCGCGACTTGCAGGAGCGGTTTCAGGCGCTGCCGGGCGTACTTTCCGCGAGCTACTCGGAAGAAGCGTTGCTAAGCGGAGACTGGTCCGGCGATAGCGTGCATCTGGACGGGGCGCCGCCGTACTCGAATGTAAGCACGGCGGATCTGCCTGTGGGACTCGATTTTTTTCAGACGATGGGCATTCCCCTGATGGCCGGAAGGATATTTACACCCGCGGATTTTGCGTCCGCTTCGGCCACCAACGCGGCGATGAAGGCGGCCGAACAAAGCCGCACAGGTGCTGGACCGGCCGGCGGAGTCTCGCAGGCACCGGCAGCGCCACTACCGGTGATTGTCAATGAAGCGTTTGCGCGCAAATTTTTCGCGAACGAAGATCCTGTCGGCAAACACATGGGGAACCCCCAATACGAAGACGAGCCGGCGACCGGCCCGCAGCCGGGATACACGGTTGTGGGAGTGGCCGGCAACACCAAATACAACAATTTGCGCGACGAACTCAAGCCTACGATGTACCTGCCGCTGGTTCGGAACAGCGCGCACTTCGAGCTGCGTACCGCCGGGAATCCTATGGCATTAGTCGGTCTGGTTCGCAACATCGTCTCGCGAGCCGACAAGAACTTGCCCCTGTTTGAAGTACACACGCAGAGGGAACAGATCGAGAAGTTGCTCCTTCAGGAGCGGGTGACGACGCGGTTGTCGAGCTTTTTCGGCGCGCTGGCTTTGGTGCTGGCGTGCATCGGGCTATACGGCCTGCTTTCCTACGACGTAGCGCGGCGGACCAGGGAAGTGGGGATACGCATGGCGCTTGGAGCGGAGCAGCGCGACGTGTTGCGGTTGGTCGCAGGGCGAGGAATCGCGCTCGTCGTCCTTGGAGCGGCAGCAGGAATTGCCATTGCACTGGGAGTAACGAGATTCATGGCCAGCATGTTGTATGACGTGCGAGCGAACGATCCCACAACCATAGCCGGAGTGGCGCTGCTGCTTGGGCTAGTGGCGCTCGCAGCGTGCTGGATACCCGCGCGTCGCGCGACGGGCGTCGATCCGATGGTGGCCCTGCGGTACGAATGACGCTGTCTGAAAGGTGATGTTATGACCTGGCCTCGCCGATTCTGGCTTCGATTGCAAACTCTCGTCCGGCGCAACCGGGGCACGAAGCGATTAAACGACGAAATCCAATTCCATCTTGACCAGCAAATCGCCGAAAACCGCCTCTCGGGAATGAATCCGGAACAAGCCCGCTACGCCGCCATGCGCGCCTTCGGCAACCCGACCCTATTCATGGAAGAGGCGCGCGACACCTGGGGTTGGACCTGGCTCGAGCAAATCGCGCAGGACTTCCGCTATGGTTTGCGGAGCCTTCGCAAAGGGCCCGGCTTCAGTGCGGTCGCAATTCTATCGCTGGCGCTCGGCATCATGGCCACCGCCGCGATGTACAGCGTCATCTATGGCGTGGTCCTCAATCCTTTTCCTTACCGCGACGTAGACAGCTTGATGAGCGTGAAGGTGTGGTCTCCGGACTCGTCGCGATGGCGATTCAATTACACCGTCGACCAATTCCTCGAAATCGCGGAACGCAACTCGATTTTCCAAGGCACGATTGCCTCAACCGTCAGCGACGTCGTCTGGACCAGCGAAGGCGAACCGAAGCGGCTGCGCGGCAACGTCTGCACCATGAACACATTCGAGGTGATGGGTGTGCCTCCGCTCCTCGGGCGCACGCCGGTGGCGGCGGACTCGGCTCCCGGGGCTCCGCCGGTCGCCGTCCTGGGCTACAAATTCTGGATGCAGCAGTTCGGCGGCGATCGCAGCGTGCTGGGGCGCACGATGCGGCTCAACGACACCGTGCGCACCGTCATCGGAGTTATGCCGCCGCGGTTCATGTGGCGCGGCGCCGATGTTTACGTTCCAATCGTTTTTCATCGCGGCGAGTTTTTGGAAGGCGTGCATTACGTGCACTTGCTCGGCCGTTTGAAACCAGGCGTAACGGAAGCGCAGGCCGAGACCGACCTTCGCCCCGTCATTGCCGACCTCAAGCAGCGCGAGCCAGCAGCTTTTCCCGACAAGTGGCGCGTCGGCTTGCTTTCGTTCAAGGAGTCTTTTCCGAGCGGACTCCGCGAAATCCTGTGGATTCTGTTTGGCTCGGTGGGCATGCTCCTGCTGATTGCCTGCGCCAATGTTTCCAACCTTTTGCTCTCCCGCGCGGCGACCCGGCAACGCGAAATCGCTCTCCGCGCTTCGCTCGGCGCCACGCGCGGACGCCTCGTGCGCCAGTTGCTCACCGAAAGCGTGCTGCTCTCGACACTTGGCGGCGTCATCGGCGCGGCGCTGGCCTTTGGCGCGTTGCGCGTCATCCTCGCCATGGTGCCTCCCGACTCGATACCGGATGAAGCGAAGGTCGCGATTGACCGGCCGGTATTGCTGTTTACGCTTGGCGTGTCGTTTGTGACGGCGTTGCTCTTCGGGCTGGCGCCAGCGCTGCATGTCAGCCGCACGCAGTTGGTAACCGCGCTCAAAGAGAGCGCGCGAGGCGCCGGTGCGGGCTTTCGCCGGATATCTGCCAGCGGCGGGCTGGTGGTCGTCGAAGTGGCATTGTCGCTGGTGCTGGTCGTCGGGGCTACCTTGATGATGCGGACGGTGCTGGCCATCGAGGACCAGAACCTGGGAATGCGCACGGATCATCTACTCACGATTCGCGTGCCGCTTTCTCCGCAGCGATACGCCGATGCGCCGCACCGCATCACTTTTTTCAAAGAGTTGTTGCGTCGCGCCGAGACTCTCCCGGGCGTTGAATCCGCCGCAATGAGCATCGGAATGCATCCCTTTTTTGGCGGCATGGAAACGCCCGTGGAGATTTCCGGCGCGTCTCAAGTGGATACCCGGCCTGTCGTTATCCACGCCGTGAGCCGGGATTACTTGAAAGTTTTCGGCATCGCGCTGCTCGAGGGGCGGCCGTTCAGCGACACGGACATGGCGTCGGGCGGCCACTGGGCCATTGTCAATCAGAGTTTCGTGCGTCGTTATTTTCCTTCGACCGCGCCGCTCGGCCGCATCGTCCGCGTTCCGCGTTTGAGCGGCGATCTCCACCTCGCCGATGACACGTTCCAGATCGTAGGCGTGGTGAATGACGTCCTCAATCGTGGCCTGACGCGCGAGATTGCTCCCGAGCTTTACCTGCCCTACACCCTGACCGGCGATGCCGATTTCCTTGTGGTTTTAACCAACACCGACCCGGCCTCGTTGGCAAAACCGGTGGCCGAGCAGGTCTATGTCCTCGATCCTGATCAGCCGGTGACCGACGTGCGCACGATGAATTCGCTGCTGAACGATTACGAGTACTCCGGCCCGCGTTTTAGCGTCGTGCTTCTCGCAGTTTTTGCCGCGCTGGGGCTGACCTTGGCCGTTGTCGGAGTGTACGGCGTGGTGTCCAACGCGGTGGCCCAGCGAACGCACGAAATCGGCGTGCGCAAAGCGCTAGGAGCCGGCTCCAGCGATGTGCTGCGCTTGATCTTCCGTTTTGGGGCACGGTTTATTTTGCCCGGCATTGCCATCGGTCTCGCTGCAAGCATCGCAGCGGCTCGCGTGCTTCGCAGCCAGCTTTGGCACGTTTCGCCACACGATCCCGTGGCGCTGGTGTCCGTCGTGATCTTGCTGTTGGCGGTTGGTTTCCTGGCATGCTGGGTGCCCGCCCGGCGCGCGATGCGCGTCGACCCGATCGTAGCGCTAAGGTACGAATAGCTCACAAGTCAAAGGTGACTCTATGGTGTGGATGCGGCGATTTTTGCTTCGGCTACAGAATTTGTTCTACCGCAACCGAAGCGATCGGCACCTGACCGACGAAATCCGGTTCCATCTCGACCAGCAAATCGCTGAGAACGTCGCCTCCGGTATGGGCCCGGCAGAAGCGCGTCACGCCGCCATGCGCACCTTCGGCAATTCAACACTCCTGAAAGAACAGACCCGCGACACCTGGGGCTGGACCTGGCTTGAGCAAATCGGCAACGACCTTCGTTTTGGCGCGCGCACGCTCGGTAAATCCCCCGGGTTCACGGTCGCCGCTGTTGTCACCCTCGCACTCGGCATCGGCGCGAATACGGCGATGTTTAGTGTCGTGCAAGGTGTGGTCTTGGCGCCGCTTCCTTATTCCCAGCCGGACCGGCTTGTCATGCTTCTCGAAAGCAACCAACGTTTCTCACGCGACGCGATTTCCTACCCTAATTTTGTGGATTGGCGACGCAGTGCTCGTTCGTTCGACCAAATGGCGGCGATGATGTTCCAGCAAGGCGTTGACCTGTCGGGTCCGGGCTCCCCGGAACATCTCGACGGCGTCGAAGTGACCGCCGGCTTCTTCGGCACCCTTGGCGTGGCGCCAAGTCTTGGCCGCGAGTTCACTCCCGAGGAAGACCGGCACGGAGCTGCGCCCGTGATCATCATCAGCAATCGTTTGTGGAGAAACCGCTTTGAGGCAAGCCCACAGGCGCTCGGAAAATCCGTGATCTTGAGTGGGACGGACTACGTCATCGTAGGAGTGCTCCCGCCGCTCTTTCGCTTCCTGGACCAGGCCGACGTGTACTTGCCTCTCGGCCAGTACAACCCGTTGCTCCTGGAAGCTCGTGGAAGCCACGCCGGCATGGTTGGGGTCGCGCGGCTGAACGCCGGCGTAAGCGTCGCACAAGCACAAGCTGAAATGAGCGCGATCCAAGACCATTTGGATCAGCTCTATCCGGACGCGGATCGCGGAACGGGAGCCGACGTCGAGCCCCTGAAACGAATCATCGTTCAGGATGTGCGCGGAACCCTTTTGCTATTGCTCGGAGCCGTCGGGCTGGTCTTGCTGATTACGTGCGCCAATGTCGCGAATCTTTGCCTGGCACGTTCGGCGGCGCGGGAGAGGGAATTTGCTGTTCGTGCGGCCCTCGGAGCGAGTCGCGCGCGTGTCATGCGGCAAGTGCTGACGGAGAGCCTGCTGCTTTCGCTCGCGGGCGGCACCATGGGCGTTCTCCTGGCCTTTTGGAGCATGCGGCTGGAACTCGCGGCGATTCCTGCAAACGTGCCGCGCAGCGAGAACATCGGCGTCAATGCCGAGGTGCTCTGGTTTACGTTGGCCGTATCCCTCGCCGTGGGAATCCTGTTTGGCCTCGCTCCCGCTCTGAAGACTTACAAGCGCGATGTGCAAGCCTCGCTGAAAGAAAGCGGGCGGGGCGCGGGAGGCGGGCGGCATCGCGCTCAAAGCACGTTCTTGGTGGTGCAGACGGCTTTGACGCTGGTCTTACTCGTCGGCGCGGCGTTGCTCCTGCGCACCATCCGCCATTTGTGGGAAACGAATCCCGGCTTCGACACGCAGAATCTGATTACCTTCAAAGTAGGCCTTTCGCCTTCGACGCCCAAGACCGGCCCCGGCATGCGCGCCTCCTATTTCCAGTTGCTCGACCGCATCCGCGCGATTCCCGGCGTGCAAGCCGCAGACTTCACAGAACTCGTTCCGCTGACCGACGGTGACGCCGACGCGCCTTTCTGGATCGATTCGCAAAAGCCCGCTGAAATTCAAAACGCCCCGCGCACGCTCGTGTTCACCACCGGCACCGATTATCTCCGCACCATGGGCATACCGCTGCTGCGCGGCCGCTTCTTTACCTCCGAGGACACGACAAAAACTCCGTTCGTTACGGTGATTGATACCGTTTTTGCCGAGCAATATTTCCCGGGACAAAACCCTGTCGGCCAATCCATCACCTTCGGATGGGACACGCCCGTAGGTCCGTGCGAGATTGTTGGTGTCGTCGGCCACGTCAGCCATTGGGGAGTGGGCGAGACCGATAAGCGTACGAGAGCGCAAAGCTATTTCTCACTTCAGCAGGACCCCGATAAATGGGTTCCCTTGAACTACCCCGACACGAAGATCCTCGTTCGCACGCCGCTCGATGTCGCCACGATGATGCCGGCCATCAAGTCGGCAGTTTACGCGGGTGGCGGCGCTCCGCCGGTTTATGACGTGAGAACCATGCCGCAAATCGTTGCGGAATCCATGTCCTCCCAGCGCTTCCCGATGATTCTGTTGGCAACTTTTGCGGCGTTGGCGTTGGTCCTTGCGTCGGTTGGAACCTACGGCGTAGTCGCCTACTCCGTGAGCCAGCGCGTCGGCGAAATTGGTATTCGCATGGCGCTTGGCGCCGCGAAACAGGATGTTTTTCGCATGGTGGTCGGAAACGGGCTGCGGTTGTCCTGCGCGGGTCTGGCGATCGGAATTGCCGCCGCCCTGGTGCTCGCACGGCTGCTCTCCACCTTTGCGCAATTGCTGTACGGCGTCCGGGCCAATGACCCGCTCACGTTGGTCGGTGTCTCCGTAGGTTTGATGGGAGTTGCCGTATTCGCTTCTTACATTCCCGCGCGGCGGGCAACACGCGTCGACCCGATGGCGGCACTACGGTACGAATGATTCGCCGCATTCAAAGCATTTCATCTAAGTCTTTTTTTGACTCTTTGACTCTTCGACCTTGAACTCTTCGACCTCTTGGGAATCAGGCCTTACCACTTCTTCGGGCGGCCAGCGTATAATGCCGTGCGGTCTTTTCCGCGTTTCGAGCAAGACATAAAGAAGCGCAGGCCCATTCACATGATCGAACGGCTACCCATGGAGATTAAGGTTCGCGAGTCCGGCGCCGTCGCCATTCTCGAAGTGCATGGCCGTCTCACCATCGGCGAACCAAGCGAACAGCTTTACGGGGCGTTGCAGTCCGTCCTCAAGAAGGGCATCCGGAAAGTGATCGTCGGGCTTAACAG
Organism: Candidatus Acidiferrum sp.; assembly: GCA_035262505.1. Classification (GTDB taxonomy): domain Bacteria; phylum Acidobacteriota; class Terriglobia; order Acidiferrales; family UBA7541; genus Acidiferrum. The sequence continues at coordinate 7,693 of DATFSR010000032.1, read as the reverse complement.
CACGCCGCAGATTGATAGCTCCGGCCTCTCGACACTGGTTCGCATCTCGATTCAGCTCGCGCGCGAAGGCGGCGTGCTCCGCCTGGTCTGCGGACCCGGCCGCGTCCGCGACGCGCTCACGGTCACTCGCCTCGTCGAAGCCATCCCGACCTTCGACAGTGAATCCGCCGCCCTCGTCAACTTCGCATGAGTCGATGAAAGACGGTAAACCCGTAACAGTAGGTGTTCCCGTCGAAGTGGTTTTCAGACTCCTTGAATACGGCAATTCGCTCTTTCGAGGCTAGCCGCCTTTTTTAAGTTCGGCGAGGACGAGCTTGGCGACTTCTTTGAGGGTTTCGAAGACGCCCGTGCCTTGAATCGCCACCGCTTCCAGAACCGGCTCGCCTTTCTTGCGAAGCTGTTTTGTAAGTTCCGGCACGGACAGGGCATTGGGCAAGTCGCGCTTGTTTAGCTGAAGTACGTAAGGAATGGTGGTGAAATTCAGGTTGTGTTCCCTCAGGTGCTCCTGCAGGTTTTCCATGGTCTCGAAATTCGCGTCGAGCCGCTCTTCCTGTGAATCCGCCACGAACACCACGCCGTCGGCGCCCTTGAGGATCAGCTTGCGGCTGGCCTCATAGAACACCTGGCCGGGCACGGTATACAAGTGGAAGCGCGTTTTGAAGCCGCGCACCGTCCCCAGGTCCAGCGGGAGGAAGTCGAAGAACAGCGTGCGGTCGGTTTCCGTGGCCAGGGACACCATTTTGCCCTTCTGGTTTTGCCCGGTGTGGTCGTAAACCCACTGCAGGTTGGCGGTTTTGCCACCGAGACCCGGGCCGTAGTACACCAGCTTGCAGTTAATTTCGCGCGCAGGAAAATTGATGAAAGGCACTTTGTCGTCGACCAGTTATGCGGCCACAAATTTAGCATACGCGGTGCAGGCAGGCCAGCCATCCCATCCCGCGTCTCCATCACTCAATGCCTAGGTGACAGTTTCCGCGATTCTCCGGCATTCTCCACGGCCTATTTTTGGCCATGATGCGGTTCGGTAACCGCTGTTTCGCGGAGGATGGACGATGGTTCACCACTACGTTATTTACTTGAATATATTAGAGCGCGTGTTTGACGGACGCGGTGGCCTCTGCTAGCATGCGCTACATGGCAAAAGTGCGAAAAGCCTCTGGAGGGTCCTCCCACCACTCCAAGAGCGCCGGGCACGGGTCCTCTAAGTCGATGAAAAAGAAAAGCTTAGGAACGCCCCACCCTCCGCAGCGCGGCGGCGTCGAACTGGTCGATCCGCGGGTGCAAGCGCAGCTGAAAACTTACGACGAAGCGCTGGCGCTCTTTCATCAGCAAAAATTCTCGCGCGCCAAGCAGGAACTCGAAGAAGTGCTCAGAGGCCCCAGCAAAGAGCTGGCGGACCGCGCGCGCATGCACCTGAAAATCGCCGAGCAGCGCATGAAGCCGTCAGCGGAACAGAATCCGAAGAGCGCCGAAGATCATTATCAGCGCGGGGTGGCCATGATGAACATCGGCCGCTGGGACGAAGCGCGGGAGAGCCTTGACAAAGCGCGCAAGGCCGCTCCGAAAGCGGACCACATTCATTACGCGCTGGCGGCGCTCGATTGCCTCACCGGCGAAGCCGACTCCGCGCTCGAGAACCTTAAGGTCGCCATTCAGCTGCGCCCGGAAAACCGCTACCACGCGCGCAACGATGAAGACTTCGCGTTCCTCCAGGAAGATCCGCGCTTCACCGAGTTGCTCTATCCCGAGAAAGAGGGATTCGGGAGTTAAAAGCAGGCATGAGCGGTTGTTGTTAGTGTCTGGAGAGCAAGAACTCCCTTCGAGAGCAACCGCGCTCATCCGATCAGTTGAGATCTTTCGGCTGCAGAAACCGCGGCTTCAGGAGGACCGGAGCGCCGAGCGCGCGTTTGCTTCATTGGCACTTTGTTCGCCCTGCTCTCAAGACTTCTGCGTTCTCGCGTTTATCCCCCAGCAACCTTCGAGTTGAATCCTTTCCTGTAGAATAAGAACGGCGTTTCGTTCTCAGCCAACGATGAAAAAACGCGGGTCTTCAACAAAAACTCTTCTGCCGGGCTTTCGCATTGTCGCGCTCGGCGGCGGCACCGGGCTTTCCACGTTGCTGCGCGGCTTGAAAGAGCACGTGGTGCGGCGTCCCGACGAACTTGCTACCGCGGAGCGCCCGATTTCTGATCTCGCCGCGATCGTCACGGTCACCGATGACGGCGGAAGCTCGGGCCGTTTGCGCCGCGAGAACCGCATCCTGCCTCCGGGCGATATCCGCAACTGCATGGTGGCGCTCTCGAAAGACGAAGCGCTGATGGGCCGGCTTTTTCAGTATCGCTTCCACGCGGGGCAAGGGTTGGCGGGCCACAACTTTGGAAATCTGTTCCTTGCCGCGCTCACGCACGTTACCGGGGATTTTATTGAGGCGATTCGCGTGACGAGCAAAGTGCTGGCGATTCGCGGGCGCATATTTCCGTCAACGCTCTCGAATGTGCATCTCGTGGCCAAGCTCGAGGACGGCCGAGTGGTGCACGGCGAGACGCGCATCAGCGCGAGCAAAGTTCCGATCCAGAGGCTCGGCCTTTCTTCGAGCCGCGTGCGCCCCCTGCCCGCCGCCCTCGAAGCCATTGATATGGCGGACCTGATTCTGATGGGCCCGGGGTCGCTCTACACGAGCGTGCTGCCAAATCTGCTGATTCCAGAGATTGCCGCGGCGATTGCGCGCTCGAAAGCGCCGCGGGTGTACATCGCAAACCTGATGACGCAGCCGGGCGAAACCACCGGGTACGGACTGGCAGACCACCTGTGCGCGATCCAAAAGCATGTGCCGCAGCGCGTGATTGATTGCGTGGTCGCCAACCGCCAGGCGATCTCGCCCAGGGTACTGCGAAGGTATCGCGCCGAAGGCGCCACGCCGGTGGCCGTGGACCTCGACGCACTTAAGAACCTCGGCTGCCGCGTCATCCTCAATGACCTCGTCGAGGAGCACGGCGTTTTGCGTCACAACAGCGAGCAGCTGTCCTGGCTGCTCTTAGAAGAATTCCTTCATCGCTAAATCGACACCCAAATCAAAGGGCCTTCCCCGGCTGGATGGGGAAGGCCCTCTGAGGCTAGGAAGTTGGACTGGCCGTTAGAAGATGATTTTGGCCACGAGCTGGATGTTGCGGGCTTCTCCAGGACCGATAGCCGGAGCGCCGTTGAAGTCGCCGATGGTGTCGGTGACCATGCCAAACCCGCTGTTGGCGAAGTTCGCCGAGCAGCGATGGGTGGTGATGTCTTCATTGCAGGTGTTGCCGTTCGGAGAGCCGCTTCCGAAGGCGGCCAGCGCGCCCACTCCGGATGAAAGATTGATGCGGTTGAAGAGGTTAAAGAAGTCCGCGCGGAGCTGGATTCTGACTCGCTCCTTGATCGGGATATTCTTGATGAAGGACAGATCGACGTCTCCGTAACCCGGGCCGTAGTATTTGTTTCGGGAAACGTTGCCAAAGGCCGAGCCGGTGCAGCCGGGGTCGCCGGCGTTGGGATCGCAGAATGCCGTCGGGTTAATCCAGAGTGTGCCCGTTCCTGGCACGAACTTATGATCAATGGTAACGCCATTGGCACTGGCAAACGGGTTGGCGCCGGCGACAAGATTCAAATAAGACAGAACTTCGTCGTAGGGTTGGCCTGTGTGGAAGTTCATCACACTGCTGATCTGCCAGTTGTTCATAAGGCGCTGTGACCACCCGGAAGTCGCCCATGGCGCTTTAGGGACATCGTAGGTGAAATTCAGAGTGAACAGATGACGGGTGTCGAAGTCACTGTTGCCATAGTCAGCCTTCGGGGCGAGGACATTGTCAACGACGGTACCGCGGTACTCGCTGATGATATCGAGGGCGTGAGACCAGGTGTACGCAAACTGGGAGGTTAGCCCATGCCAGGACCTCAGTCTAAGCACGCTCTGCAGGGCGTTGTAATTCGAGGTGCCTGTGCTGGCAAGCTGCAGAATGTTGCCCATGTGGGCAATCGTATTGTTCTGGTTGATGTTGGACACCAGGTTGAGCTTGCGACCTTCGCTCCCAACATATCCAATTTGCCAAACCACGGAATTCCCGAAGCTCTTTTCCACCTGCAGATTGTAGTTATAGAAGTAAGGCGTACGGAAATTCTGGCTCACAGAGTAAGCCGTCAGACCCTGTGGGTCAGTCGGAGCTGCGCACAAAGGATTGGTGCAGGCAGTAACGCCTGCAAAGATGGGATTACCACCTGCCTGGATCGCATCCCAATTGTATGAAGTCTGCCCCAATCGATTGGTGCTGTAAGTGGAGATCGGCGTGGTGCCGAACGGGTTACCCTGGATGCCAGAGGGCGCCGCAATAGGCGGCCGGAAGTCGAGGAAGGGATTCAGGTTGATCTGGTCGTAGAATACGCCCACTCCTCCTCGGACCACAAGGTCGCCCTTGTCGGTGGGCTCATAAGCGAAGCCCAAACGGGGCCCAAAGTTGTTACGATCCGGCGGAAACAGAGAGCTGAGGCCGTTGCCAACGATCTTGAAACCCGCTCCAGGAATAAAATTGGCGATGTCCGTTTTGGTGCTACCCATGGGGCCAAAGTATTCGTAGCGCATGCCGTACTGAAGGTTGAGCCTCTTAGTGAACTGCCATGAATCCTGGAAGAACAAGTTGTAGGCACTCACCTTTACCCAGCGTTCCGGGTTTCCCACAGCGATGGTGGATGAGGAAACGTCGCCCGCGAGAAAGTCGGCGAGGGAGCATTCGTTAGGGTTGGTAACGCAGATCGCATTACTGGCCCATGGTCCCTGAGTACCGTCGAAGTTGAACCTCCCCGTTCCGCGGCGGTGATAGAATTCGTTTAGGTGCGCCTCGCGGAACTCACCTCCGAAGCGGTATTGATGCTTGCCACTGCTCAAGGAAAGAATATCCGTGAAATGAAGGGTCAAGTCGCTTCGCCCTTCCGGCGGCGTCAGACCGGTCTGCTCAAAGCCGCTGATGCGGACGTTCGGTGCGCCAAGGATGGGCTGTCCGTGGTCGGTGGCGTCGGGGCTAAGGAACAAGCCCAAGGCCTTGGTATCGAAGCTATTGTTGTTGTCGTGGAACAACTGGTTGAAGTAGCTGGCACCGAAAAGGAATTGATTGGTCCACCTGGAGGACAAGGTGGAGTTCAGGACCGCGCCATAGTTTCCATCGTGGAGAGGCGCTACCTCGAAATAGTACGCCAGATTCGAACTGGCTGTTCCGAGCGCCGGACTGCCGCCGAGCGGTGCGACCTGGTTCCCTTGGCCGATGATGGCGTGCAGAGAAAGATGGTGTTTGTCCGAAATCTGGTGATCAATGCGAGCTACGCCGTTGTAGCTGTAGCCAAACTCAGAGCTGGGGCTGAAGAAATTGCCCGTAGTCGCAGGCAAATTTAGGATGGAGTTACTCCCAGAGGTGGGCCAGAAACCGGCACCGGAAGCCTTGCAACCCGCGGGAATCTGGGCGGCAGGAAGCTGGCTTGTAAGGCCCGCGAGCACGTTGCAAGAGGCGAGGCTCACCGGGACATTGTTTTGAGCCAGTAGCTGCCCCGCCTGGGCAACCCAGGCTGCGGAGGGTTCCGTCGCTTTGCCAGACAGACCGAAGACGAAGTCGTTCTTTTCGTAGGTGATGAAAGCAAAGGTCTTGTTCTTGATGATCGGACCACCAGCGGAGAATCCGTAGTTTTCGTTGCGCTCTCTCGGGGCTTTTGTAAGCTCGCCGGCAGCGGCACAAGCCGAAGCACCAAGGGTGCAAGGCACGAAGAAAGGCGAGGGGGAAGCGAAGTATTCGTTTCGATTGTAGTAATAGAGTGAACCATGAATGTCGTTGGTACCGGACTTGAGGACTACGTTGGCCGTGCCGCCCGCGTTGCGCCCACCTTCGGGTCCGGAAGAGGTTTGTACTGAAAACTCCTCTGTTGCATCAATCGGCAGGACCGTGCCGGCAATCCCCGAGACCCCACCCTGATTGATGGCTGGAATGTTGTGCCAGAAGTCGTTGTTGTCCACTCCGTTGATCTGCCAGTTGATCTGATTGGGTCGCGTGCCGTTTAGCGAGCCGAAGCCGCCAACGTTGTAGCCGCCAAAACCCGGTGTGACCCCGATCATTTGCGTGAAGTCGCGACCGTTCAACGGCATGTTCTGCACGACGTCCTCAGGAATGCTCATCGTCTGTGTTTGCGTGGTGGTGTCTAAGGTAAGGGCAGCAGCGGAAACCTCGACCGTGGTCGTTTGCTGCTGCAACTGAAGTTTCACATTCAACGTGTAGATTTGACCGGCGGTGACATCGACTTTGTCGACGGTGTACGCCGGGAAGCCCTGCGCCGTCACCATGACCTTATAGAGGCCTAGTGGGACGTCTTGGAAGGCAAAAGCTCCGTCGCTTGTGGTGGTGGTGGTGTGATCGATGCCGGTAGCGACTTCGGTTGCCTTGACCGTAGCGTTCGGAACGGAGCCGCCAGACGGGTCTGTTACCGTGCCGTTGATGGTGCCGCGGAAGGTCTGGGCGTTTGCGGCAACTGCGAGCGAGAATGCAATGACAATTGCGAGAACGAGACGTTTCATATTCGACTCCCCCCTCTTCGAGATCAAGAACTTTGGAAGTAGCAGCACCCTTCCTTGCAACTCCCCTCGCCGAATGCGCTCGGGGCAAGCAGGGTAAACCATCGCCCGCCGGCGCGAACCGGAAGACGTGAAAAGACAAAGCAAGGCCACTCAAAAGGCCCGACTAAAAACCCTCGCGCACCTAGTTATTGAATTGAGATCCGTCATTTCAGGACAAGCCCCCCGGACCGCTCGCCCTATCCCCTCGAAGAATCTCTACACGTTCAAAAACCAATATGGCTGTTGGTTGGAGTTTTAACCCGCTCGAAAGCCCGGTGTCAAGCGGAATGAGCGGTCGCTTAGGGGCAAAATTTGGATGTGGCGGATTCGATTGGGGGCGGTAGGTGGGCGGGAAGAGTTCGTGGCCATCAGAAAAGGGGAATAAAAAAAGAAAGAGAAAATGGAAAATCGGAACAGGGAGGAGTAGCAAGGGACAAAGGATTCCTGCTAGCTTGAGAAAGTAAGGCGCGAAAGAATCGGAAAGAAAACTTAACACCGGGGCGCAGAGGACCGAGAGAAGAGGAGAAGGGGATATGTCCACGTTTGGGTTGATTGAGTATAAGGACGCGAGCGCGGAGGTGCGCGCGATTTATGACGACATTATGGCCACGCGCAAGACGGACTGGATCAACAATTTCTGGAAGGCCATTGCACACGATCCCGCGTTGCTCAAGCGGACGTGGGAAAGCATCAAGCAGATTATGGCGGCGGGGGCGCTCGACCCGCTCACGAAGGAGCTGATCTACATTGCCGTGAGCGTGACGAACAATTGCACGTACTGCATTTGTTCGCACACAGCGTCCGCGTTCGGAAAAGGGATGACAGATGCGATGTTCAAGGAACTGCAGGCGGTGATCGGCATGGCGAACGAGACCAACAAGCTGGCGACCGGCTATCAGGTGGAGGTGGATGAGCGGTTTAAGGCGCCGCTGGGGAGGATGTCCGAGTTTTAGTTGATTGCAGCGACTCTCGATGTTCAGCACTGTAATGCTCCCAACAACCAACTTCAAGCGACTTCCAGGCTTCGGACCTCCTTCTGCTGAACGCGCGATGGGTTCAGGCGCTCCTTCAGCA
>DATFSR010000031.1:0-3180 GCA_035262505.1 Candidatus Acidiferrum sp. | reverse complement strand
GTGCCTCGGGGGGTTCCGATGAACAACTTCTGGCAAGACGTCCGGTTTGCGTTTCGCGTGCTCTTGAGCAACCGCGGGTTCGCGGCCATCGCCATTCTTACGCTGGCCCTTGGCATCGGCGCGAACACGGCGCTGTTTTCCGTCGTGAACGGCGTGCTGCTGAATCCGCTCCCGTTTCCTAATCCCGACGATATTTACGCCCTTTATACGAAGACCGCCATGTTCGAACAAAGCTCCATTACCTACCCCAATTTCCTCGATTGGCAGAAGCAAAACCACTCCTTTGCTTTCCTTGGCGCTTTTCGCGCCGATGATTACAACCTGACCGGCTCGGGTGAACCGGAGCGCCTCCACGCGCACATGATTTCCGCGGAATTTTTCCCGGCCTATGGAATCAACACGCTGGTTGGGCGCAATTTCCGCTCGGACGAGGACCAGATCGGCGCGGGCCCCGTTGCCATTCTGGGCGACGGCTTGTGGAAGCGCAAATTTGCCTCGTCTTCCGACGTACTTGGGAAAAACATCACGCTGAACGGCAAGTCCTACACGATTGTCGGCGTCGCGCAGGCCCGCATTCCGGGAATCAGCCCTTCGGACGTCTATGTGCCCATTGGTCAGTGGGCTGACCCGACGTTCCGCGACCGCCGCATCAGCATGGGTACGAATTCGATCGGCCGTCTGAAGCCGGGCGTTTCGTTCGCACAGGCTCGCGCTGACATGGACTCCGTTGCGCAAAATCTTGCCGCTTCTTATCCCGACGTGAACAAAGGCACGGGGATCACCTTGGTTCCGCTGAAAACGGACGTCGTCGGCGACGCGCGCGGAATCCTGCTCGCACTGCTAGGCGCCGTTGGCTTTGTTCTTCTAATCGCCTGCGCCAATGTCGGCAACCTCCTGCTCGCGCGTTCGACGGGGCGGACCCGCGAATTCGCCATACGCTCAGCGCTAGGCGCCAGTTCCGCGCGCGTTATTCGTCAGTTGCTCACGGAAAGTGTCATGCTCGGCATTGCCGGCGGCGCACTCGGACTGCTGCTCGCGAAACTGGCGATGCGGGTGATCCTCAAGGGATTGGCCGATGCGCTTCCGCGCACCGACGAAATCGCGCTCGATTCCCACGTGCTGCTCTTTACCGCGGGGATTTCCATCCTCACCGGCCTCGTTTTCGGGCTTGCGCCTGCAATCAAAATGCTGCGGCCGCAATTAAGCGAAACATTGAAAGAAGGCGGACGCGGCTCCAGCGGCGTGCGTCACCGCACGCAAAGTATTTTTGTCGTCGTAGAAATGGCTATCGCGCTAGTCCTTCTCGTCGGGGCTGGACTGATGATTCGGAGCCTTGCCGCGCTCTGGGGAATCAATCCCGGTTTCGATACGCACAACGCGCTTGCCTTCGCAACTTCGTTGACCTCCGATCCATCCGTGACGGCGGCTCAATTGCGCTCGAAATATCGAGAGACAGAGCGGCAATTCGCGAGCGTTCCGGGCGTGGAATCCGTCTCCACGGTTGGCGGATCGCTGCCCATGACCGGAGACTCCGAAGTTCCGTTCTGGCTCGAAGGCCAGGCACCGCCCGCAAATCAAAACGACATGACGTTTGCGCTCTTTTATCTGGTGACGCCGCCGTACCAGCAGGCCATGCGCATCCCGATTCAGCGCGGGCGCTTCTTGAGTGACCGTGACGATGAACATTCGCCCGCTGTCGTAGTGATTGATGCGACGTTCGCCCGCAAATATTTTCCGAACGTAGATCCCGTCGGCAAGCGCATCAACATTGGTCTGCTGGAAATTCAGCCGGAGATCGTCGGCGTCGTCGGCCACGTCGAACACTGGGGCCTGGGCGACAAAAGGCACGAGACACTGCAGGCGCAGCTCTATCTGCCGGTGTGGCAAGTGCCGGACCGCTTCTGGCCACTGCTGTCGAGGGGCTCCGGTTACGTTGCGCGAACAACATCTTCACCGCTCAGCGTCGTGAATGCGATTCGCGAAGCTGCGGTGAGAGCGGATCCCAGCACCGTCGTGTACGACTCGCGGGCGGTCGAAGATATTGTTGCCAATTCCATCGCCACGCAGCGGCTAGCGATGATCCTACTCAGCGTTTTTTCCGCGCTGGCGCTGGTACTTTGTGCTATTGGAATTTATGGCGTGATCTCGTATCTCACCGGGCAGCGCACGCATGAAATCGGCATCCGCGTGGCGCTCGGCGCGTCACGCAGCGACGTGCTGCGCATGGTGCTCGGCGAAGGGATGAAAATCACCCTTATTGGCGTGGCCTTCGGTCTCGCCGCGGCGCTCTTATTGACGCGGCTGATTGCCAAATTGATTTACAGCGTCGGCGCTTCCGATCCCATCACATTTGCGGGCGTCGCGATCCTCCTGACGGGTGTGGCGTTGTTTGCCTGCTACATTCCAGCGCGACGCGCCATGCGCGTGGACCCGATGATCGCCCTGCGCTACGAGTGATCGTTTCGCCAGTGGCCTGTCCTCCGCAAAAAATCCGTACGCGATGAATTTGTGAGCAAAAATCTACGTGCAACGCTAGATTGCTCCCATTAGCACACTCGTGGCATGCTCCGAGCTCCATCAGAACAGCTCCTTCCCTGCTTCGCTCGGTTTCTATACTTCTCGATCTGGCCCAGGTGCGTTCGCAGCAAAAGGTAACACCACTACCTCACGCGAAGCGTCCGCCGCCAAGCGGCTTCGTTCTTGCCGATAATACGTTGTTATTCCCGTGCAGACGATCACGAGGCCAAATGGTTGTGCCTTCCAGCTTGGCGGAAGCTCCTCGGCTCTTCGGTTGGGGATTACAGGCTGATTCGGGGAAACGGGAAACATACTCTCTGAACACGTTGGTTCGCGTCGCTCCCGCCAATTCCTTTCCCTGGCCCTGGGCACGTCGAAACGTTGAGCAAGAAACTCGGCAACCCACATCTCAGAGAAGATGAAGAAGAATGCAAGTAAAACCCGGTTGTCTGGGTTGTCCAATTCAGAGGCCCTCCGAAAATCTAAGTGATTGTGGTGCCGCACCTTATCTTAGATTTTTCCTCGTTCGCAACGAGGCGTTCCCAGGCTAAATTGCACCGGTGCAATCACTTGGTTCGCCGAACATGGCCAAAACGACGAATACACGCTTTCAAATATTGTGTAAGCTTTTGGAATGTGGTGCCGGCGGCGGGAATCGAACGA
>DATFSR010000030.1:0-31541 GCA_035262505.1 Candidatus Acidiferrum sp. | reverse complement strand
AGCGCTGTTTGGAATCGAGGTGGCTCATCGGCTATTTGCCTTCACATAGAATGCAAAAAAGAGAGTTCGTCTCAGGCCACGCAATTCGCGTGCATTCCACATCATCGGTTGCGTTCCAACCGCGTGGTGGATCAGAAAAATTGGTTGCCGATGTAACCTTGGGCATCTCTCTGGCAAGATAGCATCCTGAGGAAGCAAGTCAAGATTTCCACCTGTCCCTGCATGGAAAAAACCTGCCCGTGCGGACAGTGTTAGCCATTTCAAAACGGTAAGAGAAATTCTGACACCGCTCTTCATCAGCATTTGTTAAGGTTGGCGATGGGTGCAAGCCCCTCGAGGGAGTCTGCGGATGTCCGTCCGTCTTGGCGAAATACTGGTTAAAGAAAGCCTGATTACGCAGGACCAGCTCCAGAAGGCTCTGGAGTTCCAGCGTGCCAATGGCGGCAAGCTGGGAAGCTGCCTTACGCGAATGGGATTCATCACCGACGACGACATCACCGGAGTGCTCTCCCGGCAATACGGCGTCCCTTCGATCAATCTGAAGTACTACGAAATCGATCCCAACGTCATTAAGCTGATTCCCCAAGACACCGCCGCGCGTTATCAGGTCATTCCGCTTTCGCGCGTGGGTTCGGTACTCACCATTGCCATGACCGATCCCACCAACGTTTTCGCCATGGACGACATCAAGTTCATGACCGGTTTCAACGTGGAACCCGTCGTGGCTTCCGAAGCGGCCATCGGCGACGCCATCACGCGCTTTTATGGCGGCGCGTCCTCCAACACCGAAGAACTCAGCAACTTGATGAAAGACCTGGTCGAGGAAGATCAGGAACTCGAGCTTGCCGCTGAAGATTCTGAAATGGACACCGCTACCCTGGAGAAGGCGGCGGAAGAAGCTCCCATCATCAAGCTGGTGAATTTGATTCTGACGGATTCCGTGAAGCGCGGCGCCAGCGACATTCACGTGGAGCCGTATGAGACGGAATTGCGCGTGCGCTTCCGAGTTGACGGGCAGCTCCAGACGGTAATGTCCCCGCCGATGCGTTTGAAAGACGCCATCACCAGCCGTATGAAAATCATGGCCAAGCTGGACATCGCGGAAAAGCGCCTGCCGCAAGACGGCCGCATCATGATCAAGTACAAGGCCGAGGGGAAGAGAAAAGAATTGGACTTCCGCGTGTCCACGGTCCCTACGCTTTACGGCGAAAAGATCGTTCTTCGGTTGTTGGACAAAGAGAACCTGCGTTTGGACATGACCAAGCTCGGCTTTGAGCAGCAGTCCCTCGAGAAATTCCAGCGTAACATCATGAAGCCTTACGGCATGGTGCTCGTAACAGGTCCCACCGGTTCGGGAAAAACGAACACGCTTTATTCGTCTGTCGCCACTTTGAATACGGTCGATACCAACATCATGACCGCCGAAGATCCCGTCGAGTTTCAGTTGGGCGGCATCAACCAGGTGCAGATGAAAGAGCAGATTGGCTTGAACTTCGCGGCCGCTCTGCGCGCCTTCCTTCGCCAGGACCCCAATATCATTCTCGTCGGCGAGATCCGCGACTTTGAAACAGCGGAAATCGGCGTGAAGGCTGCGTTGACCGGCCACTTGGTGCTTTCCACTCTCCACACCAACGACGCGCCTTCGACCATCAGCCGCTTGATGAACATGGGTATCGAGCCCTTTCTCGTAGCCACTTCCGTGAACTTGATCTGCGCGCAGCGTCTGGTGAGGCGCATTTGCTCGAATTGCAAAGAAGAGCTGCAGGTCCCGGAGCAAGCGCTGATTGACGCGGGATACACGCTGGAAGAATCGAAAACCACCAAGATTTACCACGGCCGGGGCTGCACCACCTGCGGCAAGCGCGGCTACAAGGGTCGCACCGGCCTCTATGAAGTCATGGAGATTAATGACGAGCTGCGCGAGCTGATTCTCGTCGGAGCTTCGGCGTTGGAATTGAAGAAGAAAGCGATCGAGCAGGGAATGATCACCCTGCGGCGCAGCGGCCTGCTCAAAGTGGCCCAAGGGATGACCACCATGGAAGAAGTCCTGCGCGAAACCGTTTTATAGAATTGAGGATGACGGATGGCCGGAATTACGCTGAGTGAATTGCTGAAGAAGATGATTGAAATGGGGGGAAGCGACCTCCATATCACCACCAACAGCGCTCCGCGCGTGCGCGTGCACGGCAAACTCCGCCCGCTGGACATGCCGCCGCTTACCGCCGCGGACACCAAGTCTCTTGCCTACAGCGTGCTCACCGACGCGCAAAAGCATCGCTTTGAAGAAAACCTGGAACTGGACTTCTCTTTCGGTTTGAAGAACCTGGCCCGCTTCCGCGGAAACTGCTTCAATCAGCGCGGCGCCGTCGGCGCGGTATTCCGCACCATTCCGTGGGATATCAAAGGATTCGACGCTCTCGGCCTCCCCTTGGTCGTGAAGGGCCTTTGCGACAAGCCCCGCGGGCTCGTCCTCGTGACCGGGCCAACCGGCTCCGGCAAGTCCACCACGCTCGCCGCCATGCTCGACAAGATCAACAGCGAGCGCGACGAGCACATGATCACCATTGAGGACCCCATCGAATTCCTGCACAACCACAAGCGGTGCCTGGTAAATCAGCGCGAAGTCCACGCCGATACGCATTCTTTCTCGAACTCGCTCCGCGCCGCGTTGCGCGAGGACCCGGACGTGGTGCTGATCGGCGAAATGCGCGATCTGGAGACCATTGAATCCGCGCTGCGTATCGCCGAGACCGGTCACTTGACTTTCGCGACGCTGCACACCAACTCGGCGTCTTCGACGATCAACCGTATTATTGACGTTTTTCCGGCGCACCAGCAGCCGCAGATTCGCGCGCAGCTCTCGTTGGTGCTCGAAGGCATTCTGTGTCAGGCCCTTCTGCCTCGTTCGGACGGGCGCGGCCGCGCCATGATTATGGAAATTCTCATACCCACCGCGGCCATTCGCAACCTGATCCGCGAAGACAAGATCCACCAGATTTATTCCGCGATGCAGACGGGCACCGGACAAACCGGTATGCAGACTTTTAATCAGGGCCTGGCCAACGCTTATTTTTCGAAGTCGATTACCCTGGACCTGGCGCTTTCTCGTTCGTCGAACCCTGACGAGCTCCAGGACATGATTAACCGCGGCGTGGCCACGACGACCGGCAACGGAGTGAAAGCTCCTGTGCCAGCGAGGCGTTAAGGATTCGCTAAGAAACCGCAACCGGGAACGAGCGAAGAGATTTAGGAGGCAGTTATGCCGGATTACAAATACCAAGGAACCAGCCGCAGCGGCTCGAGCGTCAGCGGCGTGATGACCGCGGCGAACAAAACGGAGCTGGCGAACATCCTGAAGCGCCAGCAGATTACCGCTACGAAAATGACCGAAAAGGGGAAGGAGTTCAACATCCCCACGTTTGGCGGCGGCGTCAACTCGAAAGAGCTGGCTATCTTCACGCGCCAGTTCTCGGTCATGATTGACGCCGGTCTCCCGCTCGTGCAGTGCCTCGAAATTCTTGCCGGCCAGCAGGAAAACAAGATTTTCCAAAAAGTCTTGACGGGCACGCGTGCTCAAGTTGAAGGCGGCGCAACGCTTTCGACCGCGATGCGCAGCTCTCCGAAGGTCTTCGACGCCTTGTATGTGAACATGGTGGAAGCCGGCGAGACGGGCGGTATTCTGGACACGATTCTCCAGCGTCTTTCGGCGTACATCGAAAAGAACGTCAAGCTGCAGCGCGCCGTGAAATCGGCCATGGTTTACCCGGTGGGCGTGTTGACCGTGGCGGGCGGCGTCATCACCTTGCTTCTCTGGAAAGTCGTTCCTATTTTTGCAACGCTGTTCGCCGGCCTTGGCGTGGACCTTCCGCTTCCCACGCGAATCGTTATCGCGCTCAGCCACTTCATTGGAAGCATCTTCGGGTTCCTGATTCTTGTGGCCTTCGTCGGAGCAATTGTCGGACTGAAAGTTTGGTATGGCACCCCGCAAGGCCGCATGGTCTTGGACACCATCGTTCTCAAGCTGCCGGTCATGGGTGTTCTGATGAGGAAGATTGCCGTTGCCCGCTTTACCCGTACTCTCGGAACGCTGATCTCGAGCGGCGTGCCTATTTTGGAAGGCCTAGACATCACCGCCAGGACCGCCGGAAACGCGGTTGTCGAGAAAGCCTTGATGAAAGTTAGAAAATCGCTCGAAGAAGGCAAGTCCCTGACCGAGCCGCTGAAAGAATCCGAAGTATTCCCGGGCATGGTGACACAGATGATTGCGGTCGGCGAGCAGACGGGCGCGATGGACGCCATGTTGCAGAAGATCGCCGATTTCTATGAAGAAGAAGTGGACGCGGCGGTGAAAGACTTGCTAACCGCTCTCGAACCCATCATGATTGTTTTTCTGGGCTTGGTGGTCGGCGGCGTGGTTGTTTCCATGTACTTGCCGCTGTTCTCGCTCATCGGAAAGCTGGCCAATCACTAAGCCGGCTGCGCCCGCACCGTCAAAAACCTCTGTGGGGCGGAGGCAACTCCGCCCTCTGTTTCCTGCCTGGACTCGGGGATGCCCTGAACGCGTGTGGGGGGCGCGGGGAGACCATGGACCAGAGTTTTGCGACGAGAGCATGGCTGGAATGGCTGGCGCGTGTCCGCCTTCTCACCATCACGCTCATTCTGACCGTTGGCATTGTGTGGCCCCAGTATGTGCCGGGGCTGAACGCCAACCGGTTCTTTCTCCCCCTGATTGTCAGTTGGATCACCCTGGGAGTCCTTCACCTGATTCTTCTTCGCTGGATGCCCCAGGCGCCCTGGCATGGAGGTGTGCAGGTTGCCGGCGACGTGGTGATGGTGACGCTGCTGGTGTACCTGACCGGCTCGCAGGAGAGCTATTTCATTTCGCTTTATCTGCTCGTCATCATTGTGGGCAGCATCGTCTTTTCGCGGGGTGTCGCGTTTCTGAACGCTGCCATCTGCTTTTCCCTGTTGGCGGCTATGACTTTGCTGGCCTTTAGCGGCAAATTGCCGCGTTGGTCCACGGCCCTGCCTACCGTCGAGAACCTGCGCACCTGGCTGGTCCTGAACCTTCTCGGGTTTCTGGCGGTCGCTTATCTGACCAGCTTGCTTGTTCATTCGCTCCGCAGCAAGGGACGCGAACTTGAGGAAAAGCGCGAAGAACTCCTTAGCCTTCAGGATTTCACACAAGACATCATCCACTCCATGCGCGGCGGGCTGATTACCACGGATCTCGAGGGAGTTATTCTGCTCCTCAATCGCACGGGGGAAGACATTCTGGGACACCGTTTTGCCGACGTGCGCGGCAAGAAACTGCAGGAGCTGAACCAGGATTTCTGGCTGCCAGGACAGTATCCCAATGTGGAGAGGCTTTCTCTTCGAAAAGAGATTGACTTCAAGACTCCGCAAGGCGAGAGCCGTTACCTTGGCATCAGCGTTTCACCGCTCCGTTTGGGGACGGAGGAGCGCAGCGGGTTTGTCTTTAACTTTCAGGACCTGACGGAGTTGCGGCGGTTAGAGCAGGAAGTAGCTACGAAAGATCGCATGGCCGCGCTCGGACGGCTTTCGGCGGCCATCGCTCACGAAATCCGCCAACCGTTGACGGCCATGGCTGGCGCGGTAAAGGAGCTGGCTCGTCTGGTTCCGCTGGAAGACGATGAGAAGCAACTTGTGAACATTGTCAGCCGGGAATCCGAGCGCCTCAACAACATCATCACAGACTTTCTGAACTACTCTCGCGAGAAGACCTATCAGTTCCAGGACGCCGACGTGCGGACCCTTTTGGACGAGACGCTGACCTTGATGGAGAAGAAGCCTGAAGTCGGCTCTAAATTCCAGATCGTGCGTGCCTTCAACGGCCAGGAATTGCGCGCGCGTGTGGATGCGAACAAGATCAAGCAGGTATTTTGGAATCTTTGCGACAACGCACTCCGCGCCATGCCTGCCGGCGGCACGCTCACGGTTAAGCTGGAGCCGTATCCCTTCTGGCTGCGTATTGCCTTTCGCGATACCGGCATTGGCTTAGACCCCAAGCAAAAGGCTAAGATTTTTGAGCCGTTGCAATCCGGGTTCGAAGGGGGCACGGGATTGGGGCTTTCGATCGTCTACCAAATTGTGCAGGCCCATAGCGGAAAGATCAGCGTGGTCTCGGAGAAGGACCGCGGCGCAGAATTCATCGTCGAACTGCCGCGCGTTGCGTGAGGTGTCATGCAGGGAACGAAAACCGCCACGAAAGAAACCGGACGGGAAATGCCGCACATCCTCGTCGTGGATGACGAGAAGTCGATTTGTGAGCTTTTGGAAATCACTTTTCGCAAGGAAGGCCACCGCGTGGAAGTCGCCAACGGCGTCGAAGCCGCCAAGCGCAAACTGGAATCGCAGATTTTCGACATCATTATTTCCGACATTCGCATGCCCGGCGAAGATGGCCTCGCCTTGCTGAAGTTTTCCAAGGAAATTGCGCCCGACTCTTTCTTTGTCCTGATGACCGCCTTGCCCGCTCTGGACAGTGCCATCGCCGCACTGAACTCCGGAGCGGATCGCTACGTCATCAAAGATCACAACCACATCGACCAATTGCGTCGCGCGGTCCAAGAAGTTTCCGAGAATCTCCGATGGAAGAAAGAAGCGGGTTATTTGCGGCGGGAGCTGCGCCGGCTCACCGGGTTGGACAATATTATTGGGCAAAGTCCTAAGATGCGCGCGATCTTCGATTTAATTCAGACCGTTGCGCCGCAGTCGAGCCGCGTGCTGATCACCGGCGAAAGCGGCACCGGAAAAGAACTGGTGGCCCGCGCGATTCATGAAAACAGCCTTCGCGCGCAGGCTCCGTTCATCACCATCAACTGCGGCGCGTTTCCGGAAACGCTGCTGGAGTCCGAGCTTTTCGGCTACCTGAAGGGCTCGTTCACGGGGGCCAACGAGAACCGGCAAGGGCTGTTCCAGGCGGCGCACGGCGGAACGCTGTTCATGGACGAAATCGGCAACATGAGCCTGACCATGCAGGTGAAGCTGTACCGCGTTCTGCAGGAAGGCAAGGTGCGGCCGATCGGAAGCACGGAAGAATCGGATGTGGACGTTCGCATCATCGCTGCCACAAACAAGAACTTTGAAAAAGAAATCGCCGAGGGCCATTTCCGCGAAGATCTTTATTACCGCCTCAGCGTAATTCCGATTCACGTTCCGGCGCTGCGCGAGCGGCGCGAAGACATCCCGCTTTTGGCGCGCCACTTCCTGGAACGTTTCCGGAAGACGATGGAGAAGCCGATTGAGGGAGTCTCTCCCGAAGCCATGAGCAAGCTCGAAGCCTACGACTGGCCGGGAAATGTGCGAGAGCTCGAAAACACCATGGAGCGTGCGGTGGCCCTAGAAGCCGGCAAGGAGATTTCCGTGCGCGTGCTGCCAGACCGCATCCTGGGCTATGGTAACGCCTCCCCGTCCGGCGCCGGAGCAAGCCAAGGAGTCGAAATACCGGACGACGGCGTGGATTTCGAAAAAGTGGTCGCAACCACGGAGCGGTTGTATCTGCAGGCCGCTTTGGAGAAAGCAGGCGGGGTCCGCACGCGAGCTTCGGAGTTCCTCAAAATCACTTATCGCTCCTTCCGGCATTACGCTAAGAAGCACAGCCTCTAGATCGAGAACCAAAAACGGCGAAAATCAAGACGAACTGGCCTGTTCAGGATGCCGGAGCCGACACCCCCTTATTTTCGATTTAGGCCACCGGGCGCCTGCTCGTCACGGAAACCATAGACGCAATGTGGTGCTAGGGGATGACAAAAAGTGTCGACGGAAAAGGCTTGTTTCCATTTTGAGGCACAACCGGGGTGGCTGCCCGTTTTGTACGACCTTGTAAGTCATGTATATTCTGTAAGATACGGGATAATGGCACGGCTTTTGTACTGGGATCCAGATTGGCCACCGACATGCCCTGTCTCTTGGCAAGTGCTTCTGGCACCTCAAATCCTAAGGAGATAGCATGAAGAAGAATCAAAAGGGTTTCTCTCTTATCGAGCTCTTGATCGTCGTGGCGATCATTCTGATCATCGCGGCCATCGCCATCCCGAACTTGCTCCGCTCGAAGATCGCAGCCAACGAATCGTCCGCCGTCGGTTCCGTGCGTACGATCGGCACTGCGGAAGTGACGTATTCGTCCAGCTGGGGCAGCGGTTACGCCCCGGCGATTACTCAACTCGGTGGCGTTGCTCCATGCATTACCGCGGTTGCGACGGCGGCTTGCTTGATCGACCCGCTGTTGAGCGTGGCTCCGAACACCAAGAGCGGTTATATCTTCGCCGCCGCGGGCACTCTGCCTGTGGCTGGCATCAATAACGGCTTCGAAGTGAATGCCACTCCGACCACTCCCCAGACGACCGGTGTTCGCTCCTTCTGCGACGACCAGACGGGCGTGCTGAAGTTCAACGTAGCCGGCACGCCGATTGGCTTGGGAGCAGGTACCTGCCAGGCCGTTCCGACCGCGGCAGGCGTTTCCGGCCCAGTCGGCAACTAATAACTTTCCCAGCGAAGTCTCCAGAAAGGGGAGGAAGCCTAGCTTCCTCCCTTTTCTTTTCAGGCCTTCATTTCCTTCGTTTCTTTCCGGAGCGACTACACCGGCGATTTTACAGCTCCGCCATGTCAGGCGGAGGCGGCGTCGGCTCGACGTTTGCCTTCGGCGGAGACCTCAATTAGAGCAGGTGCTTGGGTCTCGGCGCGGAACTTGCTGGCGAATTCCGCGAGGAATTGGTCCATGGTGATGGGCGGGCGGCCGATCAATTGTTCGAGGAGGCCGTCGATCTTGCCTCCTTTGCCCTTGAGGTAGTAAGCCTGCAGGTCGAGCAAGGCGTCAGCATGCCATTCCGGTAGGCCGCGGTCGAGCATGGCCTGGCGCTGGCGTTCGGCGGGAGTGTCGACGTATTGGACTTCGCGGCCAGAGTGTTTTGCGATTTTCTCGGCGAGTTCCGAATAGGTGAGCGCTTCGGGGCCGTTCAACTCATAAATTTTGCCGGAGTGCTCGCCGCCGTCGAGCGATTTGGCGGCGACGACAGCGATGTCGCGAACGTCGAGGAAGCTGACGGTGGCGTTGCCCATGGAGGAGTGAAAAACTCCCAGCGAGCGAATGGAGGGCGCAAAGTAAGTCACGACGTTTTGGTGAAAGCTGTTGGGGCGAAGAATGGTGAAGGAAATTTTTGTGGATTTGAGCTTGTCTTCGACGCGGCGGTGCCAGCTAGGAAACGATTTGCGCCATTCGCGGGCGCCCAAGGCGGAATTCAGGACGATGTGGCCTACCCCGGCCGCGACGCAAGCGTCAATCATATTCCATTCGAGCTCGATCAACTGCGGAACCGGGGAACACACCAGGTAGACGCTGGTGACACCTTCGAGCGCGGGGGGCAATGTGTCCTTCTTCGAGAAGTCGGCGATGACAGTAGAAGTTCCCGCGGGAGCTTGGGTCGCGTCGGTGGCTGAGCGATACATGGCGCGGTGATCTGCACCGCTTTTGGCGACTTCGGCTAAGACAGCTTTCCCCGTCGTGCCGTTAGCACCAGTTACCAAATACATGATTGTGCCTCCTGAGGAGTGCACGCCAGTGCTGGCGGGCTGGGTAGCGGGAGACGGCGTGGCGCGTGCCCGATAATCATATAAGGAGGCACGAATCGTGTACAGGGATTTGGAGACCGAAAAGGACGGTTGTAAGTTGTTGAGAGTAAAGAAGACGAGAGGGTGTGAAAAGAGAGAGCAAGCAGTTCATAGGTTGTTGGCAGTGCCCGGATATTGTGTTGTTTCCTTTTTCCTGACCGGCTGGGCTAAACTGTGTCGCGCCTCCGGCGCTTTGTGGAGCTAGGACCAACAAGCAGGTAGATGCCGGGTTGCCCGCAAAACGCGCCTGGACCCGCATAACTCGCGGGAAAGCCCAGCGCTACATTAAATTCTCGGAAAGAGCACCATATTCCGGCTGCTGCCCGGAATCTTCGATATCGTGCCCCTCGAAAGATGTCGATATAAAGTCGCCTCTATGGCGCTGACAGGATGCACAGCTGTCCAGAGACAATAAGCGGGCGGCCTTCCCCAACCGAGTCGGGGTAAACAGAAGGCCGCCCCTATAGGAGAGACGACGCGGCATTGCTGCGAGTTAGCGCCCGTTTAGCGAGTGATCGGTGGCACAAAAGAGTTATCGCCGCCGTCGTAGGGCTGCTGGCGATGAATGAGAGCGCCGAGGATCCAGAGGCAGACGTACCAAACGAACGCATAGACGAGCAGATTGCAGGCGAAGGAAAGTCCGACCCAGAACCTGGTCCAGCCCTGGAAGAGAGTGCCCTCGGTGTTAAGCGCGGTGACCAGATGTGCTCCTGGCCAGACCAGCGCTCCCTGAATTCGAGTCTCCCACGGGTTGTACCCGAGATGGATTTTCGCTTCGATCAAGAGAACAGAAGTAGCGATTCCCAGGATAATGGCCCAGAGAAGTTTTGATCTAAGCATGTAGGCCCCCAGAATTAGGATTTAGAAGCGGGCTGGGGGAGTCGATTGTTGTGCCCGCTGCTAGGAAAGCTTCGGGGCGCAACGCTTTATCTTTCAACGGGCTGGGCAGCGGACCGGGCGAGCTGGTGGTCGAGAACTCATTTGTGCTTGAAACGGCGGGGACGCGCGCTCAAGCGCGCCCCTACGCTTGTTCAAGCTCAGAAAAATTACGGCTGGGAGTCGGGGCGACGCTTGAGCGTCGGCCGATCGTCATCGCTCGTGCTGTTCGGATCTGTAGTACTGCCGGGCTGTTTCTTGGATTGCTCGGTCTTGGTGCGCAACGTTGGCTTATCTTTGCCCTCAGTGGCTTTGCGCGAGAACATGATATTGCGGAGGCGAGCCTTCACCGTATCAAATTCCGAGGTTGTGACGATGTATTCCTGGCGAGCCGGGAGAATCCGCGCAATCTCTTTTTGGGTGTTGCCGATGCGTTCCGGCGTCGGCGGATGCGTGGAGAAGGCCTTCGGAATGGTGCCGGGACGGCGCTTCTCGTCGGCCTGGATGCGCTCGAAGAAAGTCACGTACGAGTTGGGGTCATAGCCCGCCTTGTACATGTACTGAATACCGAGAAAGTCGGCTTCGCGCTCGGCGTCGCGCGAAAACTTCAGGAAGGTCAGGGGAACCGCTAGATTTATGCCTTGATACATGGCGTAGCCCGCCATGCTGTAGGGGATGAAAATCATTGCGGGGATCGAAGCAAGCTGTATCAATTCGCCCTTGGTGGCCTGGCACGTGCCATGGCGCGCGGTGACGTGCGAAATTTCGTGGGCCATCACACCGGCTAGCTCGGATTCTTCCTGGGCGCGGAGAATCAAGCCGCTGTTCACGTAGAAGAATCCGCCAGGGAGGGCGAAAGCGTTGACTTCGTCCGAATCGATGACCTTAATCGTGAAGGGAACCTTGGCGTCGGAGTTGCGCACGAGGTTCTGTCCCACACGGTTGACGTACTCGGTGACAACCGGATCGTCAATCAGCTTGGAGGAGCGCTCGACTTCCTGCGCGAGGCCCTTGCCGAGGGCCATTTCCTTCTCGATCGAAAACCAGTTCATTTTGCAACTGACTTTGCGGTCGCCGATGGCTTCCACGTCTTCCTTGGAGCTGCGTGGATTGACTGTATCTTTCTGCGGTACGGGTTGCTCGGCAGGCTGCTGCGCCTGCTGTGGAGGCGTCTGCTGCGCAGGCTGCTGCGTCTGCGTCTTAGAGGGGTCCTGCTGTGGAGCATCCTGGCTTTGCGGGACTGCGAAGGCAGGCATCGCCAGTAGGGCGCTACCCAGGGCGACGTGCAAGGTATGTCGCAGGATAGATTTCATAAGCACCTCCGCCTACCCGGTAGTATACACCCCGAAACCCCAGGATGGCGTCAAAACCTTCCAGAGCTATGATGACGAATTGGAAAAGAAGGTTTTCCGACGCGCAAGTGCCACCGTGCAGCGGTACTCTTGGCCGGGAAGCGGTCCCATTTGGGCACTAGCTTGGGCGGCGGGCGAAGCGGCCCGGAAAGTGCTGCTTGCGAACAGGTTGCGGCGTGAGGCAGTTGACACGTTTTGGGGCTCACTCTACAGTCAAAGACTGCGAATTCTACTTATGAGTTTAATGAAAATTCAGGTGGGCCAGCTGTGGAAGAAGGACGCTACCGGTGATATTTATCTGGTAACGCGGCTGTATTCGGAGGCCCTAAATACTATGGCGGTGTTGCGAAAGTCTGGCGCGGAAGGAGAAGCGCAGATTCGCGTGAGAGTGGAGCGGGCCGCTAGAGGGCAAACCATCCCTGGATTCTCGCCGGCGCAAGAAGAAGAGTCCTACTGACTCTTAGGGGACTACCAAAAAGTTCTTCCTTAGTTTCAGGGGCTGAAACCCCTAGTTGCTCGTGACGAAGCACCTCGCGTGGGGATGAAAGTCCCCGCCCCCAACACACACCTAGATGGAGCGAACGTCCATCTTTACAAGGTCTTCGACCTTCATCAGTTCCTTTTGCAGGAAGGGCTCGCCGTATTGGACGCCGATCATTTGACCGTAGTGGCGGGCCAGTTGGTTCATTTCTTCTTCCAGGCGGTCGATGGCGAGGTGGACTTTGCTCGGAGCTGCGGTTTTCTTCGGGCGGAACTGCGAGGCAAAAGCTAGGATGGCTTTGCGGCGCTGCTCGTATTGATCGGAGATGTCCACGACAAATGTGGGGCGGACGTCGGCATAAGAGACCGAATAGAGGATTTTGAAAGGGCGGTAGGCTTCGCCAGGGATGGGCAACTGTTTGAGGCCGGCGAGAAAGCAGCCCTCGTAACCAAGCTCGGAGGCGTGGTAGTGGTCGGGGTGGCGCGCTTCCCAGTAGGGAAGAATGACCGTCTTGGGGCGAAGCTGGCGGATGATTCGAGCGAGGCGCAATTTATATTTTCGCGAGGAGTGGACGTCGGAGTCGGGAACACCCAGAGTGTCGCGCCAGCTCACGTTGAGGAGCTTCGCTGCGTGGGCTGCTTCTTTGGCGCGGATCTTGGGAGTGCCGCGCGTGCCCATCTCACCGGCCGTTAGGTCGAGGATCCCCGTTTGGTAGCCGAGCTGGGCCATCTTCAGCAGGGTGCCGCCGCAAGTGAGTTCGACGTCGTCGGGATGGGCCGCAATGGCCAAGAGATCAAGGTTCATTTTTAGCCTTACGAGCCGCCTCCAAGTGTCCGCCGATTCTATCAGTTTGGAGATTTTTGCGGTGTAAACGGCACGGCGCCGAGGACGCTCTTCGCGTGTCGGAGCCTATGGTATTGTCTTGAGCCGTGACGCAGGCCGCTGACGAAAAGCGTGAGTCTCTCAGAAGTAAAGTTGCCCTGGTGACCGGTGGTGGGAAGCGACTGGGGCGCACAGTGGCTTTGCGCCTGGCTGAAGAAGGCGCGGACGTTGTGGTTCATTACCGGAGTTCACATCGGGAGGCGCAGGAGGCCGTCAAGGAAATTGAAAGGCTCGGGCGGCGGGCGGTGGCCATCGCGGCGGACCTGGGTAACGTCCCGGAAATCAAGCGGCTGTTCGATGAGGCGGGGAAACAGTTTGGGCGGCTGGACATTTTGGTGAATAGCGCGGCGAATTTCTTGCGGGCGAGCATGATTTCCACGACCGAGCAAGTTTGGGATGCAGCGCTCGACACAAACTTGCGAGCGCCGTTTTTTTGCTCGCAAGCGGGGGCGCCGTGGCTAAGAAGAACTCATGGACTGATTGTCAATTTCGCGGATGCCGGTGGGTTGTTCGGTTGGCCGGGATACATTCCGCATTCCGTTTCCAAGGCGGGCGTCATTATGCTGACGAAGGTGCTGGCGAAGGCGCTGGCGCCGGAAGTGCGCGTGAACGCGATTGCGCCCGGCACGATTACGATGGAAGGCGATCCGCCGCAATGGGAGGCCGACTTTGTTAAGTTGGCGCCGCTCCATCGAACGGGCTCGCCGAGGGACATCACGGACGCGGTTCTGTACATGATCCAGGCCGAGTTCATGACTGGCCACGTGCTCGTGCTCGATGGCGGCCGGAGTTTGGGCTCGGCGGCGGCAGAATTTCGTTGAGAGCGGATTCCGGCACAGACATCGGCAGGGTCCAGGAAATCTCCTTGGAAAAGCGCCGTGCAGAGAAACGCGCCGCAGTGTATTCTAATAGACTGATAGCCTTGCAAATTTCCGGGAGAAGAGTGTGGCATCCTCACAACGACGATTTGAGGGAACGGATTCAGGAATGAACAGCGAGACGGCGATCCGTCCGCAGCATACGATTGACGATGTGGAGATTCAGGAGTGGCTGGAGTCGCTCGATTCGGTGCTGGAAACCAGCGGGCCGGAAGTAGCCGCGGAGATTCTCGAGCGGCTGCGCGCTCACGCGACCGTCAACGGCATCGACCTGCCCTTTAGTGCGAATACGCCGTATGCCAATACGATTCCCGATCGCTTGCAGCCTCTGTTTCCCGGAGACCAGGAGCTCGAACGGCGCATCAAGAGCCTGGTTCGCTGGAACGCGCTGGCCATGGTCGTGCGGGCGAACCGTGTGGAGCACAACATTGGCGGGCATATTTCGACCTATGCGTCGGCAGCGACGCTGTACGAAGTCGGGTTCAACCATTTCTTCCGCGGACGCACGGAAGAATTCGAAGGCGACACCGTCTATTTTCAGGGGCACGCTTCACCGGGAATTTATGCGCGCGCGTTTATCGAGGGTCGCATTAGCGGGCAGCAACTGGAAAACTTCCGCCGCGAATTGAAGCCCGGCGGCGGACTCTCCTCTTATCCGCACCCGTGGCTTATGCCGGATTTTTGGGAGTTTCCCACGGTGTCGATGGGCTTGAGCCCGCTGATGGCCATCTATCAGGCGCGGTTCAATCGTTACCTCGCCGATCGCGGTTTGACGCCCCGCACGGATGCGAAGGTGTGGGCGTTCCTTGGCGACGGCGAAACGGACGAGCCGGAATCGCTCGGCGCGATTACGCTTGCTTCGCGCGAGAAGCTCGACAACTTGATTTTTGTGGTGAATTGCAACTTGCAGCGCCTCGACGGCCCTGTACGCGGAAACGGCCAGATCATCCAGGAACTCGAATCGGCGTTCCGCGGTGCGGGATGGAACGTCATCAAGGTGCTCTGGGGCAGCGAGTGGGATCCGATTCTGGAGCGCGACACGGAAGGGCTGCTCGTCAAGCGTATGGGCGAGTTGGTGGACGGCGAGTATCAGAAACTCGTGGTTTCGTCGGGCGCTTACGTACGCGAGCATTTCTTCGGAAGCGATCCACGATTGCTGCAGTTGGTCGAACCGCTGCCGGATGACGCGCTGCGTCGGTTGCGGCTGGGCGGTCACGATCCTCGCAAGGTGTATGCGGCTTATAAAGCGGCGGTGGACCACCAGGGGTCACCGACGGTGATATTGGCGCGGACCATCAAGGGTTACGGTCTGGGCGAGGCGGGCGAAGGCAAAAACGTCACGCACCAGCAGAAGAAGCTGAACGAAGAGGAGTTGCGCGAATTTCGCTCGCGGTTTGGGATTCCGCTGAGCGACGAAGATTGCATCGAGTTGCCGTTCTATCGTCCCGCCGAGGACAGCGCGGAGATTCAGTATTTGCGCGCGCGGCGCGAAGCGCTGGGAAGTTATGTGCCGCAGCGCAAGGTGCGCTCGAAGCCCCTGGTCGCCGACCACGACGAACTGTTTAAGGAATTTTTTGAAGGCAGCGAGGGCCGGGAAGTTTCGACGACCATGGCATTTGTCGGAATGCTTCGGAAGATGCTCAAGGACGCGGAGATTGGCAAGCTCATCGTGCCGATCGTTCCGGATGAGGCTCGCACCTTCGGTATGGAGTCGCTGTTCCGCACGGTGGGCATATACGCCAGCGGCGGCCAGCGCTACGAGCCCGTGGACGTGAACACGCTCCTTTACTACAAGGAAGCGAAAGACGGACAGATTCTCGAGGAAGGCATTACTGAAGCAGGCTCGATGGCGTCGTTCATCGCGGCGGGGTCCGCCTACGCCACGCACGGCATCAACACGATTCCGTTCTTCATTTATTACTCGATGTTCGGCTTCCAGCGGATTGCGGATTTTATCTGGGCTGCGGCGGACATGCGCACGCGCGGGTTCTTGCTAGGCGGCACTGCGGGACGCACGACGCTTTCAGGAGAAGGCTTGCAGCACCAGGACGGCAACAGCCACGTGCTCGCGCTTCCCGTACCCAACCTGAAGGCGTATGACCCTGCATTCGCCTATGAAATTGCGGTCATCATTCAGGATGGCATTCGTCGCATGTACAAAGACGGAGAGAGCATCTTCTATTACCTCACCGTGATGAATGAGCCTTACGCCATGCCTTCGATGCCGGGCGACGTGAAGGAAGGTATTTTGCGCGGGATGTACCGCTTCCGGAAAGCGTCGAACGGAAAAGCGAAGCTGCGAGCGCAGTTATTTGGCAGCGGCGCGATTCTTAATGAGGCGCTGCGCGCACAGGAGATTCTCGAGACCAAGTATGGAGTAGCTGCCGACGTTTGGAGCGTCACGAGCTATAAGGAGCTTTATCACGACGGCATGGAGTCTGAGCGCTGGAACCGCCTGCATCCTGGCGAGAAGCCGCGCGTTCCCTATGTTACGGAGATGCTGGCGGATGCTCCGGGCGTGCTCGTCGCCGCTTCGGATTATTTGAAGACGCTGCCGAACACGGTGAGCAAGTGGATGCCGCGGCATCTAGCTTCGTTGGGGACCGATGGCTTCGGCCGTAGCGAGGGTCGGAGTTCGTTGCGCGACTTCTTCGAAGTGGATTCGCGGTTCATCACGCTGGCCACGCTCTACGAGTTGTTCGCGGACGGCAAGATCGAAAAGTCCATGGTGGACAAGGCCATCAAAGATCTCGGCATTAACACTGAAAAACCCAACCCGGTTATTTCTTAGCGTTGGGCATCCTCCAAAATCTCGCTCGGTTTGATCCGGCCTGTGGCGAGATTTGCGATCAGTCCAGCGTTGGCGGCAAGAAAGTCGTATGCGGCAAGCTCTTTTGGGAAGACCCAGGCGATTTTCTCGAATGTGCGGGGAGTAAGCTCGCAGTCGGATATCGCCGCGGCAAAGAAGAGAATTTCCAGTTGATCCGAAGTCTCGGCGTATTTGTGCACGACACGGCCGATGGGCATGCATCTTTGCAACACGACGCCCAGTTCTTCCTTTAATTCGCGGGCCAGCGCTTTCTCCGGTGTCTCACCCGCTTCTACTTTCCCGCCGGGAAACTCCCATTTGAGCGGAGATGTGTCGCTCCGCCGCCGCTGGCCAATCAGCAGGCGACGGTCACGGCGTTCTATCACGGCGGCTACGACGGTTCTCATCTTTCAGATAGCTCCTGCTGGCCGTTGTGCTCGGGGCGTTCCTCGGTTGTCTTTTTCGTTGCCTTTCGAGTGGAACAGCCTCTGCAACTCCTTGGCTCCTTCGACGAGCGACGGGCCCGGCGTATTTAGCAATTCGTCCCTCATCACATAAACGCGGCGGTTTCGGATGGCCGGAAGTTCCCGCCATTCGGGGACGTCGTAGGCTTGCCGTGGATTTGCGCGGTCTCCCGCTGCAGTCCAGGCGAGCACGACCATGTCAGGTTTCGCGGCGGCAACCTGTTTTTCATCCACGCGCTGCCCAGCGGGAACACTCATCTCGCCGCCACAAAGGCTCACCAGTTCTGCCACCCAAGGTGGGGAACTGATGCGCGGGTTCGGCCACGCTTCGCAGTACACGCGCAATCTTGTCGCGCCGTTTTTTGACTTGCGCTGAATAGCTGCCAACTCACGCTGCATTCTCCTCACAAGCGTTTCTGCCGCTTTCGCGCGTCCAACGATTCCTCCCAGCAGGCGAATGTCCGAATACACGTCCGCAAGCGAGCGCGGATTCATGGCCAGGAAATTGAGGGGATGCTCAAGAAGCTTCGCGACGGTCTCTTGTTTGTAGGGGACCGAGCCGACCACGAGCCCGGGCTTGAGGCGCAGGACCTCGTCGACGGACTCCAAGTGCCAGCAATCTCCCAGCTTTGGGAGGCCAGCGACGGGCGCGACGTCCGCGCACCACTTGGTGACGCCGACCAGCGTTTTCTTGGCTCCCAGAGCGCACAGGATCGACGTTGCGCTTGGCGCCAGCGAAACGATCCGGAGGGCATTCGGTTGGTTCTTTCGCATGCTTTCTCGAAAGAATAGCAAACGGCGCGCCGTGCTGCTTGCGCGCGAGCCGAACATTGACTCCGCCTTCGGAGTGTGGTGCACTTCGCTCTCTCATCCAAGGAGGCTTCCATGCGCGTGGCGGTGCTTGTTCTTGCTTTGGCTCCAGCGGTTTCTGCGTTCGGGCAGTCTGCTGTTCCCGCGAAGCCGGACGTCGTGCAGTTTCACGGCACGATCGACAATGTGAAATATGTTTTTGGAGTTGCGCCACCGGTGGCGCATTTGAAACCTGGGAATATTTTGGACGCGAATTCGCTAGATTGTTTCGGTAACGCGCTGCAGAAGCCCGGCGACAGTTTTTCGCTGGTAAAGGGCGACAATCCGCTCACGGGCCCCTTTTACATCGACGGCGCGGAGCCCGGTGACACGCTGGTAATTCGCATCCTCGATTTACAAGTGGACGGCAAACAGGGCGTCGGCACGTTTTCCCCGGGGTTTGGGGCCGCCAACGCGACGCATTACACGCCGGTGCTCGAAGCAAAAGCGCTGCCCGACCGCATGTGGTTCTATCCCATCGACAAAGAGAAAAACACGGCGACATTTCAGGCGCTCGATTCTGATTTCAAAGTGAGCTTTCCCTTGCATCCGTTTTTAGGATGCATCGGCGTGGCTCCGGCGAATGGCGAAGCTCGCAGTTCCATCGTTCCCGCCGAGTTTGGCGGCAACATGGACGCGCCGGAAGTTTCCGCCGGCAACACTTTGTATCTTCCCGTGAACGTTCCGGGTGCGCTGTTTTATTTCGGCGACGGCCACGCCGCGATGGGCGATGGCGAGGTTGCGGGAAGTGCTGTGGAAGTCCCGATGCGTGCCCGCTTCCAATTTGAACTGGTGAAAGGGAAGAGCACAGGGTGGCCGCGCTTTGAAAACGAAAAGGAGATCATGGCCGCCGGAGTTTACCGCCCCGTGGATGACTGCGTGCGAATCGCAGTAACCGAACTCATCCACTGGATCCACACCGATTACGGCCTTTCCGAACTCGACGCTTACGAGTTGCTTTCCAAGGTTGCGAAGGTGCACTTGACTGAGATGGTTGATCCGAATTACGTGGTCCTTGCGTCCATCGAGAAGAAATACCTGCCGCCAAAGAAGGCTTCTGGACGGCGATAGCCGTATCCTTATAAAGGCACGGGCTTGGCGTGTGTTTCGATTTTTATGGTGCTAAGGATTTAGACAGCAACATGTTCAGCGAAGCCGTTCTCGACCACTTCCGCAATCCACGCAACGCCGGCGAGTTGCCCAGCGCCCATGCGATCGTAGAAGTGACCAATCCGGTTTGTGGAGACGTTTTGAAGCTTTACGCGCGTTTTGAGTCTGGCCGTATCTCCGAAGCCCGTTTTCTTTGCCGCGGGTGCACGACGGCCATTGCTTGCGCTTCGCTTTTGACCGAACACCTTCGGGGCTGCACGCTCGCCGAAGCCCGCGCGATCAGTCCCGATTCCCTTTCTGCAGCGCTCGGTGGCCTTCCACCAGCTACTTTCCACGGCGCGCAGCTCGCCGGTGATGCCGTGGCAGCTCTCATTCCCAAACTTTTGGCGAACCGTTAGGCTTGGTTGCCAATCGCTCGGTTCAGAGTTTCCGGGTCATTGAGGTTCAGCACACATCCTTCTTCGTTTGTGCGAACCTCGTCCACCTCGTCCGCGTGCGCCCACACCACCGACCGCGCACCCGTTTCGAGAGGCGCGCGCAGCAGTTCGTCATACAGCGACGCCGAAAAAATAACTGGATGCCCGCGCCGCCCTTCGTAAACCGGCAGTACGATGGGCTTCTTCGACTTGTAGAATTGCGCGATCAATTCGCCGACCAAGGCCGAGCTGATCAAGGGATGATCGATCAGGCAGAGCAGCATCCCGGCAGTTCCGGCAGGCAGCTTGCGCACCGCCGCCTGAATCGAACTGAGCTGTCCTTTCTCCCAGTCCGCATTGATGACCATCTCATGCGCCTTCAACCGAATGACTCTGGCAATGGAGTCCGCGTCCGCGCCAAGCACGACTTTTCTCGCGATGATTTCCGGTCGCGTGGTGATCTCCAGTAGATGTTCGAGGAAGGGCCGGCCCTGGTAGGGAAGTAGCGCCTTGGGCGAGCCCATGCGGCTCGAGGCCCCGCCGGAGAGGATGACGGCGGCCAGCATTTGTCCCTTTCAGCGCTCGGCGGCAGCTTGGCCCAAGGGTCGAACTGCCGGGCGCGCTTCCAACTTCAATTTCTTGTGGTCTGCGTTGAACGCGTTTCGCCGGACCGCCACTAACTCTGCAACGATGCTCACGGCAATTTCCTCCGGCGAAAGCGCACCGATATCCAGACCCATTGGCGCGTAAACGCGTTCAAATTCTTCCGGCTTGTAGCCTTCGTTCTCCAGCCCTTTGTAAACGGACATCACCTTGCGTCGGCTTCCGATCATCCCCACGTAGCGGGCGTCGGTTCGCACAGCCCACGCGAGCACGCGCATATCTTCTTTATGGCCTCGTGTGACAATCACCAGATAGCTCGCCGCATTCGGACGGATTTTCTCGAATGCGCTTTCGTAGCTGGTGAAAACTTCCTGTGCCATCGGGAAACGCTCTTTGTTCGCGAATGCCTCGCGATCGTCCACCACGGCAATCCCAAATCCCGCCGCATGCGCTGCTTTCGCCAGGGCCATCGAAACGTGGCCACCGCCGAACAAATACGCAACCGGCTGCGGCAAGATCGGCTCGACAAAAACTTCCAGCGTGCCGCCACAAATCAACCCGTTGTCGTAACTTGCATCATTGTTCAGATGGAAGACCATTTTTCGGGGCGCTTCTTTCTGCATCACTTCCTTGGCGGCCGCCCAGACTTCGGCTTCCACGCAACCGCCGCCTATGGTTCCGGCCATTGAGCCGTCTTCGCGCACCAGCATCCGCGAACTCTCGTAGCTCGGAATCGAGCCGTTCGTGTGCACGATGGTGGCGAGCGCGCCGCGCTGTCCCCCGCGCCTCATCTTTACGATTTCCTCGAACAGGTCCACCGTCTTCCTCTTCTGTCAGCCTACGGCGCGCGGTTGCCTCTGTCAATTTATTCAGTTTCTTTGTTCGATTCGCTGATACGTCTGGTCCACGAGCCTCACTATTTTCTCAAACGACCCGTGGAGGGAACCATTGGAACAAGGAATTCTCCCCTCGCTTGGCATGGCTATCATCACCACCATGAGTGCGTTTGTCGGAGCGCTCATCAGCCACTTCTTGACGCAGCGTCGCGGCCTGGATTTGGCGATCTACAAGCATCGCGGTGAAGTGTACAAAGTGTTGTGGGAGAAGACCTCACTGCTTCCCAAATGGCCGCGGCGAAACGATGTCACCTACGCCCAGATTCATGACCTAAGCGAAGAGCTACGCAATTGGTATTTCGGCGAGGGTGGACTCTACCTCAGCGATTCTGCGCGGCACGCCTACGGTGCCCTGCAGGAGACTTTAGACGACTCCGCTCGCACGAATCGGCCCGAGACCCTGTCGACTCCTGATTACGACGTCCTCCGCGACCGATGCAGCGATCTGCGGACGCAGCTGACTCACGATCTGCTCTCCCGCAAGCGCATGTTCCTTGCATCGCGCTAGAATAGCCGCTTGTCACAATTCGGCAGGAGAGTTATTCCCGTGAAGGCAATCGTTTTTCATCAGCATGGCGCTCCGGATGTACTCAAGTATGAGGACGCGACCGAGCCGGCACTCCGGGCAAATGATGTCCTCGTCCGAGTGAGGGCTTGCGCGTTGAATCACCTCGATCTTTGGGTGCGCCGCGGCTTGCCCAACGTGCCGATTCCGCTCCCTCACATTCCCGGAAGCGACATTGCTGGTGAAATCGCCAAAGTCAGTTCGGACGTAAGCTCCATTCGCGTCGGCCAGAAAGTAGTGCTTGCCCCGCTCGTGACCTGCGGCAAATGCCCGGCGTGCCTCGCTGGCCTCGACAATCATTGCCGCCAGGCCACGAACCTCGGGTACATGATCGACGGTGGCTGCGCCGAGTTTGTCGGCGCGCCCGAAGTGAACTGCCTTCCCTGTCCGGAAAATCTTAAATGGGAAGAAGCGGCTGCGATTCCCCTCGTTTTTCAAACCGCCTGGCACATGCTCATTACTCGCGCGCAACTGCAACCGGGCGAAGACGTGCTCATACTTGGTGCGGGCAGCGGCGTCGGTAGCGCCGCCATTCAAATCGCCAAGTTCTTCGGCGCGCACGTCATCGCTACGGCCGGTTCCGACGAAAAACTGTCCAAAGCCAAAGGGCTGGGCGTCGATCATCTCATCAATCACAAAACCCACAAGATTCGTGATGAAGTCCGGCGCATTACCAACAAACGCGGCGTGGATGTCGTCTTCGAGCACGTCGGCACCGCCACTTGGGACGACAGCCTTGCGAGTCTCGCTCCCGCCGGCCGGCTGGTAACCTGTGGCGCTACTACGGGCTACGATGCGAAAGTTGATTTGCGCTTCCTTTTCAGCCGCCAGCTTTCTCTTCTAGGCTCTTACATGGGCACGAAGGCCGAGCTCTGTACCGTGATGAAGCTTGTCGCCGCGGGCAAACTGAAACCGGTTGTCGATCGCATCTACCCGCTGGCCGAAGCCGGTGCCGCCCACGCTTACCTCGAATCCGGCTCCCAATTCGGCAAGGTGGTGCTTTCCGCTGGGGCCTAAGCTGTGCCATTGTCCACGTTAAGTACTATTGACAAGTTTTATCCCATTTTATATTTTTCTCGCGCATCCACCTCGAAACTGACAGCTCCCTGCACTGCCATCTCCTGGTGCCCAGCGATCGCCCTCACAAACGAGTGTAACCTTCGGATCTGTTCCGAAAGAGGCGTGTCCGAGTGCCTAGACTCCTGCCGGGCGGACGTTGAAGTGTGCCCGGCGGCAGGAATCCGTTCCACGCTTTTCGATTTCTAGCCCAATGCCGGCGGGGACGCCCAGTCCCTCGCCGGAGCTCTTTTTCTTCAAATCTGCCATCTCGTTTCAACGCAACAATGTCTGCTATGCTCTCCACGCGCTTTGTGCTACTGGGCAGGCGCAAGGCAGCCATGGCCAGTCTTCAAGCGCATCTTGCGGTTTGGTTTACAAAGTGGCGCGTCAAGCGGCGCCTGAAGGGCTGCCGGGATTATCGCGTTGCCCGTGCGATTCTTCGTCCCATTCCTATCAGAGTCCCAGGCTCCGTGTGCATCACTGGGGCTCAAGTGAACGGGATTCGGTGCGAATGGGTCGAATCGCCAAATTCCGCAGACGTTGTCATGCTCTATTTGCACGGCGGTGGCTACTTTGGGTGTTCTGCGGAGACGCACCGTCCCATCACCATCTGGTTCGCGCTGCACGGCTTTCGGGTTTTCGCTCCGGACTACCGCCTTGCCCCGGAAAATCGTTTTCCTGCCGCCCTGGACGATGCGCTCGCCGCCTATCGCGGCCTTCTCGCGGGTGGCCATTCGCCGCAGCGCATCGTCGTTGCCGGCGACTCCGCTGGCGGGGGGCTTGCGCTTTCGCTGCTGCTAGCACTTCGAAGGGCGGGCACGCCGCTTCCGGCTGCCGCAGCGCTGTTTTCTCCCTGGACCGACCTGGCCGCCACCGGCGAATCCATCCGAACGAACGCTGCTCGCTGCGCCATGTTCCACGGGGCAGACATTGGTCCGAGCGCGCGCTACTACCTGGGCGACACGGACCCGCGCCATCCGCTGGCCTCGCCTGTCTACGCGGACCTGTCCGGCCTTCCGCCTCTGTTGATCCACGTGGGCGCCGACGAATGTTTGCGCGACGATTCGACTCGCGTGGCCGCAAACGCTAGCGCCGCAGGCGTTCCGGTTGAATTGAAAATCTGGCCTGTCGTTCCCCATGTCTGGCAGCTCGCATCGCAAATACTCCCCGAAGCCCGCCAATCCTTGCGTGAAACCTCTGAATTCCTGCGCGGGCATGCTGCGGGCGGGAATCCAACGGGTGTAGGATTGGGGCAACATGCCTGAGCCTTCCGGCAAACAAAGCAATGCCTCAGACATTTCTGTCCACGTGCTCATCGTCGGTGCTGGTTTTTCCGGCATCTGCATGGGCATCCAGCTGCTCGAAGCCGGAATGAAGAATTTTCTGATTATCGAAAAGAGCGACGACCTCGGTGGGACGTGGTACGAGAACCGCTACCCGGGCTGCGCTTGCGATGTGCCCGCGCATCTTTATTCTTTTTCGTTCGAGCGCAATCCCGACTGGACGCGCATGTTCGCTGGACAGCAGGAAATTTGGCAATACTTGAAATCCTGCGTGCAGCGCTACGGTCTTGTGCCTTACATTCGCTTCAAGACGCGTTTCTGCGAAGGAGGTTGGAGCGAAGCGACGGGCCAGTGGCGCGTAACGGTGAATAAAGTCTCTCCCGACAACGGCAATCTCCGCGATACCCAGACCATTCACGCGCGCGTGCTTGTCTCCGGCATGGGCGCGCTTCACGTTCCGCACTATCCGGAAATTCGCGGCATCGAACGCTTTTCGGGCCCATCGTTTCATTCCGCCACGTGGCGTTCCGACGTGGATTTAGCCGGCAAAAACGTTGCCGTAATCGGCACCGGCGCCAGCGCGATTCAATTCATCCCGCATATTGCGCCGCAGGCGGGCAAGCTCTATGTCTTTCAGCGCACGCCGCCGTGGATTGTGCCCCGCCTCGACCGTGGTTTTTCAGAAAGCACGCGCGAGCGATTCCGGCGAATACCGGCGCTCACCTGGGCATTCCGCAAATTCCTCTTCCTGGCCCTGGAGTGGCGCGTGCTGAATTTTCTTGGCGATCGTGTCGTCCGCGAATACTTGGAGAGAATTGCGCGCCGCCATTTGGAACGCAGTCTCGAAGACCCTAAGTTGCGCGCGGCGCTGACGCCCCGCTATCAGATTGGTTGCAAGCGCATCCTGCTCTCCGACGATTTTTATCCCATCTTCAAACGCAGCAACGTCGAACTCGTCACAGACAGGATTTCTGAAGTCCGCGAACATAACGTTGTCACTCAGGACGGCGCGGAGCGCCCCGTGGACGTTCTCATTTACGGCACAGGCTTTCACGTCACAGAACAATTTATCGGCATGAAGCTTTTTGGCAGAAACGGCCTCGAGATTCATGACGCATGGCGCAATGGCTTGAGCGCTTATCTCGGTGTGAGCGTCAGTGGTTTTCCGAATTTCTTCATGCTCCTCGGTCCCAACACCGGCCTCGGCCACAATTCGGTCGTGCTGATGATCGAAGCCCAAGTGCGATATGTCATCAACTGCCTGAAGCTGATGCGCAAGCGGAGCATTTCCGCGATGGAAGTGCGGGCAGAGTCGCAAAAACGTTTCGCTGCGAACCTTCGCGACCACATGGCCCGCACCGTTTGGCAATCCGGAGGCTGCCGCAGTTGGTATCAGGATGTCCGCACGGGCGAAAACACCACGCTCTGGCCCGGCTCCGTCCTTCAATACTCTCGCGCCATGCGCTCGGTCTCGCTCTCCGAATACCAGCTGAGAATGGGGCCGTGAGTCCTGGGGCTGCCCGCGGCTCCTAAGGCTTCTCGCTGGCCGCGTGGTTGTTTTTTGGTTGTGTGGAGGGCGGCGGCACAAAGGGGCGCTCGGGAAGCAGAGGCCGCTGCGGGAAAAGCCTCAAACCGGGAAACTTCGGCGCCTCCAGCGAGGGACGTAGGTCGCGGCAGCAAGGGCCCCATCCCTTATAGGTCGTAATCTCCCCGCCCGTGCCTGGAGGAAGGCTGACGATCATCTCCGAGTCCGTTTCTGGTGCCTGAAAGATGAGGATGTGAGCGCAGGCGCTCGGCTCCATTTGTGGGAGGATACCCTTAATCGCCGGTTCTGACCGTTCGGCACGAAAATCACTTGCTCCAGATGATCCATCTTGTGGTCCGAGGCGGTTCAACCAAGTTTGGTTCCGCGTTACAGGGTGGCTTGTGGCGTCGGGGCGCACGCGCAAAGTCCTATTCCGAGCCTTCTGCGGTTCAAGAAGGCCAGCCGTTCGCGGTTCCTGGTTCAAGGAGATCTGCGGCAGGGCGGCCTCGGCGGGAACCGGGCTGGACTGAGCGAGTGCGGAGTCCGAACAAAGCAGGAGCAGTAGCGAGCAAACGGCGGAGAGGTTCGCCTTGCGCATGGACGCCTCCCAATTCCGGGCTCTTAGCCGACTTAGACGCACGAAGTTGGTTTCGGGATGCAGGCCTTTTTTGGACCAGAGTGAAAAAGAGAATGTTGCTTCCAGGTTGACGGTTGTTTGTTTCAAGCTAAGCGGTGTGCGAAAATAGTATTGACCAAGGACCGAGGAAAGCATGAGTACTTCGCTAGGCAAACACACTACGCTGACGAAGCCCGACGATTTCGGCAGCCTGCTCCAGGACGAAGGCATCATCTTCACGCAATTGGACAAGGCCGTGAACTGGGCGCGCAAAAGCTCTATTTGGCCGCTCGGATTCGGCTTGGCCTGCTGCGCCATTGAAATGATGTCCATGGCTGCCGCGCGCTTTGACGTGGCGCGTTTCGGCGCGGAGGTTTTTCGTCCTTCGCCGCGCCAGGCCGACTTGATGATCGTCGCCGGCCGCCTCTCGCAAAAAATGGCTCCGGTTGTTCGGCAGCTCTATGATCAAATGCCCGAACCCAAGTGGGTCATCTCCATGGGCGCTTGCGCCACGTCCGGAGGAGTCTTCAACAACTACGCTATCGTGCAGGGCTGCAATCAGGTAATCCCCGTGGACGTATACGTTCCCGGGTGCCCGCCGCGCCCGGAAGCGCTGCTCTACGCGATTCTGCAGCTTCAGAAAAAGATTGAGAACGAAAAAGGTTCGTTCAAGCGCGCTCTGAATTTGGCCTAGTCAGTGGCAAAGATCTGCCTGCCGCAGCCAGATCGTCTGTGAACTGAATCCCATGCTCCAAGACTCACCGCGAGGCGTTCCCGGCTTTCTCCTCGGAGCCGTTGTGCTCTCTTCGCTGAGTTGCGGCGGTGGCGCGCCCCTTCAGCCCCCTCCGAAAGGTTGGACGCTGGTTTGGTCCGACGAATTCAACGGCGCGGACGGCTCCCCTCCCGACTCTTCCAAGTGGACCTACGATCAAGGCGGCAAGGGCTGGGGCAATAGCGAACTCGAGTGCTACACGACTCGTTTGCAAAACGCACAAATCAAGGGTGGCAACCTTGTCGTGACTGCGCAACAGGAAAGTGCCCCTTTTGCTTGCTCAGACGGCGCGACGAACAACTACACTTCCGCTCGGCTCAAGACCCAAGGGCTTTTCACCCAGGCTTACGGCCGCTTTGAAGCTAGCATCAAAATCCCGAAAGGGCAGGGAATGTGGCCTGCTTTTTGGATGCTCGGCAACAACGTCACGACCGCCGGCTGGCCCGGGTGCGGCGAAATCGACATCATGGAAAACATCGGCAAAGAGCCCGGAACCGTGCACGGCTCGCTTCACGGCCCAAGCACCACGAGCCGCACGAGCGACGCCACAGCCCCTTTCAGCCTTCCCGCCGGTCAAAACTTTGCGGATGCTTTTCATCGGTACGCGGTCGAATGGGAGCCCGGCGTCGTCCGCTTCTACGTCGACTCGAATCTGTACGCCACTTTCACGCAATCCCAGTGGCCCGCTGGCGGAACCTGGGTCTTCGATCATCCGTTTTTCATCATCTTAAACGTCGCGGTCGGCGGCAGTTGGCCCGGCTCCCCGGATAACACAACGCCATTCCCGCAACAAATGCTTGTCGATTACGTCCGGGTCTACACGAAGCAATAGCTTCTCTTCCTCTCGTGGTCCTCTGTGTTCTTGGCGCGCTCTATGCTAAAACTCTAGTTCCCGAATCTTGCTTCAGAAGGGAACTGTTATGACCGCATCCGCCGCCTCCGCATCTCCCGATTCTGCCCGCCAACTCTTGCGCCACACGCTCGCTACGGTCGCCTACCGCGGCGGAAAAGCTCTGCGCGGCGCTCCAGACCGCTTCGCCACTTTTCATATCGGCGACAAGACGCGCACGCCCGCGCAAATTCTCGCGCACATGGGCGATGTTTTTGATTGGGCCCTCTCCATTGCAAAAGGCAAGGAGGCCTGGAACAACTCCGCGCCCCTTCCCTGGAACTCTGAAGTCGACCGCTTCTTCGCCACCATCCAAAAGTTCGATGACTATCTCGCCTCTTCCGAGCCGCTCCACGGTTCGGCTGAAGGTCTATTCCAGGGGCCTGTCGCAGACGCACTGAATCACATTGGCCAGATCGCCATGCTCCGCCGGCTTGCTGGCTCTCCCATCCTGGGCGAAAACTATTTCAGGTCTGAGATCGTCGCCGGTCGCGTCGGCCCCGACCAGTCCACCCCCCGCCGCGAATTCGAGTAAATGCTCACTTCGTCTGGATCACGCGGGGGAACTTGGCGATCGAATAGAGTGTTTGAGTCGCCGGAGCGGTTCTGATATCCGCAGCAACCGCGATCTTTGACCATGGTTCTCGAACCTTCTGTCAGTTTTAGACCCCTCGTTTTCAGGATTTGCGCGGTCCGCGGACCATCCACGCGTAATAAGCCAAGCAGCAAATGTTCCGTCCCAACATTGCGGTATCCAAGCCGTTCTTGACACGGATAATACGTGGCGTATAGTACGTTACGTATTATGGCTTCCGATTCAATGCTTGGCTACGCCGTTCTCGGGCTGCTTCATCAGGAAGCTCGCTCAGGTTACGACTTGCGGAAAATCTTCGCCAGTACGCCCATGGGCAGCTTTAGCGACAGTCCCGGGGCGATTTATCCCGCGCTGCAGCGGCTTGAAAAACAGGGATGGGTCCGCGGTCGGCTCCAGCC
The DNA here is from genome assembly GCA_035262505.1 of Candidatus Acidiferrum sp. Classification (GTDB taxonomy): domain Bacteria; phylum Acidobacteriota; class Terriglobia; order Acidiferrales; family UBA7541; genus Acidiferrum. The sequence continues at coordinate 2,593 of DATFSR010000030.1, read as the reverse complement.
CTCTTCCGGACGTCGCCGGCGCCGGGTCTTTCGCCCCACGGCCTCCGGAAGACGCGCCTTCAGGGCCTGGCAAACGAAAGCGATCTCGGCGGACGACATCATGCATCGCGTGGATGAGCTTATGTTGCGCTTTGCCTTCATGGACGAAACTGCCGGCCCCGCCCAGGCAGCTCGGTTCCTAGGAAACCTTACATGTGAACTCTGCAGCTATCTGCCCTCACTTCGCCAATATCTGAAGTCCCATGCCCGTCAAATGCCGCTCTCGGGCCGGCTCGCCCTCGAAAAGGGCGTGCGCGACTACGAGGAATTGCTTCGCTGGTCCAGAAGCGCTCTCGCAAAATACGCAAAAAAGAAAGGAGGAAGACGAACATGAAATGGCGCGTCGTTCTTTATTGCTTGGTGGGAGGCTTGTCTCTCACGATGGCAGCTCTGGGTGCGGGAAATTTCCCCTGGTTCTGGCTTTCCGGAATCCTCATGGCCGGGGCTTTTGTCCCTGTAGCACTCTTCGGCCCCCGGACTGCGCTCGGCCAATTCGGGGTCATTGCGCCGGTACTTCTCATTGTGACCCTGCTTTGCACCTGGTCCGAAGTGATGGTCTTTTTCCCGCAATATAGCCGGCGTGTCACACAGGATCTCTTCGGCGGCATGGTCATGTATGGGATCCTCGCGGTTGTCTTGGCGTTACTAGCGTGGCTTCTGCGGTTGTCCCAACCCTCGGAGGTGCCGGTCCCGCACCGCTCCATTGTCGGGGGCTCGTTGATGACTCTTTGTTCCGGTTTGTCGTACGTCCTTTACTATTTGGTTTTCGGTGCCATCACCTATCAATTCTTCACCAAAGACCACTATCCCGAGGGGCCGCAGACCGTGGCGCGTCTCGGCGTGTGGTTGTTCTGGGGAATCCAGCTTGCCCGCGGAGTGCTGATGACCCTTGCGGTGCTGCCGGTCATTTTTACGCTGCGGATGAGGCGCTGGCATGCGGCGGTCGTCGTCGGGCTATTGATTTGGATTCTTGGCGGGTTGGCTCTGCTGGTGGTTCCGAATGAACTGATGGGTGGGAGGCAGCGTTTGATTCACACCGTGGAAATCTTCACGCAGAATTTCCCGCTCGGCGTCACGGCCGTTTTGCTCTTGCGGCCACGTTCCAAGCCAATTCCTGCAGCAGTGCCGGCAGCCTCGTCCGCAGCGGGTTAGAACAACTGGGACCGCCCTATTGCGTGATCGTCGGCGGTGCTTCTGCGTGTTCCTCGTGGGCGGCCCGGATAATCTGCAGCTCGACGTCGGTGGCATGAAAAGGATACCGAAGCGTCCCCACCACGCCACATTCTGCCCCTTCCCTTGGATCCACCGGATCGCTGGCTTCGGTGGTCAGCACTACACAAGGCGTTGGCCTCGCCGTTTGTGTGTGGCTCAGCAATTCCTTATAAGAACCGTCAGGCAGGCTTTGATCGGAGAACAGCAGTGAAATGCGCTGCCGCAACAGCACTTCTTCCGCCTGCTGAAACGTGGAAACCGAGATCACGTTCAGCGGGAGCTCTTCGAGAATTTTGATTAATGACCTGCGATGCTCCAGATTACCAGACGCGACCAAGACGTCCCATTCTTTTGACATTTATACCTCCAGACCCGAGGGCCCTGATTAGCCGAGGGTTAGCCGTGAGATTGAACTGAGTATGTCGAGCGCTTGCTAACGGTTGCGAATGAACCACTTGCCTTCGCAAAGAGGGCTTTTTACGAAGTAGGCGCAACACTGTAGAAAATGCACGGTGTGCCGCGCAATCAGGTCTCTACCCGTTGCCTCTGGAGTGATTTCCTTGCGAGTACTGCTTTGCAAGCGGCTTTTTTGACCGCCCGAGCCGCACTACGGGAGCCTCCCCGGCGCTACTTTTTGTTTGCTGCTATGTAACATTCTTTATGTTATTATCGGCTGCAAAGCCACGATCTTAAGTCCCAAAGACCGGGCAACGGCCGAGAATTCTATAGATCGTCCTGTCGGTCCATAGTGACCAAGGCCGGGCATGCGTTTCATCTGTTTCATCCGAAACCAATGTTGTGTGGGGCCCCAAATCCTCGCATTCGGAAGAGGCACGACATGATTCTTTCCGAGCGTTTGCGGTCCATCCGCGAGCAAAAGAATCTGACCCAGGGCGACATCGAGGAGCGCACCGGATTAAAGCGTTCTTACGTTTCGCGATTGGAACATGGGCGCACGATTCCTTCGCTGGCCACACTGGAAAAGTTCGCCCTGGCCCTGGACGTCCCGCTGTACCAGTTTTTTTACGACGGCGAAACGCCGCCCAAGGCTTCGTCTCTTCCGCAGGCCGTGCAAGCCACCAATGGCGACGACCATTGGGGTTTGGGCGGCGACTCGGCGCGCTACGTCCATAAGCTCAGCCTTCTCCTCCGCCGCATCAGCGAGAACGACCGCAAGATGCTCATCCACTTTGCCTCGCAGCTCATTCGCCAGAAAAAACGTTAGTCTTTTTCTCGGCTGGGAAGAGTGTTTCGGGCATTCCTGTTTTGTAGCGCCTCCATCCTGCCGCCACTCTCTGGGCTTGCGATTCTCGTGCAAGAACTGGTTGCGGTTGCTCTCGCT
>DATFSR010000029.1:0-33401 GCA_035262505.1 Candidatus Acidiferrum sp. | reverse complement strand
AATTCCAGAATCAGGGTCTGGGTGCGCAGGGCGCGACAGTGATCACGCCAACGGCGACCGGGATGTCGCAGTTGATGGCACTCAACCCTGACTCGGCGGTGGTCGCCGTGTTGAAACAATTCCCGATAGCTCCAGTGAACGACAAAGGCACAGTGCCTGTGAGCCTTAACGGCGGCCCCACGCAGAACATCCCCATCGGCACATTTGCTGGAGTTGCTCCGAGTTGGACCAGAGAGCACGATTTTACAATCAACGGCGATTTGAACCTGGGGAAGCACCAGGTCCGCGCGCGCGTTCTTTATGACCGGGAACGCTTGCCACAGGTGAACCCTATTCAGCCACAGAGCCAGTTTACCGGCCTGCAGACGGATGACTCCCGCAAGTACATTCTTACGGACGCCTGGACGGTTAGCAGCCGGGTAATTAACGACTTTCGACTGTCCTTTTCAAGGTTAAGCGGGCCGAACCTTGTGGACCCCAGCCAGTTTTCGAATTTTCCGAATGTGGAAATTGATCCTTTTGGGAGCAATCTCGGACCCTATAGTCTCGCTCCGGCGGGGTATGTTCAGAACGTTTATCAGGCGGTAGAGAACGTAAGCTACATTCGGGGAAAGCACACGTTCAAGGTCGGAGTCGAAGGGCGGAACTACATCACGGAAACAACCTCGTTGCCGCGAGCACGCGGGGAATGGGACTATGCGTCGCTCAACTCGTTTGTCAATGACCTGGTGCCCGATGGAGCAAATGGGGCGCTACGTGGCGCGGGAACAGCAAGCTCCGCGAACAACAACCCGGCGGTGTACTGGTTCGCGCAGGACGATTGGAAGGTCATGCCGCGGCTCACATTGAATCTTGGAGTGCGCTACGAATGGTCCGGTGTACCGCGCGATGAGGGGAAGCAGGCCCTGAACGCGATTGCGAATGATCCAGCAGTTGGATTGATCTTCCGCAAACCAAAATCCGACACCAACAACTTTGGCCCGCACGTGGGATTTGCGTGGGATCCCACAGGCCACGGCAAATGGTCCATCCGGGGAGGCGGCCAAATCGCGTACGACGTAATCCCCCTGAACTTCGCGATCAACAGCTTGCCTCCAGAGCTGCAGACGGAACAAAACCCGACTCTCACCTGCACGCTGCCAAGTGCGCCGGCATGGTGTGCTACGGGCTCGGGCTTTCTCGCGGGCGGGGGCCTGCTTCAGGTGAACGTGCCGCCCACGACGACCGCGGATGCGAGGGCGGCCACGCAGGCGTTAATCCTGGACATGGTGGATCCAAAAGTCATCACGTGGTCGCTCGGCGTTCAGCACGAGCTGCTTAAGGATAGCAGCATCGAAGTGCGCTACGTGGGAACGCGAAGCCTCGAATTGCCGGTGCAGAAGCGATTGAACTCCGCCTCGGCGTTTGATCCCAACGTTCCAGGAGGGGGCATCGCGCCGCTTCCGACCTACTTGAATGCGTCTGCGGTTCCCGCGACCGTGGCCGCTCCGGCCAGCACACTTGCCGATTTCAAGAAATTCCTGGCGAACGACTTGTCCCAACCGCTGGCGACCGAGGGCTTTTTTGGGAATCTAACGACCAATCCGCCGATAGGGACAGGGATTTATCATGCCGGGTCGGTGGACTTCATGCACCGCTTCGCGAAAGGGTTGTATTTCCGGACGAACTACACGTTCTCCAAGAATATCGACAATTCTACGAACGAGTTGTTCAGCAGCCGCGTCAATCCACGTCGGGCGGAAGACGGATTTGATTTCGCCGCAGAACGTGGGCGCTCCGCTTTGGACATTTCTCACAAATTTGCGGTCACTTGGGTCTACGACTTCCCCAACGTTCATTCCGAGAACCGCTTCGTCCGCGGTGTGGCGCACAACTGGGAGTGGAGCGGCACGTACCTGGCGCAATCGGGGCAACCAGTCACTCCGCTCTCGAATGTGGACGCCAACGCCAACGGCGATGGCGCAGGCGATCGCACGATCATTAATCCGGCGGGGATTGGCCTGACCGCGACAGCCGTGACTCCAGTCTGTAATTTCGGTCCTGGCGGAGCGACCTCGACCGGCGATTGCGACCCGAATCATGCGGACGATCCCGTTAAGGGTTGCAACCCGGCAACGGACCCTAACAAGTGCATCGACCCAACCCCGGCCGCCAACTTCACAGTCGGCTATCTGGCCTTGGATCCAAAAGCTCGCTTCGTACAGGCGGGAGTCGGCGCCAGGACAAACGCTGGGAGGAACACCGTGAACACTCCCGGACTCAACATCTGGAACATGTCGCTGTTCAAGACCATGAAATTCACGGAGCGTGCGTCTCTGCAGTTCCGCTTCCAGACTTTCGACACCTTCAACCACCAGAACTACAGCGTCGGTTTGCCGACGAACAACGGAACGATCGACCAGAACACGAATACCAATCCCTTGAACACGAGCTACATTTTCGTAACCTCAACGCAGTTCCTGAACAAATTCATCTTCAACGGTGGCAGCCGTACGCTGGAACTGGGGCTCAGGTTCTCCTGGTAACGACGCGCTTAAAAACAACCGGCCGCGAGGGAGCTTTTCGAGGCTCCCTCGTTTTTTTTTCGACCCAGCCCGGAAGTCCGCCCGGCCGCGAGGAATGCAGTGAAGCAGCAAGCGGCATCATCATCTCTTCCGCAAGGTTCACCCGCGTGTGGAGTTTCACAAGGGGGCATTCGCGGCTCCCTTTTCTTTCTGGCATGTCTTGACAACCGAACACTTCGCAGATAAACCTTTCCTCGCCATGCGTCAACAAACTCCGCGTGTTCCAGCTTCGCCATCCCGCCGCAGATTCCTGCAAGCCGGCGCCATCACGTCCCTCGCAGGGCTCGCACCGCTGGGCAAAGCGCTATCTAACTCTGCTGCAGATTCCCTCGCGGAGGCTTTCTCCGCGCTCAAGCCGCTCGGCTCACGTGTTCATCCCATTACCGCAGACGAATATCGCGGCAGGCTGCAGCACGCGCAGAAACTGATGGCGGAGCTGGAGCCGAAGTACGACGCACTTTTCGTCGCGCCCGGAACTTCTCTCTACTATTTCACCGGCATTCGCTGGGGAATGAGCGAGCGGCTGCTGGCGCTGGTGCTTCCGCGCACGGGCGATCCCATCATTGTTGTGCCCGCGTTTGAAGAAGGGCGCATGCGCGAAAAGCTGCAGTTCCCCGCCGAAGTGCGCATCTGGCAGGAAGACCAAAGCCCCACGAAGATTGCCGCGGCGGCGTTGGCCGATCGCGGGATGCGAACCGGAAAAATCGGCGTGGAAGAAACCGCGCCTTTCACTTTTTACGATCATCTGCGCGCCGCGGCGCCCGGCCTCGAATGCATTTCCGCAGATCCTCTCACCATCGCTTGCCGCGGACGCAAATCGGAGCACGAGCTGGAGCTGATGCGGCTGGCCTGCGAAGCGACATTCGATGTTTTTCGCGCGGTCTTTGCTTCGGTGAAAGAGGGAATGTCGCAAGAAGACATCGGCAAGCTGGTGGCAGGGGGATTTTCGAAGATGGACCTGCACGGGGGCGCGCTGGTGTTGCTCGGCGCTTCCGCGGCCCTGCCCCACGGCACCATCAAGCCGCAAAAACTGAAAGAAGGCGAGGTCATCTTGATTGATGGCGGCTGCGCCGTGGAAGGCTATCAATCCGACGTGACGCGAACCGGAGTCATGGGGAAGCCTCCCGAAAAAGTGGCCCGCATATTTGAAATTGTCCGAAAAGCGCAAGACGCGGCCTTGGATGCGGCGCGCGCCGGCCGCCTTTCGGGGACGGTGGATGACGCCGCGCGCAAAGTGGTGACCGATGCAGGCTTCGGGCCCGACTACAAGACGTTCACGCATCGCTTGGGACACGGCATTGGTCTGGACGGGCACGAACATCCTTATCTCGTGCGCGGAAGCAAGACCGTGCTCGAATCGGGCATGACCTTTTCAAATGAGCCGGGCATTTATCTTGTCGGTGAATTCGGCTTGCGCTGCGAAGACGACATGGTGATTACAGCCGATGGTTCCGCCCAGCTTCTGACGCAGGGATTTGCGCCGTCGCTCGAGAAGCCACTCGGCTAACGGTCCGCTCTCAGTCCGTGGCAAAAGTCGACGATGCGTTGCTCCGCCCAGAAGCGCTCGGCGCCGGCATGTTTTGAGACAAAGCCGCAGTGCCCGCCATGTTCCGGCGCAACCAAACGAATCGCCGGATTGTCGCTGATTTTCGCGGCTAGGAAAGACTCATAAGGGACGAAAGGATCGTCCTGCGCGGTGATCATTAGGAACGGCACGCGGATTTGCGCGGCGACGCGCTTGGCGCCTACATGTTCGTAGTAATCCTGCGCATCGAGATAACCGAACTGTGGCGCCGTGATCATGTCGTCGAACTGGCGCACGGTTCGAATCGGGCCGAGACCGTTGAGCTGGTAGCGCCGCGGAAATAACCTTTGTTTGCGGGCGTAGCGGTCCATCAGCCCCGCAACAAAACGGCGCTGGTAGAGATAATTTTCCGGTCGTTCGAGAGCGTCCGCACAAGCTGCAAGATCTAGAGCCGGACACACCGCGCAGACGCCGAGAAGCGCTCTGGGCGCCGCGTCCGCGAACTCTCCTGCCATTTTGGCGACGAGATTTCCTCCCATCGAGTAACCCGCGAAGAAGATTTGCTCGAAGCCATCGTGGCTTGAGAGCTCTTCGAAAACGGCGCGATAGTCGCCACTCATCCCCGAATTGTAAAGTGTCGGAGTGAGAGCCTCGGTCTCGCCGCAATTCCGCTGGTTCAAGCGCACCACGTGAAAGCCGCGGTGAAACGCTTTCTCGGCGATGCCGCGCATGTAATTCGAATCGCTGGAGCCCTCAAGTCCGTGCACCAAGACCAGTACAGGCGCGTCTTTGCGGTTTTCCAGTTGCCAATGGCAGTGCCCCAGCAGGCAAGAATCCTGCTCCACCTGAAAGCGCCGTGCCTCCGCAGGAGGAATGTCGAAACGCCGCGGCACCAAGGCCGCTGCGATCGTCATCGCGTGCCCATTTTTCAGCAACCGATGGGGCTCGAACTCTGGAATCGTTCTCTGCATCTAGGAAAATCGCTCGCTTTCGAGAATAACAGACCGAACTCACCGAAACACCGAGGTTGCGCAAACGATGTTGGGTGGTGGGTCCGTTTGAACCTCTTATCTCTCCGAGCGTTCTTTAGGAGGAGAACTTTATGAATCCCTGACACCCTTTGCGCCATCCGCGTTTCTTGTGGAATGAAAGGGTCAAAATTCAAACTGACCCATTACGCGAAGTTGCGCCAACTTGACCCAAGTGGCCTCCCACCCTAGAATGGAGCATTCACCGTGAGGCATTTTTACGATTTTGATGCGTTGGTTTAACGGCCCAGCGGGCACCCGCTGGGCTGCGTTGCTTTATGGCCCAATTTCATGCGGCCAAACTTTCAACGAGAGGTTGGAATGAACGAAGGTTCGATTCCCGACGCGCTTACTTTTGACGACGTGCTGCTCGTCCCGGGCCGGTCAACCGTGCTGCCGACGGAAGTGGATACCACCACGAATTTTTCGCGCACCGTGAAGCTGAATGTGCCGCTGGCTTCTGCAGCGATGGACACCGTGACCGAATCGCGCCTGGCCATTGCCATCGCGCGGCAGGGCGGCATCGGCATCGTGCACCGCAGCATGCCCGCGGAGAAACAAGCCGAAGAAGTGGACCGCGTAAAGCGCTCAGAGAGCGGAATGATCGTGGACCCGGTCACCATTTCGCCGGACATCACGATTCGACAAGCCCTGGAAATCATGAACAAGTACAAAATTTCCGGGCTTCCGGTGACCCGCGGGTCGCGGTTAACCGGAATTTTGACCAACCGCGATTTGCGATTCGAGAAAAATCATTCGCAACTCGTAAGTTCGGTGATGACCAAGGAGAATCTGGTGACCGTCCCGGTTGGCACGACGCTCGACGAAGCGGAACGCATTCTACAAAAGCATCGCATCGAAAAATTGCTGGTCGTGGACCAGGATTTCAACTTGAAAGGATTGATCACAGTAAAAGACATCCAGAAAAAGCTGGAGTACCCGCGGGCGGCAAAAGATGAGCATGGAAGATTGCGCGTGGGCGCGGCGGTCGGCGCGACCGGAGATTTTCTCGAGCGCGCCGTGGAATTGTCCAAGGCAAAAGTGGATGTCCTGGCGATTGACACCGCGCACGGACATTCGTTTCGCGTGATGGAAGCGATCAAGTCCATCCGCCATCGCTTGCCGGAAGCGCAAATCATCGCGGGCAACGTAGCGACTTACGACGGCGCGAAAGAATTGATTTCGCTGGGCGTGGACGGCTTGAAAGTCGGCATCGGGCCGGGATCGATCTGCACCACGCGGGTAGTGACCGGCGCGGGCGTGCCGCAATTGACGGCCATCCTCGAAACCGCGCGGGCGGCGCAAGGGACCGAAGTGCCGCTCATCGCCGACGGCGGAATCAAATATTCCGGAGACATTTCCAAGGCGCTGGCCGCGGGCGCATCGTGCGTGATGATTGGCAGCCTGTTCGCTGGAACGGAAGAGTCGCCGGGCGAAACGATTTTGTATCAGGGCCGCACGTTCAAGTCGTACCGGGGGATGGGCTCGACGGGCGCGATGGAAGCGGGCTCGGACCGTTATGCGACGGTGCAGGATACGGGCGAGCGCGGCAAGTCCGTCCCCGAAGGGGTCGAAGGGCGCGTGCCTTATAAAGGACCGCTGGGCGCGCTGACCGACCAGCTTGTTGGCGGGCTGCGCAGCGGAATGGGTTACGTCGGCGCGAGCACGTTGAAAGAATTCAAAGAAAAGAGCCGGTTCATTCGCGTCACCGCGGCGGGCCTGCGCGAGAGCCACGTCCACGACGTGATCATCACGAAGGAAGCGCCGAACTATCGCATGGAGTAAGGGCGTATGGAATGGTTATGGACGCCTGGGAGTAGCTACGGATGCATGGAATAGCCGCTGCCGCGCCGATTTTTTTGAAAATTCATTTCTTGCCGTTTATGGGACCTCTTTCTTGGTTCACAATCCGTTTCTCTGCTGACCAGAAGACGGCATGCAGAAAATGTCGTGTGCTTTAGTTTGAAAACATTTGAAAGAGCTGAGTCCTGACCGTGGACCCGCAACCGTGGCGCAATCCGCGTCCCGCACCAAGCTTGTCTGAAATTCGCGCGAAGACTCCGGCGCCGCGATGGGTTGCGTGGCTGTGGGCGTGGTGGCCGGCGATTGTTTGGTCGGGCGTGATTTTCGCGATGTCCACGGACAGTTTTTCCGCCGAGCATACGAAATGGTTTCTCGAGCCGCCCATGCGCTGGCTGATTCCGGGGCTGGCGCAAGGCCAGTACGACCACATCCATCACATCATCCGGAAGTGCGCGCATTTTTCGGAGTACTTCGTGTATTTCGTGCTGCTCTACCGCGCGGTGCGGGGGCGCCACTCCGGCTGGCGGTGGACTTGGGGGCTCAGCGCGCTGCTCATCGCCGCGGCGTATTCCTTGTCGGATGAGTTTCACCAGGTGTTTGTGCCGAGCCGAGGTCCCTCCATTTACGACTCGCTGCTCGATACCGTTGGCGCATCCGTTGCGCTGGTCGCGCTGTGGCTGTGGCTTCGGCACCGGGCGGCCGCTTCCGAACGGTGATGGGTGGCCAGAGAACGGAGACCGCTTGTCCAAGTCCTTCGCCTGCATATCATTCCTAACGTTGCTTTGGGGCGCTCGAGTTTTGCTGGGTTTTCCTGCGTCGCCACGCTAGACATCGTCCGGCACGCGGTTCCATTTACCTTTCTTTCGTAGCATGGTGCGGTTGATGGTCAGGAAAGATTCCACGAACACTGTGAGATTGCTGGCCTCCGAGGTGGAGGCCAGAATGTGCAGATTTCCGGCCGAGGAGATAGCGGTCCGCCGGGAGCTGGATGTTTTTGCTCTGAGAGCCGAAGATGCCGCGCTGAAGACCGCGGCGCTACATTGCGGCCTTTGAATTTATGGAAGGGAGAAATGTTTCCCAAGGGGCAACGAAAAATGTTATTGAGAAGGGTACACAGGAAGGGATTAGGAATGAGGGAATAGGGCTTGGGGATTAGATTAGGGATTAAGATTGGAGGAGTGGATCGTGGGTGGGGATTAGTGTGAAGAGTAGGGACCCTGGTGGCCAGTACTGGGAAGCGGTTAGGGATCGGGGATTAGGGATTAATCTAAAGATTCCGAAATGGAACGGTGGGTCCTGAAACACGAGAATGAGTCCTGAGGCACAAGGCGGGGCGAGGGCGTTTGTTCGCAGCTTGAACATTCTGCTGAAATTCGCGCGGCTGTATGAGTTTGGCCACACCAAGACCACCGCGCAATTCGAAACGACGTGGAAAGAGCTGCGGCAGGCGCTGGAGGCCAGCGGCGGGAGCGGCGTGCTGCTGGGGGCTTCGGGGCACCAGATTCTACTGGACGGCGTGCCGATGGGCTCGTCGGCGGGAGAACGAAGTTTTGCGCAACTGCTGACGTCTTCGGGGATTGCCAGCATCCACTTTTCGCCGGGATTGTCGCAACCCCAGTTTGCGCGGTTTGTGCGCGCGTTCCCGAGCGGAAACTCGAAGCCTTCGGCGCTGGCGGAGCAGTTGAAAACGGCGCTCGGCGGCGACACGAGCATCAAGGTGAATGAGATTCGCTACGTGGCGGAAGACTCGTCGGTGGCGGGAATTAAAGTAGCGGCGCAGTTGACGGCGAAGGCGCTGGGGGCGAGCGGTGACAAGTTCCGCGAATTCTTTGAAGATCCGAACAAGATGCTGCAGATGATCCTGGCGGCCGAAAGCGCGCGCGGCGGCGGTGGCGGAGGAGGAGCAGGCGGGCCCGGGCACGGTCCTGGAGGAGCAGGACCAGGATTCGGGCTGGGCGGCGGAGGAATGGGCGGAAGCGGCGGCGGCCCGGGGTCCGGCACGGGAGGCGGAGGTACGGGCACGGGAGGCTCGGGCGGAGGAGGCGGGACGGGTTCGGGCGGCGGTTTGTGGGATAGCGGCGCTGGTGGAGGTAGTGGCTCGGGTGGCGGGTTCAGCTCAGGTCCGGGTGGAGGACCCGGAGGCGGCTCGGGCCCGGGTGGAGGTGGAGGAAGCGGCTCCGGCGGAAGCTGGGGAACCGGTAGCGGTCCGGGGGGAGGTGGTGGGGGCGGTGGAGGAACGGGTACGGGTGGGAGCGGAGGATTTGGCGGAGGTGGCGGTTCTGGCTCAGGTGGAGGAGTTGGAGGAGGCGTAGGTGGAGGAGGCGGAACCGGACCTGGCGGAGGAGGGGCTGGACCTCCGGGGAAATGGCTGAGCGCTTCGGCGATGTTGCGCGGGGAAAAAGGCGGCGCACACGGCGGCGGGCATGGTTTGGGGGGGCCGGCGGGATTGGCCGGAGGCGGCGCGTTCACCGTTGAAGAAGAAGATGTGCGGCAGATGCTGAATTTGTTCGCGTCGCTCGGAAAAGCGCGAAAGGATCCGGACTCGCGAATGGACGTGCCGACGTTTCAGTCGCGACTGAGCGCGATGCCGGTGCGCGCGCAGTTCACGCTGCAGCAGGCGCTGGCGGGATTGGCGGCGCAGGCTCCCGACTCGAAACCCGACAAGCCGATGCTGCTGAAGCTCGCGGAGCACGTGGCGATTCGCTTCGCGCTGGACAGCTACGAACGCGGCGAACTGCGCGTAAACGCGGTGAAACAACTGCTCGACCGCATGAACACGGAAATTGAAGCGCTGCGCAAGATTCTTTCGACGCAGGAACAGATGATGGCGCAAGCGGGACTTTCCGTGCAGTCGTATACGGAGCTGCTGGACCAGGAATTCTGGGAGCAGGTGCCGGAAGAAAACAAGAAAGAAGTGCTGACTTCGGATGAGGCGTGGTGCGTGCCGCCGCGGAACGTGCGCGCGTTTTTGGAAGAGATGCTGCGGCGCGGCGAATTGAAAACGGCGAATGAGATTTTGATGAAGTATGCGTCGTGCATCGGGTTGGAGGCGCCGGAAGCGCGGCGCACGACGGCGATCGGGCTTTCGGATTTGGGCGAGCTTTACGGAAGCGGAGACGGCAGCGCGCTGATGGAGGCGATTCGACGGACGGGCAATCAATTGGCTATCGAGCGCGAGCCGGAATTGCAGACGCTGGTCGGCGCGGCGTTCGTGCGCTTGAGCCAGGAAGCGGCTTCGAAGCGATGCTATCCGGCGATGCAGCAGGCGCTAGCTTCGCTGGAAAACGTAGAGGCGCAGCGGCCAGGATCAACGCAGAGTTTGCGGCCACGCATCGGAGCGGAAGAGCGGCTGCCGGAATTCGTCGAAGAAGCGATGCGCAGCGGGCACATCGCCGACGGGATGATGGACATTTTGGGCTTGATGCCTAAGGCCGCGATTCATTATGTGACGAATCGCTTCGGGCACTGCGGATTTCGCGAAGACTGCGAACTGCTGTGCGAGATCATTCGCAACCTGGGAGAAGACGCGACGCAGCGGTTGGTGGAAACGCTACAGACCGCGCCCGCGGGCGAAGCCGCGGAAACGATTGGATTGCTTGGCCAGCTTTCGCCGGAGAGCGTGGAAAAAGTATTGCCGGTACGGCTCTCCCAGTGGCCGCGCTCCTCGCATGACCGCGCTATTCGGCAGCTTTCCGCGGCGCCTGCGGAGCAACGAGGGCGCTTGCTGGTGGCGATTTACGATTCGCTTGATGTGATGATCCGCCCGCTGGCGCTCGATGAGATGGGCATGAGCGGGCAGGCGGAGTGCATTCCAAGACTCATTGCGCTGCTGCAGGACGATGAAGCAAGCGGGTTTACGCGCGTGAAGGCCATTGAGGCCCTTGGACGGTTGCGGGCAAGTATGGCGAGTCCGCTGTTCCAGCACATTTTGGAAACAAAACAGGTTTGGCGCTGGGTTTACCCAAACGAAATGAGAATTGCCGCGGCGCAAGCGCTGCTCCATGTGGATAAGGCGGTTGGAATGCATGCCGTGGCCGCGAGTGGAATCGACCGCCGGGAAATGACTCTGGAGCCGACCGAGCCGGAGCAAAACGCGTCGGTGATCCGGCAGCGGCGTTATGCGCGGTTGAAGCTTTCGCGCAATCTTACGGCGGTGACCACGAATTTGCGGGAAAACTTCAGGCTGAGCATTCCGGAATTGAATCTTGGGGGCGGAATCGGCGCGGGAGAGCGTCACCTGGCACCCGGGTCGCTCCTGAGCCTGAAGTTTTCGCATGGCGTGCGGCACATCAAGGCGCAAGTGTTGGTGCGCGGCGCGCGGCCGCAGGCTATGGCCTTCGAATTTGTGGACATGGATCTGGAAGAGCGCTATCGCCTGCGCAAATTGCTGCTGGAGCTGGGCGGTTTGCCGATGATTGCCCAGGTCACGAATCGCAGCCGTCGCCGGGGCCGCGTGGCGGTTTCTAAAGCTTGATTTGCGGTCTGTTCGCTCACGACGCGGCGCTTCCTCCGTCAAACTGGAAAGCGGATATAATCCTTCGCAATGTTCTCCAGGCTTGCGCCCATTGGTCACGGTTTCGTTCTTGTTCTCGCGGCTTTTCTGATTGGCTCTGCCGACGGCTCAGCAGCATCTTCTTGGAGGGACGGGCTGTGCGAGGCTGAGGAAAACCAAGCGGCACCTCAAAGTGCTCCTGACGACGAATCAAAGCCCGATCGCATTTTCAAAGAGATAATTCCCCTGCTCCTTCAGAAGACCGGCGTCCCCCTGAGGCTGCCTGCCTATGTTCCTGACAGCAACGACAAAGAGCACCCTCTCTACGCTATGGTGCTGGTGGCGGATCAAGATCATTACGCAATTCAGCTCGCTTGGCGGCCTGACTGCGAGGGCGGCAACGCCTGTCATGTGGGATATATCGACGGCAGCAAAACTGCCCCTCCCCATCCAGACAAGGATGCCGCGCCTGTAACTCTCCTAGGCGGCATCAAAGGATCGTTTGTCGGGTTTGACTGTGGCGCTCATTGCGATGACGCCTCTCTTGACTGGTCCGAAGGCGGCTTTTACTACGGCATTAGCCTCAGGGCAGGCGACAAGAAGACGCTCGTTCGTATGGCAAATTCCGCCATCGCAATCATTACGAACGACGCGGCGAGCGGTGCCACCAAGGATCCAGCGCCGCCTCAAGCCAGCGGCGGCGGGCATCTCTCGACTGGAGAAGTGTCGAGCCTGCCGTTGAACGAACGCGACTTCAGCAAGCTGCTTTTGCTCGCTGCGGGGACCATGACGGACACCAACGGCGCGGCAAATTTCACGCAGCAATTCGCAGTGAACGGCCAGCGCGGGTCCGCCGCAGTTTTTGCCATGGATGGGGCGGACACGACGGACCCGGAGCTTGGTGGCGCCACGTTTTCCAATTTCAACGTGGACGCGATTCAGGAAGTGCAATCCAGCTCCGGCGTCATGCCGGCGGACCTCGGTCACGGGGCCGCGGGCTTCACCAACGTGATTACGAAGTCCGGCAGCGACTCGGTGCATGGGAGCCTTTTCGAGTTCGTGCGCAATGCCGCGTTTGACGCGAGGAATTTCTTTGATCACGCGAGCGCAATTAATCCCCGACGCATCCCGCCTTTTACGCGCAATGAATTTGGAGCGACCATCGGCGGCCCGGTGGCGTTGCCGCAGATTTACGACGGGCGAGGAAAGACATACTTCTTCGCTGAGTATCAAGGCTTCCGGCAAGTGCTGGGAACGACGCAGGTGATGCCCGTCCCTAGTCTGGCGGAAAGGCAAGGCATCGACACCACCGCCTTTCCTCAAACTGCCACTTCTGCCGGAGACACTTTGACCGTACCGGTGAACAGTAGCATGGCGGCGCTGCTCGCGCGCTATCCGCTGCCCAACGAACCTACGGGGGCCTACGGGGCGCGCACCTACGCGACTTCTTCCAGAGTGGTTAACGACACCAATCAGGCCTCCGCGAGAATCGATCACCGTTTTTCGGAAAGGTCGACGCTGTTCCTGCGCGCGAGCCGCAACCAGGTCCGCGGGCCGACCACGAACCCCGATCAAACAGCCATCGATCCCGCGTTTGGAGTTGATTTTCTCGATCATCAACGCAGTGCGGCAGTGAAATACTCGCGCAATGCGACTTCGCATTTGAGCTATCAAACCACTCTGGGCTACATTCGCAGCACCCCGCTGTTTTTGACCAGCAACCAGACGCAGCCGGCCATCGCCTTTGCCGACGGCCTCTATCAAGGATTCAATTCGGCCGATGGCTCAATTTTCGGCTCGTATGGAAACGTCTATCAACTCAAAGAAGACATGGCTTTCACGTGGGGAGCGCACGCCCTGCGATGGGGCGCGGAATTGCGGTTCAACCGCGATTCCACGATTTTCGGCACGAATCCCAACGGCCAATATACGTTCGGAGGCGGGACCGCGTACTCTCCCGTTTTCATTCCTTCCGCCAGCGGACAGCACGACATCCAGCCGGGGCAGCCGCTGCCGGACTCCTTGACCGGGCTGCTCACGGCAACTCCTTTTTCCTATACGGTTACGGCCGTCGGGAGCCTTACGCCGAAAGGAAATAAGTTTGACGAAGCGGGAGTGCGCCGCGAAGCGTACAACTTTTACTTTGAAGAAGCCTGGAAGGTCAGCGCACGATTCACGGTCACTTTGGGCTTGCGTTACGAAGTGAACAGCCGGATTCATGAGGAACACCATCGCACTTCCCTGGCCGTTCCCTTCGGGCCGGATGGCAAGCTCGCAGGTTTTCTCTCCGCCGGCACAACGCAAAGCTATGTCTACAATCCGCAACCGCCCTACGCGATGGATTGGAATGGATGGGGGCCGCGCGTCTCGCTGGAGTGCGGCCTGAGCCAGCACACGACGGTCCACGCGGCGGGCGCCATCACGACGATTCTTCCGAATCTGTGGCTGGAAAACTACGTGACGGGCGCATTCCCATTTGAGTTTCAGCCGTTGGTGACGGCCCTTCCAGGTTTCCCGCTGAACTTTCAGGATTCCGTCGCTCCTCTCACACTTCCGCCCGTTTACACCACGCAAGGGCAACTGCTTTTTCCCAACGGGAGCAGCCGCGACCTTCCCGCGAACACGCCGATGGATGTGCAGCGGTTCCAAAATGACTTGGCGGCGCTAACGCCTGGCAATCAAGTGCAGCTCTTCACCGCCATCAGTGTGGACCCCCATCTACGCAACGGATACATCGCGACGCAGACGCTTGGCATCGACCAGGATTTGGGAAGTGTAAAGGTGAGCGCCTCGTATGTGGGGACGGCCGGAGTTCATCTGGCGAGCGTGCTAGCGCCGAACGGCTACGGAGGGGCTACGTCCGCCTTTGCGCGTTACACGCAGTTCAATGCGGCAGGCAAGGCTACCGGCGGTTTTGGACCGGAGATGGTCATGTCCACCGGCGCGCACTCGAGCTACCACGCTCTGCAAGCGAGCGCGAGCCAGAACATGCCGCACCTGGGCTTGAGTTTTCAGGCGAGCTACACTTTTTCGAAAAGCATTGATGACACTAGCGCAGTTCCCGGAGGGATTTCCGGAACTCCCGGAGTAGTTTTGCAGACCTTGCCGCAAGATCCGTTCCACCCGGAAAAGGATCGCGGGCCTTCCACGTTCGATGTGACCCACGTGCTCGCGGTGAGCCTGATTCAGAGATTACCGCTGGAGCGCGTGCATCTCTTCCGGCCCCTGGGCAGAACACTCACGCGCGGCTGGCAGTTTCTGGATGTCACCACCATGACCTCGGGGTCTCCCTTTTCCGTCTATTCCGGAGTCCAGCAAACGGGAGTCGGCGTGGGGGGGAACGACCGGCCCGATCTTGTTTCCATGCCGGATTTTTCAACGAGCCGGCCGATGCGGGAAGACTATTTCGGCCGGGGACTGGCAAACAGCTCCTTTTTCGAAATCCCCATCAACGTTCCGGGCGGAACCGGGCCCAACCAGGGCGTTTTCGGAACGCTCGGGCGCGACACGTTCCGAGGGCCGGCGTTCCGGCAATTCGACATGGCCCTCATCAAGGACACGGCCTTCGGCCGCCGCGGCAATGGCGAATTCGCGAACCTGCAATTCCGCGCCGAGTTCTTCAACATCTTCAACGACGTGAATTTTGGACTGCCGTCGAACATTGTTCGCGGCAGCGGCTTTGGCACCATCAGCAAAACGGCGGGACCTTCGCGGCAGATTCAATTTTCGTTGAAACTGAATTATTGATCGGCCTTTTAAAAAGGGCGGAGGCCCTGCGGGTGGCGGCGGCAGCCGATTCTTCCCACCTGTCCCCCTCCAAAAAATACCCGTTCCGTGGGTCAGTGAAACTGCCCGTCCGAAGGGCTTCGTGACCCCTCGGACACAGATGCCCCCCTGTACCATTGCTGCCAACAGAGCCTCCCTCTACGGTACTAGTGAGGGAGTCCTATTGCGCCCATGGAGCCCCCATGGGGCCCTTGAGATCGAGGATGGCCCGCGGCGGTACATGAAATCAGATCCAAAAACAGCGGCCGGACGCGCCTTCATAAGAAGCCTGAACATCCTGCTGAAGTACGCCCGCTTGTACGGCTACGACCACGCCCGCACCGTCGAACAGCTAAACATTGCCTACGACGAACTGCACACCGCAATTCCGCCGGGATCGGAGGGCGGACTCTTGCTGGGCGCCACGGGTTCGCAGCTTTTGCTGGACGGCGTACCGCTCGAAGGCGCGCCGGCCGAAAAGCAATTTGCGCAGTTGCTCTCGTCCGCGGGACTGGCGAGCGTGCAGTTTTTCAATAACGTTTCCAAAGACGAGCTAGCACGTTTCGCGCTGGCTTTTCCCGCGGGGAAAATCAAGCCCTCGGAACTCGCTCAACAATTGAAGGCTGCTCTTGCGGGAATGCGAGGTATCCACATCAATGAGGTTTGCTTCGTGGCGACGGATTCCCGCTTGAAACAATCCACGATTGCCGCGCAGTTGGCCACCGCTTCTCTGGGAAACGATCAAGAGCATGTGAAAGAGTGGCTCAACGATCCGAAGAAACTGCTGGAATTGATTGCCGCGGCGCAAGGCTCGAAAGGCGCTGGTGCAATCGGAGCCGGCGCCGGCGTAACCGAGGCAACGGATGCGGGCGCGCCCGGCGCAGCGATGGCGACGACCGGATGCGGGGTCGGGGGAGATGCGGACGGCGTCTTCCTGGGGCTAAGAGGCGGAGGCGGCGGGCAATCTCAAGGAGATGGACACGCGGCGGCGCCATCGGAAGACCAAATCCTGAAAATCCTTGGCGCCCTGACAAATCTCGGTAGGACCGGAATGGGCGAAGGCGGCGTCGGCCTTGCCGGGCTTCAAGAGCAAGTAGGGCAACTGCCCGGCAGCGCTCAAGATTTGCTGCGTCAGGCGCTCACAACATTGGCCGCGAAGTCGCCTAATGCCAGACCCGACGAATCCGTCCTCGTGCAACTTGCGGAGCACCTGGCGATTCGTTTTGCGCTGGAACGTTTTGAACGCGGCGAAGTGAAAGTGAATGCGGTTCGCCAGATGCTCGACCGCATGCACCAGGAAATCGACAACCTGCGCAACATTCTCGGAGCGCATGAAGACAAAATGTCCGAAGGAGGAATGCTTTTCGAGTCGCACCGCGAAATCCTTGACAAGCAGTTCTGGGCCGCCGTGCCGGAGCGGGGAAAGCAGCAAATCCTGCATTCGAGTGAAGCCTGGTGCATTCCGCCGCACAACGTACAGTCGTATGTGCGAGAACTTATCGGCAAAGGGAACGTTGCGGAAGCCATCGGCATCCTGAAAAATTACGCCGCGTGTGTCGAAAGCGAAGATCCAGAAGCGCGCAAGAAAACAGCCGTAGGCCTTGCCGAGCTGTCCGAGGCTTATGCGAAAGCCGATCCGCGACTGCTTGGTCTGGCGTTGAAGCATGTGGGCCTTCGGCTCAGCGTCGAGAAGGACGACGAGATTCAGGGACTCGTAAGCGGAGCCTTTGTCCGGCTCAGCCAACAGGCAGCGACAAGCCGGTTTTTTCCTGCGATGGAGCAGGCGCTCGAATTGGCCAACAGCGTCGAAGCGCAGAGACCGGGAGTTGGCAGAAATCTGCGGTCGAAGATGGGCATCGAGGACCGCGTACCGGAATTTGTGGAAGAGGCGCTGCGGGCGCGGCAGGTGGCGGCAGGGCTGACGAAAGTCCTGAAAATGTTGCCGCAGACCACCATGGAGCAACTGGCCATCCGCTTCAACCGCTGCAGCTTGCGCGATGAATCGGAACATGTGGCAAATCTGGCCTCCGACCTCGGAGAGGAAGCGGTGCAATATCTGCGCAGCACCGTGCGCGGCGGGCCGGTGAAGGAAGCCGCAGAGATGGTCGGGCTGCTGAGCCGGCTGGATCCGCAATCGTTGATGGTCTTTCTGCCGAACCGCATGAAAGATTTTTCTCCCGCGGCGCAAGACCGCATAGTGCGGCAAGTTTCCGCGAGCGGCGCGGAAAGAAGGTGCCACATCTTACTGGAGTTGCTCGACCACGTGGACCCACTCGTGATGCCGTTGGTCATCGATGAAATCGGCGTGGCGGGCGACCGCGAAGCGCTTGGGAAGCTGCTGACGGTTGCCGACGGCGACTTGCCCGTGGGCGGCTCGGAATTCCTGCGCGTAAAAGCGATCGAAGCGCTCGGGCGCATTCATGCGCCGGAAACGTTGACCACGCTGAAGCGCATTGTCGAAACCAAGAAAATGTTCAGCTGGAGCTATCCGCACGAACTGCGTATCGCCGCAATGCAGGCGCTCGAGAAACTCGATCCCGAATGGATGCGCGAGTTCCTGCCCAAGAGTGGCATTAGCGAAGAAGACTTGCTGCTCGCGCCGCTAGACGTTCCCGCGGAGTCGCGATTTGTTCGCCAGCGGCGGCACCGGCGCGTGCGTCTGCAAAAACCGGTTCGCGCCATCAGCCTGAATCTCAAAGACAGTTGCTGGCTGGAGATCAAGACCGCCAGCTTGAGCGGTGGCCTCGCGACGATCAGCCGCCACCTCGCTCCCGGAACTTCCGTTCAGCTGCGCCTGCAAGTCGGCCTGCGCCAGATGCAAGCCACCGCGATGATGCGCGACTATCGCGCGCAGGACATGGCTTTCGAAATCGTGGACATGAATCTCGAGGAGCGCAGCAAATACCGCCGCCTCCTCGCCGGCCATCTTTCCCACACTGCCGCCGGGAACGAAACGCCCGCCGCGCGTGCCGACCTCGCCGCCGTCAAGTAACAAGGCCTCCTCACCAGCGTTCTAAGCGCCGGGAGTGACCGCTGCGTCCAGCTTTGCAGACGGCTTCGCGGGAGCTAGTGCGAGCAGGAGTATGCCGATGACAACGAGCACGGCCGAGCCCACCAAGAATCCAGTGCGTTCGCTCGCTTCCTTGGGAAGAAAGGCCAGCCCGGACATTACCACGGCGTGAGCGAAACTAGACCATGCTGCGAAAGCGATTAGGCTGCGGTGTAGGGCGGGGTTGCGGACGGCCAGCAGCAGGAAAACCCCAAGGGTGACATAGAGGCCCATCATCATGTCGTCGCCGGTATCGGCCGGACTCCCGCCTAGAAGGTCCGACACGATGGGGTAGACGCCTGCCACGAACAGCAACCCCACCAGCACTAGGACAACTTTCAGCGCACCCTCTCGAAGCATAAATGGCCTCCTAGGTTCATGGCGTATGGATCCTGCAAAACGGAACCTGTGTAATGTTGAAGAAGCCTACGTCCCCGCAGAGAGGTATCTCAGTGGTTTGCGCTTACGCGGCGGCGGGTTGGGCTTCGAGGATGTGGGCGGGGACTTTGCGGAGGTCCCACACGATGCCGAGCCAGGACATGACTTTCAGCGTGTAATAGGTGATGTCAATCTCCCACCAGAAAAAGCCCTGGCGCGCGGAAGCCATGAAGTGGTGATGGTTGTTGTGCCAGCCTTCGCCGAGGGTGAGCAGGGCGAGCAGCCAGTTATTGCGGCTGGTGTCGCTGGTTTCGTAGCGGCGCGAGCCGAACAGATGCGAGAGTGAATTGATGGTGAAGGTGTCGTGCCAGAGCAGCACGGTACCCAGGCAGAACGCCCAGACAAACAGCGGCCAGCCGCCAATCAGCCACAGCGCGACGCCCAGCACCGTCGGCGGCACCATGTGGTACTTGTTCAGCCAGCGCAGTTCGGGGAATTTCGCGAAGTCGCCGATATAATCCATGCGCGTGTCGTTGTATTTGTCTGAAAGAATCCAGCCGATGTGCGACCAAAAGAAGCCGAAGAGCGTCGGCGAATGAAGGTCGAGTTCCTGGTCGGAATAGCGGTGATGATGGCGATGATGCGCCGCCCACCAAAGCACGCCTTTTTGCGAGGAAGACATGGCCATGAACGCGATGATGAACTGAAACGCGCGGCTGGTCTTGAACGAGCGGTGCGAAAAATAACGGTGATAACCGGCGGTAACGAAAAACATGCGCACGAGCAGTACCGCCAAGGTGGCGACAACGTAATACCAATGAAAAGGAATGAAGAAAATCAGAAGTGCGCCAAGGTGCACGAGGAAAAAAGGCAGGGAGTGAAGAATCGAAATCCGCGAGCCATTCGGCAACGGGATAGTCAGATACCGTGGGATAGAAGCCATCCGGCAGAATCCTCCGCTTCGATAAAGGCGCTCTTGAATCGCGTCATTCGCAAGCTGAGATTCAGCCAGAACCTCGCGCCTCAAACCTACAACTTCAGTGTACGGGTGCGCTCGAATAGGGGTCAAGCGCAACGAAGTACAGGTCGCATAAAATGAGATGTACCGAAGGACAGTGGGGTTGCTAGAAATCGAGGTCTTCGTTTTCGAACGGCTCGCGCCGACGGTCGGCGTAGGAAGTTGCCTGGTGGAATGTGCTATTGTCTCGTGACACTCAAGGGAAGGGACGGCTTAGGCGCCGTCCCAAATCCACGGATCGAACCGCGCTTTCAGCGCGTGGGCCAGCGGCGCTGCGCCCGTACAATCGCAAGTGGTTAGGCTGCACACAGGTGAGAATAAATGGCAGAACGCCCTGTACTCGTAGGACTGATTCCACAAGCAGTGGTGCTTGATCCCGGCGACCAGGTGTCCTGGATTTCCGATGCGGGAAATTTGCGCGTGGAGTTTGACGCGAACCGCTGCCCTTTTTCCTCGAACGTGTTTCAGGCGCCGTCCGGCATTCGCCTGCTCAGCGGACCGCCGCGCCCCGGAAGCAAAGCCGCGACATACAAATACCGCTTGTGGTTAAACGACCAGCTTGTCGGCCAAGGCGAAGTGATTCTGCGCGAAAAGTAGAATGGTTTGCGAAGGCAAATTGGGGCGGCAACAAACCGCCCCTTCCTAGCAAAAAAGCAACTACGGTTTTTTCGAAGCGTCTGCCTCAGCCTTGGCCTGCTTTGCGATAATCATGTTCTTGATTTTGTCGTAGGTCGCCTGGGGAATGATTTTCTTGCGAACGAGGTCGGTTTTCATCTTGTACGGGCGGCCATCGATGATTTTCTGCGAATAAGCTTTTCCGATTCCCGGCAATGCGTCCAGTTCGTCCGCGGTGGCGCTGTTGATATCGAGCAGTGAGGAAGCGGCAGCCGTTTTCTTGGATTTCGCGGCTTGCGCCGCCTGGTCAGCTTTGGATTCCGTCGTCGACGGAGCTTGCGCCTGAGCCGCAGCGAGGGAGATCCCCAGGAGTACGATAATCGCTCCCAATGCCGTTCTAACAAATTGCTTTCTCATTTTTTCTCCTTTCCTAGGCTGGGCAGAAATGCGGTGGGTCAGAACGCTTGGCCTGGGAAACAAAAACAAGAGGAAATCTTACAAGTGGCGGCGATTCCCTTTTTTGGGTTGCTTCCCGGCAATTGCCTGCATGATGGCGGAGAGAACCGGCGCTGTCAAGGGAGCAGCGAGGGCCGACGCTAGGCACTTGTTGGTACCCGACGGGCTTCTAGGGAACTTTGGAGCGATTCGAGAGGAAAGAGAAACAGGGCCAATTTTGCCCGGAGAATGCCTTTGTAGGCGGGTTACTTTTGACCCGGCGGGCACGTCTGAAGATGGGGGAAGTCCGCCAAGGAGAACGCAGGATGCATACGAGACAATGGTTTAACAGGACTTGGGGCGGATCGCCCTTATCTCTAGGGATTCTGGCGCTTTTGCTGGCCGCTTTGCCGGCCCTCGCCCAAGGGGCCGCCTCCTCGCAAGGGGCAGGCCAAACACAACGGCCGGAGGACTGGCGTGGCCGGGGCGTAGCGGGAAAGATTACTGCGATCAAGGATGGCTCGCTCGAGCTGACGAGGATGGATGGAGCCAGCGTCAGCGTCAAGCTGACCGACAAGACCGAATACCGTAAAGACCGCCAAAGCGCGAAGCTCGCGGACTTCAAAGTGGGAGACATGGTTCTGATCCGCACGGAGGGGAGCGGGGAGCAGGACCTTACCGCTGTGCTCGTTGCTGGGCGTACGGGCGGAGGGGCCGGCGGGCAAGGCCTGGGCGGTCCCGGCGGCGGGATGATGATGATGGGCGGCGGCGAATTGGGGAAAGACTTCATTTTCGGCGAAGTGAAATCCGTGGATGCGCCGAAGATTACCGTGCTGCGGCCCGACAACGTAACGCAAACGCTCGAATTGAATGAAGAGACTTCGCTCCGCAAGGGGCGCGACAGCGTAACGATGGCGGATATCCAGGTGGGGGACCACGTGTTCGTCCGTGGCGGGGTGCAAAACAACGCGTTTATGCCAAAGATGGTGATGGTCATCGGGGCTGAGCAGTGGAAGCGGATGCAGGAAATGGGAATGACGCCGGGAGTGGTCAAGCCGCAGGGCGACAAGAAGCCCGATCCTCCACAGCAGTAAGATTCATCGGGGAGTCTTCGATTTGAAACTGGTCTTGAAATTGATGGGGCGCAGCATCTTCATTTTTTGTTTCGGCGCAGTCTTGTTGGCGCTCGATCCGAGTGGGCTGAACGCACAGGAAACGCCGCTCCCTCCGGTGCCCGCTCAACAGCAGGACACGACGGCGCCTGTTCCTGGGCCGCAGGTTCCAGCGACTCCACCCGCTGCAGCTCCCGTTACGTTCGAGATCACAGGGTCGGCAAAGAGCGGCAAGACGCCGCTGCCGGGCGTCACGGTGACGGCGGCGAATACGCTGACCGGAAAAAAGTATCTTGCGGCGACAAATTCGGAAGGCAAGTTCAGTCTCTCCGGGCTGGCGCGCGGAAGATACGTCGTGCGCATCGAGTTCATGGGATTCGCGGCGTTCACGCAGGAAGTGATGCTGAACCCGGAGAACCCCGCTGGAAAAGTTGACGCGGAGCTGATGCTCGCATCGCGGCGGCAGGAACAGTCCAACAATGCCTTGACGGCGCTGGCCGCAGCGGGGCGCGGTTTTCAGAGCCTAGCCATGGAGAATTCGCTTTCTTCGTTTGGCGCAGCGAACGGCGACGGCGGCGCCATTGGAAGCGGCGGCGGGCAGAACAACGCCGAGGTGGGAGGCTTGCCGTTGAACGGAGCCGGCGCCGAAGGCCCTACGGAGTCTGTCAGCGTCAGCGGCGCGCAAGGCCGCACGCAGGATTTCGGCATGGGCAACGAAGAGGAGCTGCAGCAGCGCATTCAGGAATTTCGCGACCGCATGCAGCGGGAGGGCGGCGGAGCGTTTGGGCCACCGGGAGGCGGATTCGGCGGTCCAGGAGTTGTGATGATGAAGATGCCGCGCGGCTTCAACATCAATCAGCCGCACGGAGTGTTTTATTACACGGATGATTATTCAGGACTCGATGCGCGGCCGTATTCCCTGACGGGAATCCCCTCCGCAAAAGCGGGTTACAACCAGGCGCACTTTGGTTTCAATGCGGGCGGGCCGCTGAACATCCCGAAGATTTTTCACGGCGGCAACAAATGGTTTTTCTTTGGGGGGTGGAACGGTTCGCGGGGCAGCAATCCTTACGACGCATTTTCCACGGTGCCAACGCAACTCGAGCGCAATGGGGATTTTAGCCAGGCAACCTACAACGACGGCAAGCCGGTGCAGATTTTCAACCCGCAGACCGGACAGCAATATCAGTTCAACGGCAGCCCGAACGTGTTGGACCCTACGTCGATCTCAACATCGGCGCAGACTTTGCTGAATTACATTCCCCTGCCGAATATGGCCACGAACGGCCTCGGGCAGAATTTTCACTATGTGACTTCGGCAGGCAGCAGCTCGGATATGGTGATGTTCCGCCTGGTCCATAATTTCAACGCAACTGGGGGACCGGGCGGCGGACCCTTTTTCATTTCCAGGGACGGTGGGGGCGGGGGCGGCCGGCGGCGCGCGACGAACAACATCAATTTCGGCATGAACTGGGCGCGCAGCTCAACCAACACGGTGAATCCGTTCCCGTCTGAGGCCGGCGGCACCAGTACGCAAGGCTTGAACGCGAGCGCGGGATGGGTTTATGGCAAAGGCCGCGCGACCAACAACTTCCGCGTGAACTACAACCACAACCATGTTGCGACGACGAACCTATACTCTGGGGTGACGAACGTTGCGGGCCTCGCGGGCATCAATGGAGTTTCGACCGACCCGTTTAACTGGGGCCTGCCCGGAATCAGCTTTACTTCGTTTGGCGGACTGAGCGACCCGACTCCACGGCGCGAGCTGGATCAGACTTACACCCTTTCCGACACGATTTCGTGGAATCACGCAAAGCACAACCTCCGGTTTGGCGGTGATTACCGGCGTATTTTGCAAAGCTTTCATTCGGCGCGAAACGGCGAAGGAAGCTTCGTTTTTACAGGGTATTCGACGGGGGAGTACACGCCTGTCGGCAGCATGCCGCCCGGCAGCAGTCTGCCTTGTCCGGGCCCTAACCCGTGCCAACTTGCCGGCACCGGATATGACTTTGCGGATTTCTTGCTGGGCTTTCCGCAGCAAACTTCACTGCAGTTCGGGACCAGTGCTTATAACTTCCGAGCAAATTCCTATGATTTCTTCGTGCAGGACGATTGGAGGTTCCGGTCCAGTCTTTCTTTCAACCTGGGCCTGCGCTATGAGTACAACAGTCCTTACACGGAAGCGAACAACCAGATTGCGAATCTGGACGTGGCGCCGGGATTCACGGCGGGTGTTCCAGTTCTGCCGGGCGGAACGGGCCCCTACAACGGGGCTTTTCCGAATTCGCTGATTCGGCCGGACCGCAACGATTGGGCGCCGCGCGTGGGCATCGCGTGGAAACCGCAAAAGAAAACCGTCGTCCGCGCGGGATACGGCATCAACTACAACCTCGCGCAGTATGGAGCGATGATTCAGAATTTTGCGTTTCAGCCGCCGTTCGCGAACGCGGCAACCAATGCGACCGATGTCACTGCTCTAACCTCCGGAAGCGCTCTCACGCTGGCCAATGGATTCCCGACGACTTCGGGAACGGTCACGAACAACTTCGCCGTGAATCCCAACTATCGGCTGGGCTATGTGCAAATCTGGAACTTCGACATTCAGCGCGAACTGCCCGGCGGCGTGGTGTTGAACACCGGATACAACGGAGCGAAGGGCACGCGCCTGGATATCGAAAGAGCGCTGCCCTCGCCCCCCTCGGCTCTCACTCAGCCGTTCCTTTACGAGTCATCCGAAGGCAATTCCATTCTGCACGCTGCGTCGGTGCGATTTCGCAAACGCACGGCCAAGGGTATCGGGCTGAGCGGGCAGTACGTGTATTCGAAATCGATTGACGACGCTTCGTCGATTGGCGGCGGTGGCGGCGTGGTGGCCCAAAATCCGTTCGATATTTCCGCTGACCGCGGGCTTTCGAGCTTCGACCAGCGCCACAAATTCACAGGGAACTGGATTTACGATCTGCCGATTGGGGAAAACCGCTACTTTGCTCCCAAGCGCGCTTGGGGACACATCTTCGACGCCTGGCAATGGAGCGGCGACTTCACCGTGGGTTCGGGACTCTACTTTACGCCACGCGTGTTGGGAGGCGGCCTGGACATCAGCCGCGGCGTGAGCGGTTCACTCCGCGCCAACGTCGTTTCTGGACAAGCGATAGCGCTTAGCAATCCAACTACTCTCGAATGGTTCAACAAGGCGGCCTTTTGCGACCCAAGCACCTGCGCCACTCCCAACGGCTCGGTTTTTGGAGATGCGGGGCGGAACATCATTGAGGGACCGGGGCAAGTCGCGCTGGGTATGTCGTTGAACAAAACGATCACCATCAAGGAATCGCGCGCCCTGGACCTGCGGTTCTCCGCCAACAACGTGTTCAACAATGTCCATTTCACGTCGATCAATACGGTAGTGAACTCGCTCACTTTTGGCGAAGTGACGGGAACAGGCAGCATGCGGCGCGTGACGATGACGGCGCGCTTCCGGTTCTGAAGAGCGATGAATATGCGAAACATCAGGCAAGATTTTGCGGTGCTGGCTATAGGGGCGCTGCTGTTGCAGCCCGCGATTCCGCTGTCGGCCCAACAGGCGCCGCAGTCACCGGCGCCAGCTTCGGCGAACCAGGGACCAATTCGGGTAACCACAGAACTGGTGCTCGTGAACGTGGTGGTACGGGACAAAAAAGGAAATCTTGTTCGCGATTTGAAGAAAGAAGATTTCACGCTACTCGAAGACGGCAAGAAGCAGGAAATCTCCACGTTTGATTTTGAAAACGTGGATCAGCCTTTGACCGCAGGAGCTGCGGAGGCCACGGTTTCGGGGGCGGCAGGCGAGGGGAACCTCTTGCGCGCCGGAAAAAAAGCGGCTCCCACGCTGGACGCGCGCGACCGTCGGCTGATGCTGTTCTTTTTCGACTTCTCCGCCATGGACCCGGAGCAAATCGACCGCGCGGTGGATGCGGCAAAGAGTTTTGTCTCCTCCAAGATGCAGCCAGCGGATCTGGTGGCGCTGGTCTCGCTGGCCACGAACATGCGCGTGGATCTGGACTTCACCGACGACAAGACCAAAATCATGGCGGCGCTTTCCTCGTACACCTCCGGGGAGGGCCAGGGATTCGATAGCGGCGCTACGGGCAGCGCCGAAGGAGCCGCGGAGACGGGCGGCTCGTTCACCGCGGACGACACGGACTACAACACCTTCAGCGCCGACCGCAAGCTGCTGGCGCTGCAGTCCTTGATGCAGTCGCTCGGGAAGCTCTCGCAAAAAAAGAGCCTCATTTATTTCAGTAACGGCATCAGCCAGTCCGGCATGGACAACCAGACGGCCTTGCGTGCTGCCACGGCTGCGGCGGTGAAAGCCAACGTGTCCATCTATTCCATGGACATCCGCGGGCTCCAGGCGTTTCCCCCGGGCGGCGAAGCGCAAACAGCCAGCTTACACGGTCAATCGACGTATTCCGGGGCGTCCGTGCTCAACGACTTGAACAACAACGCCTCGTCGCAGGAAACGCTGGCGACGCTTTCGTCTGACACCGGCGGGAAGGCCTTCTTTGACTCGAACGACTTCAGCGGCATCTTTTCCCAGGTGCAGAAAGACACTTCGGCGTATTACCTGTTGGGTTTCGTCAGCAACAACTTCGTCAAAGATGGCCGATATCGACATTTGAAAGTGCAGGTGAACCGGGCCGATCTGAAGCTTGAATACCGCTCCGGGTATTACACCGATCGTGACTTCGAGCACCTGAATAAAGCCGACCGCGAGCAGCAACTCGAGGACGAACTGGCGGCCCAGCTTTCACAGGTGGACGTGCCGCTGTACGCCGGAGCGGCTTATTTCCGCCAGGACGATTCGCACTACTACCTTGCCGTTTCGCTGGTTATTCCTGGGTCGCAAATCCCGTTTGTCACGGAAAAAGACAAGGACAACGCCACGATCGACATCATCGGCCAGGTGCTCGAGAGCAACAAATTCCCTGTCGGCCACTTGCGAGACACGGTGAAGCTGGCCGTGGACAGCACGCAGCAAGTGCGGCGCAAGAACGTGCAGTACAACACCGGGTTCGTGCTCGCTCCGGGCAGCTATCACTTGAAATTCGTGGTGCGCGAGAACCAGACCGGAAAGATGGGCGCATTCGAGATGGATGTGCAGGTCCCCGACTTGCGGAAAGCGCCACTCAAAATGAGTTCCGTGGTGCTCAGCAGCTTGCGGACTCCCGCTGCGAATAAGAAAGGCGCTCCGAATCCTCTGGTGCGGGATCAAATGGAGACGGTGCCGAACATCACGCATGTCTTTACGGCGGACCAGCATCTCTACCTGCAATACGAGGTCTACGACGCGGCGAAGGGCAAGAATCCCGCCCCGGCTGCTCCCCCGGTCGCAAACGGTCCGGGCCCGTCGAGTGCCGCCAACACCCAGCCCGCTCCCACCGCTAAACCTGGGGCCGCGAAGCCGGCGAAGGACAGCGTCCGCGTGCTGACGAGCATCGAGTTCCTGCAAGGCGGCGTGAAGGTCTACGAATCAAAGCCCGTCGTGACCAACGAAGTAGCGGCTCCCGAGCGCAAAGCCGTGGTCCTCCAGATGGATGTGCCCCTCCAAGCCTTGAAGCCCGGCCTGTACCTCTGCCAGGTCAACATCATTGACGACGTCTCCGGCACTTTCGCGTTCCCCCGCTTCCCCCTCCTGATCCGCGAACCCCAACCGCCTGCACCGCTAAAAACTGGAAAGTAAGAAGGCAGAAGGCAAAAGCAGAAAGCGGAAGGATGGGGCGGGCAGGGTGAGTCGAAAAATCAAGAACCGGAAGTGTAGGCCACCCGAAAAAGCCGGAACAGAACAGCCGCGTCAGTCGCCCGCGGCGGCGGCGCGGACGAAGTCGACCGATTCGGCCAGACCGCGACGCATAGGGCCGAGGACCGAGGCGGGCACTTCTCTTTCGGGAGCCAGGGTGACGCTGGTGGCTCTCTTGGGGAAGTCATTTCGGCGGTCGAGGCGCATGCCTGCCTGCTTCAGGAATTCCGCGGAAAAGCCCATGTCTTCGGCGCGCTCGACTCCCCAGAACCACAGCTTGTCTTCCTGCCGCTGGAGGAAATCCAAGGCTTCTTCGAGCCTTTTCATGGCGCGGTCGAACGACGAAGCCAGGAAGTAGACGTTCAGCGACCAGGCATGCCGCGGGTAATACACTCGGAGCCGGACGCAATACTTGCCCGACTGATTGCGTTCGATACTGCAGCGGTATTCGTTGCGGGAGGATGCAATTCGAGTAGGCATCGAAGTTTCACCGATCTCAGGAGTCATTCCCCGCCTTTGCGGGGCTCCGATGACTCTGAAAGCCGTTCAGAAGTTCCTAATGTAGTCGAGATAGCCTGGATTCCAGGCAACTAATGTTAAAACCGAACTCGCTTGGATACACAAATAGGGTAGCGGGGTGTGTGGAGAAAGGCAAGAGGGTGCCAGAAATCAAGTAAGCTGTTTATTTTGTGTAATTTAGACTAAGTAAGGCTACCAAGATTCTTCAGCTTTTCAGGGTTCATTTTCAGCTTGCCTTCTTTTTGCAGACGGTCGGAAAGAGCCGAACGAAAGGCTTCAAAGGCTACCTCGCGCTTGGATTGCAGCAATTCTTCGGTCAACTGCTTCTTCTGGGCTTCAAAGTTGGCGGGATCGGCCTCGACTTTCTCGGCCACCCGGTAAACCAGCCAATTCGGCCCCAAGTTCATTGGAGCGCCCACGTCGCCTGGCTTCGAATTGAAGGCGGAGCCGAGTTGCTTGCCGCTGGCGACACCAGGAAGGGAGCCATCCCGGGAGATGGAATCACTTGTTTTCGGCTCCAAGCCCAGTGCCCTGGCAGCGGCGTCGAACTTCTCGCCTGCCTTGACACGTTTCTCCAGTTCGTCGGCCTTGCTTTTTGCCTGCTGGACGGACTGCTCTTTCTTGAGATCGGTGATCACGCGGTCGCGCACCTCTTCTAGAGTGCCCTGGTGCGCGTCGAATCTATCTTTGACAGAGAGAATCACATAGCCGCGGTCGGTGCGGATGGGCAGGCTCAAATCGCCTGGGCGCAAACGGAAGATCTCATCCTTGACGTCTGGGGAGCTGCCAAGCTCGAGGATCTGGTCGGAGGCGCTAACCGGCCGCGTCTGACCGAGGGTGAGGTGGTATTGCTTGGCCAAGTCATCCAAAGAACCTTTGCTCGATTGCCGGATGGCTTTGGATAACTGGTCCGCGGTATCGCTGGCCTGCTTGTCGGCTTCGGTCAAGAGAAGCGGCGTGCGGATGGAGTCCTTCACCTCGTCAAAAGACTTCGTGTGCGCGTTCTGTTTTTCGAGAACTTTGATGATATGAAAGCCGTATTGCGTCTTGACCAAGTCGGAAATCTGCCCGGGCGCCAGGGAAAACGCGGCCTTATCGAATTCGGGAACGGTTTGCCCATGGCGAATCCAGCCTAGGTCCCCGCCTTTGTCCTTCGACCCGGGGTCCTCGGAATATTTCTTCGCCAGTTCGTCGAACTTTGCGCCCTTCTTGGCCTGCTTAAGGACATCCTCGGCCTTTTTCCTTGTCTCTTCGACCAGCGCGTCGGTTTGCCCTACGGTTTTGAGGAGAATGTGCTGGACGTGAACTTGATCGGGCACTTCATACTGCTGAAGATTGGCCTGATATTGCTGCTTGAGCACGTCTTCGGGAATTTGCAGGGTCTGGCGAAGCTGGTTGACGTCCAGAAGCGCGTAGCGCACGGAGCGCCGCTCGGGCACCTGGTATTTGGACTTGTTTTTCTCGTACACCGCCTTGATTTCCGCATCCGTGGGTGCAATCTTCGCTTCCAGATCTTCCGGCTTGATGAGCGCATAATCGAGCTTCACTTTTTCGTTTTTGAAGCGGTATTCGTCCTTGAGCTCCTCGGGCCCCACGCTGATCCCATCGGTGACCAGTTTCCTGAATTTTTCCTCAAGCAGGCCTTGGCGGACCAGCTCTTCGAAAGTAGCCACCGGAAGCTGGAAGCGCTGCTGGACGAGCTGCGTATACTGGTCCATTCCAATGAAGGTGCCGCCATTGAAAGCCATGGGCAAATACATTTTTATGCGGTCGGCGCGCTCCTGATCGGAAACCGTGATTCCCAGCTGTTTGGCTTCGTACTCAAGTTCTTTTTGACGAACGAGTTGCTGCAGAATCTGCTGGGCGGCGATGCCTCTGAATTGGGGCGGGATTTGATTGGCACGCTCCATTTGGCTAAGCTGCTGCTGGATGTCCTGAGTGGTGACCGACTGGTCTCCAATCTTAGCTATGGTGTCTGAGGAGAGCCCACCCCCGCCGGTGGCCGGCCCCTGCGGAACCAAGTACAGCAGCATGCTGCCGCCCAACACGAGGACCACCGCTCCCAGAAGGATGCGGTACCCCAGTTTGCTTTTGTCGTTTGCGCTTCCAGCCATCCGATGATTCCCCCAAGTCCTTAGACAAACTCAAGATTATAAGAGATAGCGGGGCGGGTCTCAAATGCAATCGGTCGCGGACAAGTCCGAGTTGCCGGTACGCCGGGCTGCGGCTCGCCAGCGTTAGTCTTCGTCTCGATGATTCTCGCGGGACGTAGAAGGGCCGGCGGAGTCACTGGAATAGTAAACTGGGAGCGCCGCGGCTGTGGAATGCTTGCGCCGCGCCTCAAGCGACCGGTGATGCCTTTTCGCGTGAAACCCGCCGTGATGCTGTGCGCGATCCTCGCGTGCACAGCGCTGCCGCACTTGTTTGGGAATCCTCTTAAACAAGAAAAAGCAGAGCCACAGCCTCCCACTTTCTATCGCGACGTTCTTCCGATTCTTCAGCGACGCTGCCAGAGTTGCCACCGCGCGGGCTCGATCGCGCCGATGCCGTTCGAGTCGTACGAACAAACCCGGCGGTTCGCCGTCGCGATTCGCCAGGACGTGGAAGCGAAATCGATGCCGCCGTGGTTTGCGGATCCTGCGGTCGGGGAATTTGCAAACGATCCTTCACTCACCTCGAAAGAGATCGCAACTCTCTCGGGTTGGGTGCAAGCAGGCGCTCCGGCTGGTGACAAAAAAGATGCGCCGCCTCCTCGTTTGTGGGCCGAAAGCTGGAGTATCCCGAATCCAGACCTAATTTTGACCATGCCGAAGGCTGTGCCGCTGCCCGCTGGCGGCGAGGTTGAATACACTTATGAAATTGTACCCACGCATTTCGCCGAGGATCGCTGGGTGCAGATGGCAGAAGTCCTTCCCCGATTGCGTTCGAACGTTCATCACGCCGTGGTTTACATACGCCCGCCGGAGTCGCCATGGCTACGGCACGCGCCCGTGGGAACTCCATTTACGGCCTCAACCTTAACGGCTCCCGATGACCGCCGCGGCGCGCGCTGGACCGATAGCGATATTTTGCTCGTTTATGCGCCCGGTAGTTCGCCGGACCAATGGCCCGCAAACATGGCTAAATTCATTCCCGCAGGCTCCGACCTTGTCTTTCAGATGCACTACACCACTAATGGCCGCGCCGCTTCCGACCAAACCGCCGCCGGACTGATTTTTTCAAGGCAGTTGCCGCTTCAACGCGCGCTCACGCTGCAACTCACGAATGACCACTTCGTGATCCCCCCAGGCGACCCGGATTTTCGCGTGGAGGCGCGAGGAACACTGCCGAACGATGCCATCTTGCTCGGCTTCATGCCGCACATGCATCTGCGGGGAAAGCGCTTCGAATACAACATTATTCGCGAAAAAAAGAACCATGGTTCAGATGGCAAACCGCCCTACGAGATCGCGCCGCTGCTGCGCGTGAATTACCACTTTCACTGGCAGATGAGCTATCGCCTGGCTCAACCGCTTTTTCTGAAAGCTGGAACGGAATTGCAAGCCGTGGCGTGGTATGACAACTCCGCAAAGAACCCGCACAATCCGGATCCCAGCGCGGAAGTCCGCTGGGGAGAACAAACCCACGACGAAATGATGGTTGGTTTTTTCGATGTCGCCGTGCCCGCCTCCATGGATAAGCAGCGCTTTTTCGTCAGACCGAAGCACTGAAACTTTTTGCCTGCGCGCCGACCTGTCCCGAAGTGCAGGGCCGATTTCCCGAACGTCCAGCCCGACCACTTTCCTACATGCTATTTGCTGTTTGACTACGGGCGGCTGCGCGGTTCTGAGTGCCCGAAGCGCGCTGTGCTACATTCAAAATTTGGAGTTTTGCGAGAGATTCGAATCCGTGACCATACAATCCCCCAGCGACCCCAGAAACTCCCGGCACCAAAGGGTTCCGCACGTTGAAGTCTATTGGACCACCGTCACCTACAAAACCGTAATCCTGTACGTGCTGCTAGGATTGGCGGTTATTTTTGGCGGGATCTACATCGCGAAGCCGGATCTTTATTCCGCGGTCATCAACAAGCTCGACAAAAGTGTTGGCAATCCCGAAGCCGATCCTGTCAGCGCCGATCAAAAGCGCGCGAAATTCGTAAATCTTGACGGTCACGTTCAGGTCAAGAAAGTCAGCTCCGTGCAATGGGTGGACGCCACCCTGAGCACTTCGCTCGACAAGGGCGACCTGGTACGCACGGGCTCCGACAGTGACGCGCGCATTTCTTTCGCGGATGGAACGTCCTACACGATCAAGCCCGATACCCTGATTACGGTTGAGGAAAACGCCACCGACAACAACCGCCCAACCAGCGTAACCGTTAGCATCCAGACCGGGGCAGTGGATTTGGCGACGCCGATGCTGAGATCGCCGGATTCCAAGGCGGCGGTGAAATCCGAAGACGCCACCACACAATTGCATTCCAACAGCCGTGTCGGCGTAAAGTTTGATCCGTCGACGAAGGAAAGCGAAGTCGTGGTTGCCAGCGGCAGCGCGCAGGTGCAGCGCGGTCAGGAACGAATTGACCTCGCTCAATATGAGAAGGCCACGATTCCTAACTCGGGAGCGATTCAAAGATCTATGGTGCTCGCACCGCCAGACCTTGTCGAACCGCTGAATCTGGCACCCATCATCACGGAAAATCCCAGGAGTGCTACAGTACACTTTGAATGGAAGCCGGTCCCCAACGCAGTGTCCTATACTCTAAGAGTCAGTCCCACGAAGTTGTTCACAAGAACCGTGTTCGACAAGAAGAACATCACCGGGACGAGCATGGATATCGCCGGACTGGATGCGGGCGATTATTTCTGGGCCGTGGTGGCCACGGATGCCAAGAAACAATCGAGCGAAGTCAGCGACATTTTCAGTTTCTCCCTGGTGGCCCGCGGCAAGTCTCAGGAAATGGTCCTGGAGATTACCGACACCAGGATCGTAGGACGGGTCGCGGAAATCATCGGGAAAACGGAACCGGGCGCTGCCCTGATTATAAACGGCCAGCCGGTTCCCAATATTGCTCCCGACGGCACCTTCCGTCATTTCACGGAAGCGCTGGAGCCGGGACAGCATACTATTTCAGTGATTGGGCAGAACCGCCGCGGTGGGACAAGTACTCAGTCGTTTTCGATCTTCGTTCCGAAGTAAGAATTCCGAACGACAGACCATTTGCGCTTGGCGCGGGTCGGGGTGCCCGGAGACAATAGCAGGAGGCTGATCGCGCAGCCCTCAGCGCTTTTGCCTTCCGGACGGCGGAGAGCTTTCTCCGCGGGGGGATGTAGGGAA
>DATFSR010000028.1:0-52265 GCA_035262505.1 Candidatus Acidiferrum sp. | reverse complement strand
AATTCCAGGAATTTCGCTACTTGCTCGTCGCTCGGAGGCGCCCAGCCGCTCACCGGAATGTGCACGAAGCGCATCCCCAGTGCTTCTGCCGCGCCCCGTTCCCACTCGAATTTCTCGCGGTCTTCGCCGCGAAGGTCAACGATCGCGGTGATGCCTAGCTTTTTCAATTCGGCCATTCCAGCTTCTTTGGGTTGCCCGCCGCGATAAAGTGTGGCGTTGATTTTTCCACCGTTGTGAATTGCTGCGAGGGGCAGTTTCTCGCCATAGGCAGGCTGTTCTTCCGCGGGAGCGCCCGGCTTCGCAGAGGCCTTTTCTTGCGCAAGTAGCTGCGAAGAAAAAAGAAGTCCTGCGAGAATCAGAAAGAAAAAAGTTCGCTTCACCATGATTTCGATGCAATTAGTGTAGCGCGAGGAGAAACTGTGCAAAAAGTGTTGAAGCCGAAGTAGTTGCGCGGAAAATGGACCACTACAAATAGACGCTAGTACAAGATTGTTAACCATATTTTGCGTTTTTTACTTGACAGGATTTTCGCATGCGTTGATACTGCATCTCCAGATTCGGGGGACGTGAAGCGCCAGCGGACCGAGTCGAGACTGCGTTGAAGGTCCGCGCGCCCATGGAAAGCTGCCCGGTTTCAAGCGAAAAAGCGAGCGCGAAGTACCTGCTCCGCGCCCGTATGTGGCGGAGCACCTGCTGTAGGGCTGAGTGCGAATGGCCGGCCTTTGGCAGCGCATTGGCGTTACGCGCTAGTTGGCCTGCGACTGCTCTGCAGTCGCCTTTTTTTCGCTGGAGCCCTTTCACGAACCCCGATCAAGTTGACTTCGCTGCAGTTCCGGACGCTGAGGCGACGCACGGTCCCCGACAGGGGAGTAAAATAATAGGGTCCCCCCGCAAGCTGGCGGGATCCAAGGTGCGGGAGGGATAAATGGCAACCGTGAAACACGCTCTGAGCGGAAATCTCCCAGTAACGGACGCGGCCGTCGGGAAAAAGGCCACACGCGAAGGGAGCGGCCTGGCCTTTCCGCGATACTTTACCGACGGGAAGAAGTCGCCATTCGAGGCCGTGGAATGGGAAAAGCGCACCGCGCTCATCGGCAACGAAAAGGGTGTGACCATTTTCCGCCAGGAAGATGTGGAAGTTCCCAAGACTTGGTCGCAGACCGCCACCAACATCGTCGCCAGCAAATATTTCCATGGCAAAATGAACACGCCCGAACGCGAAACCTCCGTGCGGCAGCTCATCGGACGCGTGGCCAATACCATCGTTCGCTGGGGCGAACAGGGCGGCTATTTTGCTGATGCCGCGTCGAGCGATGCGTTCAAGGATGAACTGACCCACCTGCTCGTCGAGCAGAAGATGGCTTTCAATTCCCCCGTGTGGTTCAACGTTGGCGTCCAGGCCAAACCGCAGTGCTCGGCCTGCTTTATCAACTCCGTGAAGGACGACATGGGCTCCATCATGGATTTGGCCAAGACCGAGGGCATGCTCTTCAAGTGGGGCTCGGGAACCGGCACGAATTTCTCGACGTTGCGCGGCAGCCGGGAAACGCTGAGCGGTGGCGGCATTGCGTCCGGCCCGGTCAGCTTTATGAAGGGCTTCGATGCGTTCGCTGGCGTCATCAAGAGCGGCGGGAAGACGCGGCGCGCTGCCAAGATGGTCATCCTGAACGTCGACCATCCGGACATTGTCGAGTTCATCGAAAGCAAAATGAAGGAAGAGCGCAAGGCTCACGTGTTGATCGAGCAAGGCTACGACAGCTCGATTGACGGCGACGCCTATAGCTCCATCTTCTTCCAGAACGCCAACCACTCCGTACGCGTTACCGACGATTTCATGCGCGCCATGGCCGAAGACAAGGATTGGTGGACGAAGAATGTCCACGACGGCCAGCCCGTCGAGAAGCTCCGCGCGCGCGAGCTGATGAGCAAGATTTCCGATTCAACCTGGCACTGCGGTGATCCGGGGATGCAATACGACACGACCGTCAACCGCTGGCACACCTGCAAGAGCACCGCGCGCATCAACGCCAGCAATCCTTGCTCCGAATATATGTTTTTGGATGACACCGCGTGCAACTTGGCGTCCCTGAATCTCATGAAGTTTGTCACCACGAATGGTCAGTTCGATGTGGCGGCATTCAAGCATGCCGTGGATGTGACCATCACGGCGCAGGAAATCCTGGTGGATAACGCCAGCTACCCCACGCCGAAAATTGAGAAGAATTCGCACGAATTCCGCCCGCTGGGATTGGGTTACGCGAACCTTGGCGCGCTGCTCATGTCCATGGCTCTGCCCTACGACTCCGCCGAAGGGCGCGACATGGCCGGCGCCGTCACCGCGCTAATGTGTGGCGAGGGTTATGCGCAGTCGGCGCGCATCGCCGAACGTATGGGCGCGTTCCCCGGTTACGAAGTGAATCGCGAGCCGATGCTCGATGTCATCCGCATGCATCGCGAAGCCATGCGCGGCATTCAGCCGGAGCATGTCCAGCCGGAACTGTTCCTTGCAGCGCAGGAATCGTGGGACAGCGCGCTAGAGCACGGCGAGAAGTTCGGCTTCAAGAATTCTCAGGTCACGGTGCTGGCGCCCACCGGCACGATCGGCTTCATGATGGACTGCGACACCACGGGCATCGAACCGGATCTTGCGCTGGTGAAATACAAGAAGCTCGTTGGAGGCGGCTTGATCAAGATTGTCAACAACACCGTGCCGCAAGCGCTGATGAAGCTGGGCTACACGCCGGAGCAGTCCAGCGAAATCGTCTCCCACATTGATAAGAACGGAAAAATCGAGGGTGCGCCCTATCTCAAGGGAGAGCACCTGCCGGTGTTCGATTGCTCGCTCGCCCCACAGGGTGGCGGACGCTCGATCCACTGGACCGGCCACGTGAGAATGATGGCGGCAGCGCAGCCGTTCCTCTCGGGCGCCATCTCGAAGACCATCAACATGCCTGAGGAGTCCACCGTCGAAGACATCTCGAACGCTTACGTCGAATCCTGGCGCCTTGGACTAAAGGCGGTGGCCATCTACCGCGACAATTCGAAACGTTCGCAGCCATTGAGCGCGGCCAAGGACGCCAAGAAAGATGATAAGAAGGCCGAAGCGATGCCTGCGCAGGGAACGGTCGAGCCGATGCAGCGCGAACTCTTTGCCCGGGCCCAGCGCGAAAAGATGCCCTACGAACGTGCTTCCATCACGCACAAATTCAGCGTGAGCGGCCACGAAGGCTACATCACCGTGGGGATGTACGACGATGGGCGTCCCGGCGAAGTGTTCATCAAGATGGCCAAGGAAGGCTCCACGCTTTCGGGCGTCATGGACGGCCTGGCGTTGACGATCTCTCTGGGCCTGCAGTACGGCGTGCCGCTCAAGGTTTTCGTGGATAAGTTGCTGAATACTCGTTTCGAACCTTCCGGCATCACCGCCAATCCGAACATTCGCTTCGTTTCTTCCGTCCTGGATTACATTGCGCGTTGGCTTGGCGGACGGTTTATTTCTCCCGACTACCTGAAACTGAACGGCGGCGCGACTCACACGGAGCACGCTGTGGCTGCTAATCCCGCTCCAGCTGTGGTTGCTTCCCCGTCAGTATCCGCAGGTTCAGGCACAAACTGGACGCCAGAGCCTATGAAACCCACCAATGCGCATGAAGGCGCGCCGACCTGCAGCGAATGCGGCATGTTAATGGTGCCGAACGGCGCCTGCTACAAATGCGAGAACTGCGGTAGCACGAGTGGCTGCAGCTGAGCGCAGAATCCTGCAAAGCGAATTCCGGGATGAGCCAAATCGAAAGAAAGGAAACCTCGGGCTAGCCGTGAGAACGCCAACACGATGAGCGCATACCCTTCCGGTTCAGGAGTGGCAGCGCGGCTCGCCCCGGCCCAGCCCAAAACCCGGGGTTTCCTCCATATTGACCGGCATGGGGCCGGCCCGCAGGCCATTTATGTTGTGACGTTTCATCGGGTAAACCACAGCGGCATCCGTCCGAGGCCGGTCGAAGCCGTGGGCGCGCAAGAGCTTATCGAATTGCTCGAGCGCATCGGCGTGGACTTCCATCTCCGCGAAGTGCGCGGCGCCCTTGAGGACATCCTCCGCCTCGGTTCCGCCAACATCCCCGACTTGTGGTTGAGTGACGAGGAGATTCTGGAAAAGGGCCTGGTCGAAAGTTAGCGGAAACTTGCCGTCAATCGCGTTCAATAATTCAAAGCAAAAACCACGTCAATGGTGGTGTCTACTTCGACCGGTTGCCCAAGGAGCAGAGTGGGCGAGTAGCGCCATTGGCTGACGGCTTTCACCGACGCTTTGGCCAGCGAACAGTATCCCTTCAGAACAACCAAGTTGGAGATCGAACCGTCCTTGCCGATGATGGCGTGCAGTCTCACAGTACCTTGGAGGTGCTCGCTACGGGCTATTTCAGGGGCTGAACTCGGCGAACGATCCGGCCCGCTTGCACATTGCCTCCAACACGAATCGGCTTGGAGGTTTTGTCTGGGAGCTGCGAGTTCGTAACTTTCTTGGCCACGTTGGTGTCTCTTGTTCCAGCGAAAGGAAAATGATCCGGCACTTTGGGAGCAAGCACATAGCGAAAACCGCCATCCACGTACACGAGAGCGAAAAGGCGAAGGAAACGGTCGCCCTCCTTCAGACGCAGTTCGTAAAGCGGCTCAGGCCGTAGCCGCAGCTGAAGCGTGCCAAAAGCGTTTTCTCCGGCATGGTCATCGCAGGAGTCTCCAAAACGCGCTGCCGTCACTTCGGTGAAGTGATTCTGAAGGGCCCCGAAGAAAGCCTTGAGGATCTCTGCTGGAAGGGTCTTCTTGTCGGCAGTATATTTTGCGCCCTCATCGTTTGCGACCTCCGGACCAAAGGTCTGCAAATACCAGTTCGCCGGATCCGGCAGAACCATACTTTGTGCCAACTCCATGGCGCGCGACTGGTTGCCTTCCTTTTGCGCGTTCATGATGTCTTTGGCAAGGCGCTCCAGGCCCCGGGTGTTGTCGGGGTAATCGAGATTGGCAGCTTGCAGAGCAATCGTGGGTGGTTGCGCGGGCTTAGTCTCTTGCGCTCGCACCCCCAGCAACGACAGTTGGAACAAGGCCAAACAGATCAGAAGGAGTCTGCGAATTGACCCGAACATGGCTTCCGTCTCGTTGGAGAGCGTTGCTATCGCAAGGACAAATTCATCCGCTCAGCGAGGGCGCGGGCGGAGCGGTCGAGTTGTCAGGGACCTGGGCCGGATGCGTAGGCGGCCGAGCGGCGGCGGAACGTTGCGGAGAAAATCCCCGCAGCAAGGGCAGCGGCCGTCGTTGGCCATCGGGCCGGTGACATCCATTCGCAGCCAGTGGCCGCGAGCTTCGCACGTTGGATTGATGCATTGCACGGTCAAGCCGGGCAAATATTGCATAGTTTCACCTCAGAGTCCGCAGAGGCCCAGAAATCCCAGGGGTAACACGGTCTGACAGCCGTACGGCTGAATTACCAGCCCCACCCGGCCTTGCGGTTCGCCGTGGCCCCCTGAAGGAGAACGTTGGCCCGAGATCCGCAGCCGAGGCCATGGGACAGGGAACCGCGCGGGAACCGCAAACTTGATGACGCGCATTCTGCTCTGAGCACCGTTTGGTGTCAAGAGAAAAACACCACAAGATATTGTGGTAAGGTTGCATCTGTGCAAAACGTGATTTCTCGCCCGTGGAGCATTTGCGGTCGGAACACGCTCGTCCTCACACTCGAAGGAAGCAAGGAACCGTAGAAACCGCAGGAAATCGCGTGGCGCGCTTCTACGTAGTTAAGAATGAAGGTGGTGCGGCTTCGCTGCAGTTTCCTAAAGCCGCAAGACGGAGGGAAAATGCCTGGTCCAAAGTTTGAACTGGGTGGCGGCGGTTTGCCATCGGTAAATCTCAGCGGCGCGGGAAAGAGAATCCTGCAGTTGGGGATTCTCGTTGTGTTGTTCATTCTGCTGATGGCCAGCACAACTTCCATTCCCACGGGAAACGTGGGAGTGCTGACGCTTTTCGGCAAAGTGACTGGAGAAACGTTGGGAGAAGGAATTCACCTGCTCAATCCTCTAAAGTCGGTCCAAAAACTTTCCATTCAGACGCAGTCGGTGAAGGAGAGCGCCAGTGTTCCATCGAATGAGGGCTTGATGCTTGCGCTGGACACCTCTTTGCTATTTCACCTGGACCGAAGCAAGGCGGCCGAGGTGTATCAGTTGGTGGGCGCAGACTACGCAGACAAAATTGTTGAACCAATGTTGCGCTCCGAGATTCGTGCCTCC
The DNA here is from genome assembly GCA_035262505.1 of Candidatus Acidiferrum sp. GTDB lineage: Bacteria > Acidobacteriota > Terriglobia > Acidiferrales > UBA7541 > Acidiferrum. The sequence continues at coordinate 45,993 of DATFSR010000028.1, read as the reverse complement.
ACTTCGGCACATTCGGCGAACGCTCTTTACACGAATGCACGCGAGTTGGTGCAGCAACAAATCCAGGACAACTTGACAAAGCAACTGGCCTCTCACGGCGTCATGGTCGAAAACGTATTGCTGCGGGACGTCCAACTGCCGGCAATGTTGAAGGGTTCGATCGAAGCGAAACAGCAAGCCGAACAGGACGCGCTTCGCATGAACTTCATCCTGCAAAAAGAAAAACAGGAAGCGGAGCGGAAACGCATCGAGGCCCAGGGCATCGCCGATTTTCAGAAAATCGTCGCCACCGGCATCAGCAACCAATTGTTGGAGTGGAAAGGCATTGAAGCCACAGAAAAACTGGCGACCAGCGCAAATGCCAAGGTGGTCGTGATCGGCAATCCCAAAAACGGCTTGCCGCTCGTGCTCGAGCCCAAATAGCCTCCGCGCAAGGCTTGGCCATCGATCCTTGCGCCGTACGCGCATGTTTCTGGTCGTTCGCCGGGATTTGGAAACCCGGCACTGCAAAAGTACGAAGATTTTCGTTGACATTACGAAACTCTTCGTAGTAGCCTCCCGCTATGTTCAAGGAACCTCTTCAAAAGCCAACCGCCTCGGAGCTGGAAATTCTCCGGGTGCTGTGGGCGCGCGGACCTTCGACGGTCCGCGAAGTCCACGAAGCGCTGAGCGAAAAGAAGGAGCTCGGCTACACCACCGTTCTGAAGCTGCTGCAGATTATGACCGCCAAAGGCACGGTACGCCGAGACGAAGGCCGGCGCGCACACGTCTATGAAGCTTGTCAGCCTGCAACGGAAACCAAGCGTCAGCTTGTGGGTGATGTCCTGCAACGCGTCTTTGAAGGCTCGGCTAGCGAATTGATGATTCATGCCCTCGAGGGCCGGCGAACTTCCAAGAAAGAACTTGAGGAGTTGCGCCGCCTTCTGGAGGAGTACGAGAGGAGAAACCGATGACAACCCCGGCGCACGGAATCTCTCCCGAATGGCTCGAGGCGCTCGGCTGGACGCTGCTCCATTTTGTCTGGCAAGGAGCGGCACTGGCAGCGCTCTTTGCGGTGGCCAACACGGTTTGCCAGCAGGCGACCACCCGCTACGCGTTAGCGGTGATTACGCTCGGGCTGATGATGGCGGCGCCGGTGATCACGTTCACCGAGTTGACACAGACGCAGCAAAGAGATCCGGCCGTTAAGTACGGGGCGCAGGGGGCTTTCGCCAGCGCGGAGAAACCGGTGCAAGGCGTATCCGTCGCGGCACGTCTCGGCGCCCCGCCGCCGGAAGTTCCTCAAAGACAGCCGGCGGTCATCCTGTTTGTGGAAGCGTGGTTCCTGGGAGTTTTGCTGTTGAGCTTGCGAACCGCGGGGGGCCTGTTGTTGATCGAAAAGATGAGGCGCAGCGAGATTAAGCCGGTGCGGCGGGAACTTTTCGCGAAATGTCAGGTATTGCAAAGGGAGATGGGGCTCGAACGAGTAATTCGCTATTGCGAGTGCTTGCGGCTGGATGCGCCAGCAGTGTTGGGATGGTTTCGACCGGTGGTGTTGCTGCCGGCGAGAGCCCTAACCGGATTGAGCGAAGAGCAGCTTGAAATGGTCATCGCGCATGAACTGGCGCACGTTCGCCGGCTGGATTGCTTCGTGAATCTTTTCCAGATAGGGGTCGAGACGCTGCTCTTCTACCACCCGGCGGTTTGGTGGGTGAGCCAGCGGATTCGAATCGAACGCGAGCATTGCTGCGACGATGAGGCCGTTGCGCTGTGTGGCAATGCGGTGACCTATGCCCGGGCGCTGACGTTGATGGAGGAATGGCGCACGGCTCCCTCCTTGATGATGGCGGCAAATCGCAGCCCGCTTTCGCAACGCGTGGTCCGTCTATTGGGGCTCGATGGACCCGCGGCAAAATTCCGCGTGGCGGGAATGGCCGTCGGCGTGGTTTGCCTGGCGGGAGCGATGCTAGCCGGCAACGCCTTTCTGGGTGTGGCGCATGCTGCGCTCGGAAGTAAAGCAAGTTCGAATCGGGAGCAAGCAAGTACGGTGGCTGCCGCGCAAGAACAAAGAAGCGGAAGCGCGATCGTTGTTCGGCCGAGGAATGCTTCAGCGGAGGGAAAGCATTTTGCTTCCACCCAGCAGGCGGGCGAAGACAAAGAAAACGCCCAGGCGGCGAAGAAGAAGCAGGAACGCGACGGCGAGCAAGCCGCCAAGAAGGAATCCTATCTGGAAGGCATGGAAGCAGTGGGATTTAAGAACCTCACAGCGGATGAATTGATCGCCATGAAAGTTCAAGGCGTCACACCCGCCTTCGTGAAAGAAATTCACGATCTGGGGATGACACCCACGGTAGATGAATTGGTTGGAATGCGCGTGCAGGGAATCACGCCGGAATACATCCGAGAAATGCAGCGAATCGCCCCGCATCTTGGCGCCGATGAATTAATTGGCATGAAGGTGCAAGGCATTACCGGTCCCTATGCGAACCAGATGCGCGGCCTAGGCCTCAAAGCTGACCCGCAAGACCTCATTGGAATGAAGGTGCAAGGAATCACGCCGGAATATGTTCGCGAAGTACAGGTTCTGGGACTCCGACCGGACACCGACGAACTGATCGGAATGAAAGTCCAAGGCATCACACCGGAATACGTCAAGGCCATACAAGCCACGGGGCTGAAACCCGATGTCGACGGGCTGATTGGGATGAAGGTGCAGGGCATCACTCCGGAGTATGTGAAGTCCATGCAAGCGGCGGGATTTAAGGACTTGGACGTGGATGATCTCATCGGAGCAAAAGTCCAAGGAATCACGCCGGAGTTTATCGAGAAAGCACGCAAGCACGGCTTTCAGAATCTGACATTAGACAAACTGATGGCGCTGAAGCATGCGGACGTCCTTTAGGGGTTGGCAGAAATCAGAAATAGGAGAAGCGGCCATGAATTTCAATCGAATGATGGGACTGGTTCTTATCGTGGGCGGAACCGCCTTCGGGCTGGCCTCAGCGCTTCGCGGCCAAACACAAGGCGGAGATTGGACGATTCACCGTTCCGATGAACCGGGAAAAGTAGAAGTCTCCATCATGGACACGCGCGGCGGGCATCACTTTCATTCCAGCTCGGATTGGGAAGTGAAAGAACTCACCGGCCTGGACCTTTCGAAGCCTGGCAGGCAGGACGTGCGCTTCACCATCACGCGCGACGCCGGCAGATTCGAATGCGAAGGCTACGTGAAGGACGGCGAGGGCGCGGGACTGTTTCATTTCATTCCCGATGAGAAATACGCGCAGATGATGAAGGCGCTGGGCTTCAACGGAATCGACGAAGACAAGCAGTGGGCTATGGCGATTCATGACGTCAGCCTGAAGTTCGCACGCGAAATCAAATCAAAAAACCTGCAGGGCCTGGATACAGACAAGCTGATCGCCTTCAAGATTCATGGCGTAACCCCGGAATTCATCGACCAGATTCGGTCTTCCGGAGTGAATCTTTCCGATAGCGACAAGTTCATTGCTTTCAGGATTCACGGAGTTTCTCCGCAGTATGTCTCCGATCTTCGCTCTGCGGGCCTGAATGCCACGGATGGCGACAAGCTGATTGCGTTTCGCGTTCACGGCGTTTCGCCGGAGATGGTGCGCAGCGTTCGTCAAGCTGGTTACGACGCCGACCCGGACAAACTCATTGCCATGCGGATTCATGGGGCATCCCCAGAATGGATGGCTGATCTGAAACAGTGCGGCTACGACCACGTGGAGCTGGACAAGTTAATCGCTTTCCGGATTCACGGTGTTTCGCCTGACTTCATCAGCCAGGTGCAAAAGCTGGGCTACTCGCACCCCGAGCCCGATCAACTGATTGCCATGCGGATACACGGAGTCACGCCGGAATTCATCAGCAAACTACAGTCGCGTGGCATGAAGGATCTGACCATCGACAAGCTGGTCAGCCTGCGGATTCACGGGATCGATTGAGGCTCGACGGCGGCCATCGCGGCAGCCAGCAAGCCATGAGTTCGGGTTAAGGCTGGGACGATGAAGATTCGCCCATCTCTCTTTGCAAATCCGCGAGCTTCGCTTTTAGTCGCGCGACTTCATCCTGCTTGCCGCTGATTTGCTGTTTTTCGTTGTCGAGCTTCTGCTTGCCCGCCGTGTCGCTTCCGTAGTTCGGCTGTGAATAATAGGCATCCTGGTCCAGCCGGTTTTCTCGTTGAAGAAGGTCCAGGTCCATCAGCGATTGCTTAATCTGCTCCTTCAAATCCGTAAGTTCCTTCTTTAGCCTTTCCTTCTTGTCGTCCTTGGCCACAGGGTTCGGGGGAGCACCGGCGGTTGTTGAGCCCTTGGTATCGGGGGTGCCGGCTATCTTGGGTTCCTCGGCAACGGCGCTTTGCACGTCACCCTTTTTCACATCCAAGGTTTCGTCGGTGATCACTTTTGCAGGTTTGGCGGCATCCTTCTTCTTTTCGCGGGCTTTCCGGGCGGCTTCGGCCACGGACTCGGAATCCTGCGATTGCGCGAATCCGATCGGGAGGAACACGGAAGTCATAACGGCAACAAGGGCGATTCGAATCAGCGTCGAGCGCGGCATGAGTACTCCTTGTAAACGATTGCCAGACCAAACTTCAAGATACCTCCGCCGAAAAACAATGACAACGTGTTGGAAACGAGCGTTGCGAATTCAGCAACAGACCCATGCGCAGATTTTCCGATGGGATTTGAGCCGCAACTGGGATAATACGCATCCTGGAATGAGGAGAGGGCACTTCGAATGAAGAAGCCGCGAACCATCCGATTCTTCAGCCTGCTCCTGCTGGCCGTGCTGGCGTCGGAACGAACCGCTGGCGCGCAGGAAGCAGGGAAACCCGAGTCACCGCCATCGCATGCGACCAAAGAGAGCCTTCCGGGCGACCGGCTGCAAAAGAAAGACGCTTTGGGGCCACATCGCTTCTGGGACCGAGAGAATGGCTGGCTCTTCGCGGGCGTCGGAACGGCTCGCACGCTGGATTACTTCTCCACTTTGAATATGCGCCGCCGCGGCCGGCAAGAGGTTTTCCTGACGAATGACGTAGTGGACAATCACCGAGCCTTTGCAATGGTCGAAGCCGCCGGGACCGGTGTCTCCATCGGCGCTTCCTACCTCTTTCACCGCTACGGGCACCACAAACTGGAAAGCTGGACGTCTTTGGTTCACATTGGGCTGGCGACGACCGGCGCCGTGCGCAACTATGGCCTCAAAACCGCTCATCCCGCAGCCATACCTTAAGTTGCTTTGGTTCTCTCTCCCTGGCCCCAGAAACGTTCATGCCAGCCGCTCCGTCCAATGCCAAGGGATGAATCCTTGCGCTCGAAAAGACTCCTGCGGCATACTCGCGGCGCGTTGCTTTACGATTTATATGCGCGTTTCAGATAAGTTTCAGGATATTTTTATGAGAGGGTGGCGACGCACCTTCGCGCGGGCTTGGTGTGTTTTGCTTTTCCTTTTTTCAGTTTTGGCGCCGCGCGCGGCCGCGAATCCGCAACCGTCTTTGCCAACGCAGGACGGCGCGGCTCAAAGCAGCCCCGCGCAACTGCCGCCTTCGACCGAGATTCCTCCGCTGGTGACCGGCACGCCCGACCAGGCGAGGACCGAGCAATACACACTGTCCCACGAGAAATATGAAAAAGCGGTGGCCTATTCCCGCGCGGGCTACACGCTTTATTTTCTCTCTTACCTTCTCGGCTTCATTTTCCTTTTACTGATCCTGCGCCTGGGGATCGCGGCCCGCTTTCGAGACCTTGCGGAAAGCGCCAGTCAAATCCGCTGGTTCCAGGGACTGGTTTTTGTTCCGCTGCTTCTCCTCCTTGTCGATCTTCTCGATCTTCCCGTGCAATTGTATTGGCACCAGCTTTCGCTCCATTACGACCAGTCGGTACAAGGCTGGGGCTCCTGGTTTTGGGATTGGACCAAGGGAGAACTCATTTTCATGGTCATTGGCATCGTGTTGGTTCTGGTTTTGTTTGCGGTTATGCGTTACAGCCCGCGGCGGTGGTGGTTGCTCTTTTGGTTTCCCGCGGTGCTGATTTTGCTCGTGATCGTCGTCATCATGCCTCTGGTAATCGATCCACTCTTTAACAAGTTTGAGCCGTTGCGCAATCAGCATGCGGACTTGGTCGCTTCCATCGAGAAACTGACGAAGCGTGCGGGCGTTCCCATCCCGCCAGACCGCATGTTCCTGATGGTGGCGAGTCAGAAAACGAACCAGATCAACGCTTACGTGACAGGTTTGGGAGCGTCGAAGCGTGTCGTGATCTGGGACACCTTGATTCAAAAAACTTCGAATGATGAAACGCTCTTCGTCGTCGGCCACGAACTCGGGCACTACGTTTTGGGGCACGTGTGGAAGGGCTTCCTGGCAGGAGCCGCAGCGCTCTTGGCGGCTCTCTATCTGCTTTTTCGAGGATTGCATTGGGCGCTCGAGCGCTGGGGCCACGAATGGAAAATCTCCGGGCCTGAAGACTGGGCCTCTCTCGCCGTTCTGCTATTGCTTCTGCAGATCTTGCTGTTTTTCTCGTCGCCGGCCATGAATTGGTTTTCCCGGATGGATGAACACGCCGCCGACGTGTACGGACTTGAAATCACTCACGGCCTGATTCCGGATTCGTCCGAAGTTGCCGCGCACGCTTTCCAGGCGCTTGGAGAACTGGATTTGTCGGATCCGAATCCGCCACCGTTCATTACCTTTTGGCTGTACTCGCATCCTCCGGTTGCCGAGCGGCTGGTCTTTGCCCACACCTACGACCCGTGGTCCAAGGGACAGAAACCCAAGTACATTCAGGGACGGTTGGGACAGAAGTTGGGGAGCTCCACGGCGTACTCGTTAATGCCCGGCGTTCCGGCGAGCAAACGCGGCAACTTTGTGCCGGTTTCCGCAGACCGTCATCGAGCACCAGCGCCGGCGGTGCGTACGGGAAGTGTCGTAGAAAAGCAGCCTGCATCCGGGATTGGCGCACAAGCGCAGCCGTGCCCGCGGGCCTTCGGCGATGATTTCCGCGGCCGAGCGCGCCACGGCCGCAAGCAGCCACTCCAGGCCGCTTTCGCTTGCAACGAACTGAATTTCCCAGTCATTCTCGACAGAGACCAGTTCGTCGTGCCCTTCGGTAATCCGGAGGATTTCGTTAACCGGTTCAACCCATTCCCCCAGGATTTTTTGCTTGTGCAAAACCGCCTCGAATGCCAAGTGTAGGCCAGCAGATAGCCGTTGTGCCTTCCGCAGCAGCGACTCAGCCGCCTGCGGGTTGGAGCGACGGAGCGCTAGGAGCTCCCCGCCGCGTTCGGTGGTTACAATTCGTGCGGATTGCAGAAATTCAACAAACTGGTCCCACGACAATGCGTCGCATTGAGGGATCATGTTTGCGAAGTCGAGAGCTAATCGGCCGCCGATGAACCGCAGGGTGGGCTCATGGTATACCATAACTGGTATACTCTATCACAGCGGTTAGCCGGTTCGCGCGTCATCTGGTGCGATTTTCCCAGCGGTAACCTTTGGGATTCGAGAGTATCGTATAGATCTGAATCTCAGGATTCTGGGGGGAGGACCGAAATGAGCACCCTACGCTCGAAATTGACAGTGTCCGGGACCGTTCTGCTCCTTGCCGGGTTTGGCGTTAATGCCTTGAGGTCGCAGGACACTCCGAAGCCAGCAGCGTCGCCTGCCCCCGTGGTCGTCGAACTGTTCACTTCGGAAGGTTGTTCAAGCTGTCCGCCTGCCGATGCCTTCCTGGCGAAGCTGGCGGAGCACGGTCCCACGCACAACCTGCAAATTGTGGCGCTCGAAGAACATGTCGATTACTGGGACGACCAGGGCTGGCGCGACCCCTTTTCCTCCCATAATTGGACGACTCGGCAGGACGCTTACGCAGGCGTGCTCGGAAACAAAAACCCGTACACTCCTCAAATCGTTGTTGACGGCAGCGTGGAGTGTTCGGGGGGGCGGCCGCAATTGGCGCTGCAAGATATTGTCCAAGCTTCGGCCCAGGCAAAGACTCCCGTAACTTTGTCGGAGGCGCCCGCGGGCAAACCGGGTACGCAGAACTTTTCCGTGCAAGTTGGAAAGCTCATTCGCTCGGGCAAAGGCGGGGCGGCGGAAGTGTGGCTGGCGATTACGGAAACCGGTCTGCACTCCTCGGTGACGCGCGGCGAAAATGCCGGGCATGAATTGAGCCACGCCGCCGTCGTGCGCTCGATGCGAAAGATCGGTGAGGCCAAGCCGGACCGCGATGTTGGGTTTTCCGGAGAGGCCACCATCCCCATTCGCAATGAATGGAAGCGGGAAAACCTGAGAGCCGTCGCATTGGTGCAGGAGAAAAACAGCCTGCGGATTCTCGGCGCCGCCGAAATCCCGCTTCACCCATAGGCGCACTGCGCTGATCCAAATCGGTAGAAATCACGCAACTGAGATAGAATCGCATTGCGTTTGAGAGTGCGCTCGCTCGACAGGGCCGCCGATGCCTGAATTTTCCTCCGAACCTTCTTCGACACCTACGATCCCAGTCCGGCCTCCCGAAGGGCTGGCGAACAACATCTTCTTCAGCCGGGGCGGCTTGCGTTCCGGATGGAGCCTATCGCTCTACATCGCATTTGGACTCCTGATCTGGTTTCCGCTGGCGACAATCGTCTCGCTCGTGGGGGGATTCCGGGAGGGCTCGTACTCGCCGCAATCGGTGGCGTTGGGAGAACTGGTGAGCTTCGCGGCCGCCTACGGCGCGGCGCTGTTCATGGCGCGGTTGGAACGCCTGCCGGCAGGGATTTACGGCCTCCCTGTGCCCGGGGCCTTCGGAAAATCCTTCTGGCTGGGCATTTTTCTTGGTCTTTGTGAAGTGAGCCTGCTGGTTGGTTTGATTGCCGCGTTTGGCGGATACTCTTTCGGACCATTGGTCCTTCGCGGGGAAGGCCTTATCGGTTGGGGACTGCTGTGGGCCGTAGCGTTTCTTCTGGTCGGCCTTTCCGAAGAATTTATGTTTCGAGGATATGTCCAATACACTTTGACGCGAGGGATTGGCTTCTGGCCGGCCGCCGTGTGTCTCTCTCTGGTGTTTGGGGCCTTCCACCTCTTAAACCCCGGAGAAGGAATTGTCGGAGCGTTAAACGTCGCGGTCACGGGTATGGTTTTCGCGTTTGCCTTGCGAAGAACCGGAAATCTCTGGCTTGCCGTGGGATGGCATGCCTGCTTTGACTTCGGAGAGACCTTCCTTTTTTCGGTTCCCGATAGCGGCTTTGTATTTGACCACCATCTTTCAAACGCCGTTTTGCATGGCCCAGCTTGGCGAACCGGAGGAACCGTCGGGCCCGAAGGAAGCGTCTTCGGCTTCCTAACTATGGGAATCTCGGCGTTAATGATTCATTTCCTTTTTCCAGCGAAAAAACGGGCCGATCCCCCAACCGCGACTCTTAGTGGACGAGTTCCGACGCAAAAGTGAGGCGTACACCCTCCGATTGCGCATTCGGAAGGACTTCCCGCAGCGCCTGCAACGTGGCAGGATGCGGATGCCCGATGGCCACGGCTCCTCCTTTTTCTCGGGCACCACGCATGGCCAACTCGAGTTGCTTACGCACCGCGCCCACCTCGGTCACATCGTCCAGAAACGGAACATTGCGGAACGCCGACGGCACGCGCGAGTTCCGCGCCGTTTCGTAAGCGACCGTAATCGCAGTCGTGCGGCTGTCGATGTAAAAAAGGTGATGATCGCGCAGCACCGGCATCAGCTCGCGCATCAAGGCGGGGTCGGAAGTGGCTTCTGAGCCCTGGTGGTTGTTGACGCCCACAGCGCCCGGAATGTCTTGGAGAAACTGGTTGACCAGCTTGGACACTTCCCGTGGGGGCATGCCCGGGCGCAATTCCTGAGCCTCCGGCTTCTCCGTGGAAACGGCTTGCATCGGAAGATGCAGCATCACTTGGTAGCCGCGGCGTTCCGCTTCCTGGGCGATTTCCTGGGAGTGCTCGTGATTCGGCAGGACGGAAATCGTCAGCGGATAGGGCAGCTCAAAGATCTCGTCTGCGACGCGCCGGTCGTTACCCAGATCGTCGAGAACAATCGCAAGCTTGGCGCCGGTTTGCGGGGCTGAACTGCTTGGACTCGGTTCGGCTGCCAGCGCTCCCAAATGAATTTGGATCGCATGTGTTCGCACGCCGTTCTTCAAATAAAAAAAGGAAACCCCTTCAGCCGCCTCGGAAGTCTCTTCCGTCAGCCCGTGGCGCGTTGCAACCGCCGCCAAGGCGCGCTGAATTTTTGCGGCATCGGATCGTCCCGCCGAATCGGTCCCGGTTTTAGCCAGCGTAATGTCGAGGCTGTCGGGAGTTTCCGGATTCTTCTCAGAGGCTGGGAGTGCCATCCGAATTTGCGTTGCTGCTGGCGCCGCACTATGCGCCGCGTTGGCCAGTTCTCTGGTAATCGCGTGGATTTTTGCGGGAGTCAGACGCGGTTGCGATTTCTTGCAGCCGGTTGCCAGCAAGGATGAAACGAGGGCCAAATGAAAAACGACACGGAACGGATGGCTGGACGTGGCGGTCCGCTTTACACCAACTGGGGTTTGACACACTTAACTGTTAAGCAGCCTTCTTTGCGGGCGCCGGCGCTTTTAGCAGGTCCAGGGCCCGATGGAAGATGGGATCTTCGGGCGAAAGCGGGCGCGGTCCTAGTCCCGGTTCACTCCGGGCTGCCGCAGGCGTGGAGTCGTCGCCCGAGTCGGAATCATCTTGCGCTTCGGCGCGCACAATCTCCGTGGGCGTGACGCCTTCTTCCAGAATCGATTTCCCGTCTGCATTGTAATAATTCGCCACGGTCAGAATCAGCGCCGCACCGTCGTCGAGCGTAATCAGCTTCTGCTCGGAGGCCAAGCCGAAGGTGCGCTCTCCCACCACGTCGCCGCGATGATTGGCTTCCATGGCCGAAGCGAGCACCTCCGCCGCGCCCGACGTCGTGGTGTCTACCAGGACGGAGACAGGACTCTTCCAAATCACTTGCTTGGGCTCCGCGGCGAGGACCTGCGTCGAAACTGTTTGCCCACGCAAAGTAGCCAAAGTCCCTGACGGAACGAAAAGGCGCGCAATGGAAACCGCTTCGGAAACCGGCCCGCGTCCGCATTCGCGCAAATCCAAAATCACTTTGTGAACTCCCTGTTTTTCCGCGTCCATCAGCCGGTTCCGCACTTCTTCGGCTCGTCCTGCATCTAGCGACGGAAAACGCATCACCAGAATGTCAGGATCCGCTTTCTGAACGATCAATTTCGGAGTCGCCAGCTTTTCCCGCACAATGTCCACATCGTCGGGGGTGGCTTTGCCGCGGCGAATCACGGAAACCTTGATTCCCGATCCCGGCTGGCCGCTCAAGAGGTTCAGCGCTTGCCCGACCGACATGTCTCGGGTAGTAAATCCGCCAATGGATTCGAGCAAGTCGCCGCTGCGAATCCCCGCTTTGGTTCCAGGGCTGTCCGGCAGCACCGACAAGACGATGATGTAGCCGTAGCGCTTGCTGAGTGTTAAGCCCGATTCACCCGTTCCCGGGTTGCCGGTTTTCTTCTTGTACTCTTCGTATTCGCGCGGCGTGAGATAGCTCGACTGAGCATCCAGGGACTCGAGCAGCCCATGGAGCGCGCCTGCGGTTACGGTGCGCATGTTGGGGTCATCGACGTAGTCCTGCTGAATTTTTTGCAGCACTTCGCCGTAGACGGTCAGCGATTTGTACGCTTTGTCGTCCGGGGTTCGGCCGAGGACGTGGCCAATCCCCGCATAACAGAAGATCAACACCGATAACGAAAAAACTCCGATGCGCGCCGCTCGATTCATGCCGTGTCCTTGTGCCTTCAAAATGCGACTTTCAAGTATAGCATTGCCAGAGGTTGGGACGCGCCAGCAAACAAAAAGGAAGCCTGCCAAACAGATGCTGTCACCGTCACTCCCTTAGAATCGCCACGCAGAACCGCGAGGATTGTTGCACAATTACCACAGGGAGCGATTTCAGGGCGGGAACTTAATCCGTAACACGTTGATAATAAAGCACAACACTGCCGCAAGCTGGCTAGCAAAATGCTACAATAGGTTTGGGGAATGTTCCAGACAACGATAGCCAAACAATCTTGGGTCGAAGGTGTGGGCCTCCACACAGGTGTGCGGGGGTGTGTGCGCTTGGTGCCGGCTCCTGCCGAAACAGGCATCGTTTTCCGACGTGTGGACCTTGACAACTTCCCCATTGAAGCGCAAGGACACAATGTCGCCCGCGTCAGCTACGCCACAAGCCTGATGAAACAGGGCGTCCTATTGTCCACCACCGAACATCTCCTCGCTGCCGTCTACTCTTGCGGAATCGACAACGTCTACATCGACATCAATTCCATCGAGATCCCGATTCTCGACGGCTCCGCCGAGCCGTTCATGCAGATGCTCGAACATTGTGGAGTCCGCAAGCTGCGCCGCAAGCGCCGCTACCTGAAGGTGCTAAAGCCGCTGGAGGTGAGCGAAGGTGACCGCCGCATCGGCATCTATCCCGCCGACGAATTCCGAGTCCGGTGCTATGTGGATTTCCCGCATCCTCTGGTTGGTCAGCAAGAAGTCGAGATGTTGGTTGGGCCGGATACCTTCCGCCAACTGCTAGCACGCGCACGAACCTTCTGTTTCGAGCGCGACATTTCGCCCCTTCGGGCCATGGGCCTGATTCGAGGCGGATCGCTAGAAAACGCCATCGTTCTCACTGAGGACGGCATCATGAACGGCCCCCTGCGCTTCCCGGACGAATTTGGCCGCCACAAAGCCTTAGACTTGATTGGCGACCTGGCCCTGGCGGGCCTGCCCCTTCTGGCGCGTGTGGAGGCGCATAAGGCGGGCCATTCGTTGCACACCCAGCTTGTGAGCCGCCTCCTGGCCGATCCCTCTCTCTGGACCATTACCACCGGCTCAACGGCCGAAGTCCTCCACACGGAGGAAGAGGCTTATCGGGCGGCCCTCTCGCCGGTCCCAGCCGCTCCGGGCGATTAGCGTTTAGAGGCCTTCCCGGCGTCCCCCGATTGCCAAAACCCTGCGCCTCCCGCAGAATGAGTTGCTAACCATGTCTAACCATGACCTAGCCGTAATTGTTCTCGCCGCCGGAAAGGGTACTCGCCTCAAGTCGAGCCTCGCGAAGGTCCTGCACAAGGCTGGCGGACGTACTCTGGTCGAGCATATCGTGCGCGCCTGCGCGCCGCTAAAAGCGCGGGACACAGTGGTTGTTGTCGGCCACCAGGCCGAGCAAGTTGCAGCCGTGGTTGAGCCGCTGTGGGCCGTTACCGTTTTGCAGCAGCCACAAAATGGCACCGGGCACGCAGTGCAAATGGCCAAGCGCGCCATGGGCCGCGCGAAATTTGCCTTGGTCCTTCCCGGCGACGCTCCCCTGGTCCGAACCGAGACTTTGAAAGCGCTAATCGCCACGCATCGCAACGGCAACGCCGCGGCCACCATCCTTTCCGCTGTGGTCGCCAATCCTTTCGGCTACGGCCGCATCGTTCGCAAATCCGAAACGGCCGTCTCCGCTATCGTCGAGGAATCGCAGCTTACCGACGAGCAGCGCGAAATCAACGAGATCAATTCCGCGATCTATTGCTTCACTCTGGAAAATCTATGGGCCGCGCTTTCTCAGGTAAAACCCAACAACAAACACCGCGAGTTGTATTTGACCGACGCCATCGCGCTGATGAGCGGCAAGGGTGAAACCGTCCTGACGCAAGTCGCCGGCGATTCTCGCGAAGTTCTTGGCTGTAATACCCGCGCGGACCTCGCCGAAGTCGACCGCATCTTCCGCGAATGGAAACGCAACGAACTGATGGACGCCGGCGTAACCATTCAGTTGCCCGAAACGGTGCTGATCGATCCGGACGTGACCGCCGGTGAGGACAGCGTGATCGAGGCAGGCGTACAGTTGCTCGGTAAAACGAAACTGGGCGCGCGCTGCAGCGTAAGAACCGGAAGCGTCATCGTCGATTGCGTCATCGGCGACGACGTGAAGGTCGAAGCGCATTCGCTCATGGCCGAAAGCCGAGTGGAAGGTGGCGTAACCATCGGCCCGTTCGCGCGCTTGCGCGTGGGCACCCACGTGAAATCTGGAGCGCGCGTCGGCAACTTTGTCGAGACCAAGAAGGCCGTCATCGGCGAAGGGGCGAAAGTGCCGCACCTTACTTATCTCGGCGATGCCAAGGTCGGCCCCAAAACGAACATTGGCGCCGGCACCATCACCTGCAACTACGACGGCTTCCAGAAACATCCCACCAACATCGGCAAAGGTGTCTTTATCGGCAGCGATTCGGTGCTCGTCGCTCCGGTGCGTATCGGCGACCACGCTTATGTCGCAGCCGGTTCCACGATTACGGAAAACGTGCCCGACGACGCTTTGGGAATTGGCCGCGGCCGCCAGGTCAACAAACCGGGTTGGGCCTCCAAAAAGCGCCGCGAACTCAGCGCCGGGCTGCAGCCGAATAATCCATCGCCTCGCCGCAGCAAGAGAAATTCCCGGCCGCGCCGCGGCCGCCAGAAGCGCCGTTAAGCGCCTAGGCCTGCCGTGGCGCCGTCAACGCGGCCCCCAAAAATGCGAGAAATGGAACAACGGCGAACAGCAGCGGCGGCAAGAAGAAAAACTTGAGCGCAATGGCCGAAACCGCAGCCATGCACATCACGTTCAGCCAGCAAAGCGAGCGCAGAAAAGGCGAATCCGCGGCCTGGCGAATCGCAAACAAGTTAATCAAGCCCAGAAACAGGACGAAGACGCCGTAGACCAAGCCAAATCCCACGAGAAAGTCGCTCATGGTTCGTGCAAAACCGGCGCCCAGATCAAACGTGTAATTGTGCATCAGGTCGTAAAGCATCTTTTCCTGACCGCCGGCAGGCCCGTGCCTTCTAGACATTCCGAAAAAATGCACCGCTACGCTGATCAGCTGAACGACGGTCCCCGTATAAAACATGGATCGAAACGCGCGCAAGGAATCCTCCTCGTTGGACGTTCTGGCGGTGCCGGTTGTGTGACCCGTCCGTATGGCTAATGTCTGATACAACAAAATTGCGAAAATGAGTAGGGCGGCGACCATTTTTTTCACAGCCAGCAGCGGCAAGATGGTCCGTACCCTGAAGCTATTTGTGCTAAAATAGGAGTTCCCGCAAAGCAACAGGGGGCAGCCGCCGCATGAAATTTGGAGTCGTTGTTTTTCCCGGGTCGAACTGCGACCACGACGCCTTTTACGCCATCGGAAACGTCCTCAAGAAACCCGTCGAATTCATCTGGCACCAATCCGAAGACCTCGCGAACTGCGACGCCATCATTCTCCCCGGCGGGTTCTCCTACGGCGACTATCTGCGGACGGGCGCCATCGCGCGCTTTTCTCCGGTCATGAAGTCGATTGAAAAATTTGCGGATAGCGGCGGGTTGGTTCTTGGCGTGTGCAACGGCTTCCAGATTTTATGCGAAGCGGGCCTGCTTCCGGGCGCCATGATGCGCAATAGCGGCCTGCGCTTCATCTGCCGCCACGTGTACATTCGCGTCGAGCAAACCGACACGCCTTTCACCAACGCCGCATCGAAGGGCCAAATTCTTAAGATGCCCATCGCCCACTCCGACGGCAACTGGAACGCAGACGAGTCCGCCCTTGCCTCGCTCGAAAAGAATCGCCAGGTGATTTTCCGCTATACCACTCCCGACGGCTCCAACGATGACGCCGGCAACCCCAATGGCGCCATGCACAACATCGCCGGCATCTGCAACCGCGAACGCAACGTCGCCGGCCTGATGCCCCATCCCGAGCGCGCCGCCGAACTGGCTCTCGGCTCAGCCGACGGTCTGGTGATTTTCCGCTCGATGGTTGAAGCGCTCGTGGGCGCAGCAAGGGCCACGGCGTAAACGAGATGGCCACGGCACCCACGGAAATCCGAGTCACTTCCGAAATCGCGGCGGAACATGGCTTAACGGCCGAAGAGTTCGCACGCGTCAAACAAATCCTCGGCCGCGAGCCGAACATCACCGAACTCGGCATCTTCTCCGTGATGTGGAGCGAGCACTGCTCCTACAAATCCAGCAAAGTCCATCTCAAGCGCCTGCCCACGCGCGGCCAGCTGGTCGTCCAAGGCCCCGGTGAAAACGCCGGCGTCGTCGACATTGGTGACGGCCTGGTCGCTGCATTCAAAATCGAATCGCACAATCATCCGAGTTACGTCGAGCCGTTTCAAGGCGCCACCACCGGCGTCGGCGGAATCTTGCGTGACATTTTCACCATGGGCGCGCGTCCCATCGCCGTTCTCGATTCATTGCGCTTCGGCGAAATCACTCCCGTCAAAAACACAACGCCGGAAGAAGCAGCGAAGAATCGCCGCATTCTTGACGGCGTCATTCGCGGCGTAGGCGGCTACGGCAATTGCTTCGGTGTGCCAACCATCGGAGGTGAGGTCGCCTTCGAGCCGTGCTACTCCCAAAATCCGCTTGTCAACGCCCTCGCCCTCGGCATCGCTCGCAAGGAAGATTTGTTTTTCGCCAAAGCAAAAGGCGTAGGCAATCCCGTGATTTACGTTGGCGCGAAGACCGGCCGCGATGGCATTCACGGCGCGTCGCTGCTCGCCTCCGCCGAGTTTACGGAAGAATCTCAGCAGAAGCGCCCCAACGTCCAGGTGGGCGATCCCTTCATGGAAAAGCTTCTGCTCGAAGCCTGCCTTGAAGCGATGGGAACCGGCGCGGTCGTGGCGATTCAGGACATGGGCGCGGCCGGCCTCACTTGTTCGACGATGGAAATGGCCTCGCGTGGCGGCACAGGCATTGAAATCGATCTCGACAAAGTTCCGCAACGCGAAACCGGCATGACGCCGTACGAAATCATGCTCAGCGAATCGCAGGAGCGCATGCTACTGGTCGCGGAAAAAGGCCGAGAGCAGGAAGTGCTCGGTGTCTTCAAAAAGTGGGGACTCGACGCCGTCGTGGTCGGTCGCGTCACCGAAGGCGGCCTCGCGCGCATCAAGAACAACGGCGGCGTTGCGGCGGAAATTCCCGCGCATCCGCTCGCCGAAGAAGGTCCCGTTTACCACCGTCCCATCGCCGCGCCCGCTCCGCGCGTCGAGTCGGAAAAAGATTGGTTTCGGTTTGCGCCCGAAGGCACAAACCTCACGCAGAATTTCCTGAAGCTGCTCGCTTCACCCGCGATTGCTTCCAAGAGCTGGATCACCGAGCAGTATGACACTTCCGTGCGCACGAACACGATCGCCGGCCCAGGCGCCAGCGACGCCGCCGTCGTCCGCATCAAGGAACCCAGGAGCAACGAGGTCAAGCGCGCCCTCGCGCTCTCGACCGACGGCAACGGCCGCTGGTGCCAGTTGAATCCGCGCGTCGGCGCGATGCACGCGGTCGCGGAAGCCGCGCGCAACGTGGCGGCCAGCGGCGCGCGTCCCATCGCCGCTACCAATTGCCTCAACTTTGGCAGCCCGGAAAAACCAGAAGTGATGTGGCAATTCAGCCAAGCGATCGACGGTGTCGCCGAAGCTTGCACCGCCCTCGGCACGCCCATCACCGGGGGTAACGTCAGCTTCTACAACGAAACGCTGGGCAAATCGATCTACCCAACTCCCGTCATCGGGGTCCTCGGCATTCTCGACGAACCATCCCAGGTCCTCAAAATCGCCTTCCGCAATCAAGGCGACTTGATCGTCCTGCTCGATGGCTTAGCGACCCGCGGTCATTCCGAGCCCAGCGAGGAATCGTGGCAGGATCGAGCCGTTTCCCTCGCCCGAGAATTCTCCGCCTCGGAATATTCCAAAACCATCGCGGCCATGGCCGCCGGCGAGCCGCCGGCGATCGACCTCGACGCCGAAAAACGCCTCATCGATTGCCTCGTCGCTCTGGCCTCGGAAGGCGTTCTCGAGTCCGCCCACGACATTTCCGACGGCGGCCTCGCCGTCACCCTCGCCGAGTCCTGCTTCGCCCCGCTCGCCACTCGCCACTCACCACTCGCCACTTCTTCCTCCCTCGGCGCAAACGTCAATCTCCGGGACGACGCCCCCGCCGAGTTCGCCCTTTTCAGCGAGCGTGGTGCCCGCGCCATCGTTTCCCTCGCGCCCGAAAGCCTTGCCGCGGTTCTCGCAATTGCGCGACAATACGGCGTGGCGGCGCGCGAAATCGGCCAAGTCACTCGCGGCGATGCTTTCCGCATCGAAGTTAAGGGGCGCGTAGTGATCGAGTCTCCGATGGAGCCGTTTCGGGACGCCTGGGCCAACTCCTTAGAACGCACGCTGGCACAAAGATGACGACAAATTCGATCTACCTTGGCCAAAGTCGTGTTGTCGGTTTCTTTGCGGTTTGTTGCGTCTTGGCTGGACTGGGCGTATTTCGAGGGCTTGTTTCTGGAGGAAGGATTCGCCCGGGCTTTGCCATAGCAGAGTGCGCGTTTGTTTTGATCATGGGTATCGCTGCGTGGAAACTATACCAATCCAAGAAGGCTGGTTGGTATTTAACGTTGATCTTTGTACTCGCTTGGTTCCTGGTCTTGCCGACCATCAGAATACTTTGGAGCGCGTACACAATTGCGTTTACCTTTGGCATGTTTGCCGTTTTGGTTTGGTTACTGCAGCCAAGCGTTAAGGCCAATTACGGCGTGAAGATTTGATTTCATGAATTCTCTCTCACAATTCGACGACCACTTCCACGACCACTGTGGCGTCTTCGGCGTCTTCGGTCATCCGGAGGCCGCGAACCTTGTCTATCTCGGCCTCTATGCGTTGCAGCATCGCGGCCAGGAATCCGCGGGCATCGTTTCAAGCGACGGCACGGAACTCCAGTTCCATCGCGCCATGGGCGAAGTCGAAGAGATCTTCCAGCCGAGCATCCTCGCAAAGCTCCCCGGCTCTGTGGCCATCGGCCACACGCGCTACTCCACCGCCGGCGACAAGGCTCTTCTCAACGCACAGCCTATCGTTATCGATTGCAACAAAGGCAAAGTCGCGCTGGGCCACAACGGCAATCTCACCAATGCCTCGGAACATCGTCGCCGTCTCGAGCATCGCGGCTCGATTTTTCAGACCAACAGCGACACCGAAGTCATCGTGCACCTCCTAGCGCGCTCGCAAGCCCACAATCTTTCGGCCTCGCTTGGCGATGCCCTGAATCAAGTCGAAGGCGCGTACTCGCTTCTCGTTCTCACCACTGATGAACTTTACGCCGTGCGCGATCCTCGCGGCTTCCGTCCGCTCGTTCTCGGCAAACTTTCAACTCCCGGCGGCTACACCGCCTGGCTGGTCGCCTCGGAAACCTGCGCGTTCGATCTTCTCAACGCGCAATATGTCCGCGAAATCGAGCCCGGCGAAATGCTGCGCATCTCCAAATCCGGCATCGAATCCATCCGCTTCGCGCCCGAAAAGCCGCACCAGCAATGCATTTTTGAGCACGTCTACTTCTCGCGTCCGGACAGCATCGTCTTCGGTCGCTCGGTCAACCAAAGCCGCGAAATGCTCGGCCGCCTGCTTGCGCGCGAGCATCCCGTCGAAGCCGACATTGTCGTTCCCGTGCCGGATTCCGGCGTACCCGCCGCCGTCGGCTATGCGCTCGAATCCAAAGTTCCATTCCGCATGGGCCTGATCCGCAATCATTACATCGGCCGCACCTTTATCGAGCCGTCGCAAGCCATTCGCAACTTCGGCGTCAAGCTCAAGCTCAACCCCGTGCGCAGCCTCATCGAAGGCCAGCGCGTCGTGCTGGTGGATGATTCCATCGTTCGCGGCACGACCAGCCGCAAAATCGTGCGCATGGTGCGCGACGCCGGAGCCAAGGAAGTCCATGTGCGCATCAGTTGCCCGCCCACGATTTCACCCTGCTACTACGGGGTGGACACGCCAACGCGCGAGGAATTGATAGCTTCGTCCAACTCTCCCGAGGAAATCTGCAAATTTCTCGGCGCGGATTCGCTCGGCTATCTCTCGCTTTCTTCCCTCAAGCTGGCCGTCGCGGACGCCGAAGGTGGATTCTGTACGTCTTGCTATACCGGGGTTTACCCGACCGACCTTGTGCAACTGGAAGTGCGCGGCTCCGTTTCTAACGGGAAACCTTGCGCGCCTTCGGTTACAATAGAGAATGAAGCTGGACCCGCAGAAGGGCCAGTGGTGGTGCATCGTGAAACCTGAAAACGAAAAAACAGAAAAAACGAAAAAGGAAAAAGCGGAAACCAATCTCCCCGTGAAAACCAAAATCCAGCGCGAAATCATCGCCTGGTTTTGGGTTGGACTCGTTTTTCTGTTGATTAACGGCGCCATCGGCCAGGCCCGCGTTATCCCATCCGGCTCGATGGAAAAAACGCTGCTCATCGGCGACCACCTCATTATGAGCCGCATTGGCTACGACGCTGGCATTCCCTTCACGAACTGGCACGTTCCCCTGTGGCGCAATCCCAAACGTCAACAAGTCATCATCTTCAAGCCGCCCTTCGCGCCGGACACGCCCGATTACGTCAAGCGCGTCATCGGCCTTCCCGGCGACACGATCGACATTCATGATGGCGCGGTCTGGATCAACACCCAACGCCTTAACGAGAAATACACCACCGGTCCCACCGAACCTTACGACTTTCGCGGGCCTTTCAAGGTGCCGGCGGACAGCTATTTCGTCATGGGGGACAATCGCGCCAATTCTTACGACAGCCGCTTCTGGGGCTGCGTACCGCGCAACGACATCATCGGCACGCCGGTCATGATCTACATGTCCCTCGACGTTTCGCCTGAAGCCTGGGAGCCCGGCCAGTTTCGCGAGCGCTTCTTCGCCTATGCCAACGCCATCCTCCATCCCGGGGAAGTGCGCTGGCGGCGGATTTTCCGCACGTTCTAAAGAAAGCTCCGGTTAAGTTATACTTTGCAAGTCGTGCCCGTTTCCTGACGGGTGCGCGTTTTGCAGCAACGGGTCCTCGGACTCGCATTTTTCCAGTTGTGGTGCTCAGCCGGTCTTGGGGCCGGCATTCTGTTCCTAACGCGGCTTCTTAACGCCACATTCCATCGTTGCGTTGCGCCTTCACGGAACACGAAACACGGTCGCGCCGCCTATGAAATACGCCGATGCGGGTGTCAATATTGCCGTCGCTGACGAAGCCAAGCAGCGCATCCGGCATCATGCCAGCCGCACGTTCACGCCGGGTGTGCTCGGCGGCATTGGCAGCTTCGGCGCGCTCTTTGCTCTCGACCACAAAAAATGGAAAGAGCCGGTGCTGGTCTCCAGCGCCGATGGTGTCGGCACAAAACTCAAAGTCGCCATGTCCATGGGCGTGCACTCCACCGTGGGCGGCGATCTGGTCAATCATTGCATCAACGACATCCTGGTGCAGGGCGCCGAGCCGCTTTTCTTTCTCGATTATCTGGCGATGGGCAAACTCGAGCCACAAGTCGTCGAGCAACTCGTCGAAGGCATGAGCCGCTCCTGCCGTAAAGCCGGCTGTGCGCTCATCGGCGGCGAAACGGCGGAGATGCCCGGCTTCTATCCGCCGGGCGAATACGATCTTGCGGGCTTCATTGTCGGAGTCGTGGACCGCAAAAAATTGCTCACGGGCAAAGGCGTCCAGCCCGGAGACGCGTTGCTCGCCTTGCCTTCGGCTGGATTGCACACCAACGGTTATTCGCTCGCGCGCAAACTCATTTTCGAAGTTGAAAAGTTAAAACCGGAAACCTACGTCGCGGAAGTCGGCAATAAGATCGGCGCAGAACTCTTGAAGCCGCATCTCTGCTATGCGCCCGCTCTGAAGAGCATTCTCGCAAAGGGCTGGGTTTCCGCGCTCGCGCACATCACCGGCGGCGGCATTCCCGGGAATCTGCCGCGCGTGCTGCCCAGCGGCGTCAAAGCCGAAATTGACTTGGCTTCCTGGCCCATTCCAGCGATCTTCAAATATTTCGCCAAGGTCGGAAAGATTGACACCGACGAGCTTCTGCAGTCCTTCAACATGGGCGTGGGGATGATTTTGGTCGTGCCGCCAAAGTTTGTGAAGTCGGTTGAAGCCGACCTCAAAAAGCGCCGCGAAAAATTCTTTCGCATTGGCCGCATCGAACGCGCCGAGTCGGGCAAGTCCCGAGTCTCCTTCACCGGCTCCCTGAATTTGTAGCGGCGGCCGGGCGCTTGCATCGATTCCTGTCGGGGAGACGGGCCGCCTAATCCCCGGCGTGTTCTTGTGCTTACGGCGGGCCCGTTCGGTCGTCCAAAGGCACAAGGGATTGCCCTGCTTGGTTCTTTTAGGAGGTCCTATGAATTCTTCGCAGATAGATGTTCAGACGCTCGCCGTTCGCATCGAAAGGCTCGAAGCCGCCAACCGCCGCTGGAAATCCGCTAGCGCGATCGCGTTGCTATTCCTTGTTTCCACGTTGCTGCTGAGCACGAGGCACGCCGAGCGGGTCGCCGCCGCGGCAAGGCCGGATCGAATCGAGCAAGAGGTGCTTCATGTCCGCACCGTCGAAGCCCAGGATTTCATTTTGAAAGACGCCGACGGCCACGTCCATGCGCGTTTTGGCCTCGCTCCAAGCATCGATGAGAAGCTCCTCAATGGTCCCAATGGCCCGCTCCGCGTAGTCCCTAAGGACGGAGTGCTGCCGGGTACGGCGACGCTGCAATTTTACGACGATAACGGCCATGCGGTTTGGACGGCTCCCAGCAAGCCGCAGTTCATGACCGTGAGGTGAGGGGGAAGCCCAAAACGACGAAGGCCTGTCGCACGGCGGAACCATTTCCGTTGTTAGGCGTAGGTGGGATGACGGGCTTGGGCGCGGCGAGGGAGTTCGCGCTTCAGCTTCCCTAACCAGCGCAGTTCCAGTTTGCAATGCTCGATCCAGAAGCTCACCATCCAAACGGCTTCGTGATAGGGATGTCCAACTTCATCAAGAATGGAGCGAAGAACTTCCTTTTCGCGCGCGAGTTCCTTCTCGAGAAAGTCGCGCCGCCGCTCGAGTTGTTTTTCAAAGACACCGGGCCGCGCCAACCAGGAGAGCGCAATCCAGGTAAGAAAGGGAGGCCGCTCGCGCCGGGTCGTCCATTCGTGGCGTTCCAAAGCATCGGCTAAGGCGGCCCGGCCTTTTGCCGTGGTTTCAAACGAGGCGCGCTCCGGCCCCGCAGCCGGTTCGTCCGTCCGCGACCTACGCAGCAATCCCGCGCGCGCGAGCTTTTCGAGCGAGTAGTAGACCTGGGGCCGCGAAAGCGCGGCCCAATCGTGAATCTCGCGGCGCTCGAGCTCGAGATTCGCCTGATAACCGTGCATGGGCCGCTCGGCCAGAAGACTCAACAGCACCAAGTCTGGAGTCGTGAGTTGCGCGCTGGTCCTAGCGCGCACCGCTCGTTTCGTGGCGGCCCGAGGTAGGCTTTGCCGTGTGGCGACCGCGGAATTTTCAGTAGCATTCCGAGCCGGGCGCACGCTTGAGTTCTTTCGCTTCATTTTTCCTGGATTATTTTGCGGCTTTTCTTTTCCTGCTCCAATACCACCACTGGCACTGCTCGGCTGGCAAGCGCGGGTCCCGCGCCTGCGCCACGGCCGCGCAAAAAGTATCCAACACGCAGGGATCCTGGCGCTGGCCCGTCTTGCGGTTCAGCTTCTCGTACAGTTTCCGAGGCTCCTGCTTTGCGAGTTGCGCGACGCTGCGGATGCCGAGCATCTCGAAGTCGCGCAACATTGCCGGTCCGATGGAGATCAGGTCGCCGAGTTCCCGTTCCGTCGCAGCCATAAGAATCCTCTTCCCTCCAGAATTGCGCTTGCCTTTTGAAACTAGTCTAATTTAGACTAATAGCTAGTCTAAATTAGACTAGTTGTTGTGTCAAGGGAAAAACCGCCATGCGTAACGGCACCTTCTTTCGGTCTGCCAAGTTTCCGATCCCGGCGGCCGCACGCTCGAGGATTTCCCGTTTTCATCGCCAAGTCAACCGAGGAGAACACCCATGAACGTCAAACGCATCACGCCGGTCCTGCTGGTCAAGGAAATCGAGCCGCTCATCCCGTTTTGGGTGGACCGGCTCGGATTCGCAAAGACCGTCGAAGTCCCTGACGGCGACCGGCTCGCCTTCGTGATTTTCCAGAAAGGATCGGTCGAGGTGATGTATCAAACTTACGGAAGCGTGGAGAAGGACGCGCCGCCGTCCATGTCCGCGGAAGCGCGCAAAGGTCCGACGTACCTCTACATGGAGGTGGACAACCTTGATGCGGTTCTCGCCGCTACGAAAGAGGCACGGCTGGTCATGCCCGTGCGCACCGCCTTTTACGGGATGAAGGAATTTGCCGTACAGGATCCGGGCGGCCACTTCGTCACCTTCGCGCAGCCCGTCGCTGCCGCCCAACCCTGATCGTACCGATAAAAAAGCTATGAGCTAAACCGAGAAACCCGGCGCCGAGCTGGCGTTCAAGAATCACTTCAGCCTGCGAACTTGCGCTATCTGGGCCGACTGAACCACGCTCAAGTAAGTGGCGAGTTTTTGTGCCCGAGAACGATCCGTTTCTTTGGCCATCATCGTTTGTAGGATTGGCTCGAGGAAGCGGTCGTATTTTTCCAGTGTTGCCGTGTCGGGTGCGGCGAACGCTGCCACGACAGCCTGCTCCGTGGCGGGCGTGACGAGTTCCATCCTGCCCACGAACACGCGCGCGATTTGCGCGGGGGCGGGATGGATCGAGAGCGGCAGGATCCCGTTCACAAATTTCTCCGGTAGGACGTAGAGGAGGCGGCTCCCCTGTTCGAACCACGAGCCGCGCCAGGTTTCCACCATGGCTTGCGCCTCGTCCAAGTAAAGGCCTTGCGCGACCAGCATGCCGACCAGTTCCCGCCCTAAATCGTTCACGTTGCCGGTCAGCTCGGGTGGATCGAGAACCGCTTCGCCCACTAGCGCGCCGTCGACGCGGTAGCCCACTTTATCGCCGCGGCGTTCGAAGAGAAGCGTGTTGGGAATTTCTTCCTCGAGGCTGTTTGCAATGTGCACTTGGCCGCCGGCCGTCACCTTCGCGGAGAGGGGGACGTGGAACGTGGAGACTCCGCGGTAGAACAAGAATTTCTCGTGCTGCTCGCCCGTGGAAGTCTTCACGCGGAGGGGCGTGGCGGAAGTCATGCGGGCGGCGTAGTAGTGGCTCTCTTGCGGATGGCGCTGGAAATCGGCGCGCAGGCTAGGCGACAACGTGACTGCGTCCCACGCGATGCTTCCGTCTTCGGAACCTTGGAACAGGCTCCAGTCGGCGGGATTTGCCGACGGACCAACGCTGCTGGCGTGGGGGTACCACTCGGTGATGAGGCCTTTCGCGAAGCTGACGTTCACGGAGACGCGCTCTTCGCGGGAGTCGTAAAAGTACAGAACCGGCGTTTCCATGCGGACGGTGCCGCGCAGGCCGAGCTTGAATTGCGGCGTGCGGAAGTGCTCGACGAAGGTGGGCAAATCGGTTGCGCCGGTTAGGGGCGACCATTCCACGGCTTGGCCGTCGCCTCCCGCAATCGAAGTGAACGTGCCCCATTCGTGTGCGGTCAGGCCGGCAACGACGGGTTGCGAATTCTTTGCGGGCGCGTCGTTTGAAAGCAGGAAGCAGCCAACTAACAGTGCAGCAAGAACGAAGCGGGGCAGTTTTGACATCATGGAGGGGCTCCCGAGTGACTTTAGCTGTCGAATTCCACGGTCCTTCCATCTAGACGGCGTTCTTTCGCAAAGTGTTAACGAGACCAAAGTTTGTCCGAATTGTTTCCACTCGTACTGTTTACCGTACCGGTACAGATGGCCGATAGGCGGCTGTACAGGCGGGCAGCTAGGATTCCTGCACGTTGGGACTGGCCCGCATCCAGCCGGCGAATTGTTGAAACGATTCAAGCGCGTAAAAACGCGGGTAAGCCAAAACGCTTCGGAAAAGGAACTCATGACGGAAGGAAAATTTCACCTGAGTGATGCTATGTCCCGGCTGGTGGTGGAGCATAGCGACGACATTGTGACCATCCGCGACGCGGACGGCCGCATACGCTACACCAGCCCCTCGTTCCAGCGGGTGATGGGTTATAAGCCGGAAGAAATGATTGGGGAGACGGGCTTTGATTTGCTCCACCCGGAAGACCGCGAGAATGTCCTGACGGCGATGGACGAATTTATGAAGGCTCCGGGCGCGCGCGATTCCATCCAGTACCGCGCGCGGCACGCGAACGGCTCCTGGGTCTCGCTGGAGGTGGTGGCATGCAACCTGCTCGATCATCCGGTGATTCAGGGCGTGCTGATCAGCGGGCGCGACATCAGCAACCGCAAGCGTGACGAAGCGGTGAAAGACCAGTTGATCTGGGAATTGCGGCAGACGCTGGAAGGCTTAAATACGTTGGCCGGAGTTTTGCCGATTTGCGCGTCGTGCAAGAAAATCCAGAACGAGGACGGAAGCTGGCTGCAAATCGAGCTCTATATCCGCGAGCGCGCGCAGGTGGAGTTTTCGCACGGGATGTGCCCGGAATGCACGCGGTTGTGGTTCCCGGAACAAGGCGAGCAATAGCTAAGAACGCGAGCGTAGCTTTCGACTTTCAGTTCGCCTTAAAATGAGGACGGTTTGTTTTGAGGTCCCCGCGGGGCGAGCCAATCCATGAGACTCTTGGACGCGCTGTTTGGCCCACTGCGACGCGTTAAACGGAATTATGCTCTGCCCAGCAGCCTCGTGCCGCTGTTGGATTTGTCTTACGCAGCCTTGCAGCGTGGCGATAACAATGTCGCGCGTCAGCTTCTTTTGCAAGTCCTTGAACACCGAGACGACCTTCAGAACCCTGCTCTCATGGTCTTGGTTCTTAGTCGCCTAGCAGCGACATGGTTTCGGTCTGAACAATATCGCGAATGTGCCGAGTTCTTTTCCCAGTACATCGCTGATCATCCCCAGGACGCGCTCGGCTACTCTTTCCGAGCCGGTTCGCTTTGGTATGCCGGGAGCCGGAAAGACGCTGTCGAAGATTATGCTAAGGCGCTTGAGTTTGATCCGAAGGACAGCCGCGCTCTAATGGGGCGGGGGCAAATCTTCGTAGAGCAGGGAGAATTTCAAAAGGCGGTTCAGGATCTTGACGCCGCACTAGAAAACCTTGAGCAGCTTGCTGTTCCGGACGAGAACTGGCGAACTGCAGTACGGGCTTTCACGCTTAACGGAAGAGCAGCGGCTTACTCCGGGCTCGGAGAATTTGACCGCGCTATATCTGAATTCGAAAAGTCCATTTTGCTACGCCCTCATAATGCTTGGGTCTATTACAACCGGGCTGAGGCCTACGAACGTCGTGGCAAGATTCCGGAAGCTCTCGAGAATTACAAGCTCGCCCTCACGATGAAGAGACCGAAACTCAACGCGACGAGGCGTGAGAATGCGGAACTAAAGGTCAAAACTCTGCGCGCATAGCAGAAAGGTTAGTCCTTCGCTGTTTAGCTTAGGGCTGGGTGGCCCGCTCGATGAAGGCGGCTATGTGGTTGTGGAGGCTGGCGCGATCGTCGTCCTGCAAGTACATCATGTGGCCCGCGTTGTAGTAATCCAATTTCAAGTTTTTTTGCAGAGCGTCGGGGAGGCCGAGGTGCTCCATGGTGTGTTCGGTGGCGAAGAAGGGCGTGGCCAGGTCGTAGTAGCCGTTTTCGACCTGCACGAGCAGTTTGGGATTCGTGATCATGGCCTGCGCCAGGTCCTGATCCACGTTGGGCGCGCCGGGGAAGCCGAATTGCCGCTGGCTTCTGCGCGCCCAGTTCCAGCTACCAAAGGCGTTCGCGGTGTTGTGGTAGACCTTGTCTTTGCCGAATTTTAGCTCGTCGTGATTGTAGGAATTGAGGAGCGCCGTAAACGCGCCGCCGACGGCCGGGCCTTCGGGATCACCTTGGGCGTTTTCTTCGAGCAAATCGTAGGTGTAGCCGGTGAAGCGCGCGTCGATGCGGCCGGTGGTGAGTCCTTCTTTGCGCTGCACTTCCGCACGGAACTGGCTGAGGTTCACGCGCAGGTCCGCTTTCATGAGGTAGTCCTCGCTCAAACCAGTGAAATAGGAAACTCGCTTCGCCACGGCCGCTTTTTCGGCAGCGGAGAGCGCTGCGCCCTTATAGAGAGCCACGGCGTAATCGCCCTGCGCGTACTTCCGCGCTTCTTCGATAAACTGCGCGACGTCCGCAGGAGGGTCCTTGATGGCTTTGTGGTACCAGGCCACGGCGGCGTAGCTCGGCAGGTAGAAAACGTACGGACGGTCGTCGCCGGGAGCAAACGTGAGCGAAGACAAATCGAGCACGGAGGAAATCAGCACGATGCCGTTCAAGTGGACGGTGTCATGCGACTGTAGGTAGTTTCCGAGAGCGGCGGAGCGAAACGTTCCGTAACTTTCGCCAATCAGGAACTTCGGCGAGTTCCAGCGGTCATTGTGGCTCAGGTAGGTGACGATGAATTGCGCGAAAGCTTCCAGGTCTTCGTCAATGCCGAAGAAATCCTTCTCCTGCGCTTTGCAAACCGCGTGACTGTAGCCCGTGCCCATGGCGTCGATGAACACCAGGTCGGTCTTGTCGAGCAAGGTTTCGCCGTTATCCACCAGCTTGTAGGGCGCGGGCGGCGTGAATGCTCCGTTCACCGTGTACACGCGGCGCGGGCCGAAGGCGCCCATGTGCAGCCACATCGTGGCCGAGCCCGGCCCGCCGTTATACAGGAAAGAAACGGGGCGCGTGCTCAGGTCCTTCACGTCGTTCTTGGTGTACGCGACGGAATAAAGCAAGCCGGTCGGGTCGCCCTTGTCGTTCTTGAGCAGAGTGGTGCTGGCCGTAGCCCTATAGGAGATCGCTTGTCCGCCGACGCGAATCGAGTGCTCCGTCACCGACGACTCTTCTTTGTACGTGTTGGGATCGCACTTTTCCTCGGCCCTTGCTTCGGGCGCTCTGGCACCACGCTCCTGAGCGGGGGCTGGGGTTTGCGCTACTGCGCGCCCTACAAGACCGGATGTAAAAAACAAGCCAAACACGCACAGACGCAACGTCTTTCGCATCAAATGCACCCTCCTTTTAAGAAACCAAGAAAACTTATTGCTTTGCCGGCGTTGGTCCCGGCGGTGCGCGGCGCTCTATTTCCGTTGGAACGGCGATAGAACGCGCGCCGTTCCTGCCGACCGCGCGCACGGCAAAAAAATGATTGTCGGTCGAAACACCCTGCAAGACCGCCTCGCCCGGTTCCGTCACAAACTCATAGACGTGCCAGCGCGGATCGGTGGTTTCACGCCACAGAACTTCGATGCCGGCGCGCTCGGCGTCGCCCTCGGCCTGCCACGACAGTTTCGCGTCGGGCGTGACTGCGCCTTTGAGGCGGGCGTTGGTTGGCGGCGCGGGAGCCATGGCGAGCTGGCGCAATACTTCGGCGTTGTCGCGCGCCACGTTGCCCAGGAACGTGGAGTTCAGATATTTCTCGAAGTCGCCGTACTCGATGCCGTTTTCCGTGCGCGGCGTTTGATGCTGGTGGTTGTAATCTTCGAGCGGCTCGGTGAAGCGCACCGCGGGCAGCCCCGCCTTGTAAAACGGATAGTGGTCGCCACCGCGGCCGTAGCGGTCTTGCCGAAAGACCATTCGAATGGCGTTGCGGCCGTCGATCTCTTCGATGGAGCGAGCGAGCTCGCGGGCCGGTGAATCCGCGTCATCGATTTCGCCGTTCCCAGAAAAAACGCGCACGCGATGCGGCCCGCCCGGGGCGGTATCGGCTCCGACGATATCGTCATCCAACATTCCGCCCACGGTGTAGCCCTGTTGCTTCACCCAATCAACGAGGTGAGTGCTTCCGAGCAATCCTTGTTCTTCGCCGGCAACCGTGGCAAACAGAATCGTGGCGCGATATCCACCGCCCTTGGTCGCTTTGCTCAGAAGGCGCGCGCATTCCACGCTCACAACCGTTCCAGAACCGTCATCATCGGCTCCAGGAGCGTCAGCTTCGGGATCCATCACGTTGGACGGCCGGGAATCAAAATGGCCGGAGACAATGAACAACGTTTTCGAAAGCTTGGGGTCGTGGCCCGGCAGAATCGCGTAGACATTTTCGAGGGGCGTCGGCTTGCCACTGGTCCGCTCCGATGTCATTTCGAATTTATCTACAACCACCTGAAGTTTTCCGCCGGAATCCTTGGCGATTTCGTTCAGCCGCGCGACAACGAAGTCGCGGCCGCAGCCGATCCCGCGCTTGGGGTCGGTCCAGGAAGAAAGCGTCAGGCGGGTGCCGCAACTCGCCAGGTTGTGGATGAGCGCGCGCATGGACTTTTCGTCAACGCTCTGGCGCGAGATTGACCCTTGTGGCCGCGGCAGAATCTTTGGCTGCGGTTTCGCTCGAGGAGGCTCGGCAGGATCGCGCGGCGCGCTTTGCTGAGCAAAAGCGGGCGCGGCTACCGTCACGATCACGACGGCTGCTGCCTTAGCTGTTTTCCGTGCGAGTCCGTGAATTCTACCGGCGCAACAGCTCATGTGGTCTGCTCCTCAGGGCGCATTGGCGTCAAAGAGAAGGAGCATTCTACGCGAACCCGCCGCCGAAGGCATCGGGCAATCTCCCTCGACCGGGCTGCGCACCTAAATGCTTGTGAATCTCAGCAAATAATTTAAAATCTCCGCTGGCTAAACCACAGAGGAGGGAACATGAAACGCAACTTCTACATCGGAGGGGTTTTTCTGGCGCTCCTCGTAGCGCTGACGGCCGGATCGGTCATGCTCCAGAAAAAAGCGGCTGCGGAAGCGGCTGGCGTGGAGGCGCCGCGCTTTGAAGTGGATCCTTTGTGGCCCAAGCCGCTTCCCAATCATTGGGTCGTTGGCATGGCCGTTGGTGTGTCGGTGGACTCCCAGGACCACATTTGGATTGTGCACCGCACCACGACCTTTGAGCCGATGGAGATCTATGCCACGGCGAAGCCGCCCGCCGCCGAATGCTGCGTGCCTGCGCCGCCGGTGCTCGAGTTCGATGAGGAAGGCAACCTCATCGGCCATTGGGGCGGACCGGGCCAGGGCTACGACTGGCCGGACTCAAACCACGGCATCCTGGTGGACTACAAGGGCAACGTTTGGATTGGCGGCAACAGCCGCGGCAAGGCGCCCGCCCCATTTCATGACAACCAGGTTCTGAAGTTCACGCAAGATGGAAAATTTTTGATGCAGATCGGCCATCCCACGCAGAGCCAGGGCAGCAATGACACCGAGAACTTGAAAGGCGCGGCGAAAATGTTCCTGGACAAGGACGCCAACGAACTTTATGTGGCGGACGGGTACGGGAACCATCGCGTGATTGTGTATGACGCGGAGACCGGAAAGTATAAGCGGCACTGGGGCGCGTATGGCCACAAGCCGGATGACACGAATCTAGGACCGTACAATCCGGATGCGCCGCCCGCGCAGCAGTTCCGGAATCCCGTGCACTGCGCCGAACTGGCGAATGACGGACTGCTCTATGTTTGCGACCGCGCCAACGACCGCATCCAGGTGTTCAAGAAGGATGGAACGTTTGTGAAGGAAGCCATCATTGCCAAAAGAACTTTGGGCGACGGCTCGGCGTGGGACATCGCTTTCTCCAAAGATCCCCAGCAGAAATACATTTTTCTGGCGGATGGCTCGAACGAGAAGGTTTACATCATGCTGCGCGATACGCTGGAAATCCTGACCAGCTTCGG
Organism: Candidatus Acidiferrum sp.; assembly: GCA_035262505.1. Taxonomy (GTDB): domain Bacteria; phylum Acidobacteriota; class Terriglobia; order Acidiferrales; family UBA7541; genus Acidiferrum. Next base: position 14,429 of record DATFSR010000028.1, on the reverse strand, counting down.
TGACGGCGGACGCCAGCCGGGACAGTTTTACGCGGTCCACAGCATCGCAACGGATTCGAAGGGCAATATTTTCACGACGGAAACCTACCGCGGGCAGCGGGTGCAGAAGTTTGTTTACAAGGGCATGGCGCCGGTGACCAAGAAGGATCAAGGCGTCGTGTGGCCTTCGAGCAAGTAATTTTCGCAGCACATTGTTTGAAGAGGAGGGGCCATGAAGAAAATTGTGTCGGGTCTCGTCGCAATGGCTTTTGCGGTACTGCTGCCCGGTGGATTTCGCACGCAAACACAAAGTCCCGCAGCCGTCGCGCCGCACTTGCCTCGAGGAACAGCAACCGATGTGAGCAGCGCGGAGATTCAGGCATTGGTGAAAAAGACGGCGTCGGACCGCATCAGCGACCAGGCCATTCGCGTGGTGAGCGTCAACGGCGAGTACAATGTTGGCGTGGGAGTGGTGCATCGCTCCAAGACCTCGGGCGCGCAAGCGGGCGGCGGCATCGAGCACAGCCAGATCACAGAGATTTATCACGTGATGGAAGGCAACGCGACCCTGGTGACCGGCGGGGCGATGGGCGACACGTCGGAATTTCCCGCGGATCATCCCGTGGTCACCGTGCTGAACGGGCCGAGCACGCGCGGCGGACCGGTCCAGAACGGCGTGAGCCGCAAAATCGGTCCCGGCGACGTGGTCATCATTCCGCCCAACACGATCCACTGGTTCAGCGAAATCACTTCCGATCAAATCGTTTACCTGGTGGTGCGTGTAGACCCGCACAAGGTTTTGCCCGCGGGTTACGTGGCAAAGTAGAGGAAGCCCTTGGTGCTTTCGAGGACTAGAATCTTCGGCTTGCTGTGCGCGGCGGCGTTTTTCGGTTTGCCGCTTGCCGCGCACGCGCACGACATTCCCAACGATGTGACCGTCCAGATGTTTGTGAAGCCGGAAGGCCAGCATCTGCGCATTCTGGCTCGCGTGCCGCTCAAGGCGATGCGGGACATTATTTTTCCGCAGCGCGGCCCCGGCTATCTCGATATCGAGCGCACTACGCCGCTGCTGCCTGGCGCGGCAAAATTGTGGATCGCCGGATTCTTCGAGACGTACGAAGGCGACACGCTTCTGCCAAATCCGCAAGTGATGGCGACGCGCATCTCGCTGCCTTCGGATTTTTCCTTCAGTTCCTACGAAACCGCGCTCGCACATGTCACCGGTCCGCCGCTGCCTGATTCGACGGACGTAATTTGGGACCAGACGTTGCTCGACGTGCTGTTTGATAGCCCCATTCAATCGGATCGCGCGCGTTTTTCAATGCGGCCGCGGTTTGCCCGCCTGGGCTTGCGCGTAATTACCGTTCTGCGGTTTATTCCTCCAGGCGGCGAAGTTCGCGCGTTCGAATTCGACGGCGACCCCGGTTTGGTGCGCCTCGATCCTCGTTGGTATCAGGCAGCGCTGAACTTTGTGCACCTGGGTTTTCTCCACATTCTCGATGGCACCGACCACCTGTTGTTTCTCTTCTGCCTGGTGATTCCGTTCCGGCGGCTGCGTGCGCTCATTCCGGTGGTCACTGCGTTCACCGTGGCGCATTCCATCACGTTGATCGCTTCCGCCTACAACTTCGCGCCGGATTTCCTGTGGTTTCCATCGCTCATTGAAGTACTCATCGCCGCATCCATCGTATACATGGCTCTGGAAAACATCGTCGGAGCCAGTAGCGTGCAACGGCGGTGGATGATGGCCTTCGGTTTCGGCTTGGTGCACGGATTCGGCTTTTCGTTTGCCCTGCGGCAGTCCTTGCAATTTGCCGGCTCGCACATGCTTACGTCGCTTCTTTCGTTCAACATCGGCGTCGAGCTGGGCCAGCTTTTGGTCCTGATTTTGCTGATTCCCGTGCTGCAGCTTTTTTTCCGCCACGCCGTGGCCGAGCGCATGGGAACCATCATCCTTTCGGCGATTGTGGCGCACACCGCTTGGCACTGGATGCTGGACCGTGGCAGCGTCCTTCGGCAATTCCAATTCGCATGGCCTGCCTTCGATGCCACTTTGCTGGCGCTCGTGCTCCGCTGGCTGGTGCTGTTCATGATTCTGGGCGGACTACGCTGGCTCGTTCGCATGGCGTCTCAAAAGTGGGCCGCGCGAACCGCATCCTCCCGGCCCGCAACGTCCACGCGGGTGTCAGATCCTGCCTTCACGCCACTAGAACCGGCGAATGCTCCAGACGCTCCGGCCTCGCCGAACTGTCCCAACTGAGCTGCTCCTCGCTGCCACTTAACGTTTTCGCAAGTAGTTGCAGTACGCCGCGTCCGCGCTAAATTTCCTCGCCTTGGTCTATGCCATCGAAGGCTTGCGCGCCACGCTCGTGCCCCGGTTCCCTCATGACCGAGCCACGGATCAAGCACTTGGATGAACTTCACGAACGGCTCAATCCGAGTCTGGTGTGATTCGAGGTGCGCGGCGCTTCGGAAAAACCGTAAGCGTATCAAGGCCGGTTTCCGTCCGTAGCAGTCAAAGTACTCAGTGTGCCGCGCCGCAGAGCGCGCTCCTTCATAACTGCGAAGAACACCGGGACAAGAATGAGCACGTGAATGGTCGAAGTGATCATCCCGCCCACAATAGGTGCGGCGATGGGTTTCATCACGTCGGACCCGATCCCGCTTTCCCATAAGATCGGGATGAGACTGGCCAGAACTGCAGTCACGGTCATCAGCTTCGGGCGCAAACGTTGCACAGCGCCCTCAATCGTGGCAGCTTCGATGTCCTCGTGTTTCAGAGGCACGCCAGAAGCGAGACGCTTGTCGAGAGACTCATGAAGGTAGACAACCATGACGACTCCGGTCTCGACGGCAATTCCAAATAGTGCGATGTAACCCACCCAAACGGCCACGCTGAAGTTGTAACCAAGCAACCACTGCAAGACTAAGCCGCCGGTCATCGCATAAAACGTGGGAAAGATCAGAACCGCTGCTTCCGTCACTGAGTGAAACACCATGTGCAACAACACGAAAATCACAAAGAAAACGACGGGTAGAATGAGTTTGAGTCGTTCTTTGGCTCTCAGTTGGAACTCATATTCGCCCGACCACCTGTACGTGTATCCTGGCGATAGCTTTAGTTTGTCACGCAAGAGGTGGTCGGCCCGTGTGACGAACCCGCCGTAGTCCTTCGTGGCAAGGTCGAGGTACACGTATCCGGTCAGCAGACCCTCCTCATCGCGAATCATGGCGGGACCACGGCTGAAATAGATTTTTGCTACTTCCGAGATCGGAACCTGCGCTCCCGTGGGCGTAGCGATCAAGACGCGGCGTAGTTGTTCGACATTGTCGCGAAAGTCCCGGCTATAGCGCACGTTGATGGGATAACGCTGTCGTCCTTCGACATTTTGGGCGATGTTCTGCCCGCCGATTCCCGAAGTCACGGCGCGCTGCACGTCGGATACCGTAAGCCCGTAACGCGCAGCTTCTGGACGATTCACTTCCACGTTTACGTAAAAACCTTCGGCCACGCGCTCGGCAAAGATCGAGCGAAGTTCAGGAATCCCACCGAGGATCTGCTGCACCTGGGCTCCAGCATCCTGAATGCCTTCGACGTTGGGACCTTGAATTTTGAGTCCCACCGGGGTCTTAATACCGGTTAGCTCCATGTCCAGCCTGTTTTGAACCGGCATGGTCCAAGTATTCGTCAAACCCGGAAACGGAAGCTTCTCATCCATCTCGCGAATCAACTTCTCGTAGGTCATGCCGGAACGCCACTGCTCCCGCGGCTTAAGCATGATGGTAGTGTCATACATGTCGAGCGGAGCGTTGTCCGTGGGGCTATCGGATCGACCCACCGCCCCGAAAACAGTCTCCACCTCCGGGAATGACTTGATAATGCGGTCCTGTTTTTGGAGCAAGGTGGACGCCTGGGTAATGGAAATGCCCGGAAGGGCCGTCGGCATGTACAGCGAGGAACCCTCGTAGAGCGGCGGCATGAACTGGCTGCCGATGCGCCAAGCGAGCGGGAGGGTGACAGCAAGGAAGAGGAGATTGAGAAGCAATGTTGTCTTTCGATAGCGCAGGCAGAATTTCAGGACGGGAAGGTACAGGGCTTGCGTCCACCGAGAGAAGGGATTCGTAGCTTCGGGCCTCAGGTGGCCGCGAATAAAGATGACCATCAAGACGGGGACGAGAGTTATAGCGAGAATGGAGGAGAACGCGACGGCGAGGGTCTTAGTCCAGGCAAGTGGCCGGAACATGCGCCCTTCCTGGGCCTCCAAGAGGAATACCGGTAGAAACGAGACGAGGATGATGAGGAGGGAAAAGAAAATGGCTGGACCGACTTGTTTGGCCGCGTGCGTGAGAATGCGGCGTCTTTCTGATTCCGTCAGCTTTGCAGCCACTTGGCTGTTGGCAGTCAGGTGCTCCGAGAGATGGCGGTAGCCGTTTTCGACCATGACAATGGCGGCATCGATGAGCACGCCAATCGCAAGCGCCAGTCCACCAAGCGACATGATGTTGGAGCTGACGTGGAGGAAATACATGGGAATGAACGAGGCGACAACAGAGATGGGGAGGGTCAGGATCGGAATCAACGCGGAACGAAAATGAAACAAGAAGGCAATCGTCACGAAGCTGACGATGATGACCTCTTCGAGCAAATCGCGCTGCAAGGTGGCGATGGACGCCTGAATCAAGGTGGAGCGGTCGTAACCGGAAACGATCTCGACACCGGCAGGCAGCGCAGGCTTGATTTCCGCGAGTTTCTTGTTAACCCCATCAATCACCCGGCGGGCATTCATGCCATAACGCATGACGATGATGCCGCCCACCGTTTCGCCTTCTCCGTTCCATTCGACTACTCCCCGGCGAATGTCGGGGCCGAAGGTCACTGATCCGAGGTCACGGAGGAGTACCGGGGTTCCGTTCTTTGCCGTCACCGGCGCGTTAGCGAGGTCTTCAGTAGAGCGCAAATAGCCGAGACCGCGAACCATATACTCGGCGCCGCTGATTTCTAGTAGGCGGCCGCCAACTTCATTGCTGCTGTCCCGCACGCGATCGATTATTGTCGAGAGCGGGACATTGTAGGCACGCAGTTTGTCTGGGTCGAGGTTCACCTGGTATTGCCGGACGAATCCTCCGATGGAGGCAACTTCTGCAACGCCGGGAACAGTTTCGAGCTGATAGCGGAGATACCAGTCCTGAAGGCTGCGTAAATCGGCGAGGCTATGCTGGTGAGAACGGTCCATGAGCGCGTACTCGTAGACCCAGCCGGCTCCCGTGGCATCCGGTCCCATCATGGGCGAGACGTCTTTGGGAAGCGTTCCTTGGAGTTGTTGAATGTATTCGAGGACGCGTGAGCGGGCCCAATAGAGGTCTGTACCATCTTCGAAGACAACGAAGATATACGAGTCGCCGAACATCGTTTGCGCTCGGACGGCCTTCACGTGCGGAGCGGCAAGCAGGGTCGAGACGATCGGATAGGTCACCTGATCTTCGATGATGTTTGGCGGCTCACCTTCCCACGGAATGTGCACGATCACCTGCACATCGGAAATATCCGGCAGGGCATCCAGCGGGATATTCCTGAGCGACCAGACACCGGCAAGCACAAGCAAGACAGTTCCCGTGAAGACGAGAAATCGGTTCTTCGCACACCAATCAATTACGCGGGAGATCATGATTACATTCCCCCTTCCGCGTTGACGCTGAGCTGCTTTGTGCCAATGACGGTCCCGTTTTTGGTTGCCGTGATGGTGATTTGCCACGTGCCGCCTGTTTGGAGATTCACTTGGCCTTCATAAACACCAGCGCCTTTTTCGCTCAAAGTCGTGACAACGTTCATTGCTGACATGCCCATTTGCGGCATTGCTGCCATATAGCTGCGCACACGAACCGCTGCTCCAGGAATGGGCGAGCCGTCTGACCCGGTTAGCCTCACGCGGTAAATGTGGATTCCCTTCTGAGGCGTACCTGGCTCAGTTGAGAATTCGATCTGCGTAGCTGTTTTTGTGGCGGGAGCATTCCTTGTGGCGGCCGCACCGGCTCCGGGCGGCGGAGGAACGAAAGAGCCAATGGCCGCTTGCAGTTGGCTTTCGGAATCGACCAGAAAATTGGCTGAGGTGACGATTCGTTCGCCCTCCTTCAAGCCTCTCTGGACGATATATTTGTCTCCCGCTTGCTGCCCGAGCTGGACTTCGCGTGGTTCGAGATAGCCGCCGCCGCGATCCACGAACACAATTTGCCTCGTCCCGGATTGCAGCACGCCGTCTACCGGGATTACCAACTGATTTCCGAGCGGCACTTGCAGAGCGACATTTACAAACATTCCTGGCGTGAGCGTGATTTTGGGATTCGAAAAGATCAGGCGCACCCGCGCAGTCCGTGTTGTCATGTCGATGTCGGGGTAGATGAAATCGACCCTTCCGCGAAATACTCTCCCTGGATAAGAGTCCACCGTTAATGAAGCAGGCTCTCCCGGCTTTATGCGGCCGAGGTCGTTCTGAAAAACCTGCGCGAAAGCCCAGACGGTTGAGAGGTCTGCAATGGTATACAGCCGGGTCTCCGGCTGAACATTGACATTAGGTAGCGCGTTCCGCTCCGTGATGTAACCAGAAACGGGCGAGTCGATTTCCAGGCCTTCTGCCGCTACACCTGTAGACTCAAGCCGGGCAATCTCCCGCTCGGGCACGTTCCATTGCATAAACCGCTCCTTCGACGCAGCTAGGAGAGATGTGGCGCCCGCGGCAACTCCCGGAACCGTGCTGTTTGAGAATTCCTTCGCGTTTTGCTTTGCGACTAGATACTCGCGTTCGGCTGCGACGAGTTCAGGGCTGTGTACGGTAAACAGCGGCTGGCCCTTACGGACGTATTGATACGTTGCATCCGCGTAGACCTGCTCTATGTGCCCAGAGAATCGCGTCTGGACGTAGGAAAGCCTTCGCTCATCGATGGCCACCGTTCCGGTAACGCGGATTTCGTCCTCAACCGGCTTCCGCTGGACTTCACCGAACTTCACTCCAATTGACTGAAGGCGCTCGACCGATAGCTGGACAGGAGCGAGAGCCGTCTCCTCAAGTCGTGGAGCTGCTTCAGCGGTGGCGCCGCTCTGAACCATCTGCGTGGGCGCACTCGCGGTACCGGCTCCACGACGAGTGCCGGTAGAGTGGCGGTAATACCACCACGTTGCGCCTAGCAAGCAAATTAAGGTCAGATTTCCGATGATTGCGAGGAAGAATGCCCTTCGATAGTTCTTCATAACCGATCTCCGATGCTGCGCCTCAGCGCAGTGACAATCCTGTTATTCCCTCAATCTGAGAGAATGCGGTTTCGTGTTGTGAGAGCGTCTGCCAGTACTCCTCGTCCAATTTCAAAACGTCGAGAAAGGAATTCAGCAAAGCCTGGAAATCCAGCCGGTTCGATTGATAGGCGGCTAATCCCGCTTGCACTTCCGCACGGGCCTGTGGAAGCAATCCCTCGCGATAAATCTTGAGGAGTTCTTCTGATTTCTCCGCGTCCAGGTATCGTTGGCGAAGCTCGAATGCGATGTGCTGCGTTTTCATCTCGTATTCGCTGCGCGCACGACTCTGGTCCGCCTCTGCTTGAGCGAGTTCCGGTTGTTGCTTTCGCTTGCGATAGACGGGTACCCGCACTCCGAACGTGAGCATGTAATAAGCGCGAAACTGCGTAGGATCAGTGCGCTGCCACAGGTACTGAAGATTGAAATCGGGATAGAAATCCTTCTTTGCTAGGTCAACCTGCAATCCCTGCTTTTCGACCACTTTTTGTGCGCCTGCAATTTCGGGGTTGTTGGTTTTTGCGGCCGAAAGGAGTTGGTCGTACGTGTAGGTCGCTGTAGTTTCCGATAATTCGACGGTTTCCACATTCGGCGAAGATTGTGGACGATTGAGGAGTTGCTTGAGCTCCGCTTGGGCCTTTTCTCGTTCCAATTCGTTTTCCGTGACCTCTCTGAGGAGTTTCGTTTCTTGAAGCTGGACTTGGATGATCTCCTGTTGGTTTCCCATTCCACTTCGGTAGCGAGCATGGGCTGCCTCCTCGACCTGTCGGAGCAACTGCCGGTCACCTTCGAGGACCGCGCGTCGCTTCGATAGGTAGGCCAATTGGAAGTAGGTTGTCTTCAGCTCCGTCAGCACAGCCCTGCGGATCGATTCATATTGCTGCTGCGAAACGTCGGCATCTTTCTTCGCGACTTCGCCGCGCAGCCGAAGCTTTCCGGGATACGGTATGTCCTGAGAAAATCCCAGGCCGACGTAAGCGAAGTCGCTGTTTGTGTAGCCGGCGAACGGGCGGGGACTGCCGACGCTCAACTGCTGCAGAACGAACTGCGGATCAGGCAACGTGGAAACCTGCGACGGAATCTGCTCGGCCGCTTGCCAACCGTGACGTGCCGCCTGAATCTGAGGGCTGTTGTGCTCGGCCTCCACAAGCAGGTCGGCGAGCTTCACGGCTTGGCTGGGGGGAAGAATCTCTTGGGCTCGTAAGCCGGCGCCCCATGACAGAAGCAAAATACTGCGAAGAACCACCGTAGAGCTGAACTTCATAAGCCGTCCTTTCTAGGTCGGGCCGATAGCCGTGTTTTGACCGGGAAAACCCGTGTCGGAAGTGCTCAGACAGAAGCACACACGTGCGCCCTTTCGTGAGTCGCTTAGGATGGCTTTAGATTAGGAAGGTGCAGAGAACGGATTGCAGGGGGGGAGGCGAAAGGGCCTGTTCAATTTGAGTCGGTCGCTGCTCCTTGGTTCGGAGAAGCTTCCACTCACTGCCCAACACAACAATAGGAAACGCCGCCAGAGAAAGCTCAGACATCTTCTGGCGTGTTGCGGATAGCGGGGCATTAGAGAGTGAACAGCAGGAAGCATTCGGCGCTGCAGCGACCTTAGGTATGCTTTCATCCATATTCATCTGGTTGCAGCGTGATTTTGTCTGTGGCGTGGCACACTCTGCCATTTTGGAAGTGAAAATGGCACAGGCTGACAGAGGCACTGGCCCCAATCCGGCCATACTCAACGCCAACGCGAAAAGGAGAGATCGTCGCACAACGCCCCAGTCTAACATTCGGCCTTCATGTTCCCAAGTTTCCGCCTGGACGCAGTGGAAGACTGTGACGTTCATCACCCTTCCCTGTAAGGATCGTCACGATGGGGGAAATGGCGCGACCAGAAGCACGTGAACTAGCCCCTTCGAAAGAGCGTTGTAAGAACGTACTATCGGTCGCGGCGAATAGCGCTTAGAAGCGAACAGGAGAGCCACCTATAATCCAAGGCGCGGTGCAGGTGGTCTAAGATCCTTCCTTTGTCAAATCGCCCGTAGTCGGAGGAACCATGAGATTTGCGAGGGTCGCGTTTTGGATTGCAGCCATCTGGGGGCTGGTAATCATTCCTCCGCTCTACTTCCTCTTTGACTCGATTGGGCGCAATAACCCTCCGCCCATCAATCACCCCGATTTTTTCTACGGATTTGCCGGCGTTACGCTGGCGTGGCAGATTGCATTTGCTTTTATCGCCACGGATCCTGTGCGTTTTCGGCCGCTGATGATCCCTTCGACCTTCGAGAAACTTAGCTACGCCATTGCCGTTTTTGTCCTGGTCTCACAAGGACGAGTGCACAAACCTGCCCTGTTCTTCGCTGGAGTGGACTTGTTGCTCGGGATTCTCTTCGCGGCGTCCTATTTCAAGACACCTGATCGGGCAGCCTAAACGCTGCTTCCCTACATTTTGTGCCCTCCATGGTATGTGCTAAGTTTCTTGGTTTATGAAGAAGCGCATTGGCGTGCTGTTAAGCGGCCGCGGCTCGAACTTCGAGGCTTTGGCGGAATCCGTCGCGGCAGGAGGCATCCCCAATGCGGAGATCGCCATCGTTGTAAGTAATCGCGACGGCGCTCCGGGGATTGCTCGCGCCAAGGCACGGGGCATCGCCACGCGCGTGATTCCTTCCAAAGGTCTCGAACGCGAGGTTTACGATCGCCAGGTTGCTGCTGTGCTGGATGAGCACCAAGTCGATCTCATCTGCCTCGCAGGCTACATGCGTTTGCTCTCGCCATATTTCGTCGCGAAATTCCCAAACCGCATCTTGAATATTCATCCTTCGTTGCTGCCCTCGTTTCCCGGCTTGGAAGCACAACGGCAGGCGCTCGAATACGGCGTAAAGTTTGCCGGGTGCACGGTCCACTTTGTGGACGAAAATCTCGACGCGGGGCCGATTATTGTGCAGGCCGTAGTTCCAGTGAAGGACGATGACACGGAAGCGACGCTCTCGGAAAGAATCCTGAAAGAAGAGCATCGAATCTATTCCGAAGCCGTCCGCATCGTTCTTGCGGGAAAATATAAGCTTGCAGGCCGCCGCGTCTTGCAGTTGTAGTCTTTTGCCGTGGGGGGCTCGGACCTCGCCTTACAATAAAGCACGACCATGACCCAAGGTGCGAAACCAAGAGTCGGAATGACCGAACACAAATTCAAACCCATCGAAGAGCAGCTCGCCTACATCAAAAAAGGCGTGGCGGAAATTATTCCGGAACCGGAGTTAGTCGCGAAACTCGAAAACTCGCGTAAGACCGGCAAGCCCCTTCGCGTGTACCTCGGCGTGGACCCCACGGCCCCCGACCTTCATCTCGGGCACACCGTGGTGCTCCGCAAGCTAAAACACTTCCAGGACCTGGGTCACACCGCCGTTTTCCTGATTGGCGACTTCTCCGCGATGATCGGCGACCCCACGGGAGTTTCCGAAACGCGTCCGCCTCTTACGCGCGGGCAAGTGGACGCCTACGCCAAGACGTATCTTGATCAGGTCTACAAAATCCTCGACCGCGAAAAAACCGAAGTCCGCTACAACAGCGAATGGCTCAGCAAAATGAACGCTGAAGATGTTGTGCGGCTTTGCTCGCATTACCGCCTGGCGCGCATGTTGGAGCACGAGGACTTCCGTTCGCGCCTGGCGAACAACCAGGCGATCTCCGTGCATGAGCTCTTGTATCCCTTAATGACCGCGTTCGACGCCGTGTCCCTGAAGTCGGACGTCGAGTTGGGCGCAACGGAACAGAAATTCAACTTGCTCGTGCACCGCGAAATCCAGCGCGAGTACGGCTTGCCGGGGGAAGCTATTCTGACGATGCCGATTCTTGTGGGCCTCGACGGTCAGCGCAAAATGTCGAAGTCCCTCGGCAACTACGTCGGCATCACCGAACCACCAAACGAAATGTTCAAGAACATCATGAGGATCTCAGACTCCTTGATGTGGTCTTACCTGGAATTGCTAACGGACCGACCAACAGAAGTAGTCAAGAACCTGCAACGGAATGTGGCAGCTGGCACGACGCATCCAAAACAGGTCAAGCTCTCGCTGGCAAGTGAGATTGTCGGAGACTTCCACGGCGAAGCCGCAGCAACAAAAGCTGGAGAAAATTGGGTTACCGAAGTTAGCCTCGGGCAAGTGTCGGCCGACGCGCCCGTTAAAAGCTTACCGGAAGACGCTCACATTGGTTCCGAGCCAGGGAAGATGAAACTGTCGCGTGCTCTCGTTCGTCTAGGGGCAAGAAATTCTCGTGCAGATGCGGAGCGCCTAATCAAGGAGGGCGCAGTCGAAATAGATAACGTCGTCATCTCCGATCCTACTTTCGAGTTTGACCTTAGTATCCCTAGGAAATACCTGATAAAGGCTGGAAAGCAGAAATTCTATTTCGAGGTTAAATAAACCCTTCGTTGCCGAACACAGTTCACGCGACACCTATGCAAGCACCTCTTTCACCAACTCTGAAACATAATTCGCGACGGCGGGAGCGGCAGTCAAGCCGGGGGATTCCAGGCCCACGAGATGGATGGCTTGAGGCACCTTGGGATCGCGCGTAATCACGAAATCCATGATGCCTTTGTGGCCGGGAGGCGCGAGTTTAGGGCGCAGGCCGGTGTAGCCAAGTTGCAAGTCGCGCTGTTCGATTTCGGGCAGCAGGGTCTTCGCGCTTTCGGCAAACGCCGCGATCGGCAGGCGATTCTTCTCGTAGTTGTCTTTTCCTTCCACGTAGGTGGCCGTCGGGCCAAGAAGAAACGTTCCCCACAACGTCTTTGTGAAGTGCACGCCGAGGCTCAGCCCGTCGCTGTGCGGCAAGGGATAAACCAGATTGTTGATGAGCGAAGAACGCGGCCCGCGCACTTCGCAGTATTCGCCGCGCACCGGATAGATTTTCCACGAGGGATTGCCCAGCATCGCCGCGACTTCGTCGGCGTAGAGCCCCGCCGCATTGATAACGCAGCGCGCTTCGATTGTTTCCTCTTGAGAATCTTCCTCGTCGCCAATCCGTAAGCCGACGCCAATGGTGTTGCCGATCGGTTCAAGCGAAACCACTTGCGCGCGTGTGACGATGTTCGCGCCTTGATTCGCGGCGATGCGCGCGTATGCGTGAACAAGTTCTTCGGCGGAAACGATGCCGGTGGAAGACACGTACAGAGCAGCCACTCCGCGAATGTGCGGCTCGCGCTTGCGGATTTCCGCAGCATCAATCAGTTGCAAGCCTTCGACGCCGTTGTCCTCGCCCCGCTGCTTCAGCGCGACGAGTTCAGGTTCTTCCTGCGAATCAGCCGCGACGACGAGCTTGCCGCAATGGCGGAAAGGAACGTTGTGCTTCGCACAAAATTCGTAAGTAAGGCGATTCCCTTCGACGCACAGTCGCGCCTTAAGAGAATGCTTCGGATAGTAGATCCCTGAGTGATTGACGCCACTGTTGCGCGTGCTGGTAGCCATGCCGAGCTTTGGAAATTGCTCGACCAGAAAAACGTCCTGCCAGCGCCCAGAGACAGCGCGAGCGATGGCGCAACCAACCACGCCGCCGCCAATGATGAGAATGTTGGCCTGGTCCACGGAGATAGTTTATCCGTGTGTGTTGATTTCGTCGAAGAAGGCCTTGCACTCCTCAAGGCGCGCCTGTGTCCCATCGTGCACGGCGTACACTGAGTGTTTGGGATCCTCATAATGATTCCGCCAAAGGGACGCGGCCCCGTGCTGGCCGTCTTTATTGAGCGCGTAGAAGAAGATGTGGAAGGTAGATAGTTTTGTCTTATCGTTCTTGTAGTTGCGCGCGACGCGAGCCAGAGCTTCCAGGCAGGCGTCCGTCGGTGACTTTCCTTGGCGCATCATTTCAATAATGGTATGCCCGCCGCAAATCTTAATATTCTCTTCGCCCTTGCCTGTAGAGCCCGCCGCACCAACTTCGTTGTCCACACAGCAGCCCGCGCCGATGATGGGCGAATCTCCCACGCGTCCGGGAATTTTCCAGGAGAGTCCGGAAGTCGTGGTGGTTGCGGAGATGTCGCCCTTGGCGTCCACGGCCATGCAGGGGATCGTGCCGGTGGGCGGATGCGCGATGACGCGCTCGGCGTACGCGATTTGCTTTTCGTCGCCATCGAACAAGGCAACCATATGTTCTTTCCATTCGGGTGAATCGATGCCGGGCCGCCAGTTGAAAGAAGACTTGGCTTTCCAGGCGAGCCAGATTTTGCGCGAGTGCTCCGTAAGAAGATTCAGCTCCTCGAAACCCTGAGCCACGGCGAAGCGGCGCGCGCCGTCGCCCACAATCATGACGTGATTGGTGTTTTCCATCACGGTTTTGGCCAAGCGTGAAACGTTTTTGATGCGCCGCACGGAAGCGACTGCCCCGGCGCGGTGCGTGGGGCCGTGCATGACGCTGGCGTCCAGCTCGACTTCGCCTTCTTCGTTGGGCAATCCGCCGTAACCCACGGAATCGTCGTTTGGATCGTCCTCGACAACGGTAACTGTTGCCACGACAGCATCGAGCGTGTCCCCGCCTTTTTTGAGGATGTCCATCCCTTTATCAAGGGCATGCAGTCCATTCGCGCTGGAAATAATGAGCGGACGCTTGCCTGCCGCCGGAGGGGCGAGGTTCGAGAGCGGCAACGCAGCGTTTCCGTTCGACGGCGTGCGGCCGAAGAGCCGAGTGGCACTGGCAAGAGCGCTGCCAGCCAAGGAAGTGAGAAAGAACTTGCGTCGTGACCACAGTTCCATAAGTGAGACCTCCTGGAAGTTGCGGAGGCACTATATAACATTCGAGGTTCGACAGCCGGTTCGATCACGTGGATAAGATCAAGGCCCGATTCTTCGCGGACTTGCGAGGCGCGGCCCCTTATTTCCAAGCGGCTCGGCGGCCACCTCATGGACGCCCTGAATTTCTACGATGTGCGCTTTCATCTCAGTCTCTCCCGGCAGGACAAGAACGATCTGCCTTCTTGAGAACACTGTAGGAAGATGGTAATAAAGGGGAAGGATTTCTTCCAGGGGACACCAGGGATCTGAATGTATCTCTTGAAAAGGAGAAGAAATGAAAGCCATACCTTCGGTTGTTTTGGTCCTGGCGCTGGCGGTGTCACTCGCTGCCGCGCCGGGCGAATCCTGGCGAATGAAGGCTGACTACGTGGAAGCCTGCAGTTGCCATCTGTTTTGCC
>DATFSR010000027.1:0-18573 GCA_035262505.1 Candidatus Acidiferrum sp. | reverse complement strand
TGTGGACCGCGTTGCTGTCCACCTGCGCAAACGGTTGGGAGAGTCTCTGGGAACGATCGAGAGATTTGACGTTCCCGTGGAACAGGCCACCACCCCATCCCTCGAAGCGCTGCAAGCCTACAGCCTGGGCCGTAGAAACCTGATGAGGGGCGATATGCCGGCGGCGGTGGCCGCTCTCCAGAGGGCCGTGAAGGTCGATCCCAGGTTCGCCATCGCTTACGCCATGCTGGGCACGGCCTATTCGAATCTCGGAGACGATGATTTGGCGGCCGAATCCGCCAAACAGGCTTACGACCTTCACGCGCACGTCAGCGAGCGCGAAAGGCTCTACATCGAATCGCACTATCACATGTTCGTCACCGGCAGTGTGGAAAAAGGAATGCAAGTGTTTGAACTCTGGAGCCAGGTGTATCCTCGCGACGCGGTTCCGCACTTTAATCTGGCCGCCGGGTACGGCAATATTGGCCAGTATGAAAAGGCCCTTGAGGAAATGCGTGGGTCTCTCCCGTTTGAACCGGATAGCGCTCTCCCATACGGTACCCTGGCCTATTTTTATCTCACCTTGAACCGCTTCGCGGAGGCGCAAGCAACCATCGAAGAAGCACGGGCAAAAGGCCTCGATTCTCCGGTGTTCCACATTACCACCTACATACTCGCGTTCGTCCGCGACGACTCCTCGGCAATGGAAAGGGAGGTCGCCTGGTCCTCCACGAACCACCAACAGGAAAACCTTTTCCTTGCTATGCAAGCCGATACCGCCGCCTATTTCGGAAAATTGCATGCGGCTCGGGAACTTTCGCAGCGAGCGGCAAGTTCCGCTCTTGTGGCCGAACAACCGGAAACGGCGGTGAATTATGAGGCCTTCTCTGCTGCCCGCGAGTCCCTGTTCGGAAATTTCCGCGAGGCAGCGGCACATGCCCGGGCGGTACTCCGGAGTTCGCGGAATGTGAACATGATATTCCTGGCCTCTCTTGCCCTGACCCTTGCGCACGACGATAGCCGCGCTCAAGCGGCAGCAAAGCAACTAGAGGCCGGACATCCGGAAGACACCATCGTTCAATACATTTACCTTCCGCCGATTCGGGCACAAATTTCACTCAACCGGGGAAATATCGCAAACGCCATTCAGGAATTGAAAGGTGCGGCTTCCTATGAACTGGGTGCGGAAGGCGGCATTGCGCTATATCCGGTTTACATTCGCGGAAAGGCATATCTTGCGGCGCGCCGTGGAGCGGAGGCGGCCGCCGAGTTCCAGAAGATCCTCGACCATCCCGGCGTTGTCCTGATGGGACCGATCGGCGCGCTGGCGCATCTTCAACTCGGGCGCGCCTACGCAATGCAGGGCGAGACCGCCAAGGCCCGCGCCTCCTATAACGACTTCCTAAGCCTTTGGAAAGATGCCGACCCCGGAATCCCCATCCTGAAGGAGGCAAAAGCCGAATACGCAAAATTTCATTAGTCCCCCTGCACCAAAATTGTGCAAATAGAGCAGTTTCGCTGGCTCCTATCCCCTATCCCCTGGGCCAGTTGACGGGGTCAGCATAATGCGCTCACATTCTCCACCCCCCACCCCCGGCGGCGCGTGAAAAATCCGCTATAAAACGACTCCTTGTGCACTGGTCAATCAAATTTTGGGATAGGAGATAGGAGGGATAGAAACTGCCCTCTTTACTTGTTGGATTAGAAACCGTCCCCACATTTTTCCCCAGGGCAGATGAGCAACGGCATATCTTGGTCTTGTATGCCTGATGGTAAAAAACGATGGTTCAAAGAACGGCGTAGCCTGCGGATTAAGTGGGGCGCTTCAGTTGTCGTTCACAGACCTCCAAAAGAAGGCCCTCAGTTCTACGAGAGAACGCAAACGCTGGCTGTTAGCGCTCATGGTGCGCTGATCGCCTTAACAGGGCAGGTAGTAACCAAGCAAAGGCTCCTCATGCAAAATGCGGCTAGTGGAGAAGAGCAAGAGTGCCGCGTTGTCTACGTGGAGAACGACCTGACAGGCCCGACTAAGGTTGCAGTGGAGTTTATGCGACCGGCACCGCGTTTCTGGCGTATCGCGTATCCACCCGCCGATTGGAATGTCAAGTAATGGGCGAAGAAAAGAAATCCGGGGGGCAGACTCATATAACACCCATTGTGAAATGCGATGTGTGCGGACACGATTTTGCCCGAAGCTTAATCGAGACCTAGAGCACTGAGAGAAGTCAGTTCCACGGATAACGCGTTTCGTCCAAGTCCCCGCTATACGGACGGCACCCGTTGTTCGTCCTGTGATGGAGCGTCCTGTTCCGAGTCGGACGGCAGTGTTGTCAGCGCGCTTAGCGCCTCTTTTGCAGCGCGCCGGGCGACTTTTTTCTGCTCCCGCCGTTCTGCCTTCGCCCGCTGCTTTTCCTGCCGCTTCAGTTCCTTCTGGCGCTTTTGAAAAGTGATGCTCAAGGGTCTCCTCAGAACTCCGGTTCTATTCTACCTTTATTGAGAGTCGTAGGGTTACCAGCGCGGTTCGCGCGGCTGGCGCGCGGACTCCCGGTAGTCCTCGTGCGAGAATCCGCTGCGACCGCGACCGCCACCTGTGCGTCCGCCGCCGCTATTGCTGCGCGGGGGTCGCTCGCCCTTGGGCCGCGCTTCGTTGACTTTGAGGTTGCGGCCTCCCATTTCCTTTCCGTCGAGAGCGGCAATGGCCTTCGCTGCCTCCGCGTCATTGGGCATTTCCACGAAAGCAAAACCGCGAGCACGGCCGGTTTCCCGATCCGTGACAATATGAATGCGCCCTACCAGCCCAAAAGGCTGGAACAGCGCCGTCAAATCGGCCTCCGTGGTATGAAAATTCAAGTTTCCGACAAAAAGGCTCTTCATTTTCGATCTCCCTTACTGCGTACTTAAAGTGGGCACAGGCGGAATCTGGATAAACGAAACTGCATCACCACGAACCTTCGAGAAACGTGCGGACGGGGCTGGAACGCGAGGGATGACGCAGTTTGCGTAGCGCCTTAGCTTCAATCTGCCGAATGCGCTCACGAGTGACGGCGAACACCTGGCCGACTTCTTCGAGGGTGTGCTGATTGCCGTCCTCAAAGCCAAAGCGCATGCGGATGATGCGTTCCTCGCGAGGGCTGAGTTTCTTCAGTACAGAGGCCATCTTCTCCTTGAGGCTCAAGTTCATTGCTGCCTCCGCTGGAGAGACTACGGACTTGTCTTCGATGAAATCGCCCAGGTGAGAGTCTTCCTCTTCACCGATAGGAGTCTCGAAAGATATGGGTGTCTGCGCGATCTTGCGCGTCTGGCGCACTTTGTCGATGGTCATGTCCGACCGCTTGGCTAGCTCTTCCGCGGTGGGCTCGCGGCCAAGCTCCTGCACGAGTTGGCGAGTACACTTGGCAAGTTTGTTGATGACCTCGAACATGTGAACGGGCACACGGATAGTTCGCGACTGGTCGGCAATGGCGCGCGAGATGGCCTGGCGAATCCACCACGTGGCGTACGTGGAGAACTTGTAGCCTCGGCGCCAGTCGAACTTGTCGGTGCCTCTCATGAGTCCAAGATTGCCTTCCTGGATCAAGTCAAGAAACTGGAGGCCACGATTGGTGTATTTTTTGGCGATAGAAACAACGAGGCGAAGGTTGGCCTCGGTCAGTTCATTTCTAGCCTGCTGCTTCTGGGCCTCACCCCGCTGAATAAGAGTGAGGGTGCGTTTCAGGTTGTTCAGCCCTACCTCGCTCGATTCTTCGATCTCCTTCAGCTCCGCGCGGCGCGCGCGTAGCTCTTTGCGGGCTTCGGCGGCGACATCGCCGAGGGCGACGTCCACGCGGCGCTCAAGGCGTTGTGCCTCGCGTTCGATGGAGTGCAAGCGCTCAACAGTTGAACGCAGTTTGCCAATTAGACGCTTTTTCTCAAGCCAGTGCAAACAGATGTCACGAATCACCAGAGAAATTTGGATGCGGGTGCGCGCAAGGGTCCACTTGGCCCGAACATACGATGGCTTCTTTGATTTTGGCGTCTCAGCAAGCTTTGCGGCCTGTTTCAGTGCGGTTTCGTAACGCTCCTCGATTCTGTCGATGCACTTCAGCGTTTGCTTGGTCTTGTTGGCGATCTTCGCTTCAGTCAGCTCTTCATCGTCAAACTGCACAATTTCCTTGATCGACCGCGCGCCTTTGCGCAAGTCGTCGCCAACTGCAATCAGCTCTTTGATCACAATCGGTGAACGGGTGATTGCCTTCATCACTACCAGTTCTCCGCGCTCTATGCGCTTGGCAATAACGACTTCGCCTTCGCGGGTGAGCAGCGACACTGAGCCCATTTCGCGGAGATAGACTCGGACCGGATCCTGGGATTTAGTGTCTACACAGAAACTGAGGTCGAGACTGGCTTCGGAGGCGAGTTCCTCTTTCAGGTCGGGTTCGGGACCCTCCGCGGCGTTTACAGCGGCACGCGCCGCGTTTACGGTGGCCAGGTCCTCGTAAATTTCAATTCCTTGGCGCTCCAAAAGCGACAGGAGATCATCAATTTCCTGTGATGAATTCACCTCCGAGGGTAGACTTTCGTTAACCTCATCGTAGAGCAGGTAGCCGCGTTCCTTACCAAGCAGGATAAGCTGCTGAACGTGGCCAAACTCGTCTTCAATCCGTCTCGCCAAGTGTTCTCCCGAACTCGCTGGAATGAAATGAAACGCGTGACATCAAAACTCTTGGTCTTTCCTGTGGGCAGAGGCGCCGGGCTTGGGTTTCGGCGTGTGGGCATTCATGTAATCAGCAAGTTCTGCATCCGTAATCGAAAAGCGCGCGGAGGGAAGATGGTCACTGCGGGTGGCGAATTCCCGGTGAAGCCGGAGGGAGCAGATATCCGGTGCATCCTGATAACGCACGCGATGCGCCACAAAGGCAGCGTTCGCAATGGTCACAAAATACTCAAAGGATTCACCGCCAGCCCCGCGACGAGTAAAGGCGTATTCGCGGACTGCCCCCCTGGTTTCAAACCCAACGTACTGTAGGACAATCGCATCACTCACAAGGGTCCGCCATTTCCGAAAAGTAAGGTCGCAAGCTTTCGCTTAGGCACCCCTCAGATCGATCCGGAGGGTTTCGAACGAGCTATAAATCGCGCCACCTTCATCATGGCACACTTATGTGTGTCGGCATACGAGCATCTCTAATGCCGTTGATCGATCTTCCGGCCAGGATTTAGTTTTCTATTTGGGCTTGCAGGAATTCCCCCGGCAACGGAATCATCCTAGGTCCAGATATCGCGGGGATGCGCTCGGTGCCGGGTCGACGGGCGTGCGCGCTATTCTCGAATGACTCACCATTCAGGGAAGCTCGCTCCATCCGAATTCCGAGTGCCCGTTCCAATTGGAACAACTCCGTCCGCTGCTCTCGGACGAAGAGCGTCGAAGCAACACCGCGCTCACCGGCTCGTCCGGTGCGACCAACCCGGTGAATGAAATTTTCGGCTACATCCGGAAGGTCATAGTTGATGACGTGGGCGATGTCCGGCACGTGAATGCCGCGGGCAGCCACATCCGTCGCCACCAGCACGCGGTACTGCCCTCGCTGAAATCCCGCCAGTGCCGCGGTTCGCTGGGATTGCGAACGATCCCCGTGGATCATCGCCGCGTTGATGCCCTGGCGGTTCAGGTTCTTGGCAATGCGCTCCGTGCCGCGCTTGGTCCTCGAGAAAATCAGGCAGCGCCCGCTTTCGTTATTCACCAGACCGTAGAGCAGTTCCGGCTTCTCGCCATCCGCCACTTCAAATGCCCGCAGCTGCACGTTCTCCGAGGGTTTCATGGTCGAACCAAAGGAGAGGCGAACGGGATTTCTCGTGTAATCTCTCATCAACTTGGTTACCGCTCCCTCCATCGTCGCTGAAAAACACAGGGTCTGGCGTTCGCGGGGGATATTGCCAACGATCCGCCGGATCGCCGGCAGGAATCCCATGTCCAGCATGCGGTCTGCCTCGTCCAGCACCAATAGAGTCACGCCGGTCAGAGACACTAACCTACGCTCCAAGTAATCCTCGAGACGGCCGGGGGTTGCCACGACCAGCCGCGCACCTCGGCGTATCGCATCGAGTTGCCTTCCTTCCGGTAGTCCGCCGACCACCAATGTGGCGGGCTTGGTCTGTTTGTTACTCAGCGCGTCGTACTGGGCCACCACCTGCATTGCCAATTCTCGTGTCGGTACGAGGACAAGCGCGGCGATTCCTGCCGCCCTTTGTGCGGACAGTTTTTCCATCACGGGAATCAAAAACGCCAGTGTCTTGCCGGTTCCCGTCTGGGCCGTGGCAATCACATCCTTGCCCTCCAGGGCCTGAGGAATGGCTGCCGCCTGTACCGGTGTCGGCGTGGAAAACCGCGCCGCAGTGAGTCGCTCCTTCAGGGAAGGAGAGATCGATAGTTCTGAAAAATTTTGCATTTTGCTTTCTTGCTGGCCAAAGTTGCGCAACCAGCCCACAAACGTGTGGGCCGTCGTCGTCGCGGCAATCTCCCTTGCCAGTCTTCTTTTTGAATTACGCTGAAAACGAACGGAGGAAACGGAGGCGGGTATTCTCAGATCAATTCGGGAACCAGAGGGACCGCACAACACAACCGAATGCATTAAGCGTATAAACAGCGTAACATGCAAAAGGGATTTACGCTAGCCGAGTTGGTTCTTGTACGCGACAGGCGAATGCGGTTGGTAGTATGCGGTACGGGCAGCCAGACTTGTCGATGAGCAGGTGTGGTTTTTCGTTGCGCTCTAATGGAGGGATTATGTGGAATGTGTCGAACTTCCGCCGCGGGGCGCTCTGGGCTGCTTACTTTCTCTTCGTCGCGGTTACACTTACTTCTGCACAAGAGAGTAAGGTCATGGGCGAGGTTAAATTCCACGGGGCAACGAAAGTGGAACGAGATTCAGGCGTGTGGGTCGATGGCGATTATGTGGGGTTCTTGAAGGAGCTGCGCGGGGACAAGAAGGTGATGCTACTTCCGGGTGATCATGAAATCTCGGTGCGGCAGTCCGGTTACGACGATTTTCTCCAGAAAATTGTTGTGGAACCCGGGCAAGTACAAACTGTTCGGGTGACGATGCACCTCAGCCCTCGCACACAGATTCCCACTGTTACAGCAACATTGAAGCTCAACGTTGAGCCGGGACGCGCAGCAGTATTTCTGGATGACAAGTACGTGGGACATGCGAGTGAATTCGGCGGCCTCGGCGATATGCTAATTAGCCCCGGAAAACATCGAATCAAGGTTGGGCTGCCTGGCTATCGGACCTTTGAGACCGAAGTGAATCTGCTCGCTGGACAGAAGACCGAAGTGAAGACGGAACTGGTTAAAGGCAGCATTAAGCAAGCAAGTCCGGATATCAAGCGACCGTAATAGCTGGGATGTTAACCCATCGATTAGCATGTGGTCTATTTCGATGGACACAATTTCGATTTCTTGGCGTCAACGCAGAGCAGTTTCCGTTTCGTGGCTAACTGCTGGACATTCTTTACTGTGCGAACCTGCGGCTGTCCCTGCTGGATAGTGTAAATGGTCGTTGTATCGTCAAGAATTTTCCCTTGCTGGGTAATGGCTAGACAGCGAACGGCCAAATCGTCGAAGCTATCACCATTGAAGTCAGCGAACTTAAAGAGGCGATCGAACTTGGAGTCTTCCTCAGCAGGATAGAGCCCCGCGCAAGAATATAGAGCTAGCGCGGCGATCCGCGCTCTCTCCCTTTTGGGGCCCGGAGGCAGGGGAGTTGTGGGGGGGTGGTGGAGAATCTAGGCCGAATATGCTTACCCCTGGGCCAGTTGACGGGCTGGGGTGAATTCAGTAGTCTCGGCTGACTCGTCAGTCGAATGACGAGTTGTCGGGGAAGGGACGATGAGCGAAAAGAAAAGCGAAATTTCGCGAAGGCAGTTCGCGCGGCGCGCGGCGGTTCTTTCGGCGACTGCGTCGTTCGTGCCCGCCAGTGTGTTTGCCGTGCCGACGCCGCCGACGCCTGAGCAGGCGGCCCCAGGAGCGCCCAAGCTCTCACCGGAGAGCCAGGCAGAGGCGGAAGCAAGGTATCAGCAGATCTTGAGCCAGTATGGGAGCCGGCTGAGCGCAGAAGAGACAACCATCGTGAAGCAGGCGAATGCCACGCTGCAGGAAAGTCTCGATCATGTGCGGGCTTTTCCACTGGAGAATGGGGATGGTCCGGCGCTTTACCTAAAGCCCCTGGTGGAACGCGAGAAGAAAAAGCCGGAAACGCCTGCCGCCGTGCCGGCAAAGAAATCCTGAGGCCAGACTCCATGCTCAGTGAATCGATTCTTTATCTATCCGTCGGCGAGCTGGCAAAGAAAATCCAATCCAAGCAGATCTCGCCGGTTGAGCTGACCGAGAGCTATCTGGCCCGCAGCGAATCGCTGGGGCCGAAATTGAATGCGTATGCGCGGCTGACGGCCGACCTAGCGATGGAGCAGGCAAAAGCCGCAGAAAAGGATATTCAACGGGGACACTATCGCGGACCTTTGCACGGAATCCCCTACGCTGCGAAGGACCTGCTCGCGGTGAAAGGGATTCCCACGACGTGGGGCGCGAAGCCGTTTGCAAACCAGGTGTTCGACTACAACGCGACGGTGATTGAGCACTTGCATAATGTGGGCGCAATTCTGATCGGCAAAGCCGCGATGATCGAACTGGCCGGCGGCATGGGATACATGTTCGCGTCGGCATCGCTGCAGGGAGAGGCGAAAAATCCCTGGGACAAAACTTGCTGGACTTGCGGATCGTCGTCGGGGTCCGGCGCCATCGTTGCCGCAGGACTGGCAGCATTTGCGATTGGCACGGAGACTTGGGGCTCGATTGTGTGCCCGTCGGCGTTTTGCGGAGCGAGCGGATTCCGACCGACTTACGGTCGCGTGAGCCGGCGAGGGGCCATGGCGCTGGCCTATTCGATGGACAAGATCGGTCCGCTGGCGCGATCGGCGGAAGATTGTACGTACATTTTCGCCGCAATTGCCGGGCACGATCCGCTCGACCGCAGCACGTTGCCGGTCGACAAGGCCGCCTTCACATACTCGCCGGCAGCGGAGTTGAAAGGGCGCACCCTACGGGTCGGATGGCTGACAAACGCGTGGAAGTCCTACGAGGGAAGCATCGGCAAGATTATGGAGGTGGTAAAGACGACGCTGAGGCACCACTTCCCTTCCGTGAGGGACACGAAATTGCCGGAAGGGCCTTGGGAAGACGCGGCGACATTGATTTTGTCTGGCGAGGGGGGATCGGCGTTTTCAGATTTGATCCGCTCAGGCCGAGTGAAGGACTTGAACGACCCAATGGGGCGCGTGGCGGGGTATGTGAACCAGAGCATCTCCGGCGCAGATTGCACGACGGCGCTACGCATCCGCGACGTGCTGCAGAAGAAAATGGTCGATTTGTTTGATTCCTATGACGTGCTGGCGACGGCCTCACTTCCCGTGACCGCGACGCCGTTGAGTTTGAACCTGGTCACCGGGCTTTCCTTTCCGGACCCCCTTGGAGCGATTGGAAATCTGTGCGGGCTGCCGGCGCTCTCGGTGCCGTGTGGATTTGCCGAGAAGAACCTGCCGGTGGGATTGCAGTTTGTGGGGAAGGCCGGAGATGACGCAGCCGTGCTGCAGGCGGGGCGCATGTTCCAGCAAGCCACGAATTGGCACAAGAAACATCCTAAGGTGGCGTAGACGAGCAGAGAAGAGTGGGCTGAAGCCCGTGCTACTTTTTGCGGGATTGCAGGATTTCGCCGACGGCGCGAAGAACGGTGGAACGGTTGAAGGGCTTCGTCATCAGGCGGACGGAGGGATCCGCGTTGGCCATTTCCATTGCCGCGTGCTCGCTGTAACCGGACATAAAGACAACGGCCAGGCTGGGGTACTCACGCTGCAGACGCACGGCAAGCTCCTGACCAGTGATGCCTGGCATAACCATGTCGGTGAGCAGTAAATCGATCTTGCCGGCGTGCTGCGCGGCAAGCTGGATGGCTTCCTTGCCGTTTTGCGCTTCGATGACTTTATACCCGCCGGATTCGAGGAATTCACGGGCAATCTCGCGCACATCCTGTTCATCTTCGGTGAGCAGGATAGTCTCCGTGCCGGGGGGAAGCTCGGCAACGGGCTTGGGCATTCCGGACTGTACCTGCTTTTCATCCACCCGCGGCAAATAGACCTTGAATGAGGTGCCTTTGACAAGTTCGCTGTAAACCCAGATGAATCCACCGCTCTGCTTGACGATGCCATAGACAGTGGCGAGACCGAGTCCAGTGCCCTTGCCCTTTTCCTTGGTCGTGAAAAACGGCTCGAAGATGTGAGCCTGGGTTTCTTCGTCCATGCCGGTACCGGTGTCGGTGACGTCAAGCAGGACGTAAGGGCCGGGTTTCATCAAAGGACGGGTCAATGTATAGGATTGGTCGATGTCGCGGTTGCTGGTTTCGATAAGCAACTTGCCGCCGCCGGGCATCGCGTCGCGGGCATTGACCGCAAGATTCATCAGCACCTGTTCCATCTGGCTGGCATCAGCGCGAATGGTGCCTAACGCCGGGTCCGGGTGCAGGACGAGTTCGATGTCTTCCCCAATCAGGCGTGGCAGTAACTTGCCCATTTCCTCGATGACGGAGTTGAGATTGATGACCTGTGGCTGCAGGACCTGCAAGCGGCTAAAGGCCAGTAATTGCTTAGTGAGGGTGGTGGCACGGTCGGCTGAGCGCCCAATCTGCTCGATTTTTCGCGCGATAGGATCGCTAGGCACGAGGGCATTCATCAGCAGTTCCGTATGACCCTTGATGACCATAAGGAGATTGTTGAAATCGTGCGCCACACCGCCGGCCAAACGGCCGACCGCTTCCATCTTTTGCGCCTGGCGCAACTGAAGCTCCAGATGGCGGCGCTCGCTGATGTCCTGAGCGACCACAAGACGGACCCGCCGACCGGCATAGACGAGTTCGTGAGAGGTCTTTTCGACTTCGAACGGCTTCCCATCCTTGCCTTGATGGAGCCAGACGCCGTGCTCTTCGGTTTCCGCGGCCAGGTGTCGCAAGCGATTTTCAGTGCCCTCCCGCTCGCTGCCGGGGTGGATATCGAGAACGGTCATCTTTTCGAATTCGGCTGGAGAGTAACTGTATTGCTCGACCGCGGCTTGGTTCACGCGCAGGAAGCGCAAAGACTGGACATCATAAAGCCAGGTGGGAATGGGATTCTGTTCGAACAGCAGGCTGAGAATGGATTCGCTCTTGCGCAAATCCTCTTCGGCGCGGCGGCGTTCGATGGCCAGGGCGATGTGGCCGCCGACGGAGTCCAGAAATTCTAGGTCGCGCTGATCGTAAGCGTTGTCGTTTTGATAGTGCTGGACGACGAGCACGCCAATGGTAGCGGTGGGAGTCTTCAGAGGCACGCCGAGCCAGGAAGGCGAGGGCGAACCGACAAGTTCGACTTCGCCCATCGCGGCCAGGCGGTCGAACTCAGATTGCGGAATCAGATTTGCCTTGCCGGTGCGGAAGACATAGGCGGTGCAACTGCGGCCGACCTTTTGCGGAGGCGGGGCGGTATCGAACTCATCGGCAAAAAACGGAAATTCGAAAACGTCGCGCTGAGCGTCGTGTAAGGCAACAAAGCAATTTTCGGCGGAGAGAATGCGCTTGAGCGCCGCGTGGATGCGGCCGAGCAGCTGATCGAGGTTGGACGTCTGATTAAGCGCGTGAACAATTTCGGAAATGACCTGGCGTTCCGATTCCATGCGTAGCAGTTCTGTGACGTCCAGACCGTGCAGAAGAATGCTGTCGCCTCCGGGTTCGGACTGTTGGCCGCGGCAGGTGAATTCAAACCAGCGCCAGGAACCCTCCAAGCTGCGCAGGCGGCAGCGCGCGACCAGCGGAGCAACGGGTTGCGCGGAAGCCCGGTCCACACTGAAGCGAACCAGACGCACGTCAATGGGGTGAACCAAAGCAAACAAACTGTGTCCGAGCAATTCTTCCGGGGTATACCCCAGCGAGGATTGAAAGGTGGAATTCCCAAAAAGAAGAGTGCCGTCGGCGGCAAGAACGCCAATGATTTCTCTGGTGCCATCGAGCAACGACTCAAGTTGTGAAGTTCCCAGAGCGGAACCGGGAACGGAAACCGTTTTGTAGGCCATTAGTCGGCACTTCAATTGCCGGAGGGGGAGCAACACTCCAGACAGACTTTCGGAAGCCTCCTGGAAGAGATCCAACGAAAATCCGCTTGCCGAAGAACTCCGTCCTTTAACTTCATTGACTTTAATAAATTTCAACTGCCGGGTAAACTCCCGCCATTCTGTGAGTTGCGAAACAATGACTGTACCAACGGACAGTACTTCTGCTGCGGCGACTGCCGAACTGCAACACGCCCGTGCTACCCTCGCAATGCAGAAAGCCTGAAAATTATGCCAGCAGCCAGAGTTACACGCGGCTGCGGGAGGAGAGGCAGATGCACGATATCTGGAAAGACATGTTTGTCATTTCCCTGCCCATTCTGGAGAAAATCCTGCGCCCCATCATTGTCTACGTCTTTCTGGTGGTGATGCTGCGGCTATCCGGGAAGCGGGAATTGGTGCAATTGAACCCCTTCGACTTGGTGGTTTTGCTGACCCTCTCGAATACGGTGCAAAACGCCATCATCGGGGACGACAATTCCGTTTCCGGCGGATTGCTGGGGGCGACTTCGCTGCTGGCGATCAATTATCTGGTGGTCCGGTTCCTCTACAAGCACAAGAAGCTGGACCAGATTATCGAGGGAAAGGCGGACATCCTAATCGATGGCGGCAAGGTCCGCCCGGAGCATTTGAAGAACGAATTGATCACCGTGGCACAGTTAGAGGCGGCGGCCCGCAAGCAGGGGTTCAGCTCCATTGGCGAAGTGGACCAATGCATTCTAGAGCCAGGAGGCACAATGACGTTTATCGGGAAGAAGCCCGATGCGGACGTGAAGCGGCATATGGAGTTGCTGGAGCGGTTTGAAAAGTTGGACCAGGAGATCTCGTTGCTGCGGGGCAACCGGCCGTCAGCAAGCGCCTAACTAATCTGGATCAGTGGACGAAGAGTCCGGTGATGGCCACCAGGAAGCCGACAACGCCAAGGGCAATGCCGGTATACCAGAAGGTCATCTTTCGTGTAATTAGAGTGAGCGAGCAGATAATCAGACCGATTTCGAGAATTACCTCGGCGAGATCGAAACGGTCCTCGCGGTGGGAGATGTGAGCGCTCTCCGACTCGAGTTCCTTGGCTTTGTCGCTGATATCGTCCTTGTCGTTCTGGTAGCGTTCGACTTCCTTTTTGTACTTTTCCTGAAGCGCGGCCGCTTTCTCCTTGTCGGCGGGAGCCAGCGAGCCAAGCATATCGACGGCAACCTGCATTTCATGGAGGCGGATATTTTTAGCTTGGTAATAGGCCCATTGATCGGTCGCCTTAGTTTGCAAAAGGAGCTTGTCGGTGGCGGCGCGGTGCGCCAGGAGCGTGGCCATGGCCACCAGCACGGTGAGGATGGACATGGTCACGGCAACGGGCAGCGTCCACGGCTCGTCCGGATGATGCGCTTCGTGCCCTTCCAGACCTTCGTGCATCGGCTTCCCTCAGTGATTTGGATTTGATGCCCAGGCTAGGCAGCGATTGATTTTAACACTTCCTGCGTGGCGGCAATGGTGCGGTCGATATCCGCGGCGGTGTGGCTGGCGGAGATAAAGCCGGCTTCAAACTGCGAAGGCGCCAGGAAGATGCCGCGATTGAGCATTTCGCGGAAATAAAGCGCGTAAAGCTTGCTGTCCGCACGCTTGGCGCCGGCGTAATTTGTAACGGGCTCGCGCGCAAAGAATATGGTGGAGAGCGAACCAATGCTATTGAGCTGAGCGTTGATGCCAGCGGCGGCCAGGGCGTTCTTCAGGCCGTGGACGAGCTTGCGCGCGTTCGCAGTGATAGCGTCATAGAGGCCGGGCTTGGCGAGCTCGTGCAACGTGGAGATTCCGGCGCGCATGGCCAGGGGATTCCCGGCTAAAGTGCCAGCCTGATAAACGGGACCCAACGGGGCGATATTGTTCATGAGTTCGGCGTGGCCCCCATATGCGGCGACAGGGACACCGCCACCAATGATTTTGCCCATCGTCGTGAGATCGCCTTCGACACCGAAAAGGGTTTGCGCCGAGCCATTGTGCAGGCGGAAGCCGGTGATGACTTCGTCGATGATGAGGAGCGCGCCGTTCTTGCGAGTCAAATCGCGCAAGCCCTGCAGGAAGCCTTCCTTCGGCAGGACCACGCCCATGTTGGCGGCGACCGGTTCGACGATCACCGCGGCGATTTTGTCTTTGTGTTCGGCAAAGAGCTTTTCCACGGCCGGGAGATCGTTATAGGGAACGTTTAGCGTGAGAGCGGCGAGGGCCTGCGGAACACCGGGACATTCCGCAATGCCCAATGTGGCAAGGCCGGAGCCGGCTTGCGAAAGGAAGCTGTCGGCGTGCCCGTGGTAGCACCCTTCAAACTTGATGATGAGGTCGCGCTTGGTGACGCCACGGGCAAGGCGCACGGCGCTCATGGTGGCTTCGGTACCGCTGGAGACGAAGCGAACTTTTTCGAGGAACGGAATGGCCTTGCGGATGAGGGTGGCGAGCTCGAGTTCAAGCTCGGTGGTGACTCCGAAGCTGGTGCCGCGCTGCGCCTGGTTGACAATGGCCGCAGTGACCGCGGGATGCGCGTGGCCGAGGAGCATGGCACCCCAGGAGCAAACGTAGTCGAGCAGCTGGTTGCCGTCGGCATCGTAAAGATACTGGCCGCTTCCCTTTTCAATGATGAGCGGATCGCCGCCGACGGAGCGGAACGCGCGGACGGGGCTGTTGACGCCACCGACGAGAACTTCTTCGGCTCTTTCAAAAATCTCCCGGGAGCGGCGGCGTTCGGGTTTGCCTTGCGCTTGCGTGGCACTCATGAGGGCACCTTACTTTAGAGATTCAGCATGCTTTTAACCAACGAGCGACGTCCTTGGCGTGGTAGGTCAGGATCATGTCGGCGCCGGCGCGTTGAATTCCGGTGAGAATTTCCAGGACCACACGTTTTTCATCAATCCAGCCTTTTTGCGCGGCAGCCTTGACCATGGCGTATTCGCCGCTGACGTTGTAGGCGCCAACGGGCACTTCGAAGCGATCGCGGACGGCGCGGATGATGTCGAGATATGGCAGGGCGGGCTTCACCATGACCATGTCCGCGCCCTCTTGGAGGTCGAGCGCGACTTCTTTCAGGGCTTCGCGGGCGTTGGCGGGATCCATCTGATAGCTGCGGCGGTCGCCGGATTTCGGCGCGGAATCCGCAGCTTCGCGGAACGGGCCGTAGAAACCGGAGCAATATTTGGCGGCGTAGGCAAGGATGGGGATGTTTTCGAACTTGTGGCCGTCGAGCAGGGTTCGGATCGCCGCGACGCGGCCGTCCATCATGTCCGAGGGCGCAACGATGTCGGCGCCGGCGCGCGCGTGGGACAGCGCCTGCTGAGCAAGGATTTCGAGCGTGGCGTCGTTCATCACTTCGCCGTGTTCCAGCACGCCGCAGTGCCCATGGTCGGTGTATTCGCAGAGGCAGACGTCGGTGATGACCAGGAGATTGAGTTTCGCGGCCTTGATGGCTTCGATGGCGCGCTGCACAACGCCTGTTTTTGCGAGTGAACTGGCGCCACGCGGGTCCTTGGATTCGGGCAAGCCGAAGAGAATTATCGCGGGAATGCCGAGGGATTCCACTTCGCGGCATTCTTTTATGATTTCGTCGACGGACTGTTGATGAACGCCGGGCATGGAGCCTACTTCCTTGCGGACGCTGGTGCCAGGGCAGACAAACATCGGGTAGATGAAGCCAGCGGTGGACAGGCGCGTTTCACGGACTAGGCTGCGGACGGCCTCGCTGCCGCGCAGACGGCGCGGGCGTTGAACAGGGAAACTCATGCTTGTTTCGCTCCCGCAGGCTGATGTTGGCCTGCCTTGAAGAATTCGGCGAGCGCGGCGAGGCAGGCCGGGACCGTGGTGTCGGCGGCAACGATAAGCCGGTCCACGCCTTCCGCGCGCAAAGCCTTTTCGGTGATAGGACCAATGGCAACGAAAGCAGATCGCGCACTCAAATCACGGAAACGCTCGGTGCCAAGCATTTCAGAGAGGTGATGCACGGCGGATGGGCTGAAAAAGAGGATGGCGTCCCAGGTGCCTTTCGCAAGGGTTTGCTGCACGCGTTGGGCATCCGCATCGGGAGGAACGGTCTTGTAGGCGACGAAAGCCCGGACTTTCGCGCCGTGACGATGGAGCGCTTCGATCAATTCTGGGTTCGCGCGGTCGCTGCGCGGCAGAAAGACGCGCCTTCCGGCGACTTCGGAGGCGAGTTCCTCGGCCAGGGCTTCGCCGCGGTGCACGTGGGAAACGTAGGCGACGCGCAAGCCCGTGGTGCGGATGGCACCGGCAGTGGCAGGGCCGACGGCGGCAATCATCGCATCCTTGAGGATGTGCGACAAGGCCAGGCCGAGCGCTGCACTGCGTTCCTCTACTGCGCGAAGAGCGTTCTGGCTGGTGAAGAAGACCCAATCGTATTCGCCAACGGTCTTCAGGAAGTCATCGAGTTCGGAAAAACTCTCTGGAGGCGTAAAAGCAACCAGAGGCAGTAGAAAGGGATCGGCGCCAGCGTCGCGCAGAGCCTCTGCCACAGGCTGGCTCTGCTCGACCGCGCGCGTTACGACGATGCGCTTTCCGGCCAGCGGCTTGGAAACAAGTTCAGCCACGGGCGCGCTGGACCTCTTCGAGAATGTTGCGCGCACCGCCTTCGGCGAGTTCGCGGGCCAGGTGATCCCCAAGTTGTGCGGCCTGATCGGGCGGCGCTGCGGCTTTTTTGCGAATGTATTGCGACCCGTCGACCGAGCAGACCACAGCTTCCATCACAAGTTCGCCCCGTTCCATGCGCGCCCAGGCGCCGAGGGGCACCTGGCAGCCGCCCTGCAGAGCTTTGAGCAAGGAGCGCTCGGCGATGATCGCGGTGCGTGTCTCAAGGTCGTCGAGTTTTTCCAGGATTTGTGCGGTTTCCTGGTCCTTCAAGCGCGACTCGATGGCGATGGCTCCCTGCCCAACAGCAGGAAGAGAAATGTCCGTCGAAAGCGCTTCGGTGATTTTTTGTGCCCAGCCGAGGCGATCGAGACCCGCCTTAGAGAGCACGATGGCGTCGTATTCGCCGCCTTCGACTTTGCGGAGGCGGGTATCCACGTTGCCGCGAAGTTCGCGCAGATCGAGGTCCGGGCGAAAATGGCGTAGCTGCGCCTGGCGGCGCAAGCTGCCGGTGCCGACGCGGGCGCCCTGGCGGAGATTCGCGAGCGGCGTGCCGGTATGCGAAACCACGCAATCGCGGACATCGTCGCGGCGGCAAACCGCAGGGAAAAACAGCCGCCCAGGTGTTTCGGTGGGAATGTCCTTCACGCTGTGGACGGCAAGGTCGACACTTTCGTCAAGCAGCGCTTCTTCGAGTTCCTTGATGAAGATGCCCTTGCCGCCGATCTGTGTCAAAGGGGACTGCTGCATTTTGTCGCCGGAAGTCTTGATAATGATAATTTCGGCTTCGACGCCGGCAAGCTGGAAAAGTTGTTTTCGGACAAACTCGGCCTGCCAGCGCGCGAGGATGCTGCCCCTTGAACCGATACGCAGGTGCTTCACGGTTTCTCCCGGTGAGACAAATACAAATCCCGAATGGCTTCGACGTTCTGAATTTTGCGGCGCAGTTCTTTTTCGGTGCGCAGGCGTTCGGCGGGGTGGAGCAGCAGTTGTTCGATGAGTTCGTCCATCATTTCGCCAATGCGTTCGCGGTCTTCCGCGCTGAAATGATTCATTCCCGCCAGTTTTTCGGTGAGGAAATGGGTGCGGCGTTGTTTCAGGTTACCACGCAGGGTGTCTAGGACGCCGGTGAGTTCGACGCTGGCCTGCCAGGAAATGAATTTTGCCACATGGTCCTCGACGAGCGATTCGGCTTTGGGGACCTCGGTCTGGCGGGCGTCACGGTTTTGCTTCACGATCTCGTTCAGGTCGTCCATCGTGTAGAGATAGACGTTGTAGATTCCGGCGACGGCAGGATCGACGTTGCGGGGCATGGCGAGATCCATCAGGAACAAGGCCCGATTGCCGCGCGAAGCCATGGCCTTTTCAACCATGGGCTTGGTGACCAGATAATCCTGAACGCCGACGGCGGAGACGATGACGTCGGGGAATTTCAGCGAGGTGTCCCACTCGCCCCAGTTGAGTACCTCGCCGCCATATTGCTTGGCAAACTCTTCCGCCTTTTCCCGTGAGCGGTTCATCAAGTAGAGGTGCTTGATGCGGCGATCGCGGAGTTGGGAAACAACTTGTTCGCTGATGGTGCCCGCACCGAGAACCAGGGCGCTGCGTTCCTGCAATTTGCCGAAAATGCGTTCGGCAAGCTTCATGCCTGCCGAAGCGACGCCCATGGGGCGTGTCCCGAGTTCGGTCTCCGCGCGCACGCGTTTGCCAATTTCAAGGGCTGCCTGGAAGAGGCGGTTAAGCACTGGGCCGGTGACATGGTTTTCGTGCGCACGAAGGTAGGCGTCGCGGACCTGGCCGAGGATTTCCGCTTC
>DATFSR010000026.1:0-38126 GCA_035262505.1 Candidatus Acidiferrum sp. | reverse complement strand
GAGCGCACTTTGTATCATTTCACAGACGGCTTCATGCAGGATTTGCAGGGCGAAGTGACGGTTTGCCATTCTTGCAAAAAGTCGCTCCGTGTTGTACCTATAGTGATGGTGCATGATCAAGAAGAGGCGCGAAGGTTTGCGGCTGTTTTTTCGGACGAGAATTTAGTCACCGCGAATTGAGGAGTTTACTAAAGGGATGCGGGGCGCTACCAGCGGCGCCCCGCGTTTTTGTTTTTAGGCGCGCACTTCCTCCCCTCTCATCCGAGTCGCGTGCGGGCTAAAATCCGGCCAGGATTCCTCGCTCTAGAGGTTGGCGCAGGCGAGCTGGTTCTTTAGCCAAAGAAAGGGCGCTCCAAGCAGATGGAGCGCCCTTGAAATGCATCGTGATTGGATTCGCAGGGATTAGTGGCGGTCGTGATCGTGGTCATCCCAGTCGCGATCGTTGTGCCAGCGACGTCCGTCTTCGTCCCACCAACGGTGGTTTTCCCTCCAGCAGCGCTCGCGGGCTTCGCGGAGCTCGTGGCGGGCATGGTCGGCTTGGCGGCTGTTCCAGCCGTGATGCTCAGCGGCTTCGTGCAATCTATGGTCGGCCTTGGCGAGGCGCCGCTGACAACGGTCGTAGTCCTCGGCGTTAGCGCGCGGCGTCGCCGCGAATGCCATTAGGCCAACCATGGCGACGGCAGCCAGCACCGCGCGTCCCAGGAACTTCTTTTCTCCCAAAGAAATAGTCATGTTCTCCATCCTCCAAAATTCCCCGGCCGGGATGGGGCGTTGGTCCCGCTTTATCAAACACGGTTGCTCGGAGAATGTAGCGGTTGCTCCTGAGATGACGCGCGCCGGAGTGTTCCTTCTCATCGAGTCGCTTTTTGCGTAGATCGACAGGCTTCATCGCAGAAACCGCGCGATGGGGCGGTCAGTAGGCTTGCAGGAAGGGCTCGGCGTCCATGTGGTATTTTTCAAGACCGGCGCGTATGCGGTCGAAGGCTTCCTCGACGGTGTCGGCAAATTGCAGCATCTCGTACTCCTGCTCGTTGATGGTGCCCCAGCGGACCATGGCTTTCCAATTCAGGACTTCGTCCCAGTATTTGCGGCCGTAAATCAGGATCAAATTGCGCTTGGGCAGCTTACCGGTTTGCAGCAGCGTAAGCATTTCCCAGAGCTCGTCCATGGTGCCGAAGCCCCCGGGAAAAACGATGAGCGCCTTGGCGATTTGCGCGAACCACAGTTTGCGCATGAAAAAGTATTTGAAATTGAAGCTCAGCTCCGGGCTGATGTAGGGATTGGCGAATTGTTCGTGGGGCAGCTCGATCGAGAGCCCGATGGATTTGCCACCCGCTTCGTGGGCGCCGCGATTGGCCGCTTCCATGATGCCGGGCCCGCCGCCGGAACAGACGACGAAGCGCCGCGGCTTGGGACCCAACGTCAGCGCCCAACTGGTCAGCTTGTGCGAAAGCTGGCGCGCTTCTTCGTAGTAGCGCGACATTTCGAGCGAGCTTTTTGCACTGCGCAGCGCCGCGCGGTGATGGGCTCGATCCTCCGCCGACATTTTGCTAATTTTTGCTCCCTTGAGCCGGGTGTAGCGGGCTTGCGCCGTTTCGTGCGATTCGATGCGCGCGGAACCGAACATTACGATGGTGTCGCCAATACCCTCGTTCTTAAGCTGCACGAGAGGATGAATGTATTCGGTCATAATACGGATCGGCCGCGCCGGCACGCTGCCGAGAAACTTCTGGTCTTCGTATGCAACTTTGGGCGCGTGCTGCGGCTTCAGTTTTTTGCCGTCGGGCATGTGTCTGCTCTCCGAAAAGACGAACTTTGATTGTAGGGATTCCAGGGCGGTTGCGGCAACGTCTTCCCGCAATCCTGCGTCGAATTGAGTACACTGCCTCCAGAGGAAACGCCCTAGCGATCGGGACATCTAAGGAATTGTATGGACTGGACCAAACGACAGGGATGGCGATGGATGGGGCTGGTGTTGGCGCTGTGGTTCCTAGCGACGCGGCTGGCCGCTCAGGCGCCCATAGGGCCGCTTCCGCCAAAGCCGGGTGTGCCGGTGCAGCAGCCTCCCAAGAACGAGATCAAAGTCGAGGTGGCGCTGGTGACGACGCCGGTCACGGTGCGCGATTCCCGCGGCGAGATGGTGCACGACCTCGAAGCAAAAGATTTTCGCGTGGCCGATCAAGGAGTCACCCAGAAGATCTCGCATTTTGATCTGGGGGGAGATCCGATCTCGCTCGTGATTCTGGTCGAAACGAGCTCGCGCATCGACCCGCTCGCTCCGGAGATTCGCAAGGCGGGCATTCTCTTCACGCAAACCGTCATGGGGTCGACGGGAGAGGCCGCGGTGGTGGGCTTCAATGATGCGGTGGACAAATTGCAGGATTTCACCAGCAACGCGGACCAAATTGAAAACACCATGGCCAACCTGCGGATGGGAACTTCCGGTTTGAAGCTGTATGACGCGATGGCCGTGGGAGTCGAAATGCTCACAAGCCGCCCGCAAGCGACGGCGGAGAAACCGGGGCGGCGGCGCGTGCTGCTCGTTCTCTCGGAAGGAGCGGACGAAGGCAGCGAGAAGCAATTGGGCGAAGTGCTGCGCCAGGCGCAGCTCGCGAACGTGGCGATTTACGGCGTAGGACTCTCCACCACGCGCGCGGAGTTGCAAGCCAAGCCCAAGGCTCCGGAGCGGCCCAATCTGCCGGTGGGCACAATCCCACCGCCGCCCGGCGTTCCGGCAACGCCGACCTACGAGGACAACTACCGCTACGGCAGCGCCGACTTGATGGGGGCGGTAGTTTGGTTGGTGCAACACATTCACGATCAGGCGAAGGGTAATCCTCTAGCGTTGGCAGCGGCGGCTACCGGCGGAGCGCAGCTTTCCACCTTCAAGGACCGCTCCATTGAAAACGCCATCGACGAAATTGGAGGCGAGCTCCACTCGCAGTACACCATCAGCTACACGCCGACCGACGCCGATGTGACCGGCTACCACGAAATCAAAGTGTCCGTGATTCGCAACGATGCGAAGAATCTGAAGATTCGCAACCGGCCGGGATACTATCTCGCGCCGCCGGAAAGTTGACCACGAAGGGCTAGCTTCTGAGTTCGCCACCTTCCTCGAAGCGATAGCAAGGCATGACTCACCGATTCTATGCGATTTGCTTCCAGAAGGTGCCGTCGCGGGAAGTGAGGAGCGCGTCCTTGCCGGCATTCCAGCGCAGAAAATGCGGCGTGTGCATATGTTCGGTATGCGCGTCGCGGCTGGCCCAGACTTCGTGGAGCAGAAAGCCGCCCGGGGGATCGGCGGCGCGGTGCAGTTCGTAGGAGATGCAGCCCTCCTCCTTCCGCGTGGGGCCAATCAGGGCGCGCAGTTCGGCTTCAAGCAGGATTTCCTGACCTTCGCGCGGGCGCAAAATGACGATCAGCGTAACGGCGCCTTTCGGCAGTTTTCCGCCGGTGGATGCTTTCCTGCGGGACTTTGGTCTGGCCGATTTTCGAGACTTCGCTTTGCGCTTCGGCATGGTGGCGGGGATTGTAGCGCAAAATGGTCCCGACGCAAGTAATAGGTGAGCCCGCAGCGTTCCTCCCTCTTCGAAGCCTCTCATTGCGAAAGGGGCACCGATCAAGCCCCGGATTCTTCAGCCGCAAAATGCGCGGCTTCGGAATGACAGCGGTCCGGGCCTTGTGAAGGTTTGAGTTATTGCGCCGCGTCTTTGCGGCCAGCATTCAAGTTATCGAAGTTCAGGATGGTGTTCAGCACCATCGAGTAGGTTCCCCAGGTTTCGCCGCGGTAAACGGGGTTGATGGAGAACAGCACGACGTGGCCTTTGCCCGAAGGCGCGTCCACGACGGCGGGGTGCTGGGCGATTTCGTCGCCGCCTTCAACCAACCCGGAGATAAGCAGGTCCTTGGCGTCCGCGTAGCGGAAAATCACGCGCGGCCGGTCGGTTGGGGGAATCACGCGGAAGCCGTTGCGCTTTTGCTCATCGAGGACCGGCGGTAACTCCCAGATTTCCGCTTTGGGCTCTTGGGGAGCCTCCACCCCGACGCGGCCAACGTCGAAGTCCGGATCGTCCAAGCTGCCGCGGCCCGTCGGCCGAGCGTGCATTTGCGGGCCAAGGCGGCGACGGCCGCGCTGCCCGGCGATGCTGCTGAGCGAAAAAATGGGTCCGTTATCGCAATACGCTGCTCCTTTCTCGTCGTAGCCGTAGGCGATGGGGCTCGCGTCATCCACCAGGCGCGTGCCGACGACCGAGCCTACGATTTTCATTTTGTTTGCGTTTTGTGTGCTGACGCCCTCGGCAAATCCGAGGGCCAGCGCGAGCGAGGAGGTGTCCGTAGCGGTGAGCAGGACGCCGCCCTGCTGCACAAATTCTTGCAAGCGCGCGACTCCGTTCCATCCCAGGCCCGGGCGCATATCGTCGGTCGAGTCGTTCTTGCCGACGAGGTTTGGCGTTTCGGGGGTGTTCTTCCAGGGCAGCGGATTACCCCAGTTCGTGGGAACACCGTTGACGACTGGATTTACGCCGGCGTTGAAGCCAACGGGAGGAAAGAGAATCACGTCGTATTTCGCGTTGAGGTCGGCAATTTTCGCGATGGCTTGCGTGCTCATGTAGTCGTAAGGAATCCCCAGCTTGTCGAGTGCCTGGCGCCACCAACCCTCGGTCTGCGTGCTCAGCCAGGTGTGCACAAAAGCGACCCGCGCGGCCCGAACCGGATGCGTCTTCACGCCGGGGGTCGAGCTGAGGGAAGCGACTTGTAGGCCAAGTTCCGTGGCCGCGCGGTCGAGATCCGCACGGCTCACATTTCGAATGACAAACGAGCCGCGAGTGAATTTCTTCCCGCCGCTCTCGAATGGCTCTTCGGCGGCCTCGATGGCGGCATCCTTCAGCCTGTAACGCAGTGTCGCCAGCGCCGGTTCCGCACTGTTGTTGATGGCGAACACCGTACCGTCGCCCTTTACGCCGCCCGATCGGCGAACTTCGGTGACGCGGTCCATCGGCACGTCGAGAACTTTGGTGTCGGTCACGCGCGTCACTTGCACATGAAAGAGTTCGCCGAAGGTCCAGCCGGTATCGTCGTAGGGAGTTTTTTGCGGATCATCCGGGCTCCAATACTGATGATCCAGCAGGGCGTCGGCGATCCGGGAATATGGCTGGTCCATGCGAATGACGTAGCTGCCCGCGGGGAATTCGCGCGTTGTCGGAACCTCCGCCTCGGTTTTTTCGTCTTTGTCCTTCTTGCCTTTGGCAGAATCTTTGGACTTTTTCTCGGGCAGCATCACGGTGAAAGCGGACTTCGCGCGCGAAATCTCGACAGCCTGTTTTCGCAGAACCTGCAACAGTTCCGCCTGCAAACCGGGCCGGGGATCGTCGGCGGAGAGA
Source organism: Candidatus Acidiferrum sp. (assembly GCA_035262505.1). Classification (GTDB taxonomy): domain Bacteria; phylum Acidobacteriota; class Terriglobia; order Acidiferrales; family UBA7541; genus Acidiferrum. The sequence goes on along the minus strand of DATFSR010000026.1, from coordinate 32,742 downwards.
ACGTAGGCGGCGGGGCCTTCTTCTGAAGGCTTGCTTATCGAACGCTTGGCCTTCAGATAAAAGTTCTTCAGGAACATGCGCTTGTTTTCGTTGAAGAAATGCAGCGAGGTCAGCAGGGCGGTCTCTTCGTAATTATTATTGTCGCGCTGCGACCAGAGCGCTTTGGGAAGGGGAGGATTCTGGCGGTACCAGGTGCGGGCATATTCTTCGGGCTGAAGCGTGCGCACTTCGGTGTCCGCGCCGCCGTTGCCGAACGTCTCGTACAGCCGGCTGATGCCGTTGTGCATGGCGGCGATGAACATCAAGTAGCCCGGCGACCAGGTGTCGAAATCGCCGTGCGTGAAAACGCCGGGCATGCCGAATTTGGTCATCGCCGAAACGTTGTTCCAGCCGATGATCTGCCATTCGTCCACCAGAATCGGATCGATCCACGCGTTGTAGGGCTCATCCCCGACCGTGTTGTCGTAAAGATAAGGCACCGACTCGTGGAGGTCGTGCAGCACTTGCGGTTTCCAGTTGACGTAGGTGTTCAGAACATTTTCGGTGAGCTTCAGCGTGACGCCCATGGCGTCGCGGTTATTGTCGTGCGCGACGTATTTGCCCCAGTAGACGAGCCACGGAAAGAACTGCTTCGGGTGCGCGAGGTGCCATTTGTAGAGGTCCACCATGCGATCGCGGCCGTCCACTTCGACGACCGGAGTGATCAGCGTGATGGTGCCGTCGCGAATTTCCTTGATGTAGGGGCTTTCGTCGACGGCCAGGCGGTAGGCCAGCTCCATGAGCGCCGTGGGAGCGCCGGTTTCAGGAGAATGGATTGTGCCGGTGATGTAGTAGATGGGCACGGATTGCGCGACGAGCTTGTCGGCTTCGCGGTCATCGAGTTGGATGGTGCGGGGATCGGCGAGCTTGGCCAGGCGCGCGCGGTTTTCTTCGAGGTTTTTGATGTTTTCTTCCGAGGACACCGCGACCGCGATCATCTCGCGGCCCTCTTCGGTTTTCCCAATCGAGAAGACCCTTACGCGCGGCGTTGCTTTTTCGAGCAGGCGCATGTATTTGTACACGTCTTTCGCGTAGGGAAGGATTCCCGGCGCTCCGGAGACGTCGCCGAGAACGGCTTCCGGCGTCGGCACGTTTTTCGACGCCGGCAGATAGTCGACAAGCGGCGAAGTGAAGAACGGCTGCGTGGTGTACTTGTGGATTTTCTCTGTATAAGCCGCGTCCACCGGCTGTTTAGGATCGCGCGCAGGCGCGGTTTCGCCGTCGGCCCAGGCCTGGCCGCTCACGACACCGAGCCATGCAAAGGCCATAGCCATTCTCTTCATGGAAGTCATGTTTCACCCTCAAAACATAGCGGCGGGATTCTACCGCACCTTGGCGCGCGGCGCAGGTGGGATCAGTCAACCGGCAGGAACGCGATACAAACTGGTGAAGGGACTTCCACAGAATCTCCGGTCGGAGCGAGCGCGCCGGTTTTCTGGTCGATGCGGAAGGTGACAATTTTGTCGGAAAGCTGGTCCTCAGCGAGCAGAAAGTTGCCGGAGGGATCGATCGCAAAATGGCGCGGTTCTTTGCCTTCGACGGAGTAGTCACCAGCCGCAGTGAGCTTGCCGGTGGCGGCGTCGATGCCAAAAAGCGCAATCGACTCATGCCCGCGATTGGAGGTGTACAGGAATTTGCCGTTCGGGTGCATGGCGATCTCGGCGGCGTCGTTTCGGCCAGAGAAGTCCTGGGGGAGCGTGGAAATGGTTTGTATGTCGCGATACTTCTCGCGCTGGTCGTCGTTCGCGAAAACCGTCACACTCGATTGCAATTCGCTCAGGACATACATGAAATTGCCGTTGCGGGAAAACGCAACGTGGCGCGGACCTGAGCCCGGACCAAGTACCGCTGCCGGATAGGAGCTCTTGCCCGGCCCAACCCCCAACATGGGCCTTCCCTGATTCGCAAAATCGGGGCTGAATCGGTATACCAAGATACGATCGAGTCCCAAGTCAGCTATATAGACAAATCGATTGCCGGCAGACGCTTCGATCCAGTGCGCGTGCGGACCGTCCTGGCGCTCCCGATTCGGGCCGAGCTTGCCCTCGTCGCGGACATTCGCGGTGGCAGCGCCCAGCTTGCCGTCCGCTTCAATTGGAAACACCACGACGTTGCCTGAAGTGTAGTTGGCAACGAAAACGTATTTCCCGGTGCGGTCGAAAGAAAGGTAGCAGGGATCTTCGCCGAGTGCCGGCAACTGATTCAACAGCTTGAGCTTTCCGCTCAGCCGGTCGAGCGAGAACGCGCTGACCATGCTGCTCTTTCCGGCTTCGTTCACCGAGTACAGAAATTTGCCGCTGGGATGAATCCCGACCCAAGAGGGATCCAGCGTCTCCGCCGCGACGCCTAGCGGCGTGAGTTTTCCCGAGTTCGTATCGTAGCGAAATGCGTAGATGCCGGTGCTCGCTGTCTTGCTGGTGTAGGTGCCTACGTACGCCAGGTACCGCCTCGCGGCAGCCGGCTTCCCTGCGGTTTGCGCCGGAATCAGCCCGACAAGGGCCGCCAACAACACGACCAGAAACGGAAAAACTCTTCGCGTGATTTTCATAGGGCGAGGATTCTAGCATCTTTCGGTTGCAGACCTTTTCCTTGCGAGCGGCCTTCCTCGGTGCCGGATCCGAAGCAACTCCGTCGGCGGAGACTGCGCTCTGCTCAAAAACGGAAGGCAATTCCCAAACCAAGCACCGGACCGACACGAGTTCCGAGGGGTCCCGATGGCCCGGGAGGGATCACGATTGCTGGCGGAGGCGGAGGAAGCAGCCTAGCGTTTCCATAAGGCACCAGGAGCGCACCCAATTCCAATCGAAAAACCATGTTGCGGTCCCAGGGCCTTGGACCGAAATATCGCTCAAGGGTGCCTCCCACATCGAAGGCCGGGAAGGTATTACGGCTCAGCAACGAAGTCCCATTTCCGGCGTCGTAGTGCGTAAACCCTCCGCGAGCGTGCAAGAAAAATCCGGAACTTGCGACCCGCTGCCCGGCACGAACGCCAACGAGAAACGCGGTTTGCGAAGATTCGGAACCGGTCGATAGATTACTTGGTCCGTAGCTCAGTTGGGAATCGAGCGCCAAGTGCTCGTTGAAGTTGTAATGGAACCTCACGCCCAGGCCGCCTGCATCGCTGACACTATCGATGCGCGCAACTTCAAACTGCACGCCTAGCTCATACCGCGGCACTTCCGACTCGTAGTATCTTTGGGCCAAGAGTTGTGGTGGAATCCCGCACAAAAGAACCGCGAGCAATAAGATTCTGCGCATGAGTCACCCCGCTTCGAGGACCGCCTTGCGCAGAGGAGCAAACCGCGTTCCCTCCCTAAGTGATTGAGAGTATTTGGCAAAGAAAGCCGCGGACCAGCACGAGCCGCAGGGATCAGCCGACAGGTGTTGGCCTACCGCGACAGCCGAGCAGACTATTTCTTCTCTTCTTCGTTTTCTTCTTGGAGGACCGCGGCGGCGGCCACGGAATCGTCCTCGTCCAGCCGCAGCAGGCGTACGCCTTGGGTCGAGCGGCCCGCTTCGCGAATTTCATTGGCGTGCACGCGAATCACTTTGCCGTTGTGCGTGATGATCATCACGTCAGATTCCTCGGTCACCTGCAACGCGGCCACTACAGAGCCATTGCGGTCGGTGGTCTTCATGTTGACCACGCCTTTGCCGCCGCGCGAAGTGATGCGGTATTCGGCAAGGGCTGTGCGCTTGCCGTAGCCCTTTTCGGCCACGGTGAGCATCAACGTCGTAAGCGAGTCTTTAATCTGCTCGTTCTCGAGTTCTTCGAGGTCCTGCGTCGAGGTTTTGTGTTCCTTGGTGATGATTTCAAAATCGGGCTGGACCGCATCCATGCTGACCACGTAGTCGTCCTTGTCGAGGTCCATGCCGTTGACGCCGCCGGCGTTGCGCCCCATCGGCCGCACTTCGGTCTCGCGGAAAAGAATCGCCTGCCCTTCGTGGCTCGCCAGGAAAATCATCTGCTTGCCGTCGGTGAGCTTTGCGCCAATCATCTCGTCTTTGGCTTCGAGATTGATAGCGATGATGCCGCTCGGTCGCGGATTGGAAAATTCTGTGAGCGCTGATTTCTTCACCGTGCCGCTGCGCGTGGCGAAGAAGACGTACTTGCCTTCTTCTTCCAGGTTGCGCGCTTGGACGATGGCGCTCAGCTTTTCGTCTTCCTGGAAACGCACCAGGCTCGAAATCGCTTTGCCCCGCGTGGCTGCCGCCGCTTCCGGGATTTCGTAAACTTTCAGCCAGTAGACGCGACCCTTCGTGGTGAACAGCAGAATGTAGCTGTGCGCCGAGGCAATAAACAGATGCTCGACGAAATCCTCTTCTTTGGTGCGCGCGCCGATGCGGCCCTTTCCGCCGCGCGACTGGTGACGGTAAATCTCGACGGGCGTTCGCTTCACGTAGCCGGCATGGCTGACGGTAATCAGCATGTCCGTGTCGGCGATCAAGTCTTCGAGTTTGATCTCGTCGACTTTGTCCACGATTTGCGTGCGTCGGTCGTCGCCGTAATCCTTCTGCACTTCCTTCAGCTCGCCGGTGATCACCGCCTTCAGTTTTTTCTCGCTGGCGAGAATTTCTTCCAGTTCGACAATGCGCTCGCGAATGGCCTTCAATTCCTTGAGGATTTCGTCGACGGAGAGCTGCGTCAGGCGGTGCAATTGCAATTCGAGGATCGCGTCCACTTGAACGGGCGTGAGGCCGGCGGTGACCGTGCGCGCGGTTTCACCTTCGATGCCGCCGAGCTTGTACTTCCGGCCGTCGAGCTTGACGCCGGTAATTTTGCGCGACTTGCCGTTTTCCGTGATGGTGACGTCCTGCTCGGAGAAGAAGCTGAGCAGGTTTTGCCTGGCGTCGGCGCGGCTGCTGGATCCGCGGATGATTCGAATCACGTCATCCAGGTGATCGAGCGCGACCTGGTAGCCCACCAGAATGTGTTCGCGTTCGCGCGCCTTGCGCAAGTCGTAGCGCGTGCGGCGCAGCACCACGTCGCGGCGATGCTCGATGAACAGGCGGATGAACTCGAGCAGGCCCATCTCCTTAGGCTGCCCGCCGGCGATGGCCAGCAAGATCATGCCGAACGATTCCTGCATCTGCGTGTGCTTGTAAAGATTGTTCAGGATGAGCTGCGATTCTTCGCCGCGCTTCAGTTCGACGACGATGCGCATGCCCTCGCGGTCGCTTTCATCGCGCACGTCGGCGATGCCGTCAATCTTCTTGTTCTGCGCAAGTTCGGCAATGCGCTTGATGAGTGTGGCCTTGTTCACCTGGTAGGGAATTTCGGTGATGACGATGTTCTCGCGGTCCTTGGCGACTTCTTCGATAGCGGCTTTCGCGCGCATGGTGAAGCTGCCACGCCCGGTTTTGTACGCCGCCTCGATGCCTTCGCGGCCAGCGATGTAGCCGCCGGTCGGAAAATCCGGTCCGGGCACGAGCTTCATTACTTCCTTGAGCGTCACCTCGGGCTTCTCGATCATCAACACCGTGGCGTCAATGATTTCGCGCAAGTTGTGCGGGGGAATGTTTGTGGCCATGCCGACGGCGATGCCACTGGCGCCGTTGACCAGCAGGTTCGGCACGCGCGTGGGGAGGACCGTCGGTTCTTTCTCGGTTTCGTCGAAGTTCGGGACGAAGTCGACGGTTTCCTTTTCGATGTCGGCGAGGAGTTCCTCCGAGATACGCGCCAGCCGCGCTTCGGTGTACCGCATGGCCGCGGGCATATCGCCATCGACGGAGCCGAAATTACCCTGTCCGTCCACGAGCGGATAGCGCATGTTGAAGTCCTGCGCCATGCGAACCAAGGCGTCGTAGACCGGCGTGTCACCGTGGGGATGATACTTGCCGAGGACTTCGCCAACGATCTTCGCGCATTTGCGATAGGGCCGTGTGGAGGTCAGGCCCAACTCGTACATGCCGAACAGAATGCGCCGGTGCACGGGCTTCAAGCCGTCGCGCACGTCGGGCAGCGCGCGCCCGATGATCACGCTCATCGAATAGTCGAGATAGGACTTCTTCATCTCGGCTTCGATGTCCACCGGAATCAGGATCGATTGGTTCGGTTCGTCTGGCATTGTTCCTCAGTAGCACAGACACTCTTGCCTGTGTTCTTGCAACTTCGGTCCCAAACAGCGCACAGCCAGGAGTGGCTGTGCTAGGAATGCCCTTTCGCAGCGCGTTCGAGCGCGTAAGCCTTCACGATGTCGAAGGCATCGGCTGTATTCGTGAAGCGCCGCGCCGCGAACTCCGCTTCCATCCCGCGCAAAAACGCCTCGCGCTCGTCTTCGCTTGAAAACTCCACCGCCACCCCGCGCTCTTGGTCCGGCGCGTCTGTCGGTGTTGCGCGAAAATCGCTGACGCGCAATCCGCGCAGGCCTGGCAGCGTGCTCCAGCCCAATTGATACATCATGTCCGCTTCGGCGCTCGCGGCCGTAAAGAGTAGAACACGCCTATGGCCACAGCCAGAACAATGGCCATTCCTACAATGTTGGCGGTCAAAGTGCGCCGATACATCTCCGCTGCCGAGGGGTCCGAGATCCGAGCCGCGTGCCACTCCTCGAACACACCATAAGTGCTGGGCATACGAAACCCGGCAACCGCGACGGCCGACAGCAACAAGCCCCAGCGGACGGCATCTCGAATCGATCTACGGGCAGTTTCGGCCATCAGCGTCGCGCCGCGAAAAAACCACAGGTCATCAAATATCCAGGTTTACGACTTCGAGCGCGTTGTCCTCGATGAACTTGCGGCGCGCTTCGACGTTTTCGCCCATCAGCGTCGTGAAAATATCTTCCGCGGCCACGGCGTCTTCGAGCTTCACCTTGAGCAGCGTGCGCGTTTCCGCATTCATCGTGGTTTCCCAAAGCTGCGCGGGATTCATTTCGCCCAAGCCCTTGAACCGCGTGATGGTGAAATCCTTCTTCGCGTCTTCCATCACGTAGCGCAGTACGTCCTGCGCTTTTTCCTTGGTGGTCTTGTCGCCATTGCGCGAAATGGTGAAGGGCGGCTTGTTGAACTCTTCGACCTGCTTCGCGAGAGCTCGCAGCCGCTTGTATTCCGCGGTGGAAGCAAGCGCCCAGTTGATTTTCTGGTTGTGCGGCGCGCCAAACTGAATCTCGTACAGGCTGTGCTCTTCGTCGAACGCCACTTTGCCTTCAAGCTTCAGCTTGGCCTTGTCGATCTCTTTCAATAGCTTCTCGAGCGACTTTTTCTCCTCGAAATCCGCCTTCTTGTCCAGTCCGTTCTCCGCAAGCACTTCCACGAGTCCGGTATCGCGGAGGCGCCGGCCGAGTTTCGCCGCCACCGCGTCATACTCCTGCACGTTCAGCAAAAACGTCGTCAGTCCCGCGCCCTCGAGCGATACGCCTTCTTTGCCCTTGACCACGTGGTCTTCGGTAGCGCGCTTCATCAATTCGCGCGCGAAATCGCGTTCGTCGCGTATGTACCTTTCGCTCTTTCCGCGCTTCACGCGGTAGAGCGGCGGCTGTGCGATGAAAATGTGCTCGCGGTCGATCAGCTCCTTCATGTGGCGGAAGAAAAAGGTCAGCAGCAGCGTGCGAATGTGCGAGCCGTCCACGTCGGCATCGGTCATCAGGATGATTTTGTGGTAGCGCAGCTTGCCGGCGTCGAAATCGTCCTTGCCGATGCCGGTTCCCAGAGCGGTGATGATGGCGCGAATTTCTTCGTGACCCAGCATCTTGTCGTAACGCGCTTTTTCCACGTTGAGGATTTTGCCTTTGAGCGGCAGGATCGCCTGATACTTGCGGTCGCGCCCCTGTTTTGCCGAGCCGCCGGCCGATTCGCCCTCGACCACGAACAGCTCGCAGCGAGCCGGGTCGCGTTCCTGACAATCCGCCAGCTTTCCCGGTAGGCCGCTCGAATCCATCGCCGATTTGCGCCGCGTCAGTTCGCGCGCCTTGCGTGCCGCTTCTCTCGCCCGCGCCGCGTCAATGCACTTGCTGATGATGCGCCGCGCCACGGTCGAATGCTTGTCGAACCACTCGCCGAGCTTTTCGTTCACCAGCTGCTCGACGTCGCCCTTGATGTCGCTGTTGAGCTTGCCCTTGGTCTGCCCTTCAAATTGCGGCTGCGGCAGGCGCACGCTGACCACGGCGACCAGGCCTTCGCGAACGTCGTCGCCGGTGATGGTGACTTCGTCCTTCTGCTCTTTCAGCATCCCCGCCGCCGAAGCGAAACTGTTGATCGAGCGCGTCAGCGCCGAGCGAAACCCGGAGAGGTGCGTGCCGCCGTCGACGGTGTTGATCGTGTTGGCAAACGCAAACACGTTTTCGCCATAGGAGTCGTTGTATTGCAGCGCGATTTCGATCTCCACATTGCCGCGCTTGCCCTCCATATAGATTGGAGAATCATGCAGCGTAGATTTGCCGCGATTCAGGTGCTTCACAAATTCCGCAATTCCGCCGGTGAAGCGGAACTCCGTGCTCTTCTCGGTACGCTCGTCGGTCAGCGTAATCTTCAGTCCTTTGTTCAGGAAAGCGTACTCCCGCAGGCGCGTTGCGAGCGTGTCGTAGCTGTAGACCGTTTTGTCAAAGATGCCGGGGTCAGGATGGAAAGTCACTTTCGTTCCGGTCTTGCGCGTCTTGCCGGTTTGTTTCAGCTTCGAGGTGGGCTTACCCTTTTCGTAGCTTTGCTCCCATACCGAGCCTTCGCGCTGAATTTCCAGCTCCAGCCAATCCGAGAGCGCGTTCACCACGGAAACGCCGACGCCGTGCAAGCCGCCGGAAACTTTGTAGGTTTCGCTGTCGAATTTTCCGCCGGCATGCAGCACGGTCATGACGACTTCGGCGGCGGGCCGCTTTTCGGTCTGATGCATATCCACGGGGATGCCGCGGCCGTTGTCCACCACCGTGACGGATTCGTCCGCGTGCACCGTCACATTAATTTCATCCGCGTAGCCCGCCATGGCCTCGTCGACGGAGTTGTCCACCACTTCCCAAACGAGATGGTGCAGGCCCATTTCTCCCGTCGAGCCGATATACATCGCGGGACGCAGCCGCACCGCTTCGAGACCGCCGAGCACTTTGATCGACTTCGCGTCGTACTTGTGGCCTGCGGCTTGCGGCGTAACGCTTCCGTTTTCTTTATCACCCATCGTCACTCCCTATTCGGCAACTTGCTTAAGAAAATCTGCGGCGTTGAACGGACTCCGGGCTAACGATCGAATGGCCCGCGCATTGAAAATCACTTTTCTTGAAGCAAGGAAGGCGTATTTGCGGATTGCGCGTCGCCTTACCCTTTGTCCCGATTCACATCGGGATCGTAGAGTTTCCTGCTCCATCCCGTCCCGCGCAGCGAGACGTGGCGAAGACTGTTTACCCTTCAAGCCCAGGTTGGTCTGGAAGGGATGTTTCTCCAAGCGAAACGACTCGAAGCTCCTGGCGCAGAGCCAATTCCCGGGTCCGTTTCACCTGGCGGACGTGTCGATTCTGGAGATCCCCCACTACGCATCGACAACCGAGGATTATACTCCGTTCCGACCCTTTTCTCAAGCCTGCTGGCGGCCCTGAGGTGGGCGTAAGTGATTTATTTGCTTTGGTTTATGATCATCCTGTAGGGGCATGTGCAAAAGAAAAAGGCGCTCGGGAAAGCGCCTTTTTGGACCTCCGGGTGGCTTGTGATTCACCGTCAAATCCGCATGGGCATGATGATGTAGCGGTAGCGGTAGGACTCATCGGCGAGGGGCCGCATTTGTCCGGCCGACTGCTCGTCTTTCAGCTCGATGCTGACCGGACCATCCGCCGCGGCGGAGAGAAAATCCAGCATATAGCTCGAGTTGAATCCGATGGCGATGGGGTCGCCCTGGTATTCCTTCTCGATGTTTTCTTTCGCTTCGCCGTACTCCGGGCTTGACGCGGAAAGCTCGATGCCTTCGGTCGAGATCGCGAATTTCACGGCGTGCGAACGCTGATCGGCAAGCTGCGAAACTCGGCGCACCGCATCCGTCAATTCGCCGCGCTCGATGACCACGTGCTTGTTGTTGTCGCGTGGCAAGACCGCTTCGTAATTCGGGAATTGCCCGGTCAGGATCCGCGAAATCAGCAAGCGGTGCTTCACCTGGAAGAACAAGTGGCTTTCGTCTTTGGCAAATTCGAATTGCGCATCAGCACCCGCCGCACCCGAGAGTTTTTCAACTTCGTCCATGGCTTTTTTCGGGACCAGCACTTTCAGTTCCGCATTCAGGCCGGTGAGTTTGTGGTCCGTTTCGGCGAGCGCCAGCCGATGGCCGTCGGTCGCCACCATCGCCAGCGTGTCCGGCTTCAGAATCAGCAGCCCGCCATTCAGCGTGTAGCGCGACTCTTCCATGGAAATCGCAAACTTTGTTTTGGCAATCAAGCTCTGCAAAATCGCGGCAGGAATTTTTACCAGCGTGTGCGGCATCGCGGGGAGCGCGGGAAAGTTTTCCTTCGCCATGCCTACGAGCTTGTACTTTTTTCTGTCGCTGGTGATTTCCACCCAGTGATTTTCCAACAGCTTGACCTTGATTTCGCCTTCTGGCAGCAGGCGCACGAGCTCGAGCAACTTCTTCGCGGGAATGGTCCCGGCGCCTTCCTTTTTGACCTTCGCTTCGCAGGACGTGCGGATGCTCAACTCGAGATCGGTGGCTGTAATGGTGAGCTGACTCCCCTTCGCCTCGACCAGCAAATTCGACAGGATGGGGATCGTGGTCTTCCGCTCCACGACTCCCTGGGTCATGCTCAGTTCATTCAACAGCGCGGACTTTGTAACGCTGAATTCCATCGCTTGATATCCCTCGAGTGCCGTTCCAGGTGCGGTCATATAGAAATTTACCCTCGACTCGGGCGGGGAACAGCGCCCTTTCGCTCTTAACCTGATGCTGCGGCCTGACTGCCGTCAGGCACGTACTCTACTCGTTTTTTGGAAAAGTATAAAGCCCGACCGGCTCGCGGCACTGTGGAAATGTGCTTCGGCCAGATGCTTGCCGCCCCCGAATGCGTCTTCCCATTTCGCCTCTCGCTGCAAAATCCACAACCACAACTTCTTCTGCAAGAGAATGATCCTGAAAAAGAGGACCATGAAACCTTGTTGTTGTGATGACGCTTGTGAATCTGTGGAAACCGCGCCAAAGCGTTTCCCGGCCTGCACTTGTCGCTCTGATTTCCCGGCGCCTTTTTGTGAGAACCGTGGAAAACCAGAACGCTTCCACCTAATTTCGAATTCCTTCCTTCCTTTCATCCACGTTCGTCAACAGATTCCGCGCATCTTTTTCAATTCTTCTCCACAGGTTTTGATTTAGGAGATTTTGGACGAAACCAGGGCGTGGTGCGTTCCGGGCGATTCCTCGAGCCCTAAAAATGGAAACGCGGCCCGTTTGCGCTTGGGCCGCGTTCCATAAAATAAATCCGAGCGGGGAAAAAACCGGCGATCTACTGCAAAGCGTCCATCAACCGCGTAATCGTCCGGTTGAGATCTTTGTCCGACCGCCGCAACTCCTCAATCTTATTGATCGAATGGAGCACGGTGGTGTGGTGCTTGCCGCCAAACTGCCGGCCAATCTCCGGCAACGAAGCGGTGGTGAGCTGCTTCACGATGTACATGGCCACCTGGCGCGGAAAGGCAATGGCTCGCGTGTTGCTTTTCACCTTCAGGTCCTGCTCGCGTAATTCAAAGTGCTCGCTCACGCGCTTCTGGATGAGGTCGATGGTGACGCGCTTTTCCTGCGACGCGATAATGTTGCGCAATACTTCCTGCGCCCGCGACAGCGTAATGGCCGTGCCGGTCAGCGAAGCGTAGGCCATCAGCCTCGTCAGCGCGCCTTCCAGCTCGCGCACGTTGGATTTGATTGCCCGGGCGATGTATTCCGCCACATCGTCCGGTAAAGTGAAGCGTTCGTTCTCGGCCTTCTTCTGCAGAATGGCAATCTTTGTTTCGAGGTCCGGCGGCTGGATGTCCGCGATCAAACCCCACTCGAATCGCGAGCGCAGCCGCTCTTCGATCGAGTTGATATCTTTTGGCAGGCAGTCCGACGAAATGACAATTTGCTTTTGCTGTTCGTAGAGCGCATTGAAGGTGTGAAAAAACTCTTCCTGCGTGCGCTCTTTCCCGGCAATGAATTGAATGTCGTCCACCAGCAGCACGTCCACAGTGTGAAACCGTTCGCGGAAGCTGATCATCCGGTCGAAGCGCAGCGAATTGATGACTTCGATGGTGAATTTTTCCGCGCTCACGTAACTGAGCCGCATCGCCGGGTTGCGCTTCTTGATGGTGTGCCCGATGGCGTGCATCAAGTGCGTCTTGCCCATGCCCACGCCGCCGTATAGGAACAGCGGGTTGTAGGCCTTCGAGGGCTGCTCGGCTACGGCCCGCGACGCGGCGTGCGCGAATTCGTTGGACTTGCCCACCACGAAGGTGTCGAAGGTGTAGCGCAGGTTCAGTTGATGATCGCTGCTTTCAAAATCCAGCTTGGCCTGCCCGGTCTTTGCGGGCGGCGCCGCCATTGCTGCCTGAACGGGCTCGTCGTCGCCCGACACGTATTGCACTTTCACATGGGGTGTTCCGATTTCGTGGAACACCGCCTTGATGATGTCGCCGTAGGTCCGCGTCAGGACCTGCCGGAAGACCGCGCTGGGAATCTGTATATAAAGGGTCTCGCCCTCGGCCCGGTTCAACTTGGTGGGCTGGAACCAGGTCGTAAAGGTGTTGATGCTGACCCTGGCTTTGACGTGCTCCAGGAACTTGTCCCAGGCGTTTGCTATGTCGCGTTCGCGTCCAACTTGCGTAGCTGTGGTCATAGGTAAAGACAAAAGGGAAGCCCTCTACTATTTCCACAGATGTGTAAAAGCTGTGGAAAGCAAGCCTGCTTATTGTTTCTTCGCTTCTGGAGTCCTGGTCACGCTGGCCGTTGTTTCCCCTAGTGCCCCGGGCGTGGCCTTTTAGGATCTGTCGGCCTGCTTGCTGCCGCTCTTCAAGACCGCGCGGGATTGTCTCCGATTGACCTGCAGAGGGCAAGCGAAAAGTGTACGAAGGTCCAGGGAGTGTTGCACATGCCATGCACAAGTTTTCCACAGACAGAAATCTGCTACAAATTTTCACAAACCTTTCATTTTTCAGGGAATTCCTCGCCAGAATTTTCCGCGGAGCAAAATCTTGCACAACCGTCCGACGTGCTGCCTGAGGAAATCTTCCCTCACTTCGCAGTTTTTTTGTCTGGTCTTGCGAACAGGTAAAGACCCAGAGGATCGCTTCCGATAATCAATTGTTCTTTCTGGACGAGAATGGTGTTGGCCTCGAGCCGCGCTCCCTGTGGCGTATAAATCTTGTAAGTCGCGAGCCGCGTTCCCGCCGCATCGAAGTGCAGCAGGTTGTTGTTTAGGGCCATCCACACTTCTCCATTCGAAGGGTCCACTCCCAATCCCGTCAGCACACGCCGGAAAAACGGCTCTTTTGTTTTCTGCTCTTGACGCTCGATTTCCTTCCGCATCGCCACGGCCGTTGGCAGCGCGTCGATCGCCGTGTACTGAAAGTCCTGCCCCGCGTAGCCCAGATGATCGTACTGCCGGACGGTCGGCTCGGGTAAATACCCGAACGCATAATAAAGATGCCCCTGCGCGTCCGTGCCCAATTGGCCGATATTCAGGAAGCGATTTAGGTCCGCGCGCGCGGAAAGCTCTTCGGGATCCCCGAACTCGCGCACCTCTTTGCCGTTCTTGTCAAACATGATGACCAGGTGCGGCTCGCGGAGCGTGGCAACGGCAATTTCTCCTTCCGGCATAGCCGCTACGGACACCGGGTTCTTCACTCCAAAGGAACGGAGAGGCGTCCCGTCGCCGGAAAAGACGCGAATGAGATTCGCACCGCGGTCCGCGACGTAGATGTTTCCCTGGGCGTCTACGTCGCAGTCGTCGCCGAAGGTAATCAAGCTGTGGCTCGCGGCCGCAGCGTCAGCCGCGGCCGGCATTTCGTTGATGGACAGCAGCTGCTTCCCCTTGGTGTCAACGACCACAAGTCCCGGCGAAGGCGAAGCCAGCACATACAGCTGGCCATCCGCGCCCTGCCTTACCGCGCGCAGGCCGGGGCCAATCGTCGGCAGAATTCGCTGCTTCGCGGAAAGATCGATATCCTCCGGCTCCTGCGCCCGCGTTGCCGCGCCCGCGCACATCGAGGCCAGCAGAAAGATCCCCGTGAAGACCTTGCGCCTGGAATCCATTGGTCTCGGCACTCTAGAATTCGAAAGAACCCCGCGCCTAAAGCCCACCCGTATTCGCATGACTCTCTCAGATTACTACGACCGCCCGGCGGTTGCCCGGGTTGTCATTCCGCGCCCGTGGCGCTTCGACAAGGGAAGGCGCCGGCGGGGAAGGTTTGGGCACAGCGGCTCACGGAAGTATTGACCTAGGATGGAGAATATGTAGTATAGCCATATATGGCTATGGCACCGGATCGGGAACTCAAAAAAGGCAACGCCGAATTGCTCATCCTCGCGCTTCTCGAGGACCAGGCCCGTCACGGCTACGAAATCGGCAAGCTCATCGCCGAGCGGTCCGAGGGCGTGCTGCGCTTCCACGTCGCTTCGCTCTATCCGTTGCTGTATCGCCTCGAGCGGCGCGGCTGGATCAGGGGCGAGTGGGAGCCTGCGGGGGGCCGCCGTCGGCGCCACTACCGGCTGACGCAGACCGGCCGAAAGATCCTCGCCGAGCAGCGCGCCCGCTGGCGCGCTTTTTCGGGAGCCGTCAATCGCATCGTGGAAGCGGGCGCCGCACGCCGCAGCGCCCTAGATTCCAACATGGAGGCGCAACATGCCTGATTGGAAGAAAATCGTCCGCGAAAAACTGGGAACCCTGCCGCTCAGCAACGGGCGCCGCGACGAAGTCATCGAGGAGCTCGCCCAGCAACTGGAATCCGCCTACGAAGAGGCGCTCGGCAAAGGCGCGAGCGAGCAGGAGGCGATGCGCCGCAGCCTGGAGCAATTCAAAGACTGGGAAAAGCTGCGCAGCGAAGTCTTCCACTCGGTCGAAGGGGCGCGCCTTCCGGTCTGGGAGCAAAACGGGTTCTTCGCGCCGCGTCGCTGGCCCGTCTGGATCGCACTCGCGCTGACGTTGTCTCTTCTGCTCGCACCGGCGTTTCGGCAGGCTTTGGCGATCCTTCCTGTTCCAGGGACGGATCCCACGGCTTGGGGTTCGCGTATTTTTTCGGAAAAGGCTCTTCGCCGCATCGAGCAATCCGTTGACCAACAAAAATATGCCCGCGCCCTTGCCTTCGTCGCGCTGCACAGCCCTAAAGAAGACGACGAACGGGCGGTCCGTGCCGGGGAAAAAGCGATCGCCCTGGATCCACGCCTTACCTGGATCGCCGCGAAGATTTGTCACGCCACGTACTCGTACCCTGGCTACGACTCGCACCCGTGGATCGAGCGCCTGAAAGCGTGGGATCCGCAAAACGGTTTTCCCTATCTTCTCGAAGCCGATGCCAATGCGCATTGGTGGGAACCGCCTTGGACGAAATCGAGCGCCACGCCTGGGGGCTTAGGCGCAGCGCTCGCCGCCGAACCCCGCTGGCGCATCCCTATGGAGAAAGCTTTCGCCGCTCCTCGCCTGGACTTCTACGAAGCCGAGCATTTCGCCCTGGATCGACAAGTGCTCCGGGAACAGGGCTTCGACCGGCCCGACATCTTAATAGCCGGCATGTGGTCACACCCGATGCCGGATTTCATCGCCATGAACTTCTACGTCGATTTCCAGCTGAACGATGTCGGTGAGAAAGCGGAAAAATCAGGACACGCCGATGACGCGCTCGCCGCGTATCAAAGCGTGGCTCGTTTCGGCGAGCGCCTTGAAAACCCGTCTTCCTACAATTTGCAACTGGCGTCCGCCAAGTACCGTATGGATGCCTACAAAAAGATGGCCCCACTCCTGCGGCGGGAGGGCCGCACGCAACAATCCGCGGACATCGAAGCTTCGCTGGCGTCCTTGCAGGACCCAGCCAGAAGGCATCCGTACTTGCTCTCCTACGACGTCGGGGATCGCTCCGGGCGCATCGTCCAGCTCTCCGGCCTGTTTTTGTACTTCCTTTTCGGCGTTACAGCTGCGTGGCTGATCGCTCTGGCCCTATTGAGGTGGAAGCCGAGTCTGAGCGCTGCGCTGAACCGCATGGCGTCGGTTCTGTGCTTGGCTCCTGTCTTTCTTCTTTTGAGCAGTCTGGCGCTCTTTCTCGGCTATTACCCGTATGCGCGGCACATTGAGCAGTACGCCTCCCTTCAGGAGCTGCAGCAGGGCTTTCTTCCATTCTTAATGGGCGTTTACGGATTCCCGGCTCTTGACGCGTTCACGGAGGTTTATCTCTTATTCTGGCCTTCGGTGTGGTGCGCCCTTGTTGCGCTTGTCGGTGCTTGCTCGCTGTGGCTGATGCGCCGCCTCGCCCGCACCGGCCAGTCCGACGCGGCGTAACTACTTGCGAAAAACCTACTCGTTCTGGATAGCGCTAGTCGATGCAGAAGCGCAGGCGCTCGACCGAGCGGGCGCGGAGGCGGCCGGCGGCGTTGCGCGGGCCGTCATCGTCGGTTTCCACTAAGACGCAATTCATCTGCACGTCGCCGGAAGCCACATCAAACCTTGCCGGCAGGCCATTCAGAAATTTTCGGATGATTCCTTCCTTGTCCATCCCGATCACGCCGCCGTGCGGGCCGGTCATGCCCACGTCCGTGATGTAAGCCGTCCCCTGCGGCAGAACATGCTCGTCGGCGGTGGCTACGTGCGTGTGCGTGCCCACCATTACCGTCACGCGGCCGTCCAGGTACCAGCCCATGGCCACTTTTTCGCTGGTGGTCTCCGCGTGCATGTCCACCAGCACGAAACCGACGTCTTCGGGAATCTTCTTTAGCTCGCTATCCGCCTTGCGAAACGGATCGTCAATCTGCGTCATGAATACGCGGCCTTGCAGATTCAGCACCGCGTACTTCGCGCCGTTTTTCGCCGTGCCCACGTACAATCCGCTACCGGGATTCCCTACCGGGAAATTCGCCGGCCGGAGCAGCCGCGGCTCGTGCGGCAAATACTCCAGAATTTCTTTGCGGTCCCAGCTATGATTTCCGCCGGTGAGCACGTCAATCCCGTCCTTCAACAGGTCTTCCGCCAGCCGCGGCGTGATGCCGAATCCCGAAGCGGAGTTTTCGCCGTTGGCGATCACCAAGTCGATCTGCCGCTGCGACACCACGTCGGCCAGCCGGTCGCGCACGACCAGCCGTCCCGGCGCCCCCACAATGTCTCCTACAAAAAGTACGCGCATGAAGAAATTCTTAGTCCTTAGTTTTTAGTTCATTGGTTTTGAACTAAGTCCCATTCTTGTTTGAAGCTTTCTTATTTTGCCTGCTTCTCGTCAAGATTTGGAACGCAGGCAGCCGATTTTGACGCGTCAGAGATGGCGCGGATTTCAGGTCCGCCTTACGTCGGAGGAGTTCCGTGAACGAACGAGTCTCCTCGGCTTCTCTCTTACAACCAACAACTAAAGACTAAAAACGAAACGGAGCGGACTGCTTGGCCGTGGGGAGCTAGGCCGTGAACCTCTGAAATAGGTGGGCGCCACGAGCCAACCATTAGGCTTTCCTGCCCCACTCGCGTGCCGCTTTTAGGAAGGTTGCCGTTGACCGTTTACGGTTTGCCGTCCAGAACGAACGGAAAAGCTTTTCTGACGGCAAACGATGAACGGTGAACTGCGAACATCTTCTTGAGCCGGCGCGCCAGCGGGACAGGCCGTGCACACAGGCTGTCTATCCGCAGCACCCCAGAGATTCGTTACGGTTCAAACGGCTTTCGCGCCCTCACCTGCGTCGAAGTACCGCTCCGCGCCCAATTGTAGCAGGGTTTACGCTCCACAAAGGGAAGCGGCGGCGGAGATGTTGCCTCTTTTGCTTCCTTCCTTCGGTACTCTGCCTTCCAGTTTTTACTCATACCTGAGCGCCTCCAGCGGATCGACGGTTGCTGCACGGCGAACCGGCGCCCAGCAGGCGAGCAGCGCGACTCCCACGAACAGCGCTCCAACCAGGATCAATGTGGCGGGATCGCTCGGCTGCACCTCGAACAAGAAAGTCCTCAGCACACGCGACAAAACCATTGCTAGCGCCACTCCCGCGAGCACGCCGCCGCCAATCAATTGAAACCCTTCGCCGAAGATCAGCTTGCGAATGTCGGTTTGCTTGGCGCCAAGCGCGCTGCGAATGGCCAGCTCCCGCCTCCGCGAAGCGACCGACAAGGAAAGCACGCCGTAAACTCCCACCAGCGTCAGGGCGCTTCCCACAATTGAAAATCCGACGAGCAACTGCATCGCGAAGGTGCGGGACGCCAGCGAATCATCGCGAATCCGCTCCAAAGTCTTCACGTTTTCAACGGCCGCGGTTGGATCAATGGCGTGCAGCTCGCGCTCGACCGCAACCACCACTGCGCGCGGGTCCGCCGTCGTGCGCACCACCAAATGTTTCGAGAACGCCGTCGCCTGCCACAGCGGCAGATAAATTTCCGGCGACGCCGCTTCGGTGAGGTCGTCCGTGCGGCCATTCGAGATTTCGCCGATAATGCCGATGCCCGGCTTGTCCCGGCCGTCAAACCAGAACTTCCGCCCGATCGGACTCCCCTTTGGAAAGTAACGGTTCGCGAACGCCTGGTTCACGATCGCCACTTTCGGCGCCTGATCATCATCGGTCGAGCGAAACTCGCGCCCGTCAAGCAACGCGACGCCCATCAATTTGAAGTAATCGGGCGTGACCGCACGCAACGGCAGTGCCGTTTTGTCGCTCTCCTTCAATGCGGGCGGCTGCCCTTCGATTTCCATAGTTGCCGGCCAATTGTTTCCCGTCAGCGGGACTCCCCAGGCAAACGCCGCGTACTGCACGCCGGGAAGCGCCGCAACTCGCTCGAGAGCCTGGCGGTGAAAGCTGCCCCAGGTCTCCCGGCTTTGAACTTCCGTGACGCTCATGGTCAAAATGCGTCCCATGTTGTAGCCCGACGGCACTCTCGCGATGTTCACCATGGTGCGAATCAGCAGGCCCGCGCCCACCAGCAACGCCAGCGTGAGCGCCGTCTGCACCATCGTGACTCCGCGCAGCAGGCGCCGTTCGCCGATTCCCGCCGTCCCTTTCGGCCCGGCGTTCTTCAGCACCTCCATGGGATCCAACCGGAGCGCCCGCAACGCCGGCAGAGCTCCCGCAAAAACCGAAGCCAGCACCGCCGCGCCCAAACCCCAGCCCAGCACGGCCCACCCGGCCGTCACGCCGTCCAGCCGCGGAATCGCGTGCGCGGCAATCAACTTGAACAGCCTCACAACGCCGAAGGCCAGCCCCACTCCCAGCACGCCGCCCATCAAAGCCAGCAAAAGACTCTCGGTCGAGACCTGGCGCAAAAGAGCAATGCGGCCCATCCCCATCGCGCTGCGCACCGCGTACTCCTGCTGGCGCTGCAGTCCGCGGACCAGCAGCAGCGCCGCCGCGTTCCCACAACCAATCAACAGCACCAGAGCCGCCGCCCCCAGCAGCGGCAGCAAAATCCTGCGCCCGTCGCGATTCATTTCCTCCGTCAGTGGTTCGAGCTGCGGCTTGAACCCTTCAAATTGCTTCTCCGCCTGTGCTTCCCGCGCGGCGAGCACCGCCAGCTCCTCCTGTCCCTCCCGCTCGGTTGTTCCATCCCGCAGTCGCGCCACTAGATTCCAGAACGCGTACTTCAGATACTTCGGGTCCGGCGCTCCCGGCGCCCAAAAATCCACCGTGGCGTTGACGTCGTAGTTTGGCTCCTTGGCTGCTCCGGGCGATGGCAGAAACCGCACTCCCGGCGGCATGACTCCAATGACCACAGGCGGCACGTCCCACCGGCTGATGCGCACTGGTTTGCCAATGATTTGCGGATCGCCGTTGAAGGCCCGCTGCCAGAACTCGTACCCCAGCAAAATCGCTTTGGTCGGCCCCAGCGCAAAATCCGAGTCCTCGAAGGCGCGTCCCGCCACCGGCTTCAGGCCCATCACCGGGAAGTATTCCTTCGTCACAAACATCCCTTGCATCGATTGGCTGCCGTCGTTGCGCACCAGGAAGTTGAACGTCCAGTCGTATGCCGCAATGCCCTCAAACGATTTCGCCTCTTTCTGCCACTCGAGCCATTGCTCCGCCGGCCACCCTCGCCGACTCTCCATCTTCTGCCCGTCGGTTCGCGCCGGCGGCGCCAGCATCAGTTGGCGCGGCTCCCGGTAGGGAGGCGGCGTCAGCAGCACGCCCTGAATCAGGCTGAACACCGCCGAAGTCGCCCCAATCCCGAGCGCCAGCGTCAGCACCGCGATCAGGCTGAAACTCAGCTGTTTCCCGAGCATCCGAAGTCCAAATCGCACGTCTCTGAGCATCTCGCCACTCCCGTGAATAGCCTTATCGAGCCGCTTCGGGAGCTTGTTCGCCCCCTGCTAGGAAACGTCTCTAGGCCCTATTAGGTTCCTCTCCCATCGAGATTTTGACGAATTGGTTCACCCGGGGGGTAGGACACAGTTTCGCGGTAGAATCCTTCTTTGGCCAGGAGGAAGCATCATGCGCGACCCTAAGCTCTGCAAATTCTCTAGCGCTGCCGCCCTCGGTCGGTTCGCCCTTTTCTTCTTGCTGTGCGGCACGAGCCTGTGGGCCGCGCCAGCCGACCAACTCGGCAAGGTGAATTTTCCTACGTTGTGTTCGAGCGCGGTGCAGCCGGCGCTCGAAAAGGGAGTGGCGCTGCTGCACTCGTTCCAGTACCAGGAGTCGGAGCAGACGTTCACGGAAGCGGCGAAGCGGGAGCCGAAATGTGCGATGGCGCATTGGGGCAGGGCCATGGCGCTGTACCACCAGCTCTGGGATTTTCCGCAGGAAGAGACTTTGAAGGAAGGCCGCAAGGACATTGAGCAAGCGCAGAAGATTCACCCTGCGAGTCCGCACGAGGAAGGCTTTATCGCCGCGGCGGCGGCGTTCTTCCAGAAAAAGAAAATGTCGCATGCGGATCGCATCAGGGCCTATTCGTCGGCGATGGGGAAATTTTATTTGGTGAATCCGGGAGACAGCGAAATCGGCTCGTTTTACGCCCTTTCGCTCATCTCGCTTGCGTATGTAGATGACGCGAACGACCTTGCCGACCGTACCAGTGCCATCGCGATTCTCAATCCGCTGCTCGAAGAGTATCCGGATCATCCCGGCGTGGCGCATTACCTGATTCATGCGGCGGACCGGCCGGAACTTGCTTCGCATGGGCTGGAAGCAGCGCGCCGCTACGCTAGGATTGCGCCGGATTCTTCGCACGCGATACACATGCCGTCGCACATTTTTGTGCGCCTCGGAATGTGGCAGGAGTCCATCACCTCAAACCTTGCGGCGAACGCTGCCGGCGCGCACGCCGCGGAAATGCACCTGGCGGAATCGCATTATCAGACGCACGCGATGGACTTTCTGAGCTACGCGTATCTGCAAAGCGGCCAGGAAGCCAAGGCGCGCGAAGTGATTGAGCGCACCAGCGGTGTCGTGGGAGCTACCGACCGGGGAAAGGCGCGCGACCGCGATTATCTCTCCGCGCGGACCGCTCTCGAGCTGCATCGCTGGAAAGAAGCCGCCGAGCTGCCCCTCCCTGCGGACCGCAAGGATCTGGATGACACAACGATCTGGGCGCGGGCCATTGGGGCGGCGCGAAGCGGAGACGTTCCCGCGGCAGAAGCGGCGGTGAAGGAGTTCACCGCGATGGTCGCTGAACGCGAAAAGAAGTCGCAGAAACTGGGCTACAACGCCTCGGGCGAAAAAGCCACCGATCTGAGTGAAGCCGAAGCCTGGCTGGCCT
Organism: Candidatus Acidiferrum sp.; assembly: GCA_035262505.1. GTDB lineage: Bacteria > Acidobacteriota > Terriglobia > Acidiferrales > UBA7541 > Acidiferrum. The sequence goes on along the minus strand of DATFSR010000026.1, from coordinate 10,918 downwards.
TCGCCAAGGGCAAATCCGACCAGGCGCTGGCGGAGTTGCGCTCCGCGGCTGACCGCGAGGACAAAAATGGAGGCGAGTCCGTGGGCATTCCGGCGCGCGAGATGCTCGCCGACATGCTGCTCGAATCAAAGCGCCCCGTCGACGCCCTCGCGGAATACAAAGCTTCGCTGAAGCTCTCGCCGAATCGATTCGACAGCTTGTACGGAGCCATGCGCGCGGCGGCTTCCATCAACACGCCCGAAATGCACGCCGCGGCCGAGTCCTATTTGTTGGAATTCATGAAGTGTTGCGGCTTTGGCGGCGACCGGCCGGAAATCAAAGAAGCAGGCAAATTTGTCTCTTTGCATCCGCAACACGGCCCGGTTCAGCCTGTCGAGCGATAGCGCCGACGGGTGGCCCACAATTGGCGGGAGCCAAAACCTATCGGGCGCGGGAGGTACCCTTGCCCAAGAAGGTGAAAGCGGGGCCCGCCGTCCGCTTCAGCCGGCGGCCCCCACATTGCTGAACGCGAACCGGACGAGCACCGCGTGCTTGACCCTGCAACCAATCCGGCATAAGCTTCGTCTTATTAAGCACATGCGTAGCAAGGCATATCGTGTGCGTGTGGTGGCGCTGCTCCTGGGGGTTATTTTCCTCGGGGCGCAGTTCCATTTCTGCACGGACTTGTCTGCTTCCGCTTCGCCTTCGGCGACGCACTTCTGCCCGGTCTGCTCGGTGGCAGGTTCGGCGGTCACGCCACAGTCGCCGACCGTGGCGCTCATTCCCGTAGCGAATCGGCTCGAAGTGGTTTCGCTGGTGCTTGCCGTTTCTTCCGCATTTCCGCGCGCAACTTCTCCGCGCGCGCCTCCCGCGCTTTAACTAGCCGCTCTGTCCCTGGTTGATTCCTTTACCCGGTTGCTAGTTGTCCCGCCTGCTTTGGCGGGACGCGCGAGGAGTACCACTTGAGATTAGCGTTTGTATGGGGCCTTCTGGTTTTGGCCGCGCCCGAGTTGGTTCTGGCGCAGCAAAATCCGCCCGCGCCAACCAAAGAAAACACGCCGCCCGCGACGACCGCGATGCCGCCGAGGCCGGCTCCGGGAGCGCCTCCATCGGCGCGCATTTCGATCGATGAGGCGCTGCGCCTGGCGGTGCAACACAATCACGCGTTGCAAGCGGCGCGGTCCACGGTTTTGCAGAACCAGGCGCTTGAGACCACCGCGAACCTTCGGCCGAATCCCACGCTTTCCTGGGACGCTCAGTTTCTTCCCATTTTTGAACCGAGCAAATTCAGCGCCGACTACTTGGACAGCCAGGCGCAATTCGATCTGGGCTTCGGCTACACGTTCGAAATCGGCGGGAAGCGGCAGCACCGGTTGCGGGCGGCGCGCGACGTCACCGAAGCCACGCGCTCGACGGTTGCGGACAACGAACGCCAGCTCACCTTCAACGTGGGGCAGCAATTTGTGGCGGCGATTCTTGCGCAGTCGCAGATCGATTTCACGGCGCAGGACCTCGACAGTTTCCAGAAGACGGTGGACATCAGCGAAACGCAATACAAAGCCGGGGCCATCAGCGAGGGCGACCTGCTCAAGATCAAATTGCAGATGCTGCAATTCCAGAACGACGTCTTGAGCGCAAAGCTGGCGAAGATTCAAGCGCTTTCCGCGCTGCGGCAGCTCCTGGGATTCGAGTCGGTTCCCGATGATTACGACGTGGATGGCAAACTCGAATACGCGGTGGTGCACGCCGGCCTCGATGACTTGAAGGCGCTGGCGCTGCGCACGCGTCCCGACTTGCGCGCGGCCGAGCAAAACGTGACCGCCGCGCAGAGCGCCGAACAGCTCGCGTTCGTAGACCGCAAGCGCGACCTCACCACGACCTTCAATTACTCGCACGTGGCTTCGACCAACACCGGAGCGTTTTTCTTCAACATTCAGCTTCCCTTTTTCGACCGCAACCAAGGCGAGATCGCGCGTACCCGGCATGTCATTACGCAAAACCAGCAGCTCGCGGCCGAGACGTCGCAGCAGGTGCTGACGGATGTGGTGAACGCGTATCAAAGCCTGCGCACCAGCGAGCAAATTGTCCAGCTTTATGAGGGCGGCTACGTGGACCAGGCCGCGAAATCGCGCGACATTAGCGAGTACGCCTACAAGCGCGGCGCGGCCAGCCTGCTCGATTTTCTCGACGCCGAGCGCACCTACCGCTCGAATCAACTTGCTTACCGCCAGGCCCTGGCGACGTATATGACCGCGCTCGAACAGATGCGCCAGGCCACCGGCACGAGGAATTTGCCATGAGACACTTCAGAACCGTAAAGATACCTACTTTGTTGACCGCCCTTGCCGCCGCGTTTGCATTCACAGGCTGCAGCAGCGCGGGCCCCGCGGAACCCGAAGCCAAGATGACTTCCTATTCCGGGTCGGAGGCCAAGGCCGACACGGCGTCACTGTTTACCGTGCCGCCGGACCAGATGGCGCACGTGCAGGTGGTAGCGGTGGAAAAAAACAAGCTGCCGCGGCGGTTGCGGTTTTCGGGCAACGTCACCTACAACGCTTTCAAGACCACGCCGGTGTTTAGTCCTATCGGCGGACCGGTGCACGAAATTCTGGTGGCGCCTGGACAAGCGGTTACCGCGGGGCAGGCTTTGCTTACCGTGAACAGTCCGGATTATTCGGCGGCGCGGTCGGCGTACCTGAAGGCGCGTGACGCGTTCTTCCTCGCGGACAAGATTTATACGCGGTCCGAGGATCTTTACTCGCACGGGGCGCTTGCAGAAGCCGATCTACAGCAGGCGGAGACGAGCCGAAGTCAGGCGCAGGCCGACCTGCAAGCCAGTGAGGACATGCTTCGTGCGCTCGGCATAAAAGATCCGGAAGCGATGGTCAAGAACCCGCCGAAGACGACGCTGCAGATTCCGCTGCCGGCTCCGGTGAGCGGCGAAGTCGTGGAACGGCTTGTGGGTCCAGGGCAGTTGCTCCAGGGCGGTGCTACGCAAGTGTTCACCATCTCCGACATGAGCACGGTGTGGGTGCTCGTGAATGTTTATCAGAGCGATGTGGCGTACGTGCATGTGGGCGATTCGGTGGACATCACGACAGACACCTATCCGCAGGTGTTCCACGGGCGAATTTCCTACGTCGCGCCAGCGCTTGACCCCAATACGCGGACGCTGCAAGCGCGCATCGTGACCAGCAATCCCAAAAAGATTCTGAAGAAGGACATGTACGTGACGGCGGTGCTCGAGGCGGGGACGATTCAGAATGCGCTTACCGTTCCTGACGCGGCGGTTCTGCGCGACACGGAAAACATGCCGTTTGTTTATGTGCAGTCCGGCACCAACCAGTTTGCGCGGCGCCTGGTGAAAGTCGCGGAGAGCCAGGGCGGCCGCACGCAAATCGCCGAGGGGCTGAAAGAAGGCGAGCGCGTCGTGGGAGACGGCAGCCTGTTCCTGCAATTCAAAAATTCCCTGCAGCACTAGATGGAGACGAGCCGAGAGATCCCACGATGATCCATCGCATTGTCCAATTCTCACTGAATCAGCGCTTTCTTGTGCTGATGGTCACCGTGCTGATCATTTTTGCGGGCGCCATTTCCTTTCAACGCATGCCTGTCGATGCCTACCCGGACCTTTCTCCTCCCATGGTCGAGCTCATCACCCAGTGGCCGGGGCACGCGGCGGAAGAAGTCGAGCGCTTGACGACATTGCCGCTCGAACTTGCCATGAACGGCACGCCGCGCCTTGCCGTCATGCGCTCGATTTCGCTCTACGGGCTTTCCGATGTGCGCCTGACTTTTGACGAAGACGTCGATCCGTATTTCGCGCGCCAGGTGGTGTTCGAACGCCTGAGCGACGCACAGCTTCCCGCCGGCGTGACTCCCAGCATGGCCCCGCTGTTCAGTCCCAGCGGGCTTGTCTATCGGTATGTCATCGAGAGTCCTGACCGTACCCCGATGGAGCTGCACACCTACGAGGACTGGATCATCGAGCGGGCGTACCGCAGCGTCCCGGGCGTCGCCGACGATTCGGGATTCGGCGGGCCGACGATGCAGTATCACGTGCTGCTCGACCCGGTAAAGCTCTACAACTACCACTTGCCTGTCGTGCAGGTGCTCAACGCGCTGACCGCCAACAACGCCAACACCGGCGGCGGTTTTTACACGCAGGGCGGGCAGTTTTATTACGTGCGCGGGCTGGGTTTGGTTAAAACCACCGACGACATTGGCGAAATCGTGGTCGGCAGCTCGAACGGCGTGCCCATTCGGGTGAAGGACATTGGCCACGTTGAAATCGGGCACGCGCCGCGGCTCGGGATTTTCGGCTTTCAGGACAAGTCCAAGAACGATGACGACGCCGTGGAAGGGGTGATTTTGATGCGGCGCGGCGAGCAAACGCAAAATGTTCTTGCCGGCGTCGAGAAAAAAACGGAAGAGTTGAACCGCGGGGTGCTGCCGCCAGACGTGAAAGTTCGCCCGTACTACGACCGGAGCGACCTTGTTCGCGTGACCACCGATACGGTGGAGGGAAACCTGCTTCGCGGGATGATTCTGGTCCTTCTCGTGCTGATTTTCTTCCTGGTCAGCTTCCGCGCCGCGATCATCACGGCTCTTACGATTCCCCTGGCTCTGCTTTTCGCCTTTATCTTTTTGCACTGGACCGGTGAGGCAGCGAATCTTCTGTCGATTGGAGCCATCGACTTTGGGATCGTCATTGATGGCACCGTCGTGATGGTCGAGAACATTTACCGTGAGCTTGGCCTGCGTCAAGGACAGGAATACGACCTCAAGGAAGTGATTTTGGCAGCGGCGCGGGACGTGGACCGCCCCATCTTCTATTCCGTCGCGGTCATCATCGCGGGCTACCTCCCGATTTACGCGCTGAGCGGCCCCGCGGGAAAGCTCTTCCATCCCATGGCTGACACCATGGGATTCGCGCTTCTAGGCGCGCTGTTTTTCACGCTTACGCTTGTTCCGGTGCTGGCTTACTCCTGGTTCAAAAAGGGCGTGCAAGAGAAACGGAATCCAGTTTTCGAGGGGATTCGAGACGCATACCAGGGGCGGCTCGAATGGTGCCTCAACCATCCCAAAACTACGATTCTGGTGTCCGCAGCCATTTTTGGATCAACGCTGCTGCTGCTTCCCTTCATTGGCGGCGAGTTCCTGCCGCACCTGGACGAAGGCGCGCTGTGGGTCCGGGCGACCATGCCGTACACGATTTCCTTCGAGGAGGCGGCGAAGTTTGCCCCGCAGGTTCGCACGCTGCTGAACCAATATCCGATGGTAACGGTCGTGGGCTCGGAACTCGGGCGCCCGGATGACGGCACCGATCCGACAGGCTTTTTCAATTGCGAATTTTATGTGGGTCTGAAGCCGTACAACGACACTTCGTGGAAACAGGGCAAAATTCGTACCAAGGAAGAGCTGATTGAGGACGTAGAGAAGAAACTGGAAACCTATCCCGGCGTCATCTTCAACTACACGCAGCCCGCAGAAGACGCCGTGGACGAGGCACTTACCGGCTTAAAGAGCGCGCTGGCAGTAAAGATCTTCGGTCCCGACCTCAATGTTCTCGAAAAGAAAGCCGTGGAAATCCGCAACGCGCTGGATAAGACTCCGGGCTTCACCGAGCTTACCGTGGTGCGCGAGCTGGGACAGCCTAGCCTGATCATCGATGCGGACCGCGGGAAGATCGCGCGTTATGGCATCAACGTGGCCGATGTGGAGGCGGTCGTGCAAGCTGCCATTGGCGGGCAGGCGGCCACCCAGGTGATTCAGGGCGAAAAGCTATTCGACCTCATCGTCCGCATGGAGCCGCAATTCCGGTCGAGCGCCAAGCAGATTGGCGATCTCCTCGTGCCGGCTCCCGCCGGACAGCAGATTCCGTTATCCGAGCTAGCCAACATCAAGGAAAGTTCCGGGGCCTCGTTTATTTATCGCGAGAACAATTCGCGCTATATCGGAATTCAGTTTTCGATTGTTGGGCGCAATCTGGAAGGCATCGTCAACGCGGGCCAGGCCGCCGTGGCCAAAAACGTACAAATCCCTGATGGTTACAGGCTGGATTGGGGCGGAGAGTACAGCGAGCTGCTGGAAGCGAAGGCACAGTTCGTGGTGATCGGGCCCCTGGCGGTTCTGCTCATCTTCCTGATTCTTTTTGCACTTTATGGCAATTTCAAATTTCCGGTGACCATCGCTCTTGGAGTGGTTCTGACCGAGCCGGTGGGGGCGCTGGTTGCGCTCCGGCTGACGCACACGCCGCTCAGCGTCTCGAGTATTTTGGGGTTGCTTGCGCTGCTCGGCGTATCCGTCGAGACGGCGGTCATTCTGGTGAGCTATATCAACAAACTGCGGCTCGAGGGCCGAAGCATCCGGGAAGCCACGCTCGATGCTTCGCTACTGCGGTTGCGGCCCATCATGATGACGGCGCTGGTGGCGTGTCTCGGGCTGCTGCCCGCCGCGCTCTCGACTGGCGTAGGCAGCGACACGCAAAAGCCGTTCGCGATTGTGGTGGTCGCGGGGCTGATTTCGCGGTTGTTCCTCGGCTTTTTCGTCAATCCGGTTTTGTACGAAGTCGTCGCGCGGGAAGGCGACGTGTTGCAGGTTTAAGCCGAGCCACGCTTAAGATGTCTACCGATAGCAGCCGGAGGAATTCGCCGGTGGGAACGGCCTCGTCATCGAGACTGAAATGGCTGGCACGGCTGCCCGCTTTGAAAGCAAACGTGTTGCTTATGGCGGGACAGCGATTGCGCCAGGTGAGCTTGGGGCCCGGACTCGAAATGGCACATCGGCCAAACACGCGGCGCGGTTTAGCGAGGCTGCTTGCTTTTAGCGCGGCGCTGCTCTTTGTCGTGTTTGTTTCGCAGGCGGCCTCCCACCTTCACACCCATGCACAGGACCAAGCCACCTGCCAAGTCTGTCAAGTCGCGCATTTCATGCCTGGCCCACATGCCGCGGTTCTCCTCCTTCATGCGCCGCTGCTGTCGGCTGGTTACGTTCAGCCATTTCTCGCCTCGTTTCACGAAGAGCTTTTCTTCCACGATTCTCCTTCTCGCGCCCCTCCATCCGCGTAAGACAAAAGAACTCCATCTGATTTGTTCCCGTTGACGCCGGCCCGGCGAGGGTTCGGCGCACCCGCTCATAGATCAGGGCGGTTTCTATCCACCACAGCCACATACCTCGAAGGGATGGAGACAAATGATGAAGCATTTGAGCATTTACGCGGCTTTGGTTTTGGGAATCGTTTGGTTTTTTGCGCCCCGGCCGGCGTTGGCCCAGCTGGGAAATTCCGGCTCGATCGAAGGAACCGTCAAGGATCCTTCGGGTGCGGTGGTGGTTGGTGCGACGGTAGAAATCACGAATCCGGTCACCGGCCTCGAGCGGCAGGCAACCACCGGTAGCGACGGAAGCTTCCGGATCGAAAATATTCCTTTCAATCCTTACCACGTGACCGTGAACGCCGCTGGATTCGCCGTGTACGCACTCGACGTGGACGTGCGGTCCACGGTGCCCATGAGTCTGTCGATTGGCTTGAAAGTCGGCGCCGCCGAAGCGACCGTTAAGGTGGAAGCAAACGCCGAAGATCTGGTCGAGAAGGACCCGAGCTTCCATACCGATGTGGACACGTCGCTAACGGACAAGATGCCGCTTGAAAGCCAATCGTCTTCGGTGAGTTCGCTCGTAACGCTGGCAACGCCTGGAGTGGTGGCGGATTCCAACGGCTTGTTTCATGGCCTTGGCGACCACGCGGAGAACTCGTTCAACGTGGACGGCCAGCCCATCACGGACCAGCAGAGCAAAGTCTTCTCGAACCAGATCCCGCTGGATTCGATCCAGTCGCTCGAAGCGGTCTCGGGAGGCCCGCCGGCGGAATATGGGGACAAGACCAGCTTGGTCATCAAAGTCACGACACGATCCGGATTGGGCGTGACCAAGCCCACCGGTCAGGTCTACTCTTCCTATGGCAGCTTTGGTTCCGGGGTAGCGGGCTTCCGGCTGTCGTACGGGGGACAGAAGTGGGGCAACTTTATCGCTGCCAACGGTTTGAATACCAGCCGTTTCCTCGATCCACCCGAACTCCACGCCATTCACGACAAAGGCAACGAGGAGAATTTGTTTGACCGTGTGGATTACAACGTCACGGGCTTAGATTCGATTCACACGAATTTTCAGTACACTCGCTCGTGGTTTCAGACGCCCAATACCATTGACAACTTGAACGGCTTGGTCAACCTCGCGGCGACCGACCCATTAACTGGAGCTCCTTTGCCCCAACAGGATCAGCGCGCACGGATCAACACGTTCAACGTCGCGCCGGTATGGACCCGCTTGATCAGCACGACCACGCTGTTCACTTTAGGGGCTTTCCTGCGCCACGACCATTTCAATTACTACCCGAGCGGAAATGTCTTCGCGGACGGGACTGGAGTCATCCCGGGCGGCTCTTCCGCGACGCTGAATCAGGACAGAAAGCTAACCAACCTAGGGTTGCGGACCGACATCAGCTACGTAAAGGGAATCAACAACATCAAAGCCGGCGCGACGCTTCAGCACACATTTCTAACGGAAAACTTCAACTTCGGTGTCACCGATCGGGCGTTCAACGCGGTTTGCCTGAATGCTTCCGACGCCAGTCCCTTTACAGGGATAACGCCAACGTTTCAGGGCGACTGCACGGGGACCCTGGAGCCGAACAATGGCACGGATGCAAGGGCAACCGTCCCCGCGTTCATTCCGGCCCTGGGATGCTTCGATTTGACGCGTCCCGTGCTGACCTCTGCAGCGCAAACGCAGGATAGTTGTGCCGGCACGCAAACCGGGCTGTTCCCGTTCCGCGGCCACACGGACGTGAAGGAGCTCGCGGGATACCTTCAGGATACGGTCTCCGTGGGCAACTGGGCCTTTAATTTGGGTGCGCGCTTCGACCTATATCGCGGAATCGTTCACGATTGGCAACCCGAGCCGCGTGTGGGCGTTGCCTACAACGTCAAGAAAACGAACTCTGTGCTTCGCGTTTCCTACTCGCGCGTCCTCGAGACTCCCTTCAATGAAAACCTGATCCTCTCAAGCTCAGGAGCAACGAATCCGGTTGTCGTAGACGTAATCGGCGGGGCGAGTTTGCAAGAGCCGCTTAAATCCGGCCAGCGCAACCAGTTCAATGCCGGATTCCAGCAGGCTTTTGGAAAGTTCTTCGTCGTGGATGCGGACTACTTGTGGAAGTTCACGCACAATGCGTACGACTTCAGCACCTTCGGCAACACGCCGATCTTCTTTCCGATCGCCTGGAAGAACTCGAAGATTGACGGGCCTTCGGTCCGGGTCAGTATGCCCAATTTTCACGGGCTTACGGGGTTGGCCGTTCTGGCTCATGTTCGAGCGCGGTATTTCCCACCCCAGATTGGCGGTTTGGGGGCGTCGATCACCGGTGGAGAGGTTTTCCGCATCGACCACGATCAGGCCTTCAATCAGACGACCCATTTCCAGTATCAGCCTTATAAGAACCTGCCCTGGATCGGGTTTAACTGGAGATATGACAGCGGGTTGGTGGCCAGTAACCCGGCGCTGGATAATTTCGCGGATGCTTCCAGCTTCCTGGACGCGGATCAGCAAACGGCTATCGGGCTATTCTGCGTGGATGCGGGTGGTGTAATGCACAACGCAACGCTCTCTACGCCGCTCGCCTTGGGGGCCGGGACCATCTGCGGAGCGAATCCAGTTCGGAGCGGCTCGACAAAGCTCAACATCGCCGGGCCGACGTTTGACGTGGACCGCAATCCCACCCGCGTCAAGCCGCGCAACCTGTTTGATGCCAGCGTCGGCGATGATGACCTCTTCCACGGAGATCACTACAAGTGGAGCCTTCGCCTTACGGGCATCAATCTGACGAACAAAGCAGCGGTCTACAACTTCCTATCCACGTTCAGCGGAACCCACTTTGTTACGCCGCGAGCGTATACCGCGGAGCTGGGCTTTCACTTCTAGAGAACCGGCGCTTGAACCACGTATAAGCCTCAGAGCGTGCGAAAAGGACGCGATCATGTCCCAGCTTTTTCGAGCTAGTATTGGCTTGCAGAAGCACTCGAGGGTGCCTCACCCACACGGGTTTGGCGTCGCAGGGGCTGCGCTCAGTCTTTTTTCGGCTGGGCCGATGGCGGCAGAATGCCGTTTAGGCGCAAATACGTGGCTTGGGCGCCGTAGTGATCGTACCAATCGTCGCTCAAGATAATGAGGACGGCGGCGCGGGAGAACGGGCGATTGCCAAAGAGCATCATCTGGTCGCCGAGCTTAGAGTCATCCACTTTGTCGAGCGCTGAAGCGCAATAGTCGAACGAAGCCCTCAAGCCCGAAACCAGCTTGTCCTTGGGATCCGTGTCGGCGAGCTTTGCTTCCGGCGCCGGCGTGTCGGAAATTTTCGAGCACAGGCCGTTGTTCGATTGGGCGATGTGCATCACCAGGTGCGCGAAGCTGTTCATTTCCGGAGTGGGCTTGAAATTGAATTTATCCGCGGGCATGGCTTCCGCGGCGGCGACCATATTCTTTGAGAAGCGCGGCAGTTGGGCCTTCACCGCGGCGCTTACGGGATTTGCTACTGGCGCGAGCTTGGCCGCTTCCTGAGCGGGGGCGGCTGGCGCTGATTGTTGCGCCAGCGCGTTTGTCGCCAGCATTACTAAGAGCGTCATCGCCAATAGCATCAACGCGAATCGTGTCCGTGTCATTTCTCCTCCTCGTTTGCCTCGCCCATACGCTCGCAAGCATACTCTTGGCTGCCGACGCCAACAAGATGCACTCAACACAGTCGCCTTGGCTTCAAGGGCTAAAGCCGGTTTTGTCTCAACCGCGAACGTGGGGGCTGACCCCCCCGCGTCCTAAAGAACGCAAGCCCAGTTCCTAAAGAAAATGTGCGTGAAATTGCTCCTAGAGACAAGTTGGGCAGCCGATGCGC
>DATFSR010000025.1:0-35511 GCA_035262505.1 Candidatus Acidiferrum sp. | reverse complement strand
TCGAATGCTTCCCGCCGCTGTTTATCGCCGTTAGAGGCCCTTTCTCTCCGCGCAAATACGGCACTTCCTGCGCAAAGATGACAGGCCATACCAAAATCAGGCCGTTAGCTCTTGTTTCCGCGCGACCTTGCGAAAGCGCTGGCCAATCAAGGGCAGCCATTCTTTCCTTCCGAACTTCTCTGTTAAACTAGCCGTTTGCAAAGCGCACACAAATTTCACTATGACGAAGATCACCATTGAGCACGCAGCGGAACACGACGGGCAAGAAGTCACCCTGACGGGCTGGCTCTACAATCTGCGCGAGTCTGGCAAGCTGCTTTTTCCAATTTTTCGAGATGGCACGGGCATTATTCAAGGCGTCTGCTCGCTCAAGGAGAACCCTGAAGCGTTCGAAGCACTTAGGGGCCTAACCCAGGAATCGAGCGTCGTCATCACTGGAAACCTTCGTGCCGAGAAACGCGCTCCCGGCGGTTACGAAATCGGCGTGACAAAGATTCGGGTACTACAAAAGGTTGCTGAATCGACACCCTTCCCAATCCAGCTCAAGGAACACGGCGTCGACTTTCTTCTCGATAACCGCCACCTCTGGATTCGCACGCCGCGCCAAGCCGCCATTCTCCGCATTCGTGCTGAGGCGATCCGTGCCGCGCGTGAATTCATGGACGGCCAGGGCTACACGCTAACGGACGCTCCGATGTTTACGCCCGCGGCCTGCGAAGGTACGTCCACGCTCTTCGAGGTCAATTACATTGATGAGCAGAAAGCCTACCTGACACAAAGCGGCCAGCTTTATGGCGAAGCGTTAGCCATGGCGCTCGGAAAGATCTACACTTTCGGGCCCACGTTCCGGGCGGAAAAATCCAAAACCCGCCGCCACCTGACAGAATTCTGGATGCTCGAACCGGAAGCGGCCTACGTGGAATTGGACGAGGCCATGGCGCTAGGGGAAGGACTGGTCAGCGCCATGGTGCAGGGCGTCTTGAAAAACAAGGCGCGAGAATTGGAAACGCTGAATCGCGATAGGAAAAAACTGGAATGCGTCAAGCAGCCATTTCCGCGCATCAGTTACGAAGAAGCTGTCGCGGTCCTCAACAAAAACGGCAACCCCGCCAAGTTTGGTGACGATTTCGGCGGCGACGAGGAAACCATCATTTCCAGCTCCTTCGACCGGCCCGTGCTGGTGCATCGCTATCCCACGTCCCTCAAAGCTTTCTACATGCAGCCCGATCCGCAACGGCCCGAGCTGGCGCTCGCTTTTGATATGCTCGCGCCGGAAGGCTATGGGGAAATCATCGGTGGCAGCCAGCGCATCCACGATTACGACCTGCTGGTCAAGCGTCTGCGCGAACACAACCTCCCGGAAGAGGCGTTTCAGTGGTATCTCGACCTGCGGCGCTACGGCAGTGTGCCGCATTCCGGCTTTGGGCTGGGCCTCGAGCGCACGGTTGCCTGGATTTGCGGCACCGAGCACATTCGTGAGGTCATTCCCTTCCCTCGCATGATTTACCGCGTGTATCCTTAGTGCGGGGTAGTTCGGCGTCCTCCCTAGGTTCCGATCGCTTTTGTGGAAACAGAGTGTGGCCGTGGATTGGATGGCGGCAAGTGCCTTACCGCACCGGCGCCGCTTCTCGCCACTCACGAGTCACGAATCGCAACCAGACATGGCTCAAAAAGTTCGCATTATCGGCGTTCCCATGGACCTCGGCCAAAGCCGCCGCGGCGTGGATATGGGCCCTTCGGCTTTGCGCGGCGCGGGTCTGCAGACGGCCATCAAGAAACTCGGCCACACGGTGGAAGACATCGGCAACCTCGAAGTAAAACAGCCGGAAGAAATGCCCGTCGGCGAGAAGCGCGCCAAATACCTTCAGGAAATTGCGGAAACCTGCCAGGACATTTCCAAGACTGTTGAGAAATCCTTGGGCGAAGGATTTCTTCCCCTAGTTTTGGGGGGCGATCACTCCATCGCGGTGGGCGCGGCTTCCGGCGTTGCTTCGCATTTCCACCAACAGAAAAAGGAAATCGGCTACCTCTGGTTGGACGCGCACGGCGACATGAACACGCCGGAATCCTCCCCCTCAGGCAACATTCACGGGATGCCGCTCGCGGCCATCATGGGCTACGGCGCGCCCGAGCTTGTGGAATTGGGCGGCTTCAAGCCCAAAGCGGAACCCGGCAATATCGTCATTGTCGGCGCGCGCGACTTGGACGCCCAGGAACGCAAAATCGTTAAAAAGTCGGGTGTCCATGTTTTCACAATGCGGGATATTGACGAGCGCGGCATGCGTGACGTCATGTCCGAAGCCCTCAAGTACGCCATGGATGACACCGCTGGTGTCGCCGTCAGCCTGGATATGGACTTCGTTGATCCCACCGATGCCCCCGGCGTGGGTACGCCCGTTCGCGGGGGCGTCACTTATCGCGAAGCGCATCTCGCCATGGAAATGATTGCCGACACCGAGGCCATGGTTTCGATGGAAGTGGTTGAGATTAACCCCATCCTCGACGAACACAATCGAACTGCTCTGCTGGGCGTTGAGCTCGTCCTCTCAGCCCTCGGGCAGAAAATCCTCTGACCTCACTCCGACCTTAACAACGTGACTGGTTCAATCCTCGCCGCGCGCAACGCGGGCAGGTAGCCGGCCAGTGCGGAAACTGCGCCCAGCACCGCAATCATGGCCGCAAACGTCAGCGGATCCGTAGCGGTGACGCCGTATAAGAGCGATGCCGCCAACCGGGTTGCCAACAGCGCTCCCCCGAGTCCAATCGCCGCACCAATTCCCGCCAACCGCATGGTCTCGCCCAGTATGAGTTGCCTCACCGTTCCGGGGGACGCCCCAAGCGCCATACGAATCCCAATCTCATTCTTTCGCTGGCTGACCGAATACGAAATCACCGCATAAATTCCCAGCGAGGCCAGAATCAGAGCAAAGACTGCGAATCCTCCCAGCAGAATCACCACAAAGCGGCGCGGGGACACCGCCCGGTCAACCACGGTTTGCATCGTTCGCAGATTCGACGTTGGCAGATTCGGTTCAAGGGGGCGCAGAGCCTCACGCAGCCGCGACGCTAGCACCGCGGTTGGCATGGAGCTGCGCACGACCAGATCCACAACGCTGTAGTCTTGCGTCTGGCGGATCGGAAGATAAAATTCGTTGCCCGAGCCCTCCTCGAGCGCCATGTGCCGCACGTCGCCTACGACACCGACGATGGTGCGCTCCGGATCAATCAGCAGGACCTTGCCCAGAGGATCCTCGCCACCGGGAAACAAATTACGCGCCGCAGTCTGATTGATGATGACCACTTTCTGCGCATCCTTGGCGTCGCGCTCGGTAAAATCGCGTCCCGCGCGCAGCGGAATCCCCATGGCGTGAAAATAGCCCTCGCTGACGATGCGCGGAAAGCCGCCGCCCGGGTAAGTCTTGGGGGTGTATTGGACGCCTTTCACGGCGAGCCCCCAGCTTCGGTTCCTCCCAAGAGGAAGCGCATCGGACAGGCCCGCCGCCTGGACACCTGGAATGTTCAGCACATCGCGCAGGGCCTCGCTGTAGTACGCGTTTTTTTGATCCTGCGTCTTGTAGCTGTCGTTCGGGTCGATACGAAGCGCGATTAAGTTCTCTGGTTCGAATCCCAGGTTCACATCGAGCACCCGCAGAAAGCTGCGGATCAAGAGCCCAGCCCCAGCAAGCAGCACGCACGTCAGCGAGATTTCGGCCACCACAAGCGCGCTCCGCATCCACGCATGCCCTCTCCCTTGGCTCGACCCGCGGTTCGAATCCTTCAGCGCGTCATGGAGCGTCAACTCCGAGGCCGACCACGCCGGCGCCATCCCGAACAGCAGCCCCGTTGCCACCGCGATCAGAACGGCGAAGCCTAGCGAGGTTCCATCGACGCGCACATCCGCGAGCAGCGGAATCTTCATTGCGCTCAAGTTTGCCAGCACTCGCCCGCCCAAAAACGCAAGCGCCACTCCGACCACTGCGCCGCTGCACGAAAGCAAAACACTCTCCGTCAAGATTTGCCTTAACAAGTGCCGCCGCTCCGCGCCCAGCGCCACGCGAATGGCAATCTCCTTTCGCCTCGCCGCCGACCGGGCCAGCAATAAATTTGACAAATTTGCGCATACGATCAACATCACTACGCCAACGGCGGCAGCCAGTACCATCAACGCCAGCTGAAGCCTGCCGCTAACATGAGCGGGCAGCATCGAGAGTTTTGGATCAAAATCATTCATCTTGGGATTCTCCCGCTGTAGATGCGGGCCCAGAATTGCAGCCTCCGCTTGCGCCTGGCCCAAGCTCGCACCGGGGTTCAACCTTCCAACAACGGCAAGCGTATTCCCCCAGCGATTCGTCTCCGGCGTAAGCGGAAACGGCTCGTACATGTCCACCTTTGTTCCCGGCGCAAATATCGTCCCGAAATCAAATGATGCCGGTAGCACGCCCACGATGGTCACCGGTCCCCCATCAAACTTCAGTGCCCTGCCAACAACGTTCGGGTCTGCCGCAAATTTTCGTCTCCAAAGGCCGTCGCTCAGCATCGCCACGCGCGGCCCGTTCCATACGCACTCCTCCGCACTGAACTGCCGCCCAACCTGCGGCTCCACGCCCAACAGCGGGAAGAAGTTCTGCGATACCGGTACGCTCGTCAGGCGTTCCGGCTGCGCGTCGCCGATGAATTTCGCGTCGCCAAGGCCGTAGAAAGCCATGTATGCGCCCATGTCCTCAAACGATTTGTTCAGCTTTCGATAGTCCAGCAAGTAATTCACCTGCACCGTCTTACCGGACATATCGTTCGTGTCGTCCGTGTGATTCGCTACCCAAACCAGCCGTTCGGGGGCTTTGAAGGGCAGTGGTCGAATCAAAATGGCGTTCAATACGCTAAAAATCGTGCAACTGGCTCCCACTCCCAACCCCACGATCAGAATCGCAAATAGCGCGAAGCCGTAATCCTTCCGCATGGCGCGGATTGCATAAGCCAGATCCCGCCACAAATTCTCCAAAAACGCGCCACGGCTGCGGCCTTCTTTGGAACACACGGGTCCCTCCAGTCGACTTGCAAAGACGTAGACGATTCCATTCGCGAAAGGTTCCGTCTCCTGCCCCCCATCGAAAATGGGGCTAGCTGCTTTACTTGATCCACGCATTCCAGTGAACCAGACGGCATTGCCGTACGCGAACCCCCTTTCTCACTTCCCGCACCAAGTTCTTCCCTTTGGCTTATAAACTAAGGGCGGACTACCTAACTCGAACTCTGACGGAACCCATGACCCCTGAAAATAAGAAACGACTTCGCGTTGGCATTCTTTTTGGCGGTCGCTCGGGCGAACACGAAGTTTCACTTGCCTCGGCCGCTTCGGTGATTCGCGGCCTGGACCCGGACAAATACGAGGCCGTGCCTGTAGGGATCACGAAAGAAGGTCACTGGTTGGTCGGCAGCGCCGCGCAAAAAATGTTGCCCGAAGTCCTGAAGGGCGGGCAGCGCGTGATGATGACCGCGGATCCGACCGATGCGGCGCTGATTCCTCTCGACCGCAGCGGCGGCGGCCAGCGCATTGATGTGGTTTTCCCCGTCATGCACGGAACCTACGGCGAGGACGGCACGATTCAAGGATTGCTCGATCTCGCGGGCCTGCCATTCGTCGGCGCTGGAGTTCTCGGTTCCGCCATCGGCATGGACAAGGACGTCGCCAAACGCCTTTTGCAGGTCGCCAAGATTCCCGTTGTGCCGTGGATGGCGGTGCAGCGGGCGGATTGGGAGCGCCACCCCAAAGAGATTCAGACGATCCTCGAAAAAAAGTTTAAGTATCCGATGTTTGTCAAACCGGCCACGCTCGGCTCGTCGGTGGGGATGACCAAAGTTCATTCGCGCGCAGAACTGGCACCTGCCTTGACTCTCGCCGCTGAATTCGCGATGAAAATCCTCGTTGAGAAATGCATCGTGGGACGCGAAATCGAAGTCTCGGTCCTCGGTAACCACGATCCCAAGGCGTCGATTCCCGGCGAAATCGTGCCGCACCGCGAATTCTACGATTACACGGCGAAATATTTGGAACAGGGCTCGCAGATTCTAATCCCTGCGAAGCTCAAACCCGCGCAGGTGAAAACGATCCAAAAGTACGCCGTAGAAGCTTTTCGAGCTCTCGAACTGAGCGGCATGGCTCGCGTGGATTTCTTCGTCGAAAAGAAAGCCGGCAAGATTTATCTAAACGAAGTGAACACCATCCCCGGCTTCACTTCCATCAGCATGTACCCCAAAATGTGGGAAGCCAGCGGCATTCCCTTCCGCCAACTGATTGACAAGCTCATCGAACTCGCTCTCGAAATGCACCGCGAAAAAGCTCGCACCAAATACGAGATCGAGCTTCCTGAAGGCGCCGCCGGCGCGCTGGAGGCTTAAAGACACAAAGCGTCATGGTTCCGGATGACGGTTCCTCCATAGCGCAATCGGTCACCCTCTGAGACTTGAGCGTGGCTCATCTTAGACTCACGCGCTTCTTGGAAGTTGGCCTTCCCAAACCATCCCTGCTCGTACGCGGCGCCCAGCCAGACCTTCGCTTGTGCATCTCCGCACTGGACCTTGGTCAAGAGCGCCCTGCGATCTGCCTCGGTCCACTCGGGCCGCGGATGCCAACGTGGTTTGCATTTCGTGAGAGGGGCCAATTTGAGCAATCCCCTCAACTATTCGCCGCGCTTCTCGCTGGGCATCGCCGGCATTTACTACGGCATCGAATTTTTGTAAGGTTTTAGTGGTTTGAAATGCGCAGGGATTTTTCAAACGAATTGTAGAACTTATTTCTGACGCTCGCGGGTCAGGAGAAAACTGAATGACACTGCTGGATCCACCTCCCGTCAAATCTGAGAAATCGCGAGCCTTGGCCTTCACCGCCGCCGCCGTAGCGGTAGCGGTGATAGTCGTCCTATGGTTCGCCCTCCGCTACCTGCCCGAGAAAAGAGCGGCCGACCGCTTCTTTACCGCGCTGGCCGCGGGCAATACCGACCTCGCCTACCAACTCTGGAAACCGGCTCCGAGCTATACGAAGAAGGATTTTCTCGCGGACTGGGGCCCCGATGGATATTACGGCCCAGTGAAGAGCTACGAGATCCTGAAGACTTGCTCCCCTCACTCCTCTAATGTCGTGGACGTGAGCGTGGCCGTTAGCCCGTTTTCACCCATGCCCCAGCCCGGCGACGATGAAAAAGGCCGCAAGACGAAAGTCGTGAGCGTGTGGGTGGTTACATCCGATAAATCTCTCAGCTTTCCGCCCGGGCCGGCCGCTTGTCACTTCCTGTAACGGGGCTCTTCACGGCACAGAACGGGTGAATCGTCAAGGCGGTAGGATAGAGCGTTACGCCGCTGCTCTGCGGCGTGAAAAGCACTCTACATTCGAATTTCGTCTAGCGCGTACTCCAATTCCTTCGGTGAAACACTCGCCGTGCCCAGCTTTCCAACGACCACGCCGGCCGCAATGTTGGCGAGCATGGCGGCATCTACAATAGACCCTCCCGCCGCTGCAGCGAGTGCCAGCACGCTCAAAACCGTGTCGCCCGCTCCCGTTACGTCGAAAACCTGTCGGCCGGTCGCGCCGCGTTCGATTCCGGCCTGTCCGACGCGGGCATAAGTCACTTCAAAACTTGTCGCGGGAATATGGACATGCCCCGCGGAGGATTCCTCAAAAATGCTCATTCCTTTTTCGCCGCGCGTAATCACTACCGCCCCACAGCCAAAGGTCGCCAGGAGCGCGCGGCCGGCCTCCTCCAGGGACTTCTCGTCGGCAAGCGGCTGATTCACCAACAATCCTGCTTCCTTCGCATTGCAGGTGACCGCTCGCGCGCCGCGGTATGCGTACAACCGCCTGGTCTTCAGGCCGACAAAGACAGGAACCTTCAACTGGTGCGCTGCGCTCAGCACGCGATTCGCGAAATCGTCGGTGATGAGCCCCTTGTCGTAGTCGGAAAGCACAAGCGCGTCAAGCTGTTTCAGGGCCCCAATAACGAGCCGTAGCAGCTTCTCGAGCGTTTCTGCTCTGAGCGGTTCACGGCGCTCGCGGTCCACACGGACCACTTGCTGATGCCTGGCGATGATGCGCGTCTTCACTGTGGTTACACGTTTGGCTTCGACAATAACGCCTTTGCCGCCAATCTTCGCATCTTCCAAGCATTGCTGCATCGCGCGGCCAGCTTCATCCCCTCCAAGGACGCCAAAGGCCTCCGCTCGTGCCCCGAGCGCGGAAATGTTGGCGGCCACATTCCCGGCGCCTCCCAAACACTCGTTTTGCTCCACAAAGTCCACCACCGGCACGGCCGCCTCCGGGGACAAGCGCGAGGCCGTGCCCCACAAGTAGCGGTCCAGCATCATGTCCCCGAGCACACCAATCCGTTTGCCGCGCAACCGCGGAAGCAGTCGTCTCAATCGATGCACGGAATTAGCTAGGGGAGTCGTCATGCGAGCTAAGGCTAATTTCTTGCTAGGTACGCGGATTCTCCCCCACGATGGTGGCTTCTTCGGGCAGCATCACCGGAATCTCGTCGCGAATCGGATAGATGCGCCCGCAGGAGACGCATTTCAATCCGGACTCATCGGCCAGGAGTTCTACCGGTGTCTTACACACCGGACAAACAAGAATGTCGAGAGCGTATTTGGGAATGGTCAAAATTCCTCCCTTGCTCGCCTGACGACGCGGCAGTAGGCACTCTATCAAAGGCCTTCGGCGCACAGCAACTCGGCGCAAGACGAGTTCGTTTTCGAACTCCGCGGAACTTCGCGACAAACAAGCTCCGCGTCGGCTTCGCAAATCAACTTTTGTACAAAACAGCACGACCGCACCAAAACTGGCCCTCGGGCCAGTGGTTTCGACGACCCGTCAACCATAGACTGGCAGAGAGTTAGTTCGAATCCCCTCCCCACGGGAGAACTTGACTGTGTACTGCGATCGTTGTGGACTGAATTTCCTGCCCAAACAGTCCGTGTGCACTCGCTGCAAGAAAGTGCCCACGCGGTACTGGTTTCAGTTCATGAGTTTGATCACCATCCTGGTGGCCGTCCTCTGCAACACCGTGCTCGGACTCTTTCTGCTCCCCCGACTGGCCAACGCGCACCACGGAAGGCTTTTGTTTCGAGGCTGGTCCTGGTTCAACCAGCAAGCCGCATTCTACGGCTGGGTGCCTCTGGCGCTTGGCCTGCTTGCCTGGGACTACTTCGTGTGGAAAGAGGGGCGGCCCAAACTGAAAGGCTGGTTCACGCGGAAGCTGCTCACGTTCTCGCTGGCCGCCGGTGTTGCGCCGATGATTCCATGGTGGATTCCCGCGGGTCAGCCTCCTGGCCAATTCCTTTCTATGATTGCCCGCTATCAGGGCTTGCCTATCTTGCTGGCCTGGGGCGTGGTCTTGTTCGTGACCATCATTTTGTGCATCGACCCGGAATCCCGCGATCATTTGCTCGGCCATGGACGAACGCTAAGCATCGTAAGTACCGGGATGCTTGTCTTGGTCCTCGCCATGACCCTGGTCGGCTGGTCGCTCACCTACTGATCGTCGATTAAATCCAAATTCTTACTGACCGTTCGAACAGGATACTCGCAGAAAACATACGTCCGCGGGCGCTATTGCTGCCAAAGCCTTGCTGCGCTCCAATGATATGAACGGAGTAACCATGAAAATCCAAAAGACCCAGTTCTTTTTCGGCGCTCTCGCGTTATGTCTTTTTGCCAAGACTTCCTTTGCGCAAGACCGCGTGTTCAATTGGCTGCCCGCCAATGACGAGACCGTGCGGCTTGACCCGGCGAACTATCACACCGGCCGCACGTATCACCCGAACGCCGTTGGCCAAAACAATCACGTAGACATCAAGGCACAGAAGCCGGTCACGATCTTTATGACGCCCGAAGCCGACTGGAACGCCGCTCTGCAACATCCCGAGGCCATCGCCAACCTGCGGCAGGTGTGCCTGCGCGAGCACGTTGTGGACACGACGTATGTCTGCGAACTCCCGGTCGAAGCGATGACGCTGATCATTCGTGACGAGCGCTACAGCCCGGGAACCCCCGTGTTTGCCGGGCTGGGCGTGGTGCTGAACACCATGGAAGGCGCTCAAAACGATGTCGCTCGTGAAGTCGGTTCAGGGATCGCTGCAGTGCTGAATAGCGCGCGACAGGCATCCTCGCCGCGGCAATTCAGAGACCCCAACGACGTGCACATTCAGTATTTCCGCTGGGACTGCGTTGAGAATTGTGTGCAGCCCGAGTTTCGCTGGATGGAACACGTCAAGGAGAAATACAAGCTCACGCCCTTCTTGAAAGTTTACGGCGGGTTCCAGCCGGATCACGACGGCGAGCAGGTCAGCATCAAAATCAAGTCTCCCGTACCCATGGTAGTGGCCATGGTTCCTTCGCAAACTGCGGACCAGTTTTACTCGCAGCCGGGTGCGCTCGACGCCGCGCTTCAAAAAAATGCTTGCCAGCAGCGGGCAGTGCAGTCCTTGGAGTTTCAGTGCACGTTCAATCTGGCTGACGGTCCTCAGTCTCTCGTTGTCGCGCCGGAAGCTGGCGAGAAAGTGCCTCACAAAAATGCGGAAGTCCTGATGCTTGCCTGGCAATGCATCGAGAATTGCCAGTTGCTGCAAACCGCCAAGCAATAGCCGGGCGCGACATTAATCACTTGTGGGCGGGAAGCAGGTCCCAGATTCCAGCGTCCTCGGTGCCGAGGACCCAGGAAGCAAAACCGCGCAGCCCGCGGTCTTTGACCAGCCCATAGCGCTCTTTGAACGTCCGGGTGTCCGTATAAAAGATCCATTCGCGCTCGTCATCTCTGTAGAAATAGAGCCAAGCGGTCCGGTCCACGGGATCCCATTCCATGTGTGCGCTGTAGGCTTTGGCCAAGTCAAGTGCGTCATCGGTCGAAATATAGTCGGCCGTCGGATTGGGTTTGTCGCCGCTCTTGTCCGGCGGCTTGAGCGGCGTCCCGGTAAACCAGTGGTAGCCATACAAAGGAATTCCGAGCGCGAGCTTCTGCGGAGGCACCACTTTCAGGGCGTAATCCAGATTGGCAACGGTCCAGTTCCATCCGGCAACCGGGCCGGGAACCGTCCAGGTCGTGTGTTGGTCGTAAGTCATCAGGCATAGAAAATCCACGGACTCGGCGATAGGTCTCAGGTCATACGCGCCACGCCAGTTCTGGTAGATCCACGCGGAAAAGCCAGTTTCTCCTGGATGCCCGGGCTCATTCGGAATTGTTGCAATGGAAAGTTGCAGCCCCTCTTTGTGAAAAGCTGCCGCTGTTTCCCTGACGAAGGCAGAAAGCGCGTCGCGATCGGTCCAGTTGACGTTTTCCATGTCCAACTGAAAACCGATGTAACCGTTGTCCTTGCTCGCATGGATCATGGCGTAGATGGCATGTTCGCGTGCGCGACTGTTCTCGAAGAATTTGTGTACCTCTTCCTGCGCGAACCCGCCGTTGACCACCAGCGGCATAACCGGGACGTGGTGTTGCCGCGCTGTTTCCATGACCTCGGGGTTGGGGCCGCCGGAAAGCAGGCCGCTCGCGTCCACCGCGTACCAGCCGGGTGACAGAAGATCGACCTTTTCCGCGTGCGCCAGGAACGACCGCACAGACTTGGGTTCGCGCGTTATATAGAAAATGGACTTGGGTTGTTGGGCACCAATAGGCGTTGCGGCAAATAAAATTGTTATCGTGGCAAGCAGTATTCGTGGGCGTTTCATTGGCGCAGTCTAGCGAGTCCGAGGCGTCCCCGCAACACCCCCAAACGGTTTGCGATTCCTTTTCCGTCCTAAGCAGCTTTACTCCAGCCTCCACGGGGACCGTTCCGGCCAGTGGCGAAGCGCTTCAAGAGCCCAGGCCGTGGACTTATCTGTGTGGCAGGAAGTGCAGGGATTCGGTATCTGATATTTGTCAGTCATCGTGGGCGACAGTACGCCAAACGTATGGGCGCGTACTTTGACGTCCCCGAGCGTGGTCTGGATGTTCGGCATGTGACACACCACGCAGTGGCTTCCGGTCGAGCCCTTCTTGTGGTGAGTGTGTTCCTCGAGCGTCGCCGTGCGCGGACCATTGGGCGAGAGCGGCCCGTGGCAATCCAAGCAGAGTTGGTCGGCCGGTTTGCGAAGTTGTGCGTAATTGCCGGTCCCATGAACGTCGTGGCACGTAAAACACGTAATCCCCCGGCGGTACATGAGACTTTGGACGAAATCATTCCCTTGCATGCGATTCTTGTGCGCTGTGCCGTCCGCAAAGTGCGTGAACGTTGTCTGCCCCAAGGTGTGCTCCTCGAGTTGCCAATAATCGCCAAGATGCAGGCCCACGCGATACCCTACCGGCCAATCATAGTATTTGCCCTCGATCGGACTCGTGAGTGGCCGGCCCTGCGAATGGCACTGGATGCACACGTCATTGGCCTCGACGTAGTCCAGCCGCGCCGGATTGATGATATTCCGGCGCAATGGCCGGGCTAGGTGTTCGCTTCCCGGTCCGTGGCAGCGCTCGCAGCCCACGTTCCACTCCACGATTTGTTTGGTTCGAATGTTGTAATCCACCGAGTGGCAGCCATCGCACGTCGGCCCCGTTGGCCGCCGCATGTTGTCAGGAGGATAAAATGGCTCCCACCAGTCCGTTCCCTTTGCAACAAAATACGGACGCCAGACACGATGGGTAACATCCCATTGCGCAGGCTCCGGATAGTAGTCATCTCCAATGCGCGTGAAGTAGCGCTGCTTCCAGATGCTCCCGTACACCAGCGCGACCTGGTCCTTGGAAAACTTGGCAATCGGGTTGGTTGCCAAGTTCGGAAGAATCGCCTCCGGATGCTCGCGCGGGTCGCGGACCACATTGGCCATGGGCGTCTTTTTCCAATGCTCATAAATCTCCTGATGGCATTTCGCGCAGGCCTGCGAACCCGTGTAATGGGCTGCGGCAATGGCCTCCTGTTGCTGCGACTTCTCCGGGGCGGAAAGCGGCCGAAGGCCGCGAATGAACATCACCAGTTTCCACCCGTCATTATCGGCTTCGTCGTGCGGGCTGCCCCACGATGGCATGCCTGTCAGACGTACACCGTTCTGGATGATGTAGTGGATTTCGCCGTCTGAAAGGTTCTGCGTTTGAGGCGCGCGCAAATCGGGAGGTTTGGGATAAAGATTGCGGCCCTGTTGAGTTACGCCGGAACCATCCGTGCCGTGGCAAACCGCGCAATGCGCAAGGAAATGATCGCGGGCTTCCTGCAGGTTCTCCGAAGTGGGTTTCCACGGATTGGTTTGCCGGCGCGCGCTGGCCGGAATCGACAGCTCTCGCACGGTGCGCGCTACCAGCTTCTCAATGGCCGATGGCTCTTCTTTAGCGCTGAAACCGCGGCGAATCAACACGGCCAGATAGATGGCGCCAAGAATCACGAGGGCCAGGCATGCAAGCAACAACACCTTCAAGCGGCTCATCTTTCAGGTTCCACCTGTTTCAGAGTCCCTCATAAAACTACCAGACCGCTCGGCGGCCGAGAATATTTCCTCCAGTCAACGCCTCACAACGCGATAGTATTCTACGCAAAACGGAGTTGTCGCCAAGGCTTGCGAAGAGAGCGATAATGTCTGGGGCATCGAAGGTAAGGGAGAAACCCATGAGCAAGGAAAAGCCGGAAGGGAAAAACAAAAAAGAAGATCAGCCAGCAAACGGCGAAAGGGACGAGAAGAAACCGCTCACCAGGCGAAAATTCCTGACCGACGTAGCGGCGGGCAGCGCAGCTGCAGCTTTCGTCCCCCGGCACGTTTTAGGGCGAGGCTTCACACCGCCGAGCGACATGTTGAACATCGCCGGCGTCGGCATTGGCGGCATGGGCCGCCAGAACGTCATTAACCTCTCCAGCCAGAATATCGTTGCCCTTTGCGACGTGGACTGGGGTTACGCGGACCAGGGCTTCGGGCGCCTCGACTCCGACATCCAGAGACTGCGCGACCGCCTCGCGAATCCCTCCGCCCCGCCCGCTGGAGGACCGTCTCAAGCGCCGTTCGATGTTGCCAAAGCGAAAGTGCGCCTGGACAACATGATCCGTCTCAAAGACGTGCATCTGCCAAAAGCCAAGCGCTACAAAGACTTTCGCGAGATGCTCGAAAAACAGAAAGACATCGACGCGGTCCTGGTCGCCACCGCCGACCACATGCATGCTCCCATCGCCCTCGCCGCCATGGAACTTCACAAGCACGTCTACGTGCAAAAACCTCTGACCTGGTCCGTGGAAGAAGCTCGCAAAATGGCGCGCACCGCGAAAGAAACGAAAGTTGCAACGCAGATGGGCAACCAGGGCCATTCCCTCGATGACGCGCGCTTGACCGTCGAATACATCCGGGCTGGCGCGATCGGTGAAGTCCGCGAGATCCACATTTGGACCAACCGCCCCCTCGGCTTCTGGCCGCAAGGCATTCCTCGCCCTGAAGCGTTGAAGGAACCTGCGGATAAACTGGCCTGGAACGGCAAGGGTGTCAATGAGCGCCTCGCGGGGGCCATGGCCGGCAACTATCCCGTGCCCGAAGCGCTTGCTTGGAATCTTTTTCTTGGCGCGGCGGCGCCGAACATCGAGTATCACCCCATCTATCACCCGTTCAACTGGCGCGGCTGGGTGGATTGGGGCGTCGGCGCCATCGGCGACATGGGTGCCCACTTGATGGACCACTCGATGTGGGCGCTGAATCTGGGCATGCCTTCGAGCGTTGAGACCATTTCAACGCCCTTTAACGGCGCAACGTATCCGCACGCTACGATGACCTTCTACGAGTTCCCTGCTCGCGGACCGCTGCCGCCCGTGAAGCTCACCTGGTACGACGGCGGCTTGAAGCCCAACAAACCCGAAGAACTCGGGGACGAAGAGCTAAGCGGGGAGGGCGGCGCGTTGCTCATCGGCAGCAAGGGGAAGCTGATGCACGAAACATACGGCGCTCATCCGCGCCTTCTGCCCAAGTCGCTGCAGGATTCGTTTGGCAAGCCGCCGCAGAAGCTTCCGCGCATTCCCGGCGAAGCTCACGAAATGAATTGGGTGGACGCCTGCAAGGGCAAACAGGAAGCTTCCTGCCCGTTCGAATACGCAGCGCGCCTCACCGAAGTGATGCTGCTCGGCATCGTCGCGCTGAAAGCCGGAAAGAGGATTTCTTACGACGGTCCCAACATGCGGGTCACCAATCTACCGCAGGCCAACGATTATTTGCGCCGCGAGTACCGCCAAGGCTGGTCCGTCTAACCTTCAACCCTCGACAATAGATTAGTGGCGCGCCGCCCAGGCCATTCCGTCCGGACCGGCGCCGGTGGCAATGCGACCGCTCACTTCGAGGTTCGTTAGATCGAGGACCGCGATGTTCTTGTCGCCGGCCACGGCAATGTACGCCTGCGCGCCGTCAGGAGCAATCAATATCCCTTCAGGCTGACGTCCCGGATTCAAACGCTTCACCACCTTGCGCGACGCGGCATCAACAACCGCCACCATGTTGTTCCCCAGGTCCGAAATCAGAACCAGCTTTCCATCCAGCGTGAACTTGAGCCGGTTCGAGCGATTCAGCTGTACGTCCAGCGTCTGCGTAACCTTTTTTGTAGAAACATCAACAATCGAGACGGTGCCATCGCCGGAATTCGCCGCCCAATACTCGCGGCCATCGGGAGAAAGGTCGCCTCCTTCCGGCCCTTTTCCGACGGAAACATTGGTCGCGTTCCAAACAGACAGATCGGAGCCGCGCTGCAGCACGGTTATCGAATTCGACGCAATGTTAGAAGTAATGAGCAGCGATCGGTCTCTCGAGAAAAGCAGCATGTGCGTTCCGTTCTGTCCGATGCCGAGCAGCCAGTCGATCTGGTTCGCCACAGGGTCGTAGCGCGCAATTAGTCTGTTTTGTTCCGCGGTGAACCACGCCTTGCCCTCGGCGAAAACGATGCCGTGCGGCCGCCGCAGCGCGCCCAGTTCCACGCGGCGAAGCTCCTTCTGCCCCAGCAAATCCATCACAGAAATCGTGCTGCCCGGAGTGCGTCCTCCGTAGTTCGCCACGAACGCCATGTTCCCGTCGTCCGAAACGACTATTTCGTGCGGCCCTTCTCCGGTAGGAATTCGCGCAACCGTTTTCGCAGTCGCGGGATCGATCATCGAAAGCATGTTGTCCTCTTTGTCGAGGACCAGCAGCGCCGGCGAAGGCGTTTGCGCCCGCCCCAGCGCCGGATTCCCCACAAGAGCGAGTCCCCATGAAAACATTGCCAGCAATCGTCTTCTCACCACGCTGCCTCGCTTCCTATTGCGCTCCTGAAAGCAACCCATCGCCCGCCGTAAAGGGCAGGGTCGCCATTCTAAACGCAATTCAAACGGCCTAGAGCCCTTTCGCTTCCCGGAAAATGCGCACTACAGCTGCGGCGTCCTGATGCTGAGCATCCACCGCGTAGTTGAGCTTGCGGATGTCGCTGGCGGAAACCTTGCCGCCGAGATCCGCCAGCGCCGCGCGCAGTTGCGGAAATCGCTCGAGCGCAGATTCGCGCACGATGGGCACGGCGTCATATGGCGGGAAATAATGCTGGTCGTCCTCGAGCGCCACCAGTCCCAGCGCATCAATTAGGCCGTCGGTCGAGTTCCCGGCCACCACATCGACCTGATGATCCACCAGCGCGCGATAAATCAGGCCAAGGTCCATGACTTTCGGCGCTTCCGCAAACTGCAAATGGTAGCGTCTGCTGAGACCGGGGAAACCGTCCGGCCGCTCCAGAAACTCGTAGCCCACGCCCACGCGCCAATGCGGTGTGGAAGCCAAGTCGGAGAGTGTGCGAAGGTGCAGCTTTTCCGCGTCGTCCCCGCGAATCACCATTGCAAAAGTGTTCTCGAAGCCCAGCGGCTCGGTCACTTCCAGGTGGAATCTCTCCGCATACTCTTTCTTGACGCGATTATAAACGTCGGCCGCAGTCCCCTCCGGCTGCTCATTCAGGACTGCGGTCAGCGCCGTGCCTGTGTATTCCACGTAGAGATCGAGGTCGCCGGACAACAGCGCTTTATGGACCAGCAATGTTCCACCAAGGTTCGTCTTGCGAACGACGGGAATTCCGGTTTTCGCCTCGATGTGCTGCGCCACAAGTTCGGCTAGTACCACTTGCTCGGTAAAAAACTTTGAGCCAATCGTGATTTTCGATTGCGCCGATTTTTTGCAGCCCGAAGCAAACGAAAAAATGCCGACACAGCAGACAAAGCAAGGAATCACCCGCCGAAGGCGCCGCGTCTTCACGCGACCCTCAATCGGCGTTCCAGCAAACCAAGGAGAAAATCCGCAAAAAGAGCCAGCAGCGCCGCCGGAATTGCTCCCGCAAGTATCAGCGAATCACTCACCAGCGCCACGCCGCGAAAGATAAACGTCCCAAGACCTCCTGCCCCAATGGCCGCCGCTATGGTTGCAATGCCGATAGTGATGATCGTGGCAGTGCGAATGCCAGCGAGTATGACGGCAAGCGCGAGCGGAAAGCGCACGCGAAACAGAACTTGCAAAGGCGTCATCCCCATGGCCTCTGCGGCTTCAAGCACGGCAGGATCAATTCCGCTCAGTCCAACATAAGTGTTCCGCAAAATGGGCAGCAGCGCATAAAGCACTAAGGCGACAATCGCCGTCCGCTTTCCAATGCCGCCGATAAAGGGAATGGGAATCAGGAATCCAAACAGCGCCAGACTCGGAATGGTCTGAAAAACATTTGCGACACCAATCGAGATGGCCCGGAGAGCCGGCCGCTGCACGACAAACATCCCCAGCGGGACGGCAATAAACATGGCGATCACCATGGAAATCAGCACGAGCTCGACGTGTTCCAACGTCGCGCCCAAAATTTCAGCGCGATGCTCCATAAAAAAAGACCAGGCGCCTAAGCCCGCGCTCATGCCGGCACTCCCGGACCAGTTTCAAGCGAAGCCGCAAACGCCCGCACTTCCGGATGCTCAAGTCGCAGAAACTCTTGCGGAGGTGCGACCGCAACAATCCGCCCCGCTTCTAAAAGCACAATCCGCGACGCGAGCAACAGCGCTTCCCGCAAATCGTGCGTCACGAACACAATCGTTTTACCCAGTCGCTCTGCCAGCGCGCGGAATTCCCGCTGCAGCTCCGCGCGCGTCACCGGATCGAGAGCCCCAAACGGCTCGTCCATCAGCAGAATCGGCGGGTCGGCCGCCAATGCGCGCGCCACGCCCACGCGCTGCCGCTGCCCGCCCGAAAGTTCGCGCGGCCGTCGCCCTGCAAATTCGCCGGGCTCCAGCCCCACTAGCCTAAGCAACTCGCCCACGCGCGCTTCGGTGCGCTCGCGATCCCATTTCTCCAGTGAAGGAACCAGCGCCACGTTTTCCCCTACGGTAAAATGTGGAAACAGTCCAGCCTCTTGTATAACGTATCCGATTCCCCGCCTCAGCCGAATGGGATCCCACTCGAGCGTCGCCCGTCCCTGCACCAGGACCTCACCTCGCGACGGCAGTAACATAGCGTTAATCAAACGGAGCAGCGTGGTCTTCCCGCTGCCACTCCGTCCCAGGAGAACCACCGCATCCCCAGCCGGAACTGCCAGGGTAACCCCAGAAATTACCTCACGTCTCGGAATATCGTTTATGTGAAACGAAACGTTCCGAAATTCGATTAAATTTCCCGAAAAATTACTGATCTTCGCATTCATTTCGGTTGACAGCCCCAAATCTCGGCGCGAACATAGTAATGGAATTTTCCTCCCGACGCCGATTTTTGGCGCATCCTTCGCTGGGACCTAGCATCTAAGAAGGGGTAAACGCCATGGGAGCACTGGCCGCAACTGCTGTCCGTATTCGTCACGATCTACATACGCGTATCTTGGAAGCCCGCGCACGCATCGATGAGCTTTTCCAATTGGTCTCTGAAGAAGCCCTCTACGACCGGCCCATCGCCGAACGCCACCGCATCGTTTTTTACCTTGGCCACGTGGAAGCCTTCGACTGGAACCTTCTTTCTCAACGAGCTTTTGGTTTACGATCCTTCCATACAACCTTCGATCAGCTCTTTGCGTTCGGTATCGATCCCATTGGCGGGAGCCTGCCAACCGACGCTCCTGAAGATTGGCCCACGCGCCAGGAAATTCAGCGTTACAACAAGCGCCTTCGAGAAGAACTCGATCAAGCCATCGAGCATGCCCTCGAACGCCCCGAAGAAGGCCATCCGCAATTGATGCAAATGCTCCACGTGGCCATCGAACATCGTCTCATGCATGCGGAAACGCTCTCGTATATGCTGCACCGCCTGCCTGCAAGCAAAAAGATTTGCCCGCCTCAAAAAGTCGCATGGAAGGCTCTGCGCGTGAAATCGCGCCTCGTTGAGATTCCCGCAGGATGCTCGACGCTGGGCTCGCAGCATTCGAACTTACAGGAAAGCGACGGGGAATTTGGCTGGGACAATGAGTTCGCCGCTCACGAAGTGACCGTTCCGCAATTCGCCATTGATAGCCATAATGTTACCAACCACGATTTCTTGCGCTTCATGCAGGCCGGCGGCTACGAAAACCGCGGGCTCTGGTCTGCTGAAGGCTGGGGCTGGAGAACCGCAGAGAAGATTCGGCATCCCATGTTCTGGAGGGCGGAAGGCAATCTCTGGATGCTTCGCACCATGTTTGGCGAGATGCGTCTCCCCCAGGAATGGCCGGTGTACGTGAGTCACGCCGAAGCTACTGCTTATGCGAATTGGCTCGGGCGCAAGCTCCCGACCGAAGCACAATTCCATCGTGCCGCTTATGGCACCCAGAAAGACGAGGAAGAGCGTCCCTATCCTTGGGGCAACGACACACCAACCGAGGGTCATGGCAATTTTGATTTTCGCTCCTGGGATCCTTCTCCCGTGGGCTCGCATCCGGCCGGCTCCAGCGCCTTTGGCGTTTACGATCTCGTCGGGAACGGCTGGGAATGGACCCGCACGGAGTTCGCAGCGTTTCCCGGGTTCACCCCGACGCCTTTTTATCCGGGGTATTCCGCAAATTTCTTCGACGGCAAGCACTATGTCGCGAAAGGCGGTTCTCCCCGCACCGCCGCGTGCATGCTCCGCCGTTCTTTCCGCAACTGGTTTCAACCGCATTATCCGTACGTTTACGCAACGTTCCGTTGCGTCGAGGACTAAGCACCCCCGGCTCAGATCCAGCTCGGGAGAGAGAAAGCATGGAGATGCCTGCCTCAACGCTGCAACGCGTGTCGGAATTTGCCGCGGACGTGCGCGAAAGCCTCACCAAACCGGGCCAGCGCGAGCTGCCCTCAAAATATCTGTACGACGAAGTCGGCTCCGCGCTGTTCGAAGCCATCTCCGTGCTTCCCGAGTACGGACTGACGCGAGCCGACGCCCGTTTGCTAAAGGAACATTCCGTAGAGATCGTGTCGCGCGTTCCCTCGCCTGTGCGCGTGGCGGAGCTTGGCAGCGGTTCAGGAAAGAAAACCCGCTGGATTCTCGAAGCCCTGGCTCGCCGCCAGAAGACGTATTACTACCCCATCGAAATTTCGCCTCACGCGCTCGCGGCATGCGAAAAAGAGCTAGGGCAAATTGATCTGGTTAGCGTGCTGGGATATGAGCAACCGTACCTTGAAGGGTTGCGTTCCGTTGCGGCGGGACGCAGCCAGGGCGACCATATCCTGGTCCTGTTTCTGGGCAGCACCATCGGCAATTTCGATCGCGACGCGGGAGATGCTTTTTTGCGCGAAGTGCGCGCCACTTTGTGCTCTGGCGATGGCTTGTTGCTCGGTACCGATTTGGAAAAAGAAGTCGAGCTTCAACTCCTGGCGTACGATGATCCCGCGGGGGTGACGGCCGCGTTCAATTTGAATCTGCTCGCGCGCATCAATCGCGAGCTCGGCGCGGACTTTGACTTAAGCTGTTTCCGTCACGAGGTGCGCTGGAATTATGCCGACCACCGCATCGAGATGCATCTTCGCTCCACGCGCCGCCAAGGCGTGCGCATTCCCGCGGCGAACTTGCGCGTCGTCCTCAACGAAGACGAAACCATCTGGACGGAAAGCTCCCACAAATACAAAGCCGAGGAAATTCCCGAAGTGGCCAGGCGCACCGGCTTCCGTTGCGACGCCCAGTGGCTCGACTCGGAATGGCCCTTCGCTCAAAACCTCCTCATCGCCGAATGACCGGGAATGCCGATTCCCCGAAAATCAGACAGGTTGTAAACGCCGTCAGAATTGCCAAAGCGCGAGCCATGTTCATGGATTGACGACTGCAATCTTTGCTCCATTCGAGCTAGAACGTTGCGAGGCGCCAGACGAGGCGCGTGGACCAAACTTTTTGCGTGGCGAGGGGCGGTCGCCAAACGGCGAGAATTTGCGACCCTTGGTAAACGCGCTCGAAACCTTCTTCGGATTCGGAGACGGTTTCGATCGGTGCGACCCAGAACTCTTCGGACAGAGGCGCGTGCAAAGCCACGCGAACGCGCTGCCAGCCGTCTTCCATGCGCAGGACGGGCGCGGGCAGAGTGCCGCTGAAGCGAAGATCCGCCGGGCCGGTGGGAGTTTCGAAAAAGCGGTCCGGCTCGGTCGGCGCCAGAAAATTGATGATGGATTCGATCCCCACGGCCACCGGCTTTTCAAGAAGCTCTTTGAACTTGAGCTGGATTTCACAGGCAACCTCAAAACCGTTCGCAGACGAATTGAAAGAAAAGTTCTTGAACACGAGGAGCCTCGGGGCCGCCGCCTTGGTTTTATCATGCACCAGAAGCGAGTCCGCGCAGAAAAGGTTGGCGCCAGAAGCCGCCGAATTCTTAACGGTATATTGGCTTCCCGCAAAAGCGGCGTCTTCGCACAGCTCGAGCGTCTCGTAATCGGCCTGCGTGCGCGAAGGATCAAAAATGAGGACGCGAAAAGCGTGGCGCGGCCAGCGGTCATAACGAAGAAAGCGCTCGAGGCCGGGCTCCTTCACGCGCGTTTGCTCATGAATGGAAACGGCGGTGCCAGTGGCGTCAGCCTTCGCGGCCTCGCGCAAGCGCGTGTGGTAAGCCTCGGGCCGGCGAAAAATGGAATTGATGATCGAGGTCGCGGCAGGGCGAAAATCGAGAGCGGCAATCGTGCCGCCGTCGCTAGGTTTCAAGAGTGCCTGAAATTCCGGCGAGGTGAAGAGCAATTCGTTCGCGCCATCAGCGTCGTAGTCGAGCATCTCTACACGCGGGGCAGATGCTCCCGGAGCGAGGCGGTCGGCAATCGCTTCAGCACGAATGAGGTTGCGCGCAGGGTCGGTGCGGAGATGCGGCGCATAGATGCCGCCGAAAATCCCGTGCCAGTAAGCGTCATTGCACTGCGCACGCAGGAGCAGATCGCGCGCTTGCGCAAGGTCAGAAGCCTGTTTTTCGCGCTCGTCGCAAGCGGGAGCGGCGGCCGCGGCAGCGACGCGCGCCGAAACATGCAGCATTTTTTTGTGCAGCAGGTTGGATTCTGGATATTTGCGGAAAAAGCCGCGCCAGGAGCCGCCGCGCAGGAATGCGAGCACTTCCGGTCGCGAAATGAATTCCTGCAGCACGGCGTGGAAGCGCTGCCGCACGCGCGTAGGAAAGACCCACTCCATCATTTCGGTGTAGGAAGCGGTGGGAAGATCGGCGCGGCCCAAGGGCGAATGCGAAGCGAGGTATTCACCCGGGGTGCAAACGTTGAGCCAATCGGAGTTTTTCTCAAGCTCGGCAAAAAAATCGGAGAGCCAGGCGTCTTTGTAGCAGAGCTTGTGCGTGCCGGGCCAGACGCCGAATTTCTCCATATCGTCGCCCATGGCCGCCACGCCCCCCGGATGCACATTCGCCGCCTCGCGCAAAAAGGTAATGACCTCTTCGACTTTCCCGAAAGGGACGATGTAGCGCAGCTTCTTCTGTCCGGGATAGAGCCACACACTTTTGCCGCGGTCTTCGGCAATATAAGCGCCAAAGAGTTCCTCCGGCTCGAACCCAGCAGCCAGAAAGTGCACGTCGTCCACGAGCGTGTAAGCGACATGGGCATTCGCAAGCGCCGTAGGAAGCTGCGGCTCCCAAACGCGTTCGGCAAGCCACGCGCCCGAGGGCCGCTGGCCAAAATGTTTCTCGAGGTAGCTGGCAAGGCGGTTGACTTGCTCGCACTGGTCTTCAGGAGGAATGGAGACGAGAATCGGTTCGTAGAAACCGCCCCCCACGAGTTCCACCTGGCCGTCTTGAACCAATTTCTTCAGACGCGAGAAATATTCAGGACGATTCTTTTCAATCCACGTGAGAAGCGGCCCGGAATAATGAAGGCCAAGGTGAATGCCGGGATGTCTTTCCAGCTGCTGCAAAAAAGGAAGGTAGGAATCGTCGTATGCCTTTTCAAAAACATGTTCAAAATTGCCGCAGGGCTGGTGAGCGTGAATGAGAAGAGCAAGATGGAAGGTCTGCGGCATGGGGACAGTTCTTTCTTTCTCTTTCTTGTCTCTACCATGATAGCAAGGCGCGCGATTTTATGAATTCAAACCGCCGATGGAGTGCAGCAAATATGCAAGGGTGACGTGCGTCACAGGTTAAGGAGCCGTGTGCTTGAGGATCCAGTCGGACACCAAGGTGAGGGCTTCGGGCGCGAAGGTCTCCTCGATGCCGCCGTATTCGGTCGGCGACCCGGTAGGGGCGTGCTGGAAGAGATGATTGAGGCCGGCCAGTTCATGTGTTTGAAAATCCTTGTTGCCGCCTTCCCGAAGCGCTTTCGCGATTTGCTCGAGGTTTTCTTTCGAGGCGATTTGCAAATCTTTGTCGCCGTTGAGGGCCAACACCGGGCATTGCGTTTTCTTTAGCGCGGGGATGGGGTCGTAATCGAGGAAGAAGCGAAACCAGGGAGAAGTCATCATCTGTGCCTGGGGCTTGAGGGTTGTGGGAGGTAGCGTAGTGCTCATTCCCGTGGAATCAACGAGATCGGTTAGCTTGGTTTCGAGGACTTCCGGATCTTTTTCTTTGCGCGCCAAGGCATAGGATTGCAAACTGAAATCGCGCGCCTTGGCAATGCGGTCGTCGTCGAAGCCAGCGGCCTTCAGAATTAGCTCGGACTGCAACAGCATGACCTGTTCGCCCTTCAGGCCAGGAGCCGCAAGCAGCACCATCCAAGCTACGTCTGAAGAGCGCGAGGCGATCATCGGAGCGATGAGCCCGCCCTCGCTGTGCCCGATCAAGCCGATTTTCGTGGCGTTGATCTCTTTGCGGGATTTCAAGTAATTGCCGGCGGCCTCTGCGTCGCTCGCGAAGCCTTCGGTGGTAGCCTGGTCGTAATTGCCGGCGGATTTGCCGATGCCACGCTTGTCGTAGCGAAGAACGGCAATGCCTTTACGCGCGAGATGGTCGGCCAGCACGAGAAATGGGCTATGCCCGGCGACATCTTCGTCGCGGTCGTGCGGTCCCGAGCCAGCGATGAGAATGGCGGCGGGAAACGGACCCGCGCCCGAAGGAAGCGTCAACGTGCCCGCGAGTGAAATTTGCGCTTTCGGATTCGCAAAGGTCACTTCTTCTTCGCGGTATGGGTAAGGCTTTTTAGGATTTTGCGGGCGCACCAGTTCGAGCAATTGATCCGAGCGCTGAAAATTCAAGTTGCGCGTGATGCCGCCCTGCGTCCAGGTCCCGGTAATGACCGATTTCGCGGCGTTTAGATTGCCTTCGTAAACGCCCTGCACGACGGGAATTTCGAAATGAAAGACGGTCAGCTTCTGGCTGACGTTGACGGCCGGGAGGCCGCTGATGCCCTGATCAGGACTGTCCAGGGCCGCAACCAGATGCTTCTCATCATCGTGGGTAACGTGGAGTTGAAAACGCAAACGCAAGCCGTTGGCTTCCGTTGCCGCTTGCCACACTCCTTCCACACTGGCAATGGCGTCGCCGGGCTTCTTTGCTCCGGCGCCTACGGCCTGACGATGGAAGGAGAGAGGAAGTCCAACATTGCCCTGCGACCAGGTGCCTTGAATCCCGGCGTGGCCGGCGGAGAATTTTCCTTCGAATTGAGCGCCCACGGAAGAAACACTGAAGCGGACGTCGGAACCGTTCTGCATTAAAGCCGTGACTTCAATTCCGTAAACGCCTTGATCGAGGCTGTCGATCGTGGCTTTGAAGGAGCCATCTGGTGATTTGGAGACATGCAGCACGAGGTGGAGAAGCGCATCGCCAGCCTCGAGAGAGCCGGCCCAGTTGCCTTCAACGGTGCCGGGGCTAGGAGGAGTTAGTGTCTTGTGATTCGCGGGAGCCTGGGCGTTGCCCGCTATCAGGAAAGCTGCGAAGAAAAGCAAAAAGGCAAGCGCTATTGCGAGGCAACTGCGAATGGCCTTCAAGCAAGACCTCCCGGGGTCGGTTTCAGGAATAGATGACTTTGCGAGGAAAAGAGTTGGCGCAAGCGATCTTGAACACAAGAAAAAGGCGGCACGCAGGTGCCGCCTGAGAGACCCGGCAAAACCAGCGCGGAGATCGCCTACTTTCCCCGCTGGGCGTACCAGTCGGCGTTGACGGGCGTAAAGCTGGCCCACTTTTCCGGTAAATCTTCCAGGGCGAAAATCGCGGTCACGGGACAAACCGGGACGCAGGCGCCACAATCGATGCATTCCGTCGGATGGATGTACAGCTGCGTTTCCGTGGCGAACTCCGCCTCATCTTTGCGCGGGTGGATACAATCCACCGGGCAGACATCCACGCAGGCGGTGTCTTTTGTGCCGACGCAAGGTTCGGCGATCACGTAAGCCATTCGAGATTCTCCTTTATCAAACTTCAGGCCGGGGCTTCTCCTGAGAATCGGCACGACCGGCAAAAAAGTCCTTATATCATGAGGCCGCGGGCAGCGACAAGCGGCTACGGGTCATTGTACGCGCGGGGAATGAGTTTCTCAACCGGGGGGGCAATGGATAGAATGAGGGTGAGAGGAGCAGGCATGAGATTGCGAAACGGGCTGGCGCTTCTGTGCTTTCTTGCCGGGGCGAGCGTGCTAGCTGCGCCACAAACCCCCAAAAAGGTCGCACCGCGTGATCCCGAATTGATTGACGCACAGGCGTACCAGAAACTGGTCCAGCAGTATCGAGGCAAACCGTTGCTGGTGAACTTCTGGGCCACTTGGTGCGAGCCCTGCCGCGATGAATATCCCATGTTGAACGAATTGGCGAAACTGTACGCGCCAAAGGGACTAAAAGTGGTTGGCATCAACATGGATCAGGATGGCGACTTAATCCTGATGCGGCGTTTTATCGCCCGCTACAAGCCCATATTCCCCAATTACCGAAGGAACCAGACGGAGCCCGAAGAACCGTTTCGGCTCGCGGTATTGCCAGGGTGGAGTGGATCGCTGCCCATTTCCATTTTTTATGGAAAAGACGGGCAGCCGGTGGGAAGTTTTGTTGGCGAGAAGAATCGAGAAGCGTACGAAGGGGCGATCCACTCGTTGCTCAATTCCGGTTCCAACTAGTCGGCGAACGGCGATTTGCGCCTTGCGGAAGGGCGCAGCCGTGCTGCGCCCGTACCAGAACGTCCTGTAAGTTCAGTCTGAGTGAATTTCCGCGAGGTGCCTTGTGCTCAATTGCAGGGGAAATAGGATCACCTATTTTGGCCACAGCACGTTTTCGCTGACGACGCCGTCGGGGCAGGTGGGGCTGATCGATCCTTGGGTAATGACGAATCCGTGGTGTCCTGAAGAATTGAAAACCGTGCAGCGGCTGGATACGATTTTCCTGACTCATGCGCACACGGACCATATGGGGGACCTGCTGGCGCTGGCCAAGCGGCACCGGCCCAAGATTGTTGCGATGTTCGAAACTTGCCTGTGGATTGAAAGCCAAGGCTTCAAGGAAGAAACCTGCCCGATGGGAAAAGGCGGCTCGCAGAAAATCGGCGATTTTGAAATTACCATGACCCACGCGTTCCATTCGAATTCAATTGAAGAAAATGGCGTGCGCCACTATGGCGGAGAGCCAGCCGGTTATGTCATCCGCATGCCGGGCAAGTTCACGGTGTACCACGCGGGGGACACCGCGGTTTTTGGCGACATGAAACTGATTGGAGAACTTTACACGCCGGATGTGGCCATGCTGCCAATCGGCGACCGCTTCACCATGGGCCCGAAAGAAGCGGCGTACGCTGTCAAACTGCTGGGAGTGAAGCACGTCGTTCCCATGCATTACGCCACGTTCGATTTCCTGACCGGAACTGTCGAAGCGCTTCGAATTGCAACGAAGAAAATGAAAGGACTGAAGATTCACGCGCTGAAATCCGGAGAAAAACTATGATTCGAAGCGAGAATTTGCGCAGCGGCTACATTCAGGACGATGTCGAGGATTATTTATACACTTTGTTGCCCGAGCGCGACCAGGTAGTGAAAGAAATGGAAGATTATGCCGAAGAGCACGACGTTCCCATCATTGGCCCGGCAGTCGCGCGGCTGCTGACGATGCTCGTGCAGGCTTCCGGCGCAAAACGAATCTTTGAGATGGGATCGGCCATTGGTTATTCGACAGTCTGGCTGGCGCGAGCGGCGGGAACGCAGGGCAAGGTTTTTTACACCGACGGAGATCGGGAGAAAGCGAAGCGGGCGGAAGTGTACTTCCGTATGGCGGGCGTGGCGAAGCGCGTGCAAACCCAAGTGGGCGACGCGCTGACGCTGGTGAAAAAGACGCCCGGAAAGTTCGACATGGTTTTTATTGATGTGGACAAACAGCAATACCCTGCGGCGCTAGTGGCGGCGCTTCCCAAGTTGAAGCGCGGCGGATTGCTGGTCGCGGACAATACGCTTTGGTCGGGGAAAGCGGCGCGGTCCGCAGCTCCTGAAGATAAAGACACGAAGGGCATACAGGAATTCAATCGCGTGGTGTACGCGTCGAAGGAGCTTTATCCCGTGCTGATTCCCCTGCGCGACGGCGTAACCGTCTGCGTGAAGCAGTAGCCTCTTCCTAACGATTAGGAGAACATCATCTTCCGGCGAAGCGACAAATTGAATCCCCGGGACGAATCTTCCAACCAGCTTTTTTGTCATTGGTTAGGAAAAGATCAGTACCGGCTTGAGCTGCCGAGACCAGGTGAATCGCGTCGGCGGGAGGAAGGCCGAAACGACCTCGAATTTGGTCGTACCGATCTGCGGTCTCGGTAGTATCGTCCACCACCTCTGTGACCATCGCTCGCATGTGACGACGGATAAGGATTCTGCCAGCATCCGCGTCCCGAGCCCTGATTTGTCAGCGGAAGAAATTGCGGAGGATGAAGCCAACGTTAGCGGGGCGCTCAGCCAGGCGGCGCATAAAATAGGGGAACCAGTCGTTGCCAAACGGGATGTAAATGCGCACGCGGTAGCCATCCTTCACCAGCCGGCGTTGCAGGTCGGTGCGAATGCCATAAAGCATCTGAAATTCGAAATCATCTTTGGAGATTCTCTTTTCAGCTGCGTAACGAATCGTCGCGGCAATCAAACGCGGATCATGCGTGGCAATGGCATGGTAGAAACCACTGGGAAGCAGCATCTGGAGCAAGCGGACATA
The DNA here is from genome assembly GCA_035262505.1 of Candidatus Acidiferrum sp. GTDB lineage: Bacteria > Acidobacteriota > Terriglobia > Acidiferrales > UBA7541 > Acidiferrum. The sequence goes on along the minus strand of DATFSR010000025.1, from coordinate 7,058 downwards.
ATTGGCATCCACGTCCGCCTTCCTGGGAAACGCGAGGTCTTCCGGCTCTTTGTACGCGCCCTTCACCAATCGGATGCGGCAGCCACACGCCAAAAGTTCACCGACATCCTTTTCGCTGCGGTAGAGACAAGACTGGATCACGGTACCGACGGCGGGATTGCGCGACCGGACGCGTTTAACGAGGTCAATGGTGCGCTGCGTATAAGCGGAGCCCTCCATATCAATGCGCAAGAAATTATCAAAACGAGCCGCGCGCTCCACGATCGAGAGGACCAAGCCGGCACAAAATTCGCTGTTGATGTCCAAGCCGAGTTGCGTGAGCTTACAGGAAACGTTTGCCAGAAGTTTTTCTTGAGCGATAGTTTCGAAGATTTCGAGATACTCGTCACGGAAACGCTGCGCGTCGGAGGTGCAGGCAACATTTTCTCCCAGATAATCCAGGCTGGCGGCCATACCGGCGTCATTGCAGCGCCGGGCGGCGGCGATGGCGTCTGGCAGCGTCTCTCCGGCAACGAAACGGCGCGCCATGTGGCGCGTGGTCTGATTGGAAGTGACCCACGTGCCGAATTTTTTGTTTTCGGAAACCTTGAGAAGCGCGGATCGAAGCATGCGACTTCATTATCGCAGGCTGAGGGGAACGACACTAGTGTTTGTGTTCTTCCAGGAACTTTTCCGCGTCCATCGCGGCCATGCATCCTGAGCCCGCGGCGGTGACCGCCTGACGATAGCGATGGTCCTGCACGTCGCCCGCGACAAACACGCCGGGGATGGAAGTTAGGCTGCCGTGCTTGGCGATGAGGTAGCCGTTCAAATCCATGTCCAGTTTGCCCTTAAAAACGGTGCTGTTCGGATCGTGTCCTATGGCAACGAAAACTCCGTCGAGGGCGACGTCGCGCGCCTCCTTGGATTCGGTGTTACGCAAGCGCACGCCTTCGACGAGACCTTTGGGAGCGAGGATCTCTTCGACGACGAACGGAGTAACAAATTCAATCTTTTCGTTTTTCTTGACGCGCTCGATCATGATTTTCGAGGCGCGAAATTCCTTCCGGCGGTGAATCAAATGAACCTTGCTCGCGTAACGTGAAAGAAAATTGGCTTCTTCCATTGCGGAGTCACCGCCGCCCACGATGGCGATGGGTTTGCCGCGGAAGAAGTAGCCATCGCAAGTGGCGCAGGTGGAGACGCCGCGGCCGATCAGTTCGCGCTCGCCTTTTAACCCGAGGAGGCGCGCCGAGGCGCCGGCAGCGACGATCAACGCTTCGGCTTCGTAGGTGTGCTTCCCCGCGGTGATTTTGAAGGGGCGTTTTTGGAGGTCCACTTCGGTCACCGCGCCGGCTTTGAATTCCGCGCCGAACTTTTGCGCTTGCTTGCGCATGTTCTCGATGAGTTCGGGCCCCAGAATGCCGTCCGGGAAACCGGGGAAATTCTCAACGTGCGTGGTTAGCGAAAGCTGGCCGCCGGGCTCATGGCCGTCAAGAACCAGCGGCTTCAGGTTAGCGCGCGCGGCGTAAATCGCAGCGGTGAGGCCGGCACAGCCACTGCCGATGATAACGACATTGTGCATTCCATTTTTCTCCAGCCATTAGATTCAGCGCTGCGCCCGCCGGATACAGCGGACGTATTGTAGCATTCCCGACGGCGCGCCTCGGAATCCGCGCCAGCCAATTTGGCGGGACTGTTCTTTCCGCGCTGCATTGACGCGCGCAAATGGCCCTGCGTATAGTCCGGAAAAAGCGGTTGCCCGAGGAGAGCCGATGATGGATCCACGATACCCGATTGGACATTTTGAGATGCCCATCGAGGCTAGTCCCGCGCGGCGACAACAAGCGATGGACGAAATTGCGTCTTTGCCGGCAAAAATGCGGGCCGCCGTGAGGGGCTTGAATGATTCACAGCTCGATACGCCTTATCGTGATGGCGGCTGGACGGCGCGGCAGGTCGTGCATCATGTTCCCGACAGTCACTTGAACGCCTACGTGCGCCTGAAGCTGGCGCTGACCGAAGAAAAACCAACGATCAAGCCCTACGACGAGGACGCCTGGTCCAAACTGGCGGACTCGAAGTCCACGCCGGTCGAGGTGTCGTTGTCTCTTCTGACGGCAGTCCACGATCGCTTCGACCGCATCTGGCGCTCGCTCAAGCCGGAGCAGTTCGCGCGCCCGTTGATTCATCCTGAAAGTGGTGAGCGCAATGTCGACTGGCTGCTTTTCCTCTATGAATGGCATGGAAAACATCACACCGCGCACATCACGGAGCTGCGCAAACAAAAAGGCTGGTGAAGAAAATAGTTTTAAGTTGTAAGTCCTGAGTTTTCGTTCCAACCCTAAATTTCTGGCCTTTGCCTTGGTTCTTGCCTCGCCATTTTTTCGGATCTTTTAATGAGTGAGGGTGCGGGGTGGCGTGGCACTGTGCGGCTCGTGTAGGATGATTCGGCACGCGCAACATACAAGGAGAACGCATGGGCCGAGCGGCAGGAACCTACGCCATTTTTGAAACCTCGCAGGGAAACATCGTGGCGCGGCTGTTGGAAAAGGAAGCGCCCAAGACGGTAGCCAATTTTGTCGGGCTTGCCGAAGGCACGAAGGAATTCACGAACGAAAAGACCGGGCAAAAAGAGAAGCGGCCGTTTTACGATGGGCTGATTTTTCACCGCGTCATCCCTCAATTCATGATCCAGGGTGGATGCCCGCACGGAAGCGGGATGGGCGGGCCGGGCTACAAGTTCACCGATGAGTTTCATCCCTCCCTGAAGCATGCAAAAGCGGGATTGCTTTCCATGGCCAACGCCGGCCCGAATACCAACGGCAGCCAGTTTTTCATTACGGTGGCGGCGACGCCGTGGCTCGACAACCGGCACACGATTTTTGGAGAAGTCGTGGAGGGTCAGGACGTAGCCAACAAAATCTCGAATGTGCCGCGCGACTCCGGTGACCGGCCGCGAACTCCCGTCACCATCCAGAAGCTTCGCATCGAACGCATCGCCTAAATGGGAGTGAAAGCACGCCATGCTCAGGCCGGAGCGGCTCCTGGGGGTCACCATCGAGTTGATTTTCGTGCTACTCGGCGGACTGCTAGTCTGGGTGGGCCTTCGGGGGCCAGTCTACGGGCGCATTGTTGACCGGCACAGCATCAGCTGGCTGATTCTGGGCGTGGCGTTGATCCTTTGGGGGCTTCGCGCGCTCTACAAGCCAGGCCAATGGTGGAAACGCTGGGAAAACTGGACCCGTGGGCTTTCTTTGATGCTCCTGGGAGCTCTGATGCTTGCGATTATTCGCGTTCCCTTTTCGTGGGTGGAGCCCCTGCTCATGGCGGCTGGAGGGGTTCTCGTGCTTCGAGGAATTGTGGCTTCGGCGCTCATCTTCCGGCCACGTTGACCGGAACCCTTGCTGCGAGCCGGTTCAAGTTCTTCTCAGTCTCGATGATTCATCGCATTTTCTCTCCTCTTGGATATAATCCGCGCTAAAGGCGGTCCGGACGGATTCACGCGTAAAGTCTTCACGGACCCGTCATTTGCCTCATCGAAAGCAACAAAGGAGAAAGACGGTGTTGAAAGAATTCAAGGAATTTGCCATGCGCGGCAGTGTGGTGGACTTGGCGGTCGGAGTGATTATCGGTGCGGCTTTCGGCAAAATCGTTTCGTCGCTGGTGGAAGACGTGATGATGCCCCCGATTGGCCGATTGCTGGGGCACATCGATTTCTCGGGCCTATTTATCAATCTAAGCGACAAATCTTATGAAACGCTGGCAGCCGCCAAGGCCGCCGGAGCACCGACGCTCAATTACGGCATTTTCCTGAACGCGGTGATCAACTTCTTGATCGTGGCGTTCTGCGTGTTCCTTGTCGTGCAGCAGGTGAACCGCTGGGCGACGAAACCGGAACAAGCGGCTGCGGCTACCACGAAGGAGTGCCCGCAATGCGCGATGAGCATTCCTATCGCGGCAAAGCGCTGTGGTCACTGCACCTCGCAAATAGCCTGATCGGTGGTCAAATCACCGCTGACTAGCCAGTCTCGACTATGAGCTGGTGAGAGGTCTGCTCGCAGTTTAAGAGGGCTGCTTGCGTTTCTTCTGATTTGCATCAAGGTGCGACCGGAGGCGGCAGACCACGTCATCTTCCTGCCCGTCTTCCATTTCTTTCTGGACTTCCTCCAAGGCGAAGTGGACGACGTCGTGGTGATGCAACTCCATGGGAGAGACCAAGTCGCTGAAACGCAGCCACAGTCGGTGCAAGAGGTTGATTTCATTGGCGGTGAGGTTGGGAGCGTGGGGACCAAGCACCTTGTAGAGCTTGTCCCCGTTGGGCATGTGAATTTCCAGGTTGAACTGCGGCTTCGGGTCGCCCAACTTTTCCCACGCGTCCCCCACTTGCCGGGCTTGTTCCTCGGTGCTCTCTCTTGAAGAGTGGCCAAACACGATCGTGCTGGACTGCAGCGATGTCGCCGCGCGCAAAATGCCTTCCGCGAGATCGTTTGCGGCAACGACGGCCAAGCGAATCGATTTGCCACGCTTCTCTGCCATGCTTAGCGCCTGGGAGAAGAGCTGTTGTTCAATGCCCCCAAAAAGTTGCTCGGCTTCGAGTTCGTATTCACCGGAGGCCGAGCGCCGTAATAAACGAACATGAAGAATGACGACATCCCGCCTGCCCGGTTTTACGCGATCCAGCACGTTGCCCAAGTGGTACAGCGAATGGATGTTGCTGACAGGCACCACGATATTGCCGGGACGGGCTCCTACGGCCGCGGGCGTCAGTTCGCTTTCCATCTCCAGGTGAAATTGGTCCATCTCCACGTGCTTCGCGGCACCGCGCGCGCGGTGTGTGACTCTCTCTGAAATCGTAAAGACGATGAAGAGGATGACCGAGAAGGTGACACCGGCAATTGTCGCGTCTTTCTTTGTGAATAGGTTTACCACCGCGATGCCGAGCAGAATGAGTGTGATCAGGCTCAGCCCCAGCGGGATTTCCACGCCGAATAGCTTGAAGTTCAAAGGCACGCGGTATTCGCGGTCACCCGGATGTGTATAGCGCAGGACCAGGACGGCCATGCCCTTCATCGCGAAACTCCAGATCACACCAAAAGCGTACAAGTTTGCGAGGAACGTCACGTCGCCGCGGCTGATGATGATGGTGATGATTTGCAGCGCGGCGATGATGTTGATGATGCGGTGTGAAGTGCCGAAGCGGCGGTGCGGCTGGCGAAACCAGTCGGCAAGAACTCCATCTTCCGAGACGCGGTTCAGCACGCCGTTCGAACCGACGATGGCGGTGTTCACCGCGCCCGCCAGAATGAGCGTTCCCACCACAACAACAAAGCCATGGAAGACGAGCCGGATCAAGAACGGTCCCTCGAGGCTCATTGCCAGTCCGCCAATGAGATTTTCCAAGTAATTCTGGCGAACGCTGTCGGGAATAATCATTACGGCAAAAAACGAGACCAGCGAAGTAAACACCAGGCTATAAATGAAGATCACCAGCCCGGTTTTCTTCAGGTTCGGAAGCTTAGGGCTCTCGATTTCGCGATACACCTGAGCGAGCGACTCTTCACCGCTCATGGCCAGCACGGAATGGCCTAGGCCAACAAAGACAGCGATAAGCGCGGCGAAGTGCGCGAAGTGCACACCGTAGAGCCAGCCCATGGCGTTTGGCTCAAGCTTCAGGTTTTTTGGATGAGGCAGCGGCGGGAGAGCCGGATGCCGGAGCCAGACAGTGTAGAGGCACCAGCCAATCAGAATCACGACCATCACGGTCGTGAGCTGCATGATGCGCATGGCCTTTTGGCTGGATTCGGGAACGCCCTTGATGTTGTACCACCAGAAATAAATTGTGACGAGAATGGCGAAAAAAGCGGCTCCGGCGCCCGGCGAAATGTGCAGCGGGAAACGAATGTAGTCGAACGTCTCGTTGAAAAGACCGACGATATATTGCCCCGCGGATACGCCGCTGATCGGTCCGGTCAAGATGTAGTCGAACATCAGTGCCGAAACGCTGAACTTGGCCAACGTCCCGCCCATGGCTTCCTTAACCACGCGGTAGACGCCGCCGCGGACAAACATGCTGCAGCTTTCGACGTAAATCGCGCGAACGCAGTAGGAAAACAGCATGATCCCGAGGATGAACCACGGAGCGGCCTTGCCGATGTAGCCTTCCGCCTCACCCCCGGCGTAATAAGCGGAAGAGGCGAGATCGTTGAGGACAATCGCGGCGGCACGCCAAAAGGAGATGAAACTGAGCAGCGCCGTGGTTGCCACCAAGACGCGCGGAACTCCGTTGCCCCGGCTGCCTGCAGCAGCAGGGTTATTGGGAATACTGCTCATGTGTGGATTAGTCTACCTAGCAGATTGAAATGCTCGCATTTTTCGCGTGGGATGTCTAGCAACTCGAATCTTAATTAAATCACCGCAGGCTTCTAGACCGGTGGCTGCGCGCTAACTCGCGCCTCCAGAAAGCTGCCGTGCGAAAACTGCTCTGACCTTCGGGCGGAGAAGAAAACAAAGAAGCGCGCCGGAAAGGAGGAAACCCATGCCACCGCGCAGGAAATCGCCTCTGGCGGCGTTCACCACGTTTCCCAGAACCTGCGTTGCGATAATGACTGAAGCTAGGCCCATCCCCAAAAGCGGAGGCGGAGCCAGCCGGTGCCGGCAGTTGCGAGTGTTGCAGCAAGCAGCAGAAATGCAATGCCAGCCGCGGTTCCTAACGGTGAAAGCCGGTTGTACGCGCGGGGGTTCAGTATCCAAAGACGGTCGAGAAGAGTGCCGCGCCAAAGGAGTGTCACTCCGGCAAGAGAAGCCATGACGGCGCCAAGATACAAGAATACGCCCATGGCTTTGAATCCACGAAATGGGCTGGTTTGCGCGGGCATGTCGAGCCAGTGGTTGAGCAATCGCCTGCTTATTTCTTGCGCAGCAAATCCTCGATGTCGCCAATTTTTTCGCCGAGCAAATTGAGTTTCCGCGACAAGCCTTGAATATCGGAGGCAGCCCGCCGATTGACATCGTAATCCAGTTCACCGCGCAGGCGGTCCTTGGTGTCCTGGCGGTTCTGGCTCATCATGATGACCGGC
>DATFSR010000024.1:0-10286 GCA_035262505.1 Candidatus Acidiferrum sp. | reverse complement strand
GACTCGCATGAATGCAAGCAACCGACTCGGCGGCATACAGTATTCACTTAGCAGAAAATACGGGTTACACCGGATTGAACGAATCGACGTTAGGCATGAGAATTTTAGCTCTAGACCCCGCTTACGTCGGAACCCGGAGAGTCTCCTTACCCATACCTGACCAGACTGGGCTTCTCCGGGTTCCTTATTCATGCAGACATGTTGGCTGACCTGTCGACCCACCTAGCGACGGAAATCCTTGCACTTACATCCCGGAAACCAACACTCGATGCGCTTCCTCCCATTCGTTCTGCGGGATTCGAGATGATGATGCGCCCTGCCGTGTCCACACGTCGCGCAGGCTTTCTTGAAGTGTCCACGGTTTGCGAATCGATTATCGGTTGTCATAGTTATTTCCAAAGATAACCATTGGCATTATACTGGGCGCATAATGCGGCGGGTAGGAGGGCAACATGAGAGCTCACGCCCGGCGAACCAATAAACCAGCCAGGAAGTTCTCCAAGCGGAAGCTGAGCAAGCACCGCACGGTACAACCGCCTCCACCACCAACCCCGCCAGCACAGCCGCCAGCACCACCGTTCCCTAATATTTATTACGAAGCTGGATGGAACGATTCGTGGCAATTCCGGCGTTGCCTACACGAACACCGAACACTATCAGAAGCTGCTCGATGCGCGAGGCCGCATGGATGTGGCTGGTATGTTTTCGCAGTTGAGAATAGCGTGCCACGTCAACTAACTGACGCGGAGGATGAAATTGTGAACCGTTTACGTTTTGGGAAAAACTGGAAATAGTCCGCCGTTGTGAAACCAATTATCCCGCTTTGGGACGCGGGACGACCGCTGTGAGCGTACCCACCGTTGTGCTGGCCGAAAGCTGACCTAGCGTTCCAACCGTTTCGACGGGGTCGAACATGAATTTGTGTGCTCCCAAGCACTTCTCTACTTCGCAAAGCAACGGCTCAATATCGCCAACCATTTCGCCCACTTCCCAATCCTTTGCGTCAATCCGTTTCGTCGTGCAGTGTTGAAGGTACTGGGAAATCCGTCCACCACCTTGCGCATCGGTTGGTTCGTATCGTGCTCTCAATGCCCGGCCTTTTGCATGGATTTCATTCAACGTCGCTGGTGGAGTCAAATTCGCTAGCTGCCAGATACTTGTCACATGAAGGTCAGTATCGCGTGGCTTTTCACTTCCGAGAAAATCAATCAAATTTCTGTAGTGCAGCAGGAATGCTTCCAAGTACACCCAGGCGTCCCGTTCCGTAAGTTTCTCCTCCGCCAATCGCTGCGCTGCAAAGCGTAGCATGTCGATTTCATAACGAATCGTATCGACGTGGTCTAGCTTCTTTGGCCTGGATAAGCTTAAAGTCATCGTCTCACCTAAATCGGGGGCCTGAATTTCCAAATTGTAGCACTGGGTGATGATAGCTAGACAGTTCCCAAGTTGCGTTCCATAACGCGTTCCACCAGAACGCAAAAACGGCTTTTCGATTAGCTGTTAACCGGCTTAAAATCAGTGGATTCAATCGTACTGTGAGTCAGGCGCTAAATTACGAATCGGCTGCTCTACCACTGAGCTACCTCGGCCCTGCTTTCACGATAGCATTCGCGGAAAAACACTGTCAATTGCAGCTACAGCATTGTGCGAATCGTGCGCGCTGTCAGAAAAGCTTCATGCGCTGGAGGAGTTGCCGGAAACGCGGGTCGGAGTGCAGGGGGACGAGCCAGGGATCGATTTTGAGAAGGACCATGAAGTTGGTGTGTTGGCGTTCGGCTTCGGCGAGACCGGAAAGCGGCTCGTGGTCTCCCAGCGCGACCGCCATGAAGCTGGCCTGTTCGTTAGGGGAAAGACGAAGCTGAATCTGTTCGGCAATAGCGTCGGCCCTCTGAACGGATAAGGCGTCACCGAGATTCCGCTTGCCTACGACATTCCAAAAGGCGGAATCACACGCCGGCAGTTTCGTACCCTGGGGGATGGGCCGTTCAGGAGGGCGTGGCTTTGCTGACGGCGCGGAGTGAAGCATCGCTGCGAGCATCGGCGGGCGCACTGCCGGCGTTGTTGGTCCAAGCGGTACAGAGTCTTTCGGCGCGGCGGGTGACGCGCTCGACCAGGTCGGTTAGGCCATGAGCGGTTTCCGAAGCGTTGTCGCCACTGCGCCCGGGCGAAATCTCCAGCGCTTCGAGTTTTTCGAAGACGGGCTTCATGGCGCGTTCGGGATTCCGGAAAAATTCCGTACTGCGGACGCGTGAGAAGATCCAACCCATGCGCTCGAGGACGGATTGGCGAGCCATGTCGTCGGCGAGTTTCTCGAGCGGATGATAGCGGTCTCCATCGCATTCGATGGCGAGGCGCTTGCCGTCTCCTTCAACGACCAAATCAATGCGGAACGAGCCGACCCGCCAGTGCGGCGAGACGCGATAGCCGGCGGCTATGAGGCGTTTCATCACTTCGCGTTCGAAAGCGGATTGTGCGCGTTTTTCTTTTTCTTCGAGCGCGCGCATTAGCCGGGCGGGATCTTGCGCGTGCTCGATGAGCTGGCGGCGGAGGTCGTCAGGCTTTAAGTGAGTCTGCGGGCTGAGCGAATGGACGACCCACATCTGATCGCGGGCGCGGCTGGCGGCAACGTTGAACCGCTGCTTGAAAAGTTCCTGATCGCGAAGGGAAAGCTGGCCGCGTTCGGCGGTATCCACGAGAGAAATGAAGACTACGTCGCGCTCGTCGCCCTGAAACTGCGCGGCATTTCCGCAGAGGATGCGGTGGAGTTCGTAGCGGTCTGGCGAAATGTGTTTGCGGAGGAGGTTGTCGATTTCGATGGCTTGCTCGTCACCGACAAGAGAGACCACGCCAAAGCTGACGGGCTGGCCGGCCTCGTTTTTCTTGTATTCGGGAAGCTCGATGGCTGCGGCCAGCAGCGAGGCGACCGCGAGCGCTTCCTGACGGTTGAGTTTGCCATCGCGGCTGGAGCCGGAGACGCGGTGAGCGATGGTGTGGGGCAGGAGCTGCACGCGGCTGGCATCACGCAACGGCTTGATGCGGTTGTCGTAGGAAATCAGGTTACTGAACTGGATGATTTCCGGGACGCAGCGGAAATGCTCGACGAGACAGGTGGTGCCGCCGAAAGATTGCCGCGCCAGATCGTAGATGGAGATTTGGCCGTCGTAGAGGTCGGCGTTGGGAATGCCGGGGAGGTATTGGAAGATGAGGTTCTGAATAATGCCCAGGTCCTGGCCGACGGCGGAGGGGCTGACCTGTTCGTGGTCGCCGACGACAAGGACGGTTTTGCCGAGATAGAGCGCGACGAGGGCCATGACGTCGCTCTGGCTGGCCTCGTCGATAATGACCACGTCAAAACGCGCGGTGTGCGGATCAAAATTTTCCACAACCCGCGAGAGCGGCATGACCCAGACGGGAACAGCGCCGCGGCATTCGGTCATTTTGCGAGCGGCCTCGGCGCGCAACAGTCCGACGCGGACGCCGTGGCCTTTGCCAATGCGGCGAATGGTATCGAGCCAGCCGACGAGCGCCTGGCGCTGACGCGGAGAAGTGCGGTGAGCCTGCGCCGACCATGCGCGTTTGTCGATGAGTTCCACGGTAGCGCGGCGAAGTTGTTCGGCGAGTTTCTCGCTTTTGGCTTGTAAGGCCTCGAGAGATACGCCTGCGCGGCGGTCGAGTTCATCATTGAGTTGGCGCCAGACCCACGCGGAGGGGGGATCGCGAGGGGGTTCGCCCTTGCCGTGGACGCTGGTGCGATTGCGGATTACGCCGGCCCAGGCGGGCGCGGCGGTTTCCAGCTTACCGAGAAGGGTGTTGCGAAGATCGAGGTCGGCCTTTTTGCTTTTGAGTTGCAGCAACCGGTCATAGGCTTCGCGGTAGGCGCTCGCGTCCTCGTCTTTAACGGCGGCGACGAGCTTGGAAATGACTTTCGAAGAGCGGCAGAGGCGCGCGGCAAGCTTTAACTTGGCGAGAAGTTCGCGAAGTTCCTCGTTCAGCTGGAGCAGGCGCAGCTTTTTGTAGCGGACTTCAAGGATGGGCTGCAATGTTTCGGTAACCGCTTTACCGATGCGCAGCAACTCGCCGTCTTCGCCGACGATGGCGGGCTGCTCGGCGAGGAATTTGTCCCAGCGGAAGCCGAGGTCGTCGAGTTGATTCTGGAGGGGTCGCCAGGTGCGATCGTGCCAGTTGAGGCAATCCTCGATGGCATCGCAAAACTGCATCAACGTTTTTTCGAGTTGCTTGCCCATGCCGCTGGAGGGTGGCGCGCCGAGCGGTGCCATCTGGCGGTCCCAGCGGGCGGCCAGGTCCTTGCGGAGCGTTTGCAGGCGCAACAGCTGGCGCAAGGCTTGAAAATGTTCCGCCTTGCGCGGCTGCGCGTTGTTCACTTTCGCGGCCTCGGCGAAATTTTTCCAGGACTTATGGGTCAAAAGCGTGATGGAGCCTAGTTTTCCGCCATTTTCGAGATGAGCCAAAATTTCGCCGGCTACACGCTCCTGGTCTTCGGGAGCGGGATCATCAGGCACCCGAGGCCCGAACGTGAGAAAAGACTCCTGCGCTTGCGCGGCGTCGCGATGCACTTGGCGAACGAACTGAGCCAACGCGTCCCATGGCGCGCGATGGGCTCCGCCGTACTTTCCCGAGTAAACCGCCGCCAGCTTCCATTTATCGTTGCCGGAAAGCGGCTCGACCGCCTGCACAAGATCGGCGGCGAGGGTCTGGATTTCTTCGGCGGAGCCATCCGCGGCGGAGGATTGCCAAAGGTCGGCGCGAAAATCCAAATCGTCCATGGCGAGACGGTTTTTTTCACCGACCCGATCGTCGAAATCCTCGGGAAGAGGAAGATCGTGGAGATCCGGGAGAGGGCTGGCGAGTTCAGCCTCGTCTTCGCGGGAAAGGGAAGTATTGGTGCGGTAGAGGTCTGCGACTTCAGTGGAAGAGAGCGGCAGAGGTGCGACCGCTGCGACCGGGCCGGGAATCCAGCCGAGTGTGTCTTTTTCCCGGGCCAGTTTGCGCGCGGCTTCAGCGGGAGTCCAGGATTTCCCTCCCATCGCAATGTCGCGATATTCGTCGGCGCGCCCGTCGGCAAGTTGCGCGCGAACATGCTCGAGTTTCTTGCGCAGTTCCATGCGCTGCGATTCCAGGCGTTTGGCCTCGGCTTCCAAAGAGCCGGCTTCGGCACGCGAAAGGCGTTCGGCGATGGAACCTACGGCGCTTTCGAGTTGCTTGCGGCTGTCGAGGTCGCTTTCAAGCACACTCACGCACAGAGGGCGGAGTTCAGGGACGATGTGATGGCGCACCATGCGGAGGGCCTTGGTGGTGTGGCTGGTGACGAGAACGCTTTTGCCCTGCGCCAACAGATGGCCGATCAAATTGCCGATGGTGTGCGTTTTCCCGGTACCGGGAGGGCCCTGCACCAGCACGCCGCCGTGTTCCTCGAGTTGCCTGGCGATGCGAACCTGCTCGGGATTGGCCGGCTTGCTCAGCAAAACATCGAGCTCCGCTGCACCATTGGTTTTCTGGGTTTCGTCGTCAAATTCCCCTTCGGCGAGTCCCGGCGCTTCTCCAATGATGTTCAGGAGAGACCATGGCAAGTCCTCGCGGGCGCGCAGGTCTCTGAGGATTCCTTCAATCGCGGCGGCGTAGCCCAGATTTCGGGCGCGGAGAAAAAGGATCGGATCGCGGCCGATGCAAGGATCATTTTGTATGCGCTCGGGAGCTGCGTTTTCAAAGAACTGGCCACGCGGTGAGAGCTGAACGACCAACTTCTTGAGGAATTCGGAGGTCGTACCATTGAAGAGGGGATGAAATCCCCCCTGCTCGAGGTCTTCACGGCAACGCCCGATGGCGCGGCCATCCACGTCGGGGAGCGACTGGAACAGGGCGGAGTAGAGTTCCACGGGGTGATCCGCTTCGGACAGCGTGAATTCAGGCAAGGAGGCATCGAATTGCAATTGCAGGCGCTGCAAAAGAATGGGGTGAAAAATATCGCCTTCGGGACGCGGCCAGCTTAAGATTCCATCGCCCAAAACGAGTTCGACGCGCTCAGCTTCACGGTCGATGCGGCCATAGAGGGCATAGAGCGTTTCGAACAAGCGCATGGAGGCTCGAGCGGGTTTTTCGGTTTTTGCCCAATCGTCACGCTGCGTTTTCCAGTTGCGAAATGCGCTGACCATCGCCAGATCGTCCGCGGCGCCAGCAGCGGGAGGCTCGCGAAGTTCCCGGGAATCCTGGCGGGTCTCGGAGAGCGTCGCGGTATTGGAGGGGTCGTCCCAACCCGCTTCCACGTGCGGCAAAACCACTTGGGGAGGGGGAGGAGGAGGAGTCAGCGTAGGCCGCTGGACCCTTAATACAAAGCCCGAGGCGTCCGCATCGGTGCCGTGGCCGTTTGTGTCTGCCGCTTTAGCGGACTTGGACTTGGTAACTCCGCGCTTGACGGCCGGATGCACGGGAAGGTCGTGCAGCCAGAAGTGCCAGAGCTGTTCGCGAATCTGTCGCTTGGCGGGATTGCGGTGCTGGTTCAGCGCTTCCAGGTAACGGAAGACGCGGGTAAGCTTCTCACGCGCAATGCGGAGTTTCTCGGTTTCCATGGCGTTGGCCTTTGTGAAAAGACGATTGCCATGGCTGGGGATGGCTGGCGAGAATTTAAGAATAGCAGTTTTTAACGTATAAGCTCAATTACTCAAATTGGCGGCCCCGGCTTGTCACATCAGAAGAGGATCCCCAGAGTTAGACTGGCTGTGCATAGTTGGCAAGGAAAGGAGAATCGCGATGGGGAACGGCGGAGGAGGGCGTTCGGCGGGCGTGGGCGTGTGGGGATTTGGAAGCATGCTGGCGATTACGCTGTCGTGGAGTGCGCACCATTCGATTTTGTGGATGATCATACATGGCGTGTTTAGCTGGTTTTATGTGGCTTATTATGCCTGGATGAAGTAGCGGAGCAGCGCGGTGACGAATAATGGCTTTCATTTTCCTCCGGGGCCCAAGGGCTGGCCGATTCTTGGTGTGGCGCTGCAAGTGCGCAAGGACCCGCTAGGGACGTTGCAACGACTGGCGCGGGAGTATGGCGACATCGCGAGCGTTCCAGTGATGGGCATGCGAAGAGTGTTGCTAAGCCGGCCGGAGTACACGCAACAGTTGCTGATCCTGGATCACGCCAAACTCTACAAAAGCGTGCTGACGAAGCTGGTGGTGGGGCCCCTGCTTGGGCAAGGGCTGCTGATCAGCGAGGGCGAATTCTGGAGAAAGCAGCGGCGGCTGGCGCAGCCGGCGTTCCATCGCGCGCGGACCAACGAATATTCGCCGGTGATGGTGGAGTGCGCGCTGCAGCAGATGAAGCAGTGGCGCTCCGGCGAAACGCGAAACATCGCCGAAGAGATGATGAAGGTGTCGCTAGAGGTAGCGGTGCGCACGTTATTCGGCACCAGCCTGGCGTCCGACTCCACGGGCATCGGAAAGGCTATGACGTTTTTGATGCGCCACCACCTGCACCGCGCGCGCAATCCGTGGCACGTCCCCGCGTCGTGGCCCACGCCGGGCAATCGGCGCGCCCGACGCGAAGAGCAGTTCATGGATTCGCTGGTCTACCGCATCATTGCCGAACGAAAACAGGGCGCTGAGCCACGAAAAGATTTGCTGACGCTGCTGATGGCGGCCATGCATGAAGACGGCACTCAAATGACCGAGAAGCAATTGCGCGACGAGACCATGACGCTGTTCGTGGCTGGACACGAAACGACGGCGCTGACGCTCTGCTGGACGTGGTATTTGCTGGGGGAGAATCCGGCCGCGGAGACTCGTCTGCACGAAGAGTTAGAGAACGTGCTGGGCGGACGGCCCGCGGAGGTGAGCGACCTTGAAAGGCTGCCCTATCTTCACGCGGTGGTGCTGGAATCGCTGCGGCTGTTTCCGCCGGCGTACATGCTGGCACGAATGAATATGGAGCCGGTGCGATTTGGAGAATATGAGATTCCCCCGAAGACGACGCTTCTTTCTTCGCAATGGATTCTGCACAGGGATGCGCGATTTTTTGCGGACCCCGAACGATTTCTGCCGCAACGCTGGCTGGGAGGCCTGGAACAGCAACTGCCGCCCGGGGCGTATTTTCCGTTTGGCGATGGGCCGCGGCGCTGCATCGGGCAAGGATTCGCGATGCTGGAGAGTGCGCTGGTGATTGCCGCCATCGCGCAGAAATACAGGTTTCGATTGAGGCCGGGATTTCCGGTGGTGCCGGAGCCGTTGGTGACGCTGCGGCCTAAGTATGGGATTGAGATGAAGATCGAGGCGAGGTAAACGATTTGGCAATCCAAGCGCAGCGAGTTGGAAAAGGCGAAGATAAAGACAGATTTCTCGGGTAAACGGCACCAGCTGTAAAGGCGGGCCCTACAAGCAGCACGTCAGTCGATGCCGAGTTTGTGCTGCAACTGTTCGAGGCTAACGCCTTTGGTTTCGGGGTAGACGAAGAGCACGACGAAAAATTGCAGGACCATCATGGCGCCAAACAAAACGAAGGGCGCGCCCCCCGAGGATTTGGCTACCTGGGGGAAGACGTAGGCAATCAACGCGTTCATCACCCAATGGGAAGAGCTCCCGAGGCTTTGTCCTTTAGCACGAACGCGGGTCGGGAAGACCTCGCCGATGTAAACCCAGATCACCGCGCCTTGCGAAATGGCGAAGAACGCAATGTAGCCGACGAGCAGCCACAAGAGGAGGCGTTGGTGGCTGTTTGTGTAGAAGACCGCAGAAACACCGAACAGGCAAAGGGCAGTGCCGACGGCGCCAATCAGGAGAAGCGTCTTCCGGCCGAGCTTGTCAATCACTGCCATGCCCAGAAAGGTGGCCAACAGGTTCATCAAGCCGATAGCGACGGCTTGCAGGCTGCCGGACATTTTTCCGTAGCCCGCGGCACCGAAGATATCATTCAGATAGTACAGAATGGCGTTGATGCCGGAGAGTTGGTTGAACGCGCCGATGGTGATGGCCAGAAAAATGGGCAGGCGATATTTCCGGGAAAACAGCGGTTCGGAGGTTTGCAGTTGGTCGAGGTGAATGGAGTCGACGATTTCGCGCAGTTCGCCCTCGGGATCGGCGGCACCCATGGACTGCAATACCTGGCGAGCTTCGTCCACGCGTTTCTGAGTGACCAGCCACCGAGAGCTGGGAGGAATGCCGAAAAGCAGAATGAGGAAGAGCAGCGCGGGCAGGGCAGCAATGCCGAGTTGCCAGCGCCATTCTGGGGCGCCCAGTCCGAGGCTAGCAATGATGTAGTTGGAGAGATAGGCAAGCAGGATACCGATGACGATGTTGATTTGAAACATGCCGACGAGGCGGCCGCGGATTTTGGCCGGGGCCAATTCGGCGATGTAAACGGGACCGAGTACTGAGGAGCCCCCGATACCGATGCCTCCGATGAATCGCGCGGCGAGCAGAACGTGCCAGTTCCAGGCGAAGGCGCAGCCGAGTGAGGAAACGACATAGCAAACGGCGAGAACGCGGAGGGTTTCGCGGCCGCCGTATTTTTGCCCGGGGATGCCGGCGGTCATAGCGCCAATCACTGTGCCGACGAGGGCCATAGACACCGTGAGGCCGAGTTGTTCCGGCGTCAGAGAGTAGACGGTGGTAAGCGCTTGCGTGGTGCCGGAGATAACGGCGGTGTCGAAGCCGAAGAGCAGTCCTCCGAGGGCTCCGACGGTGGCGGCTTTTGCGAGATTGGTGTTCACGGTTTGGATTTCTCCTGAAAGTTCGAGCGTTGAGCGCCTGAAAGCTTTATGCGAAGCGTTTTAATCTCGTAGGGTTTGACGTGGACTTTTGCGAGGCCGCCGTCCAAGGGAAGAGAGTGTAGCGGGCGCTCCATCAGGTCGGTTTCTTCGGCGCCTTCCAAGGCCATGCCGGGCTGAACGCTGATGTCGTTTTCCTTGCCTGCCCATTCATAGAATCGCAAGACGAGCGCATCGCCGTCTTCCGCTTTTTTGGCGGCGGTGAGGACGACATTGTCTCCCTGCAACTGCAGAAACGAGTGCTGCTCGGGCAAGTTACCCGAATGGGGATAGGCCCGGCGAACCAGTAGCGGGTAGTTCAACTCATAACCGCGGCGGATGGTGAGCGCATCCTTCCAGTTGCCGCCGTGCGCGTAGAGAGAGTAGGTGAATTCATGGAGGCCCTCGTCGGCGTGGGGATCGGGCCATTCGGGAGAGCGGAGCAGGGACAAGCGGATTACATTGGCTTTGGCGTCGTAGCCATATTTGCAGTCGTTGAGCAGGCTGAAACCGTGCCTGGCATCGGAAAGGTCGGCC
>DATFSR010000023.1:0-67984 GCA_035262505.1 Candidatus Acidiferrum sp. | reverse complement strand
GCAGGGGTGCTTTTCGCCTTTCCCTCGCGGTACTGGTTCACTATCGGTCGCCAGAGAGTATTTAGCCTTGGAGAGTGGTCTCCCCAGCTTCCCACCGGATTACACGTGTCCGGTGGTACTCAGGATTCCGCTTCGAGTCCGATCAGCTTTCGGTTACAGGGCTCTCACCTTCTATGGCCCCGCTTTCCAGCGGGCTCACCTAGCCGTCGAATTGGTAACTCTACTCACGCGGTCCTACAACCCCCAATTGTAAACAATTGGGTTTGGGCTGTTCCGATTTCGCTCGCCGCTACTTTCGGAATCTCTGTGATTTATTTTCCTCCAGGTACTGAGATGGTTCACTTCCCTGGGTTGGCTCATACCCGCCTATGGATTCAGCGGGCTGTAACGGGAGTTCATCCCGCCGGGTTTCCCCATTCGGACATCCTCGGATCAAAGCCTGCTTGCGGCTCCCCGGGGCTTATCGCAGCTTGCCACGTCCTTCATCGCCTTCTGGCGCCAAGGCATCCACCGTACGCCCTTAGTAGCTTAATCATAAAACTTACTCAATCCGTCTTCGCTGCTTGGTAGCGGCCGGTCTTTAGACCGGTTCTTTCCAAAACAATCTCCGACGTTCCGACTCCTGCAGCTCCATACGTCCTCGCATCCGCTCTCCGCTCACCCGGGCATGGGCTGCAGTTTCGTCCGGTTGCTCCTCTCGAAGCAACTAAGAAACTGACGAGAGGCTTTCGACTCTACAGTCTTCGGATTCAGCAGCAGGGAAATTCACTCCTGCCCGCTGATTTGAATAAGCCGCCTTGTTCCACAGTTATGCTCAATCTCGAGCAAACTTGTAATAACCCACACCCTCACTCCCGCGCGCGGACCGTAATCCGCGCAAGGTTATCGGCGTGGGCTTGCCAGCCTTTCTGTTGTCAAAGAACCTTTTATCCGAGTCGATCGGAATGCCCTGAATGCCTCAGGACTTGTCTGGTGGGACTTACCTGATCGCCTTTCTTAGCTCAGGGTTTGCAAGTACAAACCCTGAAACCCGAGGCGATCCTGCCTTCCAGCTCTGCCCCAGTTATCTGGGATTTTGCTTCGTGTCTTAGTTGACCTGCGACTCGCTTTCGGAAATCCCTTGCGGAACTTCTTACCGCTTGTCACTGCCCCTAATCACTTCTGCAAAATAAAAAACCCGGCGTCGAGCGCCGGGCGCAACCACCCACACCTGAGTGGCTCCACGCGTTGCTCGACTTCTTTCTACCCTGTACTCGTAAAGAACCCCACTATAGGATCTACTTCGCGCCTTCGTTTTTCTCGGGCTGGAAGACTTTCTCGATCCGACCGTGATGCCCCTGAGCGGTTCTAGGGTTTTTCACACCCTCAAACCATCAGCAATAATACCAGCTTTTCTTAATTCGTCAAGCCCCCTTAACAATTATTTTTAGCTATTTTTAGCTTTTCCTCACCCGATTGTGGATATCTAAGGATCGCCTTGGCCAGAGCCCCACCCCAGGGTAAATACCGGGAGGGTTGAAAACAACCCCTCCCGGCATGGAAGCGTGTTAGCAGCTACCCTAGAATTCAAAGCGCAGGCTAAGCTGAATCCAGCGGCTGCCGGCAGTGCGGTTTGCAGGGATGAATTGGCTGGAGATTACGCCGAAATTTGTCAAGTTGCCGCTGGCAAATGACAGACTGCCGTTGCACGTGGCTACGGCGTTGCCATTGGCGGCCCCGGGATCGCAGAAAATCGGATGATTGAAAATATTGAAGAAATCAGCGCTGAAAATGGCATGAACTCGCTCGGTGATGGTCGTGTTCTTTCCAAAGGAACTGTCCAGGTTCCAATGGCCAAGGCCACGGAGTGGCCGCGAGCGGCCCGAGCGACCGTCGCTGGCTAGGAGCAGTGGGCGAAGATTCTGCGATACAGCAAAGGGATCAGCAAACAGATTCAGGCCTGTTCCCTTATTGGCCGGATCGCTGTTGGTGCCGACACCGTTCGAGCCAGTAACGCCGGTGTGTAGGCCGTCGTTGAAACTGCCTGGATCCGTTGTCGGAACTCTGCCGGTGTTGAAGCCAAGCGACAGGGTACCGCCCCACACTTGAGAACCCTCGGTGGCGGTGAGAGGCTGGCCGCTGATAGCCGTAAAAATGCCGGAGTTGAACCAGCCCCCTAGCAAGCGCTTCAGGAACGGGTTCGAGCTCTTGTACGGGATGTCGTAGATCCATTTCCCGTTGAAAATATGGCGGAAGTCGAATGTGGAAGGACCATATTCCGCATTCAAATCAAAACTATTGGGCATCAAGTTGGCAGCGTTTTGAATGGCGCCGATCTGGTCGAGTGAATGCGAGAGCGTGTAGTTTCCCGTGAACGTAAGTCCCTTGGACGTGCGCTTATTCAAGCTAACCAAGAGGGCGTGATAGTTGGATTCCCCGGTGCTCGAACGGAAGAAAATGCCTTGAGCAAGGTAGTTGTTAAATGTCGGCAAGCCTGCGAGCAGTCGCTTTTGGTCGATAGTCTGAAAGATACTGCTCACGTTCCCGAAGACGAAGTTAGTACGTGCGGCAGTGGCGAGAGAAACGGTGCCGCCGGGCGAAAGGTTTTCAAACCAGGGCTGCGGTGTGACCGCAGAAGCAGCAGTCCCTGCGCGAAGTTGTGTGGCGACAGCGTCGAACGCTTGAGCGAAAGTCTGTCCCGAACCAGGATCCTTAAAATTAATGGGGGACTGACCAAGGCTCATACTCTGCGGCAAGTCATAACCCAGGCGACCGGAATAGGCCACTTCAAGGAGCATGTTGCCGGGGAACTCGCGTTGCACGCTCAGGTCAACGGCATAATTGCGCCCGACTTTGATGTTCGGATCATCCTGGAATGAAAATATCTCAGGAAAGCTGATTCTTCCGTTCAAGGGATTAAATGTCACCTGAGGCACGACAGGATTCGACTCGGTCGGAACCACAGGGACCGGCATGGTGCCGTCCTGGCCAACTCTGAAGATGCTGAGGGCAGGATTCATACTCCCGGCATTGCAGCCAGTTCCGCCCGCGCCAGTCAAATTGCACGCGGGGGCTGTGAGGTTCAAGGTCTGCGCGAAACCAACGCCGAGAGCCGGGATGATCACACTTTGCACCGTGTTCTGGCGATCATAGATGATGCCAAACCCGGTGCGGATCACCGTCTTGCCCGCACCAAAGAGTGAGCCTCCGAGCCCCGAGTGATAGGACGGCGTCCAAGCGAGGGCGACACGCGGTGCGACGTCGCCATAGTCGACGTTGAACACCCCACGGTGGGCCGAATTGATAGGTACGAAACCAAAAGTCGGGTTGAAAATCTGGCCGTTGGCTGCTGCGGTCTCCCTTTGCTTCAGAAACTGCTCGGCAGTAATCGGCTGTCCCGTGCCCGCGTCGATCTGGATCGTCTGACGCCCAAGCCGCTCGATAGGGGCGGTCTGCCAACCGTAACTCACGCCCAGCGTTAGCGTGAGCGTCGGTTTTACATGCCAGACATCCTGTACGTACATTTCCGGTGCCCATAGCTTGGTGTCGGATTCCAGCTGAGAGCCAAATGGGAGGGGGTTAAAGCTGCCGTCGCGCACCGCGAGAACGGAGATCGTGTCGACCATTCCGAGTGCCGTGGCGTACAAGCGGTCCCACTGCCGAAGGTCGGTGCTTCGCAGGCAGTTTGTGGTGACGGCGGTGCTGCAGGGCTGCGGTTCGTCGGCCCCCGGCAGGGCGAAGCTCACAGCGTCCAATTGAGCGACGAGCGCGCCGAGGGCGCCAATGACCTTGTCGTCGCGCAGATGGTGCGTGGGAAGATAGTGAAGGGCGGTGCCAAACTCCCAAGTGTGCCGTCCGCGGGCCCAGATCAAGTCCTCGTTCCACTGAAAGTTACGATTATCGTTGCTCTGCTTGCGGGCCACTTGAGTGCCGACGTCAATGGGCACGTCCAGCAGCGAATGCGCCCCTGTGGCGGAGCCGATGTCCAGAGCGATCGGGCCTGCCGAGCTGCTGGTCCCCGTAATGTTCTCCTGCGCAGCAACAGCGTTGGGGCGCTCCGGGCTTACCGCGTCGCGGTCGCGGACCCATCCGAAGCGGAAGGAGCTACTTAGCGTGGGGGTTAATTGACCGTCGAGGCCGGCAACCAGCATGTTTTGGCGAATCGGCAATTGCCGAACCGTGCTGGGCTTTCCATTGATGATGTTCAATTGCGTTGCGCTGATTTGTGCTTGGCGGAAATAGCGGAAGGCAACATTTGCGCGCCACTTCGTGGCTATGTTCTGGTCGAGCCTTAAATCATAGAAATCGTTGGTCAAAGGAGTTCCTACGTTTGTGGTAAAGCCGGTTGTATTGAGGCCGTCGATATTTGCAACCGTAGAATCATTGCCGGTGGGCATGAGGCTCCACAAAGCCATAAGGCTTGGACTGAGGCCGAGGCCGCGGGGATCACAAGCCCCTGTTCCCGTTGTACCGCAGGCGGCGGAAGTGGCCAGGTTGTAGGAGACAATGTTCCCGCCCGCGTCACGGAATCGCAGGACTCCTTGTTTGAGCGTGTCCGTAGGCACGATGCGGGATTGAAGGGTGGAGCCCGGGAATCGGCGGCCTTCATAATTGGCGAAGACATACGTCTTCTTGTGCCAAGGGAACCACAATGGCCCTCCGCCGCTAGCTCCGAATCGGTTGTCCTTCAGTTCGGGATTCGTGAGTTTCAAGCGGTTATTGTCCCAACTATTTGCGTTCAGTTCATCGTTCTGGTGGTACCAATAAACCGCCCCGTGGTACTGATCGGTTCCAGAGCGGCTGATCAAAGAAACTTGCCCGCCTGCGCCGCGGCCAAACTGTGCCTCTGGATTGGCCACGCCCACGCGGAATTCCTCCACGCTGTCAATGGGCAAAAACGCGTACGTGCCAAGCCCCCCGACGGAATTATTGGTGACGTCGATCCCGTCCAGCGTGAAGCTGCTTTGATCGTTTCGGGCCCCGGTAATTTCCCCCGTTGGGGTTGCGCCGGGTTGCAGAGTGAGCAGTTCATTCACTTGGCGCGTTAATGCCGGGAATCTTTCGATCTCTGACGCCGGCAGGACGTTGCCGACAGTGGCGTCTGTGGTCTGCAATTCCACACCTGCTCCCGCCGCCACCTCCACGACTTCCGACACCTCGCCGATTTCCATTTTAATGTCCACGGTGTAGCTCTTGGCCACTTCCACAGCGACATTCGGGATCGTTACGGTGCGGAAGCCTTTGATGGTAGCTGTGAGCTTGTAGATTCCCGGGGTCACGGCTGGAAAGGAATACTGTCCCGAGGGAGAAGAGGTTTCCTCGTAGGTCTGGTTCACGTTGACGTTTTGGAGGACGACCTTCGCGCCGGCGATGGCTGCTTGCTGGGGGTCGGAGACCGCCCCAACCACCGCTCCCGTGGTAGCAGACTGTGCGCCCGCCTGGGCGGCGCACGTCAGAAGCGAATAAATAAACAGGGCCGCAAATAAGACCGTTCGCACTCGCATGTTTCCTCCTGAAGAACGAGGGAAGTCTCATGTAGCGGCTAAGGCCCAATTCATATGGCATTTTCTGTCTAGCTAGCTGATACAAATGGAGGCCACGGACCACATCATAGGGCAAGATGACCTGGCAGCCCTCAAAAGACCACCCCACTGGCCTCACCGTATACTCAAGCGCGGAAAACCTGTCAAGTACCGGATTCTAATCTTTAGATTCTCTTTAGCGCCCGCCCTCTTGTTTATGCCCCATGCCTGACCTTTGCTCCCCCATGCGTTGGGTCCCCATTCTTAGCCTACGGGGGCATTGCCCAGGATACTGCCCCACAGTCCGGTGCACGCAACGACACGCGCTCTTGATGCTTACTTCTCTGCTTACCGGATCTCGTTACAATTGCAGCAAGCTCAAGGGATACCCACCGGTTCGAGCTTTATTTTCAGTCTGATTCGGCGAAGGGGTTCACCCGGCCACCTCCTCCAGTCCATTGGGCTATCTTCAAGGAGGTGTAAAATGTTTCACTCGCATCTCTCTCATAAACTTGGACTTACTATGGCAGCCGCGACCCTAGTCACCCTCGTGGGCTGCTCCGGCCAGCAAGACCAGCAAGCCTCAAACCAGGCTCCCACTCCCAAGACGAATCAGCCTGCCAAAGTGGTGCCTAAGGCTCTAGCAGCTAAGCCCGCCGTGGCCAGGGGCGAGACACCTAAGGCAACGCCTGTCTCAGCCAAGGCGATGAAGCCAGCGGGCCCGGCGATCACGGTGCCCAAGGGCACTCGGCTCACTGCCGTCATGGACCAGACGCTCCACAGCGCAAAGACTCACGAAGGTGACACTTTTGCCGCCAGCCTCGCCGCACCTGTCCAAATAGACGGCAAGACGGTGCTTCCCAAGGGCGCGCACGTCACCGGAAAAGTAGTACACGTCAAGAAAAACGAGCTAAAAGTCGAGCTCGCCTCCGTAACTCTTCATGGAAAGTCCTACGACCTACAAACCAACATGCGTCGCCCGTCCGACAAGCTGAAAATCAAATCGAACGGCAAGAACGCAGACACAAGCAAAGAAAAGAACACCGATAATTCCACTCTTACTGCTAAGACAGAGCTGATGTTCAAGCTGTCCAAACCCGTCACCGTCCCGACGAAGGGGTAACCGCGCTGCGGCCGAGCGGACCTCCGGCTCACATAACTTGAGTTAGAGGGGCACGATTCATCGTGACCCCTCTTTTTTTGTCACAGCTGCAATTGCTTAACGTTCCTTGGATGACGCGGCGAATTGAAGAGAGAGCATGGAATGCGTCAACGTCTCGGTGGCGTTCGCAGGAAACTCCACGACGAGTTCGCCGCGACCATCGTGTCCCTTGGATAGCTTGGCGCCGGAGACAGAAGCGATTTGCGCAGGGTTCCAAACCGAAAAGCGGTATTCGTGGCCAGCTCGACCTGAGACAGCGAGCGTGAGCTGGTCGTGCGAGGCCGACCAGGTCTTCGAGACGACACGTAGGCCTTCGGAGTTGGAACCGAGGGCTGGCAGGGTGGAATCGTAGGCGAGACCAAAGTCGTCTTTGAGGCGAATGTGGAGCAAGTTCGCTCCGGCAGAAAGAGCCATTCGGACGAGCACGTGCTGGTCGGAGGTATTCCCTTCGATGTGAAACAGAACAGGATGACCATTCAGAGTGGCTCCAAGGACTTTCGCGCGCAGGCTGACAGCCGGTTGGAAGTCGAGCGTCAGAGAGGAATTGCCAGAAGAGCCTGAAGACTTCGCCTCCAACGTGATTCCTTCGAGGTCTTTGGCGTAATGCAAATCAATTCTCGCTGCGCCGACAGCCACATTGCGAATTGCGAACGAAGTCCAATCCGCGGGAATGTGCGGCGCGAAGGTGAGCGTTGCTGTGGCGGCGTCGGGCGCAAGGCCAAATAGGCCGCGCAGGAGGGGGCTAACAACCATAGCAGCGGACCAAATCTGGTGCGGCGAGCTGGTGGAAAGCGACTGGTAGAAGTCGCCGGAAAGCACTTCTGAGAAGTGGCCGAGCGAGCCGTCGAAACCAAGCAGCGCGTTGG
The DNA here is from genome assembly GCA_035262505.1 of Candidatus Acidiferrum sp. Lineage (GTDB taxonomy): Bacteria > Acidobacteriota > Terriglobia > Acidiferrales > UBA7541 > Acidiferrum. The sequence continues at coordinate 60,455 of DATFSR010000023.1, read as the reverse complement.
CGCGAAGATTTTCGTACGCGGGAAGCGCGCGGTGGTAGCGATACTCGCCGACCGCAGCCCAGCCGGTGAACAGCGGCCACACCGAACCGTAGTGGTAGCCGCCGCCGCTGAATTTCGGCGAATGATCAGAGATGATGCGCATGCCCCAGTCGGTTTGCTGGTCAAGGTCCGCGAGCTGGCTGATCATCGAATCGGCTTTCGGTTCATCGAGCAGGCCGAACCACATCGGAACGGTCGAGAGAACGGTAGGCTCGTCCATCGGGTGATTGTTGTTGTCCAGCGCGAAGGCGAACCGTTTTTTGTCTGCGAGCCAGAAAACATCGTTCATGAGCGCCTTCTGCTGCGCGAAATTCTTGGCCAGCTCTTTGCTTTGGTCTTCTTTGCCTGTTAGACGCGCGGCCAGATTCGCGAGGGCACGCAAGGCCTCGATGCCAAGGCCGGTTTGATACAGCTCGGTCTTTACGGGAAGCAGCGGGCCGCCTTCGACCCAGCCGTGGCCGACGCCTTGATTTTTCGCGAAGCCGTGCTCGTCGTAAGTTGAGCGCAAAAATTCGTAAGCTTTCCAAAGGCCTTCCCACTTTTCTCTGGCGAAGGCCGTGTCACCGCTCGCGGTGACGTAATCGTTCATGGCGACGAGGTAGAGCGGTGTGGCGTCGGCGGAGGCGTACGGATAGGGGTAGCCCTTGAACCAATCCACGAAATTCGCGCCTTGCGAAATCTCGTGGGGGATTTTGCCATCTTCGCGTTGAAATTTGCTGATGAACGCGAGCGCTGTGCGCGCAGTGGAAAAATCACCAGAGGCGTTGAGAGCAAGCGACGTCCAGAAGGAATCGCGGCCAAAAAACCAGGCGAAACCGGGGCGCTGGCTTGTTCCGGAAGTTCGGTAGCCGGCGACAAGACCTGTGCCAAGAAAGGGGTTGGTAACGAGTCCCTGGAATTCGCTGACGCGCGCCCAGTCGTAGGCTTGCTGAATTCGCGCGTCGGGAAGTTCGAGATTCACGGTGCGCGCCAGGTAGTCCTGGTAATACTTCGCGGCTTCCTGCTGCAGCGCGGCGTAATCAGCGGTGAGCTGCTGATACGTTTTTAGCGCCGCGTCACGACCTTCCATGGAAGCGGCAACGACAATGAGTTTTGTTTCCTTGCCTTTTGCGGTGGCACCGAGGCGGAAGGAACTGGTCTGCGATTCGGCATAGTTGGTCTGGAATTCCGCGTGCGGATCAGCAGCGGTCGGTGAACCGACATATGCGGCGAATTTTTTTTGCTCTTCGCCGAAGTAAAAAGCGCGGTTCTTAGCGCTCCAATCCAGATAGGTCGCACCGAGGGCCGCCGGCCACATGAGTTGGTAATCCCGATAGAACGCGGCTTCGATTTCGACCGGCTCCTCGGTCTCGACACGGAGCAGGATGACGGCGCCTTGCGAGTCGACGGGAACAAAAAGCGTTTCGCGCACCGTGAAAGTATCGCCTGTGTAGAGAATCGTCGCAGATTCGGGGCGCACCGTGAGCGTGCGCGCAAGCGTTTCGCCGGGAAGAACGCGCCCATCGATGAGAAAGTTCAAATGAAAATCGCGGAAAATCTTCAGCGGATAGACCCAGGCTTCCATCGTGCCGCTCTCGTTGCCGAACAGAGCCGCACGCTGACCGGTGATCGGCAGAAACTCCCAGGGGCGCACGGTGCGCGAAAGTTCGAGAGGCATGGGCGCAGACTGCTTTTGCTGGCTCAAGGATCGCGGAGGCGCGCAGGCGAGGAGCAGGGCCGTCCCCAGGCTCAGAATAATCCCCTTTCGCCGGTTAGGAGAGAGTTCTTTTCCTAAGCCCTTCGAAACCTCACGCGAGATTTTCATTCCTTCGTTCCCCCGGGTCGTAAACTTGCAATGCCACGCGCGCCTTACTATAAAAGAAAGCGCGCGATTCTGGCACAGCATCTTCAGGAAAGGGACCGGGTCGATTGGCTTCCACGCGACGAAACTTTCTGCATTCCCTGTGCCGGTCTTTGCTGGTGCTTCCGCTCGAGAGGGTTCTCGCCCTGGCTCTGCCTCTGCAAAGGCCACAACCTAATTCAACCAATTCTTCGGCGGCCGCGGCGCAAACCGCCGGGACGGTAGCTGCAACGGCCGCGAATCCAAAACAGAATTTAGGGGTCGCGTTTTTAAATGTTGCCCGTGAGTCGGGACTGAATGCCAAAACGATTTACGGCGGCGAGCACAAGAACAAATATCTGCTGGAAACGACGGGCTGCGGTGTCGCTTTCTATGACTACGACAACGACGGCTGGCTCGACATTTTCCTGGTGAACGGCTGGCGCCTCGAAGGCTTTCCACCGGGTCAGGAGCCGAGCAACCATCTTTTCAAGAACAACCGCGACGGAACCTTCACGGATGTGACGAAGAAAGCCGGACTGGTGCGCTCGGGATGGGGCCAGGGCGTTTGCGTTGGGGACTACGACAACGATGGTTTTGACGACCTGTTTGTGACCTACTTCGGAGAAAACGTGCTGTATCACAACAACGGCAACGGCACATTCACCGATGTGAGCGAGAAATCGGGCGTGACAAGCACTGGTAAACGCTGGAACACGGGCTGCGCTTTTGTGGACTATAACCGCGATGGACATCTCGATCTTTTCGTAGCGAACTACATTGAAATGGATTTGAAAACCGCGCCGGTGCCCGAATCAGGCCCATGCCTCTATAAAGGAATCATGGTGGCGTGCGGCCCGCCGGGGTTGATGGGCGGGAAAAACATTCTGTATCACAACAACGGGAACGGCACGTTCACGGACGTCAGTGAAAAGTCGGGAATTTTGAAGGCCAACGGAACCTACGGTTTGGGCGTCCTTACGGCCGACCTCGACAACGATGGCTGGCCGGATATTTATGTTGCCAATGATTCGACGGCAAGCGCGCTGTATCAAAACAAGAAGAACGGAACGTTTACCGACATCGCGCTGGAAGCGGGCTGTGCGTTGAGCGCCGACGGCAAGCCGCAAGCGGGCATGGGCATATCGGCGGCAGATTATGACCTCGACGGCAATCTCGATCTAGTCAAAACGAATTTCGCAGGAGATACCCCGTCGCTTTATCACAACCTGGGTAGCGGCACCTTTGAAGACGCGACTTTTCAAGGCGGGCTCGGCAAACACACGCAATACCTGGGCTGGGGCTGCGGCTTTTTCGACATGGACAATGACGGCTGGGCGGACATTTTGATTTGCAACGGGCATGTGTACCCGGAAGTGGAGCAACTAAAAACGGAGGCCGGGTATCCGCAGAGAAAGCTGCTTTATAAGAACTTGCGGAACGGGCGATTCGATGATGTTTCCTACGATGCCGGACCGGGGATTTCGACCCCGGTTGCGGCGCGGGGATGCGCGATCGGGGATTTTGACAATGATGGCGACCTCGATGTTGTCGTGAATACCGTAAACGATTTTCCGCAGCTTTTGCGGTGCGATTCGACCACCGGCGGCAACTGGATCAAGATCAAGACCATCGGTACAAAATCCAATCGCAGCGGGATTGGGGCGCGGTTGCGATGTGTCACGCAGACGCCAGGAGAAAAGGATCCGCATTCGCAAATCGACGAGGTGCGCAGCGGCGGCGGCTACTTTTCGCAAAACGATTTGCGCGTGCACTTCGGCATTGGGAAAGCGGAGAAGATCGAGCTGCTCGAGATTCGCTGGCCGAGCGGCCTGGTGGAGACGCTGAAGGATATTAAGGCCAATCAAGTGGTCTTTGTGAAGGAAGGCGAAGGGATGGTTCGCGGCATGACGTTCGACCACGCGAAACCCAAGAAAGCGTGAATTGTCTTAAAACCACTCTCTCCTTGACAACTTAGGAGAGTGCAGTGTACCCTCCTAATCCACTTAGGAGGACCTGATGCCATCGCAAGCGCAAATCCTTCCCGGCATGCTGGATCTTTTGATTTTGAAAGCGGTGTCGCTTGGCCCGCTTCACGGCTATGGTGTGCTGCTGCGCATCGAGCAAATCTCTCAGGGGGCACTGCTGATTGAACAAGGCGCCCTCTATCCCGCATTGTTCCGACTTGTCCGCCAGGGACTCCTCAAAGCAAGCTGGGGTACCTCGGACAACAACCGCCGCGCAAAGTTTTATGAACTTACTTCAGCAGGGCGCAAGCGACTTCGCGAAGAAGCTGACGGCTGGAACCGTCTCGCCGCCGCAATCGCATCGGCATTGAACACGCGAGCGGAGGAAGTATGAGCTTTCGGTCTTCACTTCGCTCTTCGCTTTCATCGATCTTTAATCCCTTGCGCGTCGAAAACGATACGGACGAGGAGCTGCGCGCGCATGTAGAAAATCGCGCTGACGATTTGGAGCGCAGTGGGCTAACGCGCGCGGAGGCGGAGCGGCGGGCACGGATAGAATTCGGCGCGCACGAAAAATTCAGGGAAGAATGCCGCGAAGCCAACGGTGCTCATTTCCTGCACGCCTTGTCGCAAGATTTCCGCTTTGGCTTACGCATGCTGCGGAAGTCGCCCGGCTTCACGGCCGTCGCGTTGTTGACGATTGCCATCGGAATCGGGGCCAACTCGGCGGTATTCAGTGTAGTGAATAGTGTGCTGCTGAAGCCCCTACATTATCCAAAACCTGAGGACTTGGTAGCACTGCACCAAGTTGCTCCAGGCGCCGCGGGGCTGGCAGATTTCGAGAACGGGCTGCTGCTTTCTCCCTCGATGTATTTCACGTATGCGGAGCAAAACCGCACATTCGAATCCTTGGGCGTGTGGACAACCGACATTTCCAACGTCACTGGCCTCGCAGAACCTGAACAAGTGCGCGCCGTCGTGGTGAGCGACGGAGTGCTTCAATCGCTGAGCGTGGCGCCGCAACTCGGAAGATGGCTTATGGCAACGGATCAGACGCCGCGCGGGCCGCAACGAGTGATGCTCAGCTATGGCTACTGGCAACGGCGCTTCGGTGGGGACCGCGGAGTGGTTGGCCGAAACATCATGGTCGATTCGCAGTCTGCGGAAGTTGTCGGCGTCATGCCGAAAGGATTTCGATTCGTTGATACCGACTTTGATCTTGTCGAGGCGCTGCAGTTCGATCGCACCAAATTGATCCTGGCGGGATTTGGATTTCACGGAATCGCCAGGCTGAAAGCGGGAACAACCATTGCCCAAGCGAATGCCGACGTCGCGCGAATGGTGCCGATTTGGATGAACTCGTGGTCGAACGGACCAGGGACGGATCCGCATGTTTACGAGAAGTGGAGAATCACCCCGATGCTTCGTCCACTGAAGCAGGAAGTGACCGGCAACATGAGCGAGGTACTCTGGGTTGTGATGGGAACCATCGGGCTAGTGATGCTAATAGCTTGCGCCAATGTGACGAATTTGCTGCTCGTGCGCGTAGAAGCACGGCAGCAGGAATTGGCGGTGCGTACGGCACTCGGCGCTGGCTGGCGACGCATCGTCAGCGGACTCCTGGTGGAAAGCCTGATGCTAGGTGTGATGGGTGGTGTACTTGGCGTCGCCGTCGCTCACAACGGAGTTCGCTTTCTGGTCGCGGCGGGCCCTGCGAACCTGCCTCGTCTGAGCGAAATTTCCGTTGATGGTCGGACCCTGGGATTTACGCTGCTTCTGTCGGTCGTTTCGAGTCTGCTCTTCGGGTTAATTCCTGCGCTGAAATACGCCCGCCCTCGAACGTCACTGGTCCTTGGGAGCGTTGGCCGGACGATCAGCACGAGCCGCGAGCGCCACCGCGCACGAAATGTTTTGGTGGTCGCGCAGGTGGCTATGGCGTTGGTGCTGCTCGTAAGCGCCGGGCTAATGATTCGAACGTTTCAGGCGCTAAGAACCGTTGATCCGGGATTTGCAGATGCCCGGCATCTGCAACTCATGCGAATAGGAATTCCGGATTCCCTGATCCACGAGACGCAGCGCGTCATGCGAATCCAGAACGACATTCTCGACAAACTGGAAGCGGTCCCCGGCGTGAAGTCCGCGGCGTTCGGCAGCGAAATGCCAATGGAGGGGTTCGATTCGGAATGGGACACCGTTTTTGTCGAAGGCAAGGCTTATCAGAAAGGGGAAATCCCGCCCCTGCATTTCTACAAACACATGTCCCCGGGCTTCCTTGCAACCGCGGGGACGCGAATCATTTCCGGCCGCGACTTCACGTGGGATGACGTGTACGGCCTCAGGCCGGTGGTCATGGTTTCTGAGAATCTGGCTCGTGAAGGCTGGGGTACGCCGGAGAACGCCATTGGAAAGCGACTGAAGGAAGACTTGGGCTTGCCGTGGCGCGAGGTGATCGGCGTAGTGCAAGATGTGCCCGAGAGGGCTCTGCAAGAGAAACCACCGGCGATCATCTACTGGCCGCCGATGGTAGAAAATCTCTTTGGTGGAGGGCCGGCACAACCGACGCGCGTGGCAACGTTCGTGGTGCGAAGCGAGCGCGCGGGCACAGAAGGCCTTCTTCGCGAAATGCGTCAAGCCGTGTGGTCCGTGAACGCAAGCTTGCCGCTAGCGGCGGTGCGGACCATGCAGGAAGTTTACGACAAATCGATGGCGCGGACTTCGTTCACGCTGGTGATGCTGGGGATCGCAGGCGCGATGGCGCTGTTGTTAGGCCTCATCGGCATCTATGGCGTGATTTCCTACACGGTATCGCAGCGCCAGCGGGAGATTGGAATTCGTCTTGCAGTGGGGGCGCAGCGCGAAGACGTGCTGCAAATGGTCTTGAGCCAGGGCACGAAGATGGCTTTGGTGGGCGTTGCTATCGGCATCGGCGTGGCTTTGGCGTTGGCTCGCTTGATGACCGGCCTGCTGTTTGGTGTCACGGCGCACGATCCCGTGACCTTTGCAGCCGTTGCTGCTCTTCTCGTCTCCGTTGCGCTTTTGGCGTGTTACATTCCCGCACGACGTGCGACGCGAGTCGATCCAATGGTTGCGCTGCGCTACGAATAGGAATTCCGGGGCTCGCGCGGAGGAAACATGAAACTCTTTTCCTCGATTCGTTCCATTGTCACGGCATTGTCGCACCGCGCCCGCGTTGAGAATGAAACCGAGGAAGAGCTGCGCTCGCACGTGCAGAATCGCGCTGATGATTTGGAACGTTGGGGGCTGATGCGCGGAGAAGCGGAGCGCCGGGCGCGCATCGAATTCGGCGCCCACGAAAAGTTCAAGGAAGAGTGCAGAGAAGCCCTCAGTGCGCGCTTTGTGGAAGTTTTCCTGCAAGACGCGGGCTTCGCCGTTCGCATGCTGAGGAAATCGCCCGGTTTTACAACGGTAGCCGTTCTCACCCTGGCGCTGGGTATCGGCGCCAACACGGCCATCTTTTCGCTGCTCAATGGCCTGGTATTGCGCGATTTGCCGGTGCCTCATCCCCAGCAATTGGTTCGCTTCGGCGCACACAACCCGGACGATGACTATACCGCCGTCTCGCTTCCAATGTTCCGAGAGTTCTCCCGCCGCCAGAATGTTTTCTCGCAGACGTTCGTGTGGTGGGGCGATGCCGTGTTGAACGCCGAGGTCAATGGCACGCTTTCGCGCGCGGACGTCTGGTGTGTCGACGGCAACTTCTATTCGCAACTAGGCGCGGTCCCGGAACTCGGACGGTTTTTCGACGCCCAAGAAAACAACCTAAACTCTGGCGCCGCCACGCAAGTAGCGGTGCTGGGTTACGGCTTCTGGCAGAGCCGCTATGGCGGCGCTCGCGACGTGATCGGCAAAACCATCAAGATCGAAGGGATTCCGTACACCATCATCGGTGTGGCCAGCAAACGATTTACCGGCATCAGTGCCGATCTCGAGTTAGAAGTGACCCTGCCCCTGGTTGCAGAGCCGCTCATCAGTGGCGACCCCAATGTGGATGTGCAAAAACATTTGCAGCGGCGGGACGCGCTGTCGTTCGAAGCGACGGGAAGGTTAAAACCCGGTGCGACACTGGAACGGGCTCGCGTCGAACTGGAGTCCTTGTGGCCGGGGATTCGTCGGGAGATGGCTCCACTTGATAAGACGCCAGAAGAACTCGCCAACTTCCAAAAATTACAGCTCAAAGTGGAATCCGGAGCTAGAGGTGGGTCGTATGCACGCCACCGCTTCGAGAAACCTCTCTATGTTCTCCTGGCCATTGCAGGCGTCGTGCTTCTTCTTGCTTGCGTGAATCTGGCCAGCATGATGCTTGCGCGCGCTGCATCCCGCCGCCATGAGATGAGCGTGCGCGTTGCGCTCGGCGCAAGCCGGGCGAGGCTCGCTCTGCAAATGCTTACAGAGAGCGTGGCGCTTTCCGCCATGGGCGCGGTGCTCGGATTCATGATTGCGTATTGGGCAGGGAGTGCCTTGTCGGCTTTCATCCTCGGGCAGGTTTATATTGTTCCGGCTTCGCTGAATCTCGCGCCCGATTGGCGAATCTTGGGCTTCACGGGAGCTGTGGCGATTCTGACAGGCATCCTATTTGGCTTGGCTCCCGCTTGGCGGGCTACCCGTGAGGACCCGCATTCGGCAATTCAGCAAACCGCGCAAAGAGTTTCTTCAGGAACTGGCAAACTGGGCAAGGGCTTGATCGTGACGCAGGTTGCGCTCTCACTGGTTCTCCTCACCGGGTCAGGACTGTTTATCCGCACGCTTCTGAAGCTGCGTTTTGCCCAACCCGGATTTCGCACTCAAGGCGTGCTGGCGATCGGTCTTTACCCGAAGCCCGGCGCCTACAAAAAAACGGGCAGGGTCAATTACTACCGCGATCTGACGGACCGTGTCTCGGGAATCCCCGGAGTGGAATCCGCGGGAATCGTGCATCTGACTCCGGGAAATCTGTTTGAGTGGACCGAAAAAGCTCACGTTACGGACACCAACGCGGAGGACGTAACAACGGACTTCGTAATGCTCATGCCCGAATCTTTTCGCCCGCTCGGGATAAGCCTCCTACGCGGCCGGAGCTTCAACTGGCAAGATGATGACCACGCCCCACATGTAGCTTTGATCAGCGAGAATCTGGCCGAGCGGATGTTTCCGCATGGAGATGTCATCGGGCAGCACGTTGATGTCACCGGGGATGCCAAATGGAAGAATCTCGAAATCGTCGGCATCGTCAGCAACGCCAGCTTTTACAACATTCGTAAGACCGCACCGCTCACCTTGTACGTCCCCAGCATTCAATACCCCGACTGGATGGGATGGTCCGATTTGCTGGTTCAAACCAAGGCCTCCCCCGTGGCGTTGAGAAGCGCTATAGAACAAGCTGTCGGCTCTTTGGGACAAGAATACGCATTCTCGATCAAAAGCGTCGGGCAACTCATCGGCAAGACGATCTTGCAAGAGCGCGTCACAGCCATGCTCTCAGCGTTTTTCGGCGGACTGGCCTTGCTGTTGGCGGCCGTCGGTCTCTACGGCTTGATGGCGTATAACGTCACTCAGCGGACGCGGGAAATCGGCATTCGCCTGGCGCTGGGCGCGAATCGCCGCTCGGTTCAGCGGATGGTTCTGCGGGAAACGCTTCTTCTCGCTCTCGCGGGCTTTTCGATCGGAATCCCGTGCGCTCTGATCGCCTCGCGCTTCATCGCCAGCATGCTTTACGGCGTCGCTCCGCACGATGCCGTAACGCTTGCCCTTGTTTCTCTGGTGCTTCTTGGCGCGGCCACGGTTGCGGGTCTTCTCCCAGCGAGGCGAGCCATGCGTGTCGATCCGATCGTTGCGCTGCGGTACGAATAGGAATCCCGGGGCTCGCGCGGAGGAACCATGAAACTCTTTTCCTCGATTCGTTCCATTGTCACGGCATTGATGCACCGCGCACGCGTTGAGAACGAAACCGAGGAAGAGCTGCGCGCGCATGTAAAGAATCGCGCCGAAGATTTGGAACGCAACGGGTTAACTCAATCCGAAGCACATCGGCGCGCGCGCATCGAATTCGGCGCCCACGAAAAGTTCAAGGAAGAATGCCGCGAAGAACGCGGCGGCTTTTGGCTGGAGACGGTGTGGACCGACATACGTTTTGGCGCGCGAATGCTGCGCAGGTCACCCGGTTTCACGGCTGTGGCGATCCTTACTTTGGCGCTCGGCATTGGCGCAAACACGGCCATCTTCAGCGTGGTGAACGCGGTGCTGCTCCAGCCCCTTCCTTATCCGAATGCAAAACGGCTGGCCTTGATCTGGTCGCAATGGGGCAAAGAGACCCGCGGCCCCGCTTCTGGTCCGGAAATGATGGAACTGCGCAAGCGCTGCCAGGCTTTCGAGGAAATCGGGGGGATCTGGCCAACCAGCGGGACCCTCACGGGGACTGCCGAACCGGAGCAGGTGCGATTGGCTCTTACGACCGCAAATTTCCTGCCATTACTGGCAGGAAAGCCCCAGGTGGGACGGTTCTTTGCCCCGGGTGAAGACCGTCGCGGCGCGGCTCCGCAGATGATCTTGACGGACGGGCTGTGGCGCCGCCGGTTCGGCGCGAACCCAGGCATCATCGGGCAAACCGCGCGGCTGAATGGGAATGAGTTCACTGTCATTGGCGTTCTTTCCCCGGATTTCAAGCTGCTATTTCCCGACGGCAGCGGGGTGATGGCCGATGTGCAGGTGTTCATCACATTTTTGGATGATCTCGAAAAAAGGGACCGCGACACGGGCTTCCTGAGAATGGTTGGCAGGCTGCGAAGTGAAGTGACCGTTGCCCAGGCACAAAGCGAAGCGGAATTGATTGCCACGCACCTTCGCAGCGAGGCCAAGGAATACGCCGAGCAGTCCCTACACCTGACTGTCGCCGCGCTTCAAGACGACGACGTAAGGTCGGTACGTCCTGCGCTGTTGTCGCTATTTGCCGCGGTTGGATTAGTGCTGCTCGTCACATGCGCGAACATCGCCAATTTGCTGTTGGCGCGGTCGGGGCGGCGAAGGCACGAGACAGCGCTACGGACCGCAATGGGGGCCGAGCGGCGGCGAATCGTGCGCCAGCTTCTGACGGAAAACCTGCTCCTTTCGTTTCTCGGAGGGGCGGCGGCCCTCGGTGTTGGATGGGCGGCGCTGAAATGGATTCTCGCTCTGCAGCCCGAAGGGATTTCGCGGCTCATAGCGGTACGGCTTGACGGCTGGGTCTTAGCCTTCACACTTGGGCTTTCCGTCTTGACAGGAATTCTTTTCGGTTTGGCACCTTCGCTTTCAGTCGCTCGGGTGGACTTGACGGAAGCCTTGAAGGAAAGCGGCCACGCCACAGCGACGGCGCGACCGTGGTTCCGGCAGGTCCTGATTGTGAGCGAAGTGGCGCTGGGCTGCATTGTTTTGGTCGGCACGGGTCTGATGATTCGAACGCTCGCCAGCGTCTTGCGCGTGGACCCAGGCTTTCGCGCAGAAAATGTCCTGACATTTCAACTGTCGTTCCCTTGGACGCATTATGGCACTGTCGAATCAATAACCAACTTCCTCAAGGACTTGCGGACAAATCTTGCCGCGATGCCCGGCACCGATTCGGTCAGCGGCATCTCGCACCTGCCGCTCGATGAGGGCAAAGGGAATTGGTACAGCTACTATTGGGCGGATGGCGCGCCCGTCGATCAACAGAATACGGTGATGGCCGACCACCGCTCTACTCTGCCGGGCTATTTCCACAGCATGGGGGCAACCATGCTGGCAGGCCGGGAATTTGAGGATACCGATGACGCCGCGCACACGCACGTGGCCGTTGTGGACGATGTGGTAGCCGAGCAACTCTGGCCGGGGCAGGACGCCGTCGGCAAGAAACTGAGCGTAGAGGACTCGCCCAAAGGCCCTTTCCAGTTTGAGCGCGAGTCCGTGATCGTAGTTGGAGTAGTGAGGCATCTGCAGGCGCACTCTCTTACAACGAAAGGGCGAGGACAGATCTATTTGCCGGTGCCGTTGGCGCCTCGGCCCGTGTATTCCATCATCGTCAAAACCACCGAGCCGATGCAAACGTTTGTAGCGTATGTCCAACAAGCCGTGAAAAAGCTCGACAAGGAAATGCCCGTTTCAAACCTACAACCACAGATGGACTACGTCGAAAAGGCTCGCGCACAAACGAGATTCGTCACCATCCTCGCGGAAGCACTCGCGGCCTTGGCGCTTTTCCTGGCCTGCATTGGCATCTACGGAGTGACTTCGTATTCGGTCGCGGAGCGGAAAAGAGAGATCGCGATTCGCATTGCCGTCGGTGCAGATTCCGCCGACGTAAGCAAGATGGTGCTGCGCCAAAGCGGGACGCCGGTCATGGTGGGCGTAATTGCCGGCCTCGCGCTTGCGGCGGTTCTGACGCCGCTCCTGTCCGGGATGCTCTTCGGCGTACGCCCTGGCGATCCGCTGACGTATATCTTCATCGCGCTGGTGCTCCTGGCCGTTGGCGTGGCTGCTTGTTACATTCCGGCCCGTCGAGCCACGAAGGTCGATCCCATGATTACTCTCCGGTGCGAATGAGGTTGCCTGTCTCCGGGCACAACTAAGGCAGACACTCGATCGATGCTAGACTTCGGGGTGATGAGAAGCAAATCCGCGGTTGCATTGACCGTCGTAGTTCTATCGGCTGTCGCTGCCCTTGCATTGGCAGGCCGAGCTGACCAAAACGTCCATCTCCCCTTCGGCACATGGGTCCGCAGTTCTGATAAGCCCATCCTTTCTCCGCAAGGCTCCGGCTGGGAATCCGCGGGCACCTTCAATCCTGCCGCCGTTCTCTTCAACGGCGAAATCGTGATTCTCTACCGCGCACAAGACGCCGCGGGAACTTCCCGGCTCGGTTATGCGGAAAGCAAAGATGGCGTCCACTTCACACGACGGCCGGAACCTGTGCTCTCGCCTGAAACTGAATACGAAAAAGACGGCGGCGTGGAAGATCCGCGCCTCCAGAAATTCGGCGATACGTACTACCTCACCTACACGGGCTACAACAAAAAGGACGCGCAGCTTTGCCTCGCCACGTCGCGCGATTTGATTCATTGGGAGCGCCAGGGAGTGATTCTCCCCGCCTACAAAGGGAACTGGAACAAAGGCTGGACGAAATCCGGCGCGATTGTTCCGGAAAAAATCGACGGCAAGTATTGGATGTATTGGCTCGGCACCGCCGCCGATAAGACCGACCAGATGGGCCTTTCCTACTCGACCGACTTGATTCATTGGACGGAGGCGACAGAAACGCCCGCACTACCGAAACATCCTGGGAAATTTGACTCGCGCGTCGTCGAACCGGGCCCGCCGCCGATTCTCACCCCCAGCGGAATCGTCCTTATCTACAACGGAGCCGATGACAACCTTGTTTACCGAACTGGCGTCGCGGTCTTCGACGTCCACGATCCGCGCAAGGTTCTTTATCGCTCTGATACGCCGGTTTTCTTTCCAGAAAAGGAATGGGAAAAGGTTGGCCAGGTCCCTAACGTTGTGTTTGTGGAAGGCATGGTTCGAATGAGGGATCGCTGGCTCTTCTATTACGGCGGCGCTGACAAGTACGTCGGAGCAGCAGCGGGAGGGCAAGAAATCCAAGATCCAAGTCCGAGGGAAGAGCCATTGCAGTCTATTTCATCGGACGGCCAAGAGGTGGTCACCTTTCCAAGTGGGGAGCTTACCCTTCACGGAGTGTTGTACAAGCCGGAAGGACCTGGGCCGTTCCCGGCGGTTGTCTACAACCATGGAAGCGCGCCCGGAATGCTGAGCAAGCAAGCCTTCGAAGCGCTGGGTCCGGTCTTCGCAAAGCATGGGTGGGTATTTTTCGGCCCGTACCGAAGAGGCCAAGGTCTAAGCGCTTCGGCCGGCAAGTACATTGGTGATGAGATCCGCGCAGCGTCAAAAACAGGAGGCGTCGCCAGTGGAGCCGCAACCATGGTCCGTTTGCTTGAGACGGACCACCTGGACGACCAACTCGCCGCGCTAGCATGGTTGCGAACCCAGAAGTTCGTTAAGCCGGATCACATTGCTGTAGCAGGGAATTCTTTCGGCGGCATCGAGGCTGTTTTGGGCGCCGAGCACAGTTCTTATTGCGCCGCGATCGATTCTGCGGGAGGCGCTCAAAGTTGGGCGCAGGCACCCGAACTTCAATCGCTGATGACGCGCAGCGTCCGCAATTCCCATGCTCCCATCTTTTTCTTTCAGGCCCAGAATGATTATGATCTCTCCCCGAGCCGTGTTCTTTCGGAAGCCATGAAGGACGTCGGCAAGGAATTCGAGCTCAAGATCTATCCACCCTTCGGCAAGGACGTGGGAGATGGCCATACCTTTGGCTATTTCGGAGGCTCGGTTTGGGCGGACGATGTCTTTCGGTTCTTGAACAAGCACTGCAAAGAATAAAGAGAAGAGCGAATTTTTCTCCTAGATGGATCATTCGCAATTATTGGGTTCTTGCCCTAAGGTATGAAGCGCCGCCGTTATTGTTTGGGGGAGACTGGGTTCACGGGCGTGCTTGAGCCTTCCCGCAGCGTATGAAACCGATCGACGGCCAGATTCTCAAAGCGCTCTAGCAATCCGCTCGGCCAGCGCACTTGCACCCAATCGATTTTTGTCGCAGCCCCGAGTCCAAAATGCACGCGCATGTCGTTATTCGAGTCGTAACTCGATCCGCTGCGGACTTCATCCACGAGCAAGCGATTTCCAGCCTTGACTGTGATCTTGGCACCGATGCCATCCCGATTGGAGGCAAAGGAAGTTGTGGGAGCATCATTGGTCGACCTATCCTTTAGCTCCTTTATTTCCTTTACATCCTTTACCTCTTTTTGTACCGCGCCAATCGTGCGGAACGCGATCCAATGATTCGCGTTGCGCATGTCGTTGACCAGTAACATCGGTGCCGCGCTCATGTTGCTGATCACCGCCGACATGCGCCCGTCGTTCCACAGATCGCCAACCGCCAAACCGCGAGCGGAACTCGTGGCCGTGATCGCAGGGCCTGAGCTTGCGGAAATATCCGTGAACGTTCCATTCCGGTTGTTGTGATAAAGAATCTTCGGCTCGAGAAAACTGCTGCCCAGGTGCTGGCTGTCGACTTCGGGGTACACATGGCCGTTCACCTGGAGGATATCCAGCCAGCCGTCGTTGTCCACGTCGAGGAACATCGTCCCCCAGCCCAGAAATTGCGTGTTCAGGCCAAAGCCGGCGGGAAACGTTTTGTCGTCAAACGTGCCGTCGCCGTTGTTGTGCAAAAGCGTGGAAGTATCGTCGGAAAAATTTGTTTTAAAAATATCGGGCCTGCCGTCTCCGTCATAATCGCCGACCGTCGACCCCATTCCCGCCTGCTCGCGGCCGTCGTCGTTAAAAGCAGCCCCGGAGATGACCGCAACGTCGGTGAACGTACCGTCATGATTATTGTGGTAGAGAATGCTGGCGGTGCTGTCGCACGCGACAAAAATGTCCGGCCAGCCGTCGTCATCGTAATCGAGGGTGGAAACGCTGAAGGCATAGTGCCCGTTGGTCTGGTCGATTTTCGCTTTTTTCGTTACGTCCTCGAACGCACCGTTGCCAAGATTGCGATACAGAATGTTCTTCGACCAGGGCAACCCGCGCGGCCCGCACATCACCGGCACGCCTTTCCACATGCAGGATGCCTTCTCACCCGGCGCGAAGGCCGTGGCGGAGTCGTAGTCGACGTAGTTTGCGACCATTAAATCGAGCTTGCCGTCGCGGTCGTAATCCACAAAGGCGCACCCCGTACTCCAGGCCTTATTTCCCGCGACTCCAGCTTTTTCGCTGACGTCGCTGAACGTGCCGTTTCCATTGTTGTGGTACAGGACATTTTTTCCGTAGTACGTGACGTAGAGATCCTCGAATCCGTCGTTGTCGTAGTCGCCGACGCAGACTCCCTGGCCCCACCCGGTGTGTGTCAATCCTGACTTTTCGGTTACGTCGGTAAAGGTCCCGTCGTGATTGTTGTGATAGAGGTGGCTCGTGGGCTCCTTGTCCCGGGCAAAACCTTCCAGCTTCGTGCCGTTCACGATGAAAATGTCGGGCCAGCCATCGTTGTCGTAATCGAAAATCGCAACTCCGGTGCCGGTGGTTTCGATGATGTATTTTTTTGTGGTTTCTCCCCCGAAAACAACCGGCGTGGTAAGTCCCACCTTTGCGGCGATGTCCGTGAAGTGAACAATGGGCGCGGGGATCTTGCCCTGCGTTTGTGCCGAACCCTGTTGTGCTGATCGGCCGAGTTGCATCGACAGACAGGCGCAAACGCCCAAGAAAAGAAGCGACCGGAGAGGAGAGAAATGGTGAGTCATCAAGCCTTAAGAATAGTAAGTTGGCGGCCGGCAAGGGTCAACCCAGCACAAATTCGCAGCCGCCGGGTGCGGCAGAACGGCGTTCGGCAATCATGCTAGGATTTTGTTTCTGTAACCATGGGTACCATTCAATTCAAAGCGGCTTTGGTTTGCCGACACGAGCGTTTGGTTCAATGCTGGCTGCTTCTTCTTTGGTGTACGTTCGTTGCGGTGAGCACCGGCAAAGGACAAGCGGCCAACTCCGCTTCCACTGCGGAATCGGCATCCAAAGCAATTACGATTTACCAGCAAGGCATGGCCGCGCTGCAAAAAGGCGACTTGGATTCGGCTCATGCCGCGTTTGAAAAGGTCGTTCGTCTCGCGCCGCAAAGCCCCGAAGGACACAATTCGCTGGGCTGGGTCTTGCTCGCGAGAGACGACGTCGATTCCGCAATCAAACAATTTCAAAGTGCCCTGAGACTCAAACCTGATTTTGCGCAGGCGCATGGGAACCTTGCGAACGCGCTCATCCGCAAAGGAGATTTGGCTGGGGCGCTCCGCGAGGCGCAGCAAGCCAAGCAATTGGCTCCCAGCGATTCGGAAACGCACCGCACGCTCGGGCGCGTGCTTGATTTTTCCAAGGATTTCGATGGCGCCATCGCCGAATTCCGGCGCGGGATCGAACTGGAGCCACGGCGCGCCGAATTGCACGACGATCTCGGAACCGTGCTCGCACAAAAATCAGATCATCAAAATGCGGAATCAGAATTCGCCGAAGCGCTTCGACTGCAGCCCGATTTCGCAAAGGCTCATTTCCATCTCGGCGTTTTGCAATATCAGGAAAGACGGATAACGCAAGCAACCGAACATCTCCAGGCGGCGGCCCAACTGGACCCCTACGATCCGGGCGCCCGCTATTACTATGGGCAGGCTCTGAAGTCACAAGACAAAGAGGCTGCGGCAGTCGACCAATTGCAAGCCTGCGTGAAACTGAATCCGAATTATCCTGACGCGCAAAACAGTCTGGGCTTGCTGCTGCAACGCCAAGGCGAAGCGGAGCAAGCGGCAGCGGCTTTTCGCCAGGCGTTGAAGTTGCAGCCGGACAATCCGGATATTCACAATAACTTGGGCCTATCGTGCCTTCAATCGGGGGACGCCAAAGGGGCCATCACCGAATTTCGGGCCGCAATCCGGTTGCGTCCGGAAGATACCGGGTACATCGGAAATCTGGGGGCCGCGTATCTGCAATTGGCGGACTTTGATTCCGCGATGGCCAATTTTGAGCAGGCGCTGAAATTATCCCCGCAGGACGCCACGCTGCACTATGACCTGGGGTTGGCGCTTAAATTAAAAGACAAACTGCCCGAGGCCGTCGCAGAGTTCCGCAACGCTACGGAGTTGGATCCGCAGCAAGCCGACGCGCACTACACGCTTGGCGTAACTTTGTGGCAGCAGGGCGACTTTGCGGCGGCCGCCGAAGAGCTGACGGCCGCAATTCACGCCAAGCCGGATTATGCCGAGGCGTACTACACACTGGGCACCGTTTTGAAGCAAAAGAGTGATTTGCCGGGGGCGGCAAAAGCTCTGCGTGAAGCGATTCGCTTGCAGCCCGAGTTCGCTGGCGCGCACACCACGCTGGCGACGGTGCTGCGGCAACTCGGAGACAAGGAAGGCGCGGCGGTGGAAGGCCGAGAAGGCGCGGAAATCGCAAAGCGCAAGACCAACGAGCAAGCGGCGCTGTTTGCCACGAATTCGGGTAAGCGTTTGTTAAACGCCGGCGACATTGATGGCGCAATTTCGCAATTTAGAACAGCCATCGAATCGGTGCCGGGATACGCTCCCGCTCACTACGAGCTTGGCTTGGCCTTACAAAGAAACGGCGACCAGGAAGGAGCGAAGAAGGAATTCAAAGCGGCCGCCGAACTCGATCCAAGGTTGCAGCCACCAAGGCCTTGAACGAGGTTCCCATTCAAACAAAATCTTAAGCAGGCTCCTTGCGCAGCGCGACAAGCTCCGATCCCACCGGTACGCCACGCGTCACTTTCACGTGAATTACCGCTTCGAAAGGCTTCAATTCGCCGGCATTAGAAACGGATAACCGGAGCAGCAGTTGCTGGAGGTAGTCTGGCTGGCAGACGTATTCGACGGCCGCCTGCGTCCCGATCGTCGTTGTGCCTGCAAGAATCAGTTCTGAGCGCGAAGGATTCAGTCCTTTGACCAGCGCAACAACAGAATAGTCGTCCGCGAGTGTCTCATCGGAAGGCGTGGCCAGAAAAGATTTGGGCTCGTCCGCCCCCGGGTGAACATTGACGATTTCTACGTTGCCGGCACGCGGGCCGGAGGCAATCTGTCGAAACACAAATTCCTTGGTGCTGGGAATCTCAAGGAGGGTAAGGTTTTCAGAAGGCGAGCCAATAAAAATCAGATCATTGTTTTTCGCATCATCCAGGGAGAACAAGCTTCCGCGCTTTACTCGAATGGGCTGATGCAATCTGACGAAAACATTGTCCAGCGCGTGCACCGCCAGAACCTCTCCAACTCCGGTGTAATGATCAAGAATGTGCGCTTGCCCATCGCGGGCAGACTTGTAGTAACGCATCCCGCTGTCCGGACGCCCCACAAAAGCCGCGTTGCTAAAAATAACCCAAGGCTCTTGAGGCAAGGTGAGAAAGCCCTTCCAGAAAACGCGCAGCACGGTCGGCACATCCGTGCTTTCGGTATCGAGCCGCGCTTCGGCCGTGCGGCGGTTGAGGAAGCGGTCCGTGGCAACGGCGACGACCGACGCGAGCAAAGCGCTTAGCAGGATGACTGCGACCAACCATGTCCGGGAAGTCCGTCCTGGCGCTTCATGGAGCGCGCTTCCGTGGTTTCGCCCCCCACCGGCGGGGCGTTCGTGGAAGGTAAGAGCGTAGGTTCCGCGAGGGAAATCGACCAGAACCGAGTCCTCGGCCCCTTCGGTTGCGTAGTATTCGGCTAACTTGCCGCGCAGACGCCCGGCTTGAACGCGAACCGTAGAATCCAGGTGCGGGTCAAAATTACTCGGCCTCCCAAAGACCTCTGTCGCAATTTGATATTCCTTCGGAGCGGCCCCGGGATGGTCCAAGGCGTGGTCAGCCAGGTAGCGCAGCAACTTGCACAAAGATTCCGAGCCGTGCAAGGCATGGCTGCCGAGAAGCTTTTCGATCTGTCCCCGGTAATGAGCCCTGTCCGTCAACTTCCTGCACCACCCTGAGCCAGGACATTGTAACACTACATAAGTAACAGCGGTCGTAGCGTGTTGAAAGGCCGCGACTTGCCTCGCGTAACCGTATCAGACCTTTAGAGACTATACCCGTTACGCAAAAAACTGATAGAAGCCATCGCAATTGTTCGTCGGCCCAGTCTTGGGTGCACGGGAAAGTGTTTTCTCATTCGTCGAGAATGCTCTCCCGGTGGTAATGCAGGCGGATGTTTGTTGGCAGTGTCGAGGAGTTTGGGGGCGATTCACTGCGAACGCACCGGTTCGACAGGTTGCCGTTTACACTATTTTTATTTTGAAACTCTTGGTGTGCCAGTCGCACCGAGGCGGTCGGTCATTTTTTCGTCAACCGGTCCATGCAGTCAATCAACGGCAGGCCATTGCATTCAGTCAGTCGAGAAAATCCCAGGAGAATGCGAGTGTTCAGGAGGGGTGGAATGAGAAGGCAAGCTATTTTGGGTTTACTTTTAGGCGTGGCGTTTTTGCTCTGCGCCAGGACGGCCTCGGGTCAGGCCGTGTACGGAAGCATCGATGGGACAGTCACCGATCCGCAGGGAAATGCCGTGGCTGGAGCCAAGGTCACGGTGACTTCAACCACTAAGAATACGAGCCAAGAGACGACCTCGAATGACGCCGGCAACTACTCGGTGATCCACCTGATTCCCGATACGTATAAGGTGCACATCGAGGCTTCAGGCTTTAAGGCTTACGACGTACCGACCGTTATCGTTCAAGTTGATGCCACGGCCCGTGTGGATGCGCAGCTGCAGGTTGGCTCCGTCACTCAATCCGTGGAGGTGACGGGTGAGGTCCCTCAGTTGAAGACGGACCGGGCCGACGTGGCACTGGATTTCAACTCCGATTACGTCGAGAAGTTGCCTTTAGTAAACCGCAACTTCCAGTCCCTGTTGCTCTCAGCTCCGGGTACCCAGCAAATCGGCTGGAGCCATGCTGCCACAGAAAACCCGCAAGGCTCCCAGCAAACTTTTGTGCAGGGCCAGCACTTCAGCGGCACTGGCTATGAATTGGACGGCACCGACAACCAAGATCCAATCCTGGGCATTATCGTGATCAACCCCAACTTAGACTCCGTAGAGGAAGCTAAGATTACGGTCTCCGACTACGACGCCGAATTCGGTAAGTCCATTGCAGGCCTGATGGTGGCGTCGACCAAGTCTGGCACAAATGACATCCACGGCAGCGCCTTTTGGTTCCGCAACTCCGATGCCACGCAGGCACGCAACCCGTTCGACGCGAGCCGCACGCTGCCCAGTTCAAAATGGAATCAGTTCGGCGGTTCGGTCGGCGGGGCGGTCATTAAGAACAAATTGTTTTACTTTGGCGATTACCAGGGAACCAGACAGGCAAATGGCTATACCAATCACGTTACCACTCCCATGTCCACGGTTCTCAGCACTTGCACTGCATCAAGCGGCATGTGCGATCTAAGCGTGTACAACACATTGATCGGCGGCAGTGGCAAGATTTATGATCCGAACAGTTACCAACAGAATCTTGCCGACCCAGCCTGCCAGGCGGCCACTTCGACACCCCATCTTGACGGCACATGCCGGGCACCCTTTGCGAACAACATGATTCCTGTAAGCGCTCTTTCGCCGGTGGCGGTTGGTATCCTGAAACTCTTTCCACAACCGACAACCACCGACCAGAGGAACAACTTTTTGGTTTCGGGTTCAGGTCCATTCCACGGAAATTCCTTTGACGGACGCGGCGATTATCAAGCCCCCGGAAATTTGCACATCTTCGGCCGCTACACACGGGCCTACTATAGCCTGACAGGATCGCCGGCCTTGGGCACCAAGCTGGGCGGCCAAGGAGGAGGGATCGGCGGTTTAAGCGGCAACTCCAACATCCATAACCATAGCCTGGCAGCTGGATTCGATAAGGCCATCAGCACTACTCTTTTGACGGACTTTCGGTTCGGCTGGTTCAAGTACAATCCGCATTCGGTCAAGCCGGACGCCAACGATCAAGCCGCAACGGCGCTCGGGCTAAACGGATTGAACATCTCTGGGGTCCCGTCAACCTATGGCCTACCGGTTTTCGTGCTTAACGATGGAACGCTGACCGATTTCGGCGATGGCTTGGATCCATCACGATGCAACTGCCCGTTGATCGAAAACGAGCACCAATATCAGTTCGTCAACAACTGGACCAAGATCAGTGGTAATCACGCGATGAAGTTTGGCGTGGACCTCCGCTTCGCGCATAACTTCCGCTTCCCGAGCGACGCGAATCGAGCCGGGCAACTCTCCTTCAACCACAACGGGACTGCCAATCGGGTCTTCGACCCTGTGAAACTGCAATATAACCAGACCGGCGGCTTGGATATCGCCACGTTTTTGCTGGGTGATGTGACTCACTTCGAGCGGTTTGCCAGCGTCAGCCAGAATGCGACTGAGGACCAGAAGCGCTTTTTCCTTTACGCCCAGGACCAATTCCGCATGAGCAGCAAATTGACCTTTACCTATGGCATGCGGTGGGAGGACTACTTTCCCGAGTCGGTGAATGCCAAGGGTAACGGAGGGTTTGCTAATGTCACCCAGGGCGTGCTCCGCGTGGCTGGCTTCGGTCCCTATGGACTAAACGGCAACATTGAGAATTACCTTGGCGCATTCGGGCCACGCGTCGGTATCGCGTATCAACTAAAACCTAAGACCGTCTTGCGCATCGGTTACGGACGCAGCTTTGATATCGGCGTATTCGGCTCAAACTTCGGCCACGCCGTGACACAGAATCTCCCGGTTCTCGTCCACCAAGACCTACACGCGCACGACCTAAATCCTGCCGCCATCAACGATAACTTCCCTCTGTACACGTTGAATACCACCAATCAGCCGGCGTTGACCGCGCTGGGTCTGACCAATGCGCCTCCGGCGGTCGTCTATCCGACGCCTCTGGCCGATGGCACCATTCCGTTGCGGGGATTTGATAACAGCGTGGATCCGCGAATTCGTCCGACCAAGCAGCGGGTCGCCGCCATAGATATGTGGAACGCCACGGTTGAGCACCAGCTGACATCCACTATAACCATTGAAGCCTCGTATGTGGGAAACAAGGGGACTCATGGATTTGCGGGCGATGGACCTGCTTATAACCTCAATCCGAGAAGTATGGTCGGTTATGGCGGCGCGAATCGGGACAACAGCCGTCCATTCTTCAACAGATTCACTTATCCGGGACTCATCGATCCGGCGACTGGCACAACGCTGATGTGCTGCTCATCCGACATGAACAACTACTTCGGCATGGATGCAAGCAGCAAGTACAATGCGTTGCAGGTCAAAGCCGAGAAGCGCTTCTCGCAGGGACTTCAGTTCGTTTCTCACTACACCTGGTCCATGGCGAGGTTCTACGACAGCAACTACTTTGCTATCGATCCCAGGATCGCTTATGGCCCGATGAATGTGAATCGCAATCACGCCTGGGTAAGCAATATCATCTATGAACTTCCTTTCGGCAAAGGCAAAAAGTACATGAGCGATGCCAATACGTTGATGGATTACGTCGTCGGCGGATGGCGCCTGACCAGCATCACCCAGTGGGCCGGCGGTCTCCCCTGGACGCCAAGCTACAAAGACTGCGGCTCGGATGAGGACGTTGGCGTGTGCCGTCCCAATCGCGCATCCGGCTCTTTCTCCCTTGGAGTCAAGAGAGATTCCAACGGATTCCTGACGTGGTTCACCCCGGTACCGGAATTGACAACCAACGGTGCGACAGGCGGCGTGTTTTCTCGCCCCGCGGCCGGCACACTCGGCAACATCGGCATGGACTCCTTCCGGGGCCCGCACCTGTTTACGTCCAACCTTTCGCTGGCGAAGAACTTCCGGATCACTGAGCGGTACAAAGCGGAGTTCCGGATGGATGCCAACAACATCTTCAACCACCCGGTCATGGGCTTTAACTATACCCAGGGCAATGCCTGCATCGATTGCACTGGCACTGACGCAGGACGAATCACCAACATTGAAAACAACACGTCGATGCGGCTCCTGACCTTTGGGCTGCGATTCTCTTTCTAGCGGGAAGTACGGATGCCCCACCACCCCGACGGGGAGCCCTCACCGGCTCCCCGTTTTTGTTCCTGCGAGCTCTTATACGAGTCGGGTGAGTTTTCGATATTCTGGTGTCAGAATGAAAGGTGCGATTAGGACAAGCTGGCTGCTCCTGCCGATGCTCGCTATAACCGCCGTGCTTTCTCCAATTGCCTTTTTCGGGGGGCAGCGGCAGGTTGAGCCGCAGTCTTCCCAACAAATCAACGCTCCTCAACCGAAACAACCGGTCTCGCAACAATCGGAGGTCGCTGAGGCGCGCCGGCTGGCGCGGCAGGGGAAATTTGACGATGCGATTGCGCAACTGGAATCGCTGGCCGCGAAGCAGCCCGATACGAAGGGACTCGCGCATGAGTTTGGAGTGGTTTATTACAAAAAGAGCGACTACCCGAAAGCCGTTGCGAGCTTCAAGAAAGCTCTCGAAGAGAATCCGGGCGATAGCGAAGCCACCCAGCTAATGGGCTTGTCCTACTACCTCTCGGGGCGGCCGGCGGAGGCAATCGCGCCGCTCGAGAAAGTGCAGACCTGGTATCCCAGCGCCAACGTCGATGCCTCGTACATTCTTGGCATTTGCTACATACAAACCAAGGATTTTTCCAACGCGCGAAAAGCGTTCGCGAAAATGTTCGCCGTTCCGCCCGATTCACCCGCCAGCTATCTGTTCACCGCGCGCATGATGCTGCGGTTCGACTTCGACGTGCCTGCCGAGGAGTATGCGAAGAAGGCCGTCGAGCTGGATCCCAAACTTCCCCTGGCCCACTCGCTGCTCGGCGAAATTTATCTATACAAGTCGCGCCTTCCGGAAGCCACCGAACAGTTTCAGAAGGAGTTGGAGCTGAATCCGGGCGATGCCGCGGCGTATTACAAGCTGGCCGATGCTTACTCTCGCGCGCAAAAATATGAGGAAGCCGAAAAGCTTTTGCAGCGCTCGATCTGGCTCGACGCCACGTCCACCGGGCCGTACATCCTGATGGGAAAAGTGCTGGAGAAAAAAGGAGAGTCCGCGTTGGCGGTGCGCGCTTTGCAGCGCGCCATCACCATGGATCCGAACAATTCGATTCCACATCATTTGCTTGGCTTGGCGTACCGCGAACTGGGCCGGAACGACGACGCCGAGCGCGAACTCAAGTTGTCGGAACAATTGCAGAGCCGGGCAGAAGCAAAACCGTAGTGGCGGGTCTTTCTTAGGCTGAGGCTTCTTGCCGAAGCCAGACCCGTTCTTCTTCAAGTTGTCCCGGGAGATATAAAGCCGTAGCGGGAACCTTTGAACCAAAGAACATTTCAGGAGAGGAGCCGTGCTCAAGCTAGCTAAATCTTCATTACTCACCCTCACACTCGGACTCTGCGTTTCGGCGATTCCGGCCAGGGCGCAGCAGGCTTCCCCTCCGAAGGCCACGCACAAACACGCTGGCCAAACCGCTCTGGCGGCACAGGATCGGTGGTGGAAGCACGCGGTGTTTTACGAAATCTACCCGCGCAGCTTCCAGGACTCGAATGGCGACGGCGTCGGCGACATCAATGGCATCACCTCCCGTTTGGACTATTTGCACGGCCTGGGCATCGGCGCGATCTGGATTACGCCGATGTATCCTTCGCCGCTCGTGGATTTCGGCTACGACGTCGCGGATTACACCGCGCTCGATCCTCTTTATGGCACGCTGGCGGATTTCGACCGCATGATGGCCGAAGCAAAGAAGCGAAACATCCGCGTGATTATGGATTTCGTTCCGAATCACACTTCGGATCAGAGCCCCTGGTTCAAGGAGTCGCGCTCGTCGCGCACGAATCCCAAGCGCGACTGGTACATCTGGCGCGACGGCAAAGGCACCGGGCAGCCTCCGAACAACTGGCAGTCGTGGTTCGGCCATTCTGCCTGGCAATTCGATCCCACCACCGGTCAGTATTACTACCATCATTTTTACGTCGAGCAGCCGGACTTAAATTGGCGCAATCCTGAAGTGCGCAAGGCTATGTACGACGCCATGCGCTTCTGGCTGGACCGCGGGGTCGCCGGCTTCCGCCTCGACGCTGTTTCGCGGCTGTTCGAAGACCCGAATCTGCACGACGATCCGATCCTTCCCGGCAAAAACGCCTATGGCGACCCGAACATTCAGCACCAGTACACCGACAATCTGCCAGAAATCCACGAAGTGCTGCGCGAAATGCGCAAGGTCGTGGATGCGTATCCCGGGAATCCGGTTTTGATCAGCGAAGCGGACGAGCCAAACATCAAAGAGCTCAGCAAAATGTATGGACCGAAAAAGGATGAAGTCCAGTTGCCTATGGACTTTCAGATAGCCGACGTGAACAAACTTTCGGCGCCGGAATTTCGCAAACTCCTGGACGAAGTCGAGAACAATCCCGTCCACGGGCAGCCTCACTATTTTTTCAGCAACCATGACCAAGCCCGCACGTGGGACCGCTACGGCGATGGCGTCCACAACGATCAAATTGCAAAGCTGATGGCCGCTTTGCTTCTCACACCGCGCGCGACTCCACTCCTGTATTACGGCGAAGAGATCGGCATGAGGACCACGGTACCCACGCGCAAAGAAGACGTCCAGGATCCCATTGGAAAAATCGGCTGGCCGGAAGAAAAAGGCCGCGACGGGGAGCGCACCCCCATGCAATGGGACACCACGAAAGGCGCCGGGTTCAGTACGGCGGACCATACTTGGCTTCCGATCCCACCGAGCGCTGCGGAGTACAACGTCAGTGTCGAATCAAAGGATCCGCATTCAATTTTCTCGTTTTACAAGCGCCTGCTCGCTCTCCGAGAGAGCGGGCCTGCCTTGCAGGACATGCGCTATGGAAGCTACGCGCCGTTGAATCGCGGTGATCCCTATGTGCTCGCCTTTTTGCGCAAGAATCTTGGCAGCGGCGAATCCGTCGTGGTCGTGCTGAACATGAGCGCCGAAAAACGCACCGTGAAACTGAATCTCACTCCGCTTGGATTCAAGGGTGGTTCAGCAAAGCCTCTTCTCACTTCGCCCCAAATCGACAAAGACGCCGTGCCACTTGCGAATCTAGAAGTCGCTCCATTTGGCGTCTTCATCGGCGCGGTTCACTGACGGGGATCTCGGGACATTCGGCGAAAGGTGGGCCGGATTTTCGCGCCAAGTCGTTTCCCACTCAGTGCATTACTGGCAAACTTCAAGTCTTACTTTAACTTTGTCCCGCAAAGTAGCCTGCGGCTTGCGTTTCGCAGTTTCGCGGAGCCCAACGGACCTCAAGATGGCGGCTTTTCTTCGGGAAAATCCCACTTTGCCGGGCTTGGAGTGTCTCCAAGGCGCAAAAGCATGCATCTTAGCTATTATGGGAACTGCAGATGCGTTGGCCGAGGTTGACGCACGGTTTGGAGTAGCCTGATGAGAAGTTGGAAATTCTTGTTCCTGCTCCTGGCGATGAGTTCGTTAGCCACGGGCATTGCCAGCGCTCAGGAAAAGCCCGCCCCACCGATGGACATGCAGCACCACAACGGTGGTTTCATGCAGGACATGCACCACGCGGTGGCCAAAGGCGTAACGCTTGATGTGAAATTGGACGCCGCTGCGCATACCGCTACACTTCGCGTCGGCCCGATGAATCTTCCTGCCAACACCGGCCACATGAAAATGCCGCAGCCACCCGATCAGGTCTGGCAAATCCCGTTCGATGGCTGGCTTTTGGCTTATCACCCCAAACTTGTGGATGCGTCAGGCAACGCCGTTCCCGGAGCACTTCTGCATCACACCGCATTCTGGAACGAGAGTCGCTCGGACTTTCTTTGCCCGAATAAGGAAGAGCACATTTTCGGCGCGGGCAGCGAAATGACCGACTGGACCGAAATCCCCGGCTACGGCTATCACGTGCAGAAGGACGACAAGATCCGCATCGAAACGATGGTCTACAACCCGACCGCCACTTCCTACGAAAACGTTTATCTGCAAGTTGTGATTCCGTATCAGGACGCAGCGGAAAGCGCTGCCTCGAGAAAGAATTTGTATCCTGCGTGGATGGATGTAAAGTCCTGCGGGAGTTCCGGTTACGACGTGCCCGCAGGAAAGAGCGAGAAATCCGGATCGGTGACCGTGAAATACGACGGCGTGCTGCTCGGCGTTGGCGGGCATCTCCACGACTACGGGAGGCAAATCGTTCTGCAGGACGTTACGCGCAAAGAAACGGTGGCCACGCTCGACGCGAAAGTGGATGAGAATGGCCTGCTTGAGTCCATCCCCGTGAAATTGTTTGTTCAGGAAGGCGGGTTCAAATTTTCAGCCGGTGACGTCCTGAAAACTTCCGCGACCTACGATAATCCTACTGGCAAGTTGCTGCGCGATGGCGCCATGGGCATTGCCGTGGGCTATTTCGTTCCAACCGACAGTGCCAGGATGTCCGCGCTCCGCCGCAAAACGCCTCCCACCCACGAAATGGCCGGCAGGTCCCACGATCACTGAAGTCTCCCTTGTTATCGCGCTTGAATCTGACTACGCAGCGGCTTCGTGGGGACGGTCAAAAGCCCTCTCGTGAGGAATTCGCCTTCGAAAAGCAAAAACAAGCGAGGCCAGGGGAATCGCAGCTAGCGCACCCGAATTAACCATTGTTTGAAAAGTGTCGGAAGCAAACTTGAGTGCAACGCCGCCTCCCAACGCCACGTTCACCGCGAAGAAGGCTCCGGTCATAGTGCATCCCCCGACGAACGCCGCCAACAAACCGTGCAGTAGAGGCAAGCGGCGGACACGCCCGGCAGTAACCGCAGCCAGAATCGCTTGAATCAATGCGGCGAGCAACACTTGGCTATAGTACAGAAGCATCTTTGATTGATCAGATTGGCCTCCGGGAGGAGAAGAGTAGTGCAAAACAAGACGGATCATGACATGCAAGATGCAAAACACGACCCCACCCGTCAACCCAATGCGCAGCGCCACCTTCGGCTGCAACGGGACGCCACTGCCCGATCCGAGCACCGCTGACGTTGGAGTTTCACCCTCAAGGAAAAGAAAACGCGAAACATTCGCATCTGCCGGCGCGCGGCGTAAACAAGTAGCCAAGGGAAAAGCCCACAATGCGAAGAGGACCAACGTGAATGCCGGCTGATTCAAGGCTACCAGAAGACCGAAAACGACTAGGGAAGAGAATCCGGGCAATCCGCTACCGAGATAAGTATCGCCAACTTGCCAAAAGACAAACAAAGATCCGAGGACCAGAGTCAAAAATGCGGTGCCCACAATCTGCGCCCCAAGGAAGCTCCCGCGCAAGGATTGCGGCGTCAGGCTGGCCTGTAACCAAGTGGAGGCGCTGATCGTTTCCCAGCGCATGAAAAGAACCGACCCGGCAAGCAACATGACGAACAGCACGCAATTCCAGAAGATCGCCGGGTTTCTCATGCCAGTAGTGAGCCCGGAGTCAAACGCCGAGTAAAGCGAGAACTCATAGCCAAGCAGCAATCCCAACGCAAGAGCAAGCCCCAGTCGGGCCGCCTTTGGGGCTGGGCCAATCGCGGCGAGGTCCGCCAAAGTTGCACGCCAGATTCGCGTTCCCACGATGCCAGCCAACAACGCCGCGAAGGTCAAGGAAGCCAGGAGGCCCACGAGCATCGCCCCGGGTACAAGAATTTGCAGTAGAAGCGAGAAATTAGGCAGGGCGATTCCTGCGGCCAGCCCTGCAAGCAGCGTTTCCCAGAAGCTAATGCGAAACAGTCCTGCGCCATCTTCCAGAGCCGAAGAGCGTTCTTCCGCGGTAGGGTGAACGCGCAAACATTTGCGCCAAGCGCCTTCTTTCGGCCTGGGCAGGGCATGGATCACACGACGGAGCGCTCCGCGGGGCGTGTCCCAAACCGAAGCACGCACATCCGCGTACATTTCACGAACGCGAAGCACCGCCGTGCGGCTCCAGTAGACGAGCAGAGTCAACGCCAGCACCCTCCAGAGCTGCACCGACACAAAATCCCAGGACATGGCGGCAAAGAACGGCGCCAGCGCGACCGCCAGAAATGCGTACCACGTGGCCACTGCAAAGTAGGTCTTGCTCACGTCTCCGTTGCGGATATGCGCCAGCTCATGAAAAACGACGGCGCGAAACGCAGCGGGATCCGTGTAGTACTGTGTAACCAGCCCGCCGCTTAGCGCCACACAAGGTTCTCCCGGGCTTCCAAAAGCCAAGCCCGTACTCGCGCTGTTAAAGGGATTCCACAGGAACCGCGGAAGACGAGGCAATCCGGCCTCTTTCGACATAGTTTCCAGGCACGCCAGGACCGCCGGGGCATCCTCCTTCGATAAGGAAACAAGCCGTCCGCGCCGTTTCTTCCAGGCTGGTATGAACCACATCAGGGAGAGCGTGGCCGTCAACACTCCGGCGAGGCCAGCGAGCATCCAGATCGCGCTGTTTAATTGCACTCTTCTGACGCAATTTGAAAAAGCTTGGGACTTTGCGACAAGCGCGGATGGATCTCGGAGCTCCGTTATTCCCGGCACATTGGAAAGCTCTGACGCTGACGGTCCGAGCGCCATACATCGTTGATACGCTGGGACGCTCAGCTTGTGGAGAGCTAAGCCGTTGTAAATAAACAGACTGGAACCCAATACCAGCACGATCAGCAGGACAAAACGGCAGCCCGTGTCGGAAGGCAGGCACAAAGGGTTCAAGCGAATGCTCTTTGCTTCGCTCGTTCCAAGGGGCGACAAGTGCCCTCCTCTAAGCCGACGCGACCAAGGTTCCGACAATGGAGTCGGCCAGCAAGGAAGCTTGATCGCTCTTTAGTTTGAGCGCACACGCATTCTCAAAAGCGAGCTTTCGGATTTTCTCCAATTGCTCACGCGACAGCGCCACATTCGGCGCTCCTCCGGGGGCCGGAGGCCCATTTCTGTTGAAGAGTCTTTTTAGGGCATCGCCAACCAAGTGCTGGTCACGGATGTACGACTTCAACTCGTCGGCAAGAAACTTCAGAACCGCTGAAAGCACGGGGAGGGCGACCGGAGTTAAGTAGGTGATCGCCTCGGCGACTCCGAATCCCAGCATTTCGTCTTTGCTTACGGACTTAGAAGGGATAGCGGAAGGCGATTGCAAGTAGGCAATGCTCATGGAGCGATAGAGCGGCAACTCTTGGGGAGCTGCCCGCGCCACCACATCTCGGCCAACCTCCGCAGCGATCTGATCAAACTCGGAGACTGACATGGGTGCCTCCATGACCGAAAGGCTTGTTACTGCCGATCTCGGATTTGGTCCTTTATAACTTGTGCGCCCGGACCGTCAAACGTTGCAATATTTCTTATGACCGTTAGAAACGTATCCTTGCCTGGCATCACCATCAATTCAGGGAAACATAGCTGTTGAAGTTGGGGATCAAGAAGGAGTAATGATATGTCCCGAAATACCTTCCCTCGCGCGGTCTTTTCTTTTGTCCTAGTGTCCCTGGTCGTACTGCTGGGCAGGCCCTGCGTTGCGCAGCAAAACGAAGAAATCACCATAAACATCAAAGGCATGGAAAATGTGGATGCGCGCGGCAACGCCCACGTACAGTGGGTGATGAGCTTCACTCCAGCCAGGGGATACGACCGCGTCAAGCGAATCTATCCGAATCTCTACGTGCTGTTCCGCGATCTGGGACCGGAGCGGTCCGGCAATGAAATCAATCGAAGCACCTTGAAGATCACTCCGGACGATGGACAACGCACCATCACCGTGGATGCGGAGGTCTCTGGAGCAGCAGTGGCGCGTAAGAACCGATGGCAGATTCAGGCCGACCCGAGCGAACAAATCTCCAACCAGGATGGCAACCGCGTTTTCACAGTGGCCCAGACGGATCCGAAAAACGGCGTTAGGCTCACTTTGATTAACACCTATATCCTCCCCGCGGGGGCTCAAGGCGCCCAGCTCGGCAGCGACCATCTGCTCACCTATTCTCTGGCTGTTCCCAAGGCGCTGCCCACTGCTGCGCAGCCCAAAGTGGATGTCAGCATTCGCCATAAGAAGCGTTTGATGGCTGCCGTGTACAAAGTCTATGGCGAGACGGAAGCGGGAGATGGCGCATACTGGGTAGCCAAAACGACCTTCAAGAACATAGGCAAGGCGCCGATTTACAACCTCAGAATTACTTATCGTCTGGGCGATTACACGGACACCAGCGTGCCAGATGCCTATTCGTGGGTCGCGCCGGGCGGCGTGGTTGTCGACCGCTACTACCCTTTAATCCGAAACAAGGTCGCCGAGTTAAAGACTGAAACACCAGTCGAGCTGAAAGTAAATTACGAGTATGCCGACTCCGCTGGCAAACCGTATTCGGGCGAACTAAGCGAACGGCTTTCGATCCTGGGCGTCAACCAATTCGAATTTTCCAACTTGGACGATGAGGATCGCACCGATAACTGGAAGGACTATTTCAATAACGCCCCCTTACTCGCTGCGTTCGTCACAAAAATGGATGACCCGGTTCGTCAGTTCGCTGGCTATGCCAGTCACAGGTCCGGCATGACCGCTCCAGCGTCGCGGGCGGAGGATGCCGTTAAGTGGCTGCAAGCCGCGTACGAGACAGAGCTGTATAACGACGTCGTCTATACCACGCCTTCCGGATCTTTCTTAGCCGCTGATAGTTCCAGCGTTCAAGACATCAAGTATCCGCGCGATGTGTTTCGCGATAAGACAGGCACTTGCATCGACCTTGCGATCACTTACGCCGCTTTGGCCGAAAGTGTCGGATTGCATGCCAGCCTGATGGTGGTCCCAGGACACACTTTTGCGGTCATTCGTCTTCCGAACGGTCAATACCTTCCCGTCGAAAACACAGGCCTAGGTGGTGGAAACCAGCGCGCCGGTTTCGAACAAGTTGTGCAGCTTGGCCAAAAAGAATTTAACGACTACCTGCAGGACGGCCGATTCTACTTTGTCGATGTGCAAAAGGAATGGGACACGGATCGCGTTCCGACCCCCGAACTGCCGCAGCTTGCAACTGATTTTCTGGAAAAGAGCGGCATTCGCCCCTGGAACGAGCGAGGCTCTGGAGGGTCGGCAAGCGCGGGATCGGGAGGTGGAGGCAAATCTCGTAACAATGGTCAGACGCTCGCGAACATACCAGGAACGGCATACCGCGTGGTGCATGACCATGGCATGGGAATGCTGCAATCCTGGTGCGCAGGCACCCTGATTGTTTCCAGTGATCAGATCGTCTTCCAGGCTGACAAAGCCACCGACGGCCGTTTTGATCGCTTCGTCATCAAAAAAAGTGACATTAAAGAAGCTAAGAAAAATCGCATGCCTCTTGGGCAGAACACCATCCACCTGGAAGGCTTCCATATTCGCTTGACAAATGGCGTCAACTACAACTTCGCCAACATCGATCAGAACGGAAGGGGGCTTTCCGCAGATCCAATCTTGATGGAGATCATGGAGCCAAACTAGAACGAACCCAACCTGATTGCTTTAATCGTCGGTGCGGCGGTAGGGAGGCTTGGGCTTTGGCGCGGCTTTTTGTGCCGAATCTGGAGCAGCTGCGCCGGGAGTCGTTGCGTTGGGAGCGGCGGGAGCTGCAGGAACACAGTTATTTGCGTTCGTGCTCGGCGCATCGCTCGATTTTGTGGGCGGTGCCTGGTTGGATGCGGGTGGCTTGCAAGCGGCTCCGCCGGGTTGAGCAGGGGGTTGAGATTTGTCTGGGGGCTTGGACTTGGCGTTGGAGTCGTCCTGGGCGGTTGAATGCTCAAGGATGCGGCGCGCGTAGTCCGCAATATTTTTCACGCTGGAAGCGTAGGCGGGGTTGGGCGTCTTGACGCCGCCGTTATACGCGCCAATGGCTTTCTCGACGTCGCCGCCGAAATGATCGAGCAGGTCGCGCAGCAACAACCCGGCGTACGTTGTCAGGACGGCGTCGGGAACATTATTCACGTCCAGCTCGCGTGAAGGACGCAGTCGCGCGGGCAACTGGGTGTAGTCGCGCTTATCGTGCAAATAGAGCTGGTGCGCGGCGCGCACCGTCTCGCGCGTGATTTGCCAGGTGCCCATGGCGTAGTCGCTCACCATGACGCGCTTCCGCGTGCGCCGGAGCACGATGTCTCCGCGGTCCGCGCGCTTCTTCCACACCGCGTGCGTCAAGTCACCGTTCACGTCCATGTAGTCGTTTTCCATCGCTCCGACGCCCATAAAGTAATCGAGCGGCAGGTCGTAGAAGTGCGCGACATCCAGAATGTCGGTGGCAAGCTGCGTCGCCTGGTCGCGTGTCAGGGGACGCGCCGCGGAATCACTGTTGTCGACCACCCGATTATCGGTTTGCGACTTGAAGATGAGGAATTGCGCCAGCGCAGGAAGCAATTTGGAAGAGTTAATCCCTTCGAGCTTTTGTTCGGTCGGAACATCGTAAGCCACGTCGAACGTGTGGCTCTGCCCCTGGTAATAGTTGTATTCCTTCTGCGACCAGGTCTCGAGCTCATAATGCGTGATGAGGTTGCGGCTCTTGAAGCTTGCGACTTGCGGCACAGCGGTGAGCAGGTCGTTATCGGTGACGACGAATATCTTGTACTGCGGTCCTTTCTTTGTGTTCAAGGCCGTCAGGTACATGTGCGAAGTGTCGTGGCCCTCGCGCGCTTCGCGTCCGCGGAGATATTCAAAGCGCAGAAAGGCTTCGAGCTGGTCATTGAAGGTGGCGATTTCAGCGGCAGGGACTTCCGGGCTAAAAGGAACAACGAGGCGCTTGTCCTTCACGGCCGTCACTGGGACTCGTGGACGCGCGGACGGGGGCAGGTCCAGGGGCCAGAGGCGATAGTCGGTATACCCGCAGGCGGCAAAGGTGAACAGGCCGGCGGCCAGGCAAAGTGTGTATCGGAACAGTTTCTTAAGGAAACTCTTCAGCGACATGGCCTAAAGTCCTCCTCTCTTTGATGGAGTGCCGATTCCTAAGATTGCAACTTCGCAACCCTGGAATTGCATCCTCAATGCCGCGAGCCTCTTTGCTTTGCAATGCCTCCTAAACGCTTGGCTAGGAACAACTTAATGGCAAACCTCTAGAGAAAGGAAGGGCTGGAAGCGCGAGCAGGCGTGTCTAGATTAACACAACGTGAGTTATCGGGGAGCACGGCCACGTAGATGGTCCCGCCCTCGAGATGGCCGAGCCATGTAGCGAGCAAATGAAGTGGTCTGGGCGCCAAGAATGGGGCGACGCGGTCAAAGTCCTTTGACGTTGTATGGGGATGCCGCCCGCAGAGGATCCAGATAAGCACACTTCACACTCTGAAGCGGGCCGGACTTGCGAGCCTGCGCCCAGCTTTAAGAGGGCGCCAGGTCCTAAGCGGTAGCGATCGCAGCCTTCGCTGCAGCTTCCACGATATACACGACGACGGCCTTCTTCCCGCCCTTCGGAGCCGTGGCGTGGATGGAGCTTAGATTGACGCCCTTTTTCTCGAGTGCTGCCAGAGTTTGCGCCAAGGCGCCAGCTTTGTTGGGCAGCTCGCGCAGCTCTGCCGGAGTCTCCTGATACGGGATGTGAGCGGCATCGAGCGCTTTCTTGGCCTTCTTGGCGTCTTCGGCAACGAACTGAACAGTCCCGCCCGTCCCTTGCGCCGTTCCCAAAAGCGCCAGGATGTTGACCTTCGAGTCCCCGAGTGCCTTCGCGATGTGTGCGACGGCGCCGGGCTGGTTGTCAACTGTGATGGTGAATTGCTTGGTCTTGGCCATGAGGAACCTCCCTTAGGCGGAGATTATACGCCCCGAAAGCAGTCGTGAGGGAGCCCGTCTCATTGGGCCGCGCAAGGCCGAGATCAAGCCATGATTTCTCGTCGCCTTCAGCTCCTTTGGAATGTCAATCGGAGGGAGCGGCGCATGGATGGCACTTTTCGGGTGATCAAATTTGCTGGCGTTTCCAGCGGCCGCGCCGGAAGAGGAGCATTCCGGCGACGGCGATGGCGCATTCGGCGACCACGATGGAGATGTACACGCCGTTCGCTCCCACGTGCCTGGGAATCGCGAGGAAATACGCCAGCGGAATTTCCAGCAGCCAGAAGCCGAATAAATGGACCCAAGTGGGCGTGACGGTATCGCCCGCGCCGTTGAACGCCTGGAGCATCACCATGCCGTAGGCGTAGCCGATATTGCCATAGCTCAGAATGCGCAGGCAGGTAGCGGCCAGCGGGACGACTGCGGGATCGCTCGTGAAAAGACGAACGACGGGCGTGGCAAGGAGCAGAAAGAAGATCCCAATGCTGCCGAGGAAAAACATGTTGTAGAAGCCGGTACGCCAGACGGAGGTTTCCGCGCGGTCCGGTTGCTTGGCTCCGAGATTCTGCCCGACCAGGGTGGCGGCGGCGTTGCTCAAGCCCCAGCTTGGCAAGAGAATGAAAATGAGAATGCGGATGGCGATGGTGTAGCCGGCCAGCACCGTCGAGCCGAAGATGCTGGCGATGCGCATGAGGCCGATCCAACTCGTATGTGCGATCACAAATTGAAAAATGCCGGTCAGCGAAACGCGCAGCAGCCGCAGCAACACTTGAAAGTTGACGCGGAGCTGGCTGCGCAAAACATGAATGCGCTCGGTCCCCTGCAGAAGGCGGTAGAACTGATAGAGCACGCCGATGCTGCGTCCGGTAAACGTGGCGAGCGCTGCGCCGGTGACGCCGAGCTTCGGAAATGGGCCCCAACCGAAAATGAGACAGGGGTCGAGGATCAGATTGATGATGTTCGAGACCCACAGCAGGCGCATGGCGATGGCGGCGTCGCCCGCGCCGCGAAAGATGGCGTTGTTGAGAAAAAGCATCATGATGACGCCGCCGCCACCAAGGGCAATGCGTGCGTATCCGGAGCCGGTGGCGAC
This sequence comes from Candidatus Acidiferrum sp., assembly GCA_035262505.1. GTDB lineage: Bacteria > Acidobacteriota > Terriglobia > Acidiferrales > UBA7541 > Acidiferrum. The sequence continues at coordinate 24,254 of DATFSR010000023.1, read as the reverse complement.
GATTTGCGGCGAGGCGCCCATCAACCGAAGCAGATTCGGAGCATAAAACAGACACGGCAGGCCAACCATCACCGAAAGTGCCAAACCGATCACGATCGCCTGAACGCCAGCGACGGCCGCGCCCTCTGGATCTTTTTCCCCAATGCGGCGCGCGACCATGGCGGTGGTGGAAAGACTTAGGCCGAATCCAACGGCCATCACGAGGCTGAGCATGGACTCGGTGAGACCGACGGTGGCGATAGCGTCCGCGCCGAGGCGGCCAACCCAGAAAACGTCGACGACAGCAAAGAGAGACTCCAGCACCATTTCGAGCACCATGGGGATGGCGAGAAGCAAAATGGCGCGATTCAAGCTACCGGTGGTGAAGTCCTGATGGGAGCCGCGAATCGCTTCGCGGATGGAACTCCAAATGGGCGTTGGCTGCGCCGCTCGAACCACGACTTGCTCAGCTGACATAAAAACCCAAGCTCTCTGTGCCTGCTGGCGCCAAGGATGCGCGCGCAAACACGGTTGCAGAAATTAGATGGTAGAAAACGGGAAAGGAGCAAATCCGCAGGGGCGGATTAAGACCGTCGGGCGATTCGCGGGATGAACATCTTCGTTCCTAGGCGCTGCCCCGGCGCGACGAGAACACGATTCAACTCGCGTGGGCGATTTCTGAGTTGCCGCATTGTATCCTGGATCGGCGCTCCATGGCTAGTGAAATCAGTAACGCCAGGGCGGTTCATGCAGGAGGGGTGATTTCGGAATGGCTGAATTAAGCGGCGGCGATTCGACGGATTAAATCTTCCTGTTCGGATTTGGACTCTGCGCCGATGGTGAAGGCATCGAGCAAGTCCAGAGAGAGCGCGAAGTGCAGGGCTTCGTCCTGGCGGTCGCGCAAATCGCCCTGGCCAAGAATCTTCATGCCGACGATAGCGTGATGGTTGGCGCGCATTTCGCGTATTACGCTCACGACGGTGTCCGGTTTGTCGTCCATGTAGGCTCCAACCGGATTGATGCGCACCAAGTGGACATCCACCCAAGGCGATTTTGCAGCAGTGCGAAGCGCATCGATGTTGTGGCAGGAACAGCCATGGGCCCGGATGATGCCCTTCTGTTTGGCCTCCGAAAGCACATCCATCACGGGCTCGAAGCGTTCGGTCCAGTCGCCTTCGGTGAGGCAATGCATCAAGCAGATATCGATGTAGTCGGTTCCGAGTTCCTTGCGAAAACGGTCCAGGTCAGCGCGCGCCGTTGCGGCATCCCGTGCCCAGCTTTTTGTGAGCACGGTAACCTTGTCCCGCGGGACATGCTTTAGCGCCTCGGCGACGTGCGGATGGCTCCCGTAGGAATCCGCGCTATCGAAAAATCTGAGTCCGTGGTCATACCCATTCAGAAGCAACTCGGACAAGCCTTTGATGCCGAGCGCAGTCTGGTGGGAGTGGTGCCCGCTGCCAACCGTTCCGGTTCCCATGGCTAAACGGCTCGTTTGGATGCCGGTGTTTCCGAGCGTAACCGCATCCGAAGCAGTGAACTTGCGGGGCAGCGGGGGCAGCTCCAGCGCTTTGGGCGCGAAACTCGGTGAAGGAAGCCAGGCGGCACCGGCGGCGCAAGCCGCTCGATGGAGGAATTCGCGGCGTTTCATGGAGACCTCCGCTAATCGCAGAATCGCAGCTTACTCCTAATCTTGGACGCTAGAAAGGGCCTTTCGGTCTCCGCCGGAAACAAAAGGCTAAAGACGGCAAATGCAGGCAAGGCTCCCCGTCCGTCTTTCGTTCAAGCCGCGTGAGTGATATTCTCGCCGCTGTCTGAGGTGCGAAATGAGAGCCAAACCGGCTATCACTAGAAAACCCTCTGCTTCGATCAGCCGCCGGGAGTTCCTAGGGCAAAGCGCAGGCGCGGCCATGGCTTTCTCGATCGTGCCTCGATACGTGTTAGGCGGGCCGGGCTTCGTGCCGCCGAGCGACAAGGTCAACATCGCGTTTATCGGAGTGGGCGCCCAAGGCTTGCGCGTGATGCTGCATTTCTTGAAGGAACCTGACGTCCAGGGAGTGGCCGTTTGCGACGTGAATAAGGCCAGCGCGGACTATCCCCAATGGGACACGCACGAGTTTTGCAAATCCGTCAGAGGTCTTCTTGGCGTGGACAGCGGCTGGGATTGGCTGAGCCCGGATCAGCCCATTCAACTGTCGCATACCTTGAAAGTGACCAGCGGTGTGGCCGGGCGCGAGCCTAGCCAACAAATCGTAAACGCGCTCTACGCCTCCCAAAAAGCTTCGGGCAAATACAACGGTTGTGCGGCCTACAGCGATTACCGCGAATTGCTCGAGAAGCAAAAAGACGTGGATGCCGTAGTTGTTTGCACGACGGACCATCTTCACGCGGTCGTCTCCGCGGCGGCGATGAAGAAGCGCAAACATGTCTTCTGCCAGAAGCCGCTTACGCACACAATTTCCGAAGCGCGGCAAATTGCCGAGATCGCGCGCCAGACCGGTGTGGCCACACAAATTGCCGTTGGCAATCAGGCTTCGGAGGCCACGCGCTTGCTTTGCGAATGGATCTGGGACGGAGCCATTGGCTCGGTACGGGAAGTCCACAACTGGTCGTCGCGTCCTTTTTGGCCCCAGGGTATCGAGCGCCCCAAGGAAGCGCAGCCGATTCCCGACGGCTTGGACTGGGATATGTGGCTGGGGCCGGCGCCCGAACGCCCGTTTCATCGCGCGTATCTGCCCTTCGTGTGGCGCGGCTGGGACGACTTCGGGTGCGGCGCGCTGGGCGACATGGGCTGCTACAGCTACGACACGATTTTCCGGGTGTTGAAGCTCGAAGCGCCCACGAGCGTCGAGGCCAGCACCACCGATCGCTACGACGAGACCTACCCGCTTGCGTCCATCATCCGCTACCACTTCGGACCGCGCGGGGACCTGCCCGCGGTGAACTTCACGTGGTACGACGGCGGATTGAGGCCGCCAACTCCCGAGGAGCTGACGCAAGATCAATTCGCCAAGGCCGACGAAGAAGAGGAAAACGAGGGTCTCTTGTTCGTGGGAGACCACGGCAAGATTCTGTGCGGCTTCAATGGCTCGAACCCGCGGCTGATTCCGAAAGCGAAGATGGACGCTTACAAGCAGCCGCCCAAAACTCTGCCGCGGTCGCCTGGCAACGAACGCGAGTGGCTCGACGCCTGCAAAGGCGGCAAAGTCAAACCCGGCGGAAACTTCGAATTTTCTGGAATGGTCACGGAGACGCTGCAGCTTGGGAATCTCGCCATTCGCACCGGACAAAGATTGGAGTGGGATCGCACAAACCTGAAAGTCACCAACTCCGACGCGGCCCAAAAGATGGTGACTCCGGAACGGCGCAAAGGCTGGGATTTGTAACAGCTCTACTTCATCGCCGGACGCGGAACTTCATAAAAAAGGAATTGCACGCCGACGCCGGATTTTCCGTTCTGGCGGCTGAGGGGTTCGACGTGCGCCACGCGCCCCGTGAAACTCCACTCGGCTACCTCGTCGCCGACAATCTCCTTCGGCATTTTCAAATGCAATTCAACCATCAGACCTTCACGCACTTTCTGGTCCGTGGCGAAATAAACTCCGTGTGTGGAAATATTCATCGACGAAACCGACTCTTCTCTCAGAACAGCTCCTTTCGTGACATGGAACCGGAGGGGCACCCTCATGATAAACCGGTGTCCATGACGACGCTCGTGGCCCGACATAGCAATCCTTGGGCAATGATTCGTTTTTCGCGGCGGGCTGAGGCAGGGCAGGACTTGTTTTTACGACACGAAAGCAAAAGCGTCAACAGTTTTTTGCTTAAGGAAAGAACCCGAGGAAGTCCGGAACCGAACTTATGCCAGCGAAAGGCCCGCGTAGCGGTGCGAAGGATGCTTTTCCCGGCTGTCGTGGTGCGCCCACCAATCTCGCCATGCCCCGGCATTCTTGCCGAAGGAAGCTCCCGTGATGGATTCGAGCGTCGAACAAACCAGGCCCTGGGTCGCGGCGTCGAGCGAATCGTCATCGAGCAGGTTCAACAATTGGGGGACCGCCGTAAGGCGTTGCTCGCCGGTGAGCAGCCCCGATCGCGACAAAGCATTCGCCGCGTGCTGGCGGATTTGCGCCGCAGGATCGTGCGCCAGAGTGTCCAGCAGCGCGTCAATGGATTCGGGGCTCCCGAGCATCGCCAGCCCTTCGACGGCCCAGAAGCGCACTTCCTGATTTCGACTCTGGGTATAAAGCTTGAGCGTGCGAAACGCTTCGGCAGGCGCGACCCCGCGATTGCCGAGCGCACCCAGCCTCCAAAGCGCCATGTAGCGTTCGTCCGAGCCGCTTTGAATCTGGCGCTGCAATTTCTCGAAGCTCTCCGGTGCTTTCACCAGATTGTTGGCGGCGAGATCGATCTCCACGGCAGCCACGCGCACGCGCGGATCGTTGGATTTGAGCGCTTCCATCACCAGGTGGAATAGCCGGTCGGAATCTTCGAGATGCCCGCGCCAGGAGGTCAGATTCCTGTGAATCAAGCTCAAAGAAGGGTCAGGCTGTTGAATCGCCAGTTCCAACAACCGCTCGGCCTGCTGTTGGGGCGCCAGATGCGAGATTTCTTCCGTGTCGATGGTCTTTGCACCTGGCTGCGGCGCGGAGACCAATTGTGACGAGGCGATTGGACCGGCTTCAGCTGCAACCACGGGATGCATCTTTAGCCATTTTGTGAAAGCACCCTGGCAACGCCCGGCGAAAAACCCGACTCCTGTTGCAAGGAGGGCAAGCCCTGCGAAGGCCAATACGTAGGATAGCCACCGGTGAGCACTCGGCACCTTCAGACGGGGGGTTATTGCGTTCGATAAAATAGTCTTGGTAGGGCCGGTGGAATTTGCCAAGGTCGCGTCCTTAGGATCGGTGCCATGCGCAAACTCCGCACGGTCTGAAGGTCAAGTTAAAAGGCAAGGGAAAAGGCAACAATGGTACGGCGGGACAAGGGCCGGAGAATTCGCAGACAAATCCTGTGGCTTCAACGTCTTTAGGGGTTTACTGGTTCGCACGCCAACAAGCAAGCCCGTCCGATCGAACAGGGTACTGGCCGCGTGAAAGGGATGCTTTGTGCAGAATCGGCCGTCTGTTAGAATGGGGAGCTTGGTTTCGCGACTCTAAGAGCAAGATTTTCCAGGTTCTAATTTAGACCGAGCAGGACAATCGAAATGGCACTGAAGTGTGAATTCTGCGGCAAAGCGCCGGCCTATGGAAACGTCATCAGCCACGCCAACAATACGCGGCGGCGCCGCTGGAACCCGAATTTGAAGCGCATGCGCGCGGTGGTGGCGGGCGTCAAGAAGCATGTCCGGGTGTGTACGGCGTGCATTCGCGCCGGCCGCGTGAAAAAAGCCGCCTGAGCTTCCAACCTTGAACTTACCTTTTGTGAACTGGCGATTGGCGGGGCACCCCATGGACCGCTCAAAAGGAAATCTTCGCGCCGTAGCTTTGCTGCCGTTAGCCGCCGTGGCGCTTTCTGTCATGGCCGGCTGCGTGAAGCAAGCGCAGCACTCGCCCGATGTGTGGGCGGTCGTCAATGGAAAAGAGATTAAGCGCGATGAAGTGGACAAGTATTACCGTACGCGCGTAAGCCCGGAAGGCCAGGAACCCTCGCAGGAAGAATCCCTCTCTCTGAAGCTGAACGTCCTCGACGAGTTGATCGTCAATGAAGTTCTTCTCGAGCGTGCCAAAAAGCTCGGCCTCGAGGCCAGCGACGGCGAGGTCGAGGACAAATTCACGGAGCTCAAGAGCCCTTACACCGAAGATGAGTTCCAGCGCCGATTGAAAGATCAGGGCATGTCTGTGGACGACTTGAAACAGGACCTGCGCCGCCAGCTCTCCATCCAGAAACTGCTGAACCGTGAAGTCCTGGCAAAAATTACCATCACCGATCAGGACGTAGCCGATTTTTATAACGCCAACAAAGCGCAATTCAATGTGGCCGAGCCGACTTACCACCTCGCGCAAATCAAGGTTACGCCGCGCAAAGATCCGCAAATCCGCAACCGCAAGAACGATGACGCCACCAACGAAGCTGAGGCCGTGCGCAAAATCAAAATGCTGATGGATCGACTGAACAGCGGCGCGGACTTTGCTCAGCTCGCGATGGACTATTCCGAAGACATGAACACCGCCTCGACCGGCGGGGACCTTGGTTATGTTCCGGAGTCGGGTTTAAGCGGCCAGCAGGTGGATCCCGCGCTCAAGAAAGCGGTCCTGGCACTGAAACCGGGACAGATAAGCCAGCCGATCGAGGCTCGCGATCAAAACGGCGTCAGCTTCCACATCCTGAAACTGATTGCGCGCGAAGCTCCGGGGCAGCGCAACCTGAACGAGCCACAGGTGCAGCAGAATATTCGCGATACCCTGCGCAGCCGCAAGGAGCAGTTACTGCGGTCCGCCTATTTGGCGATTGCCAGGGATGACGCACAGGTAACGAATTATCTTGCGCAGCAGGTGATCGAAGCGGCCGGCAAGCTTCCTGACGCGGCCAAGACCTACATGCCGCCGCGCTCCATTGGGCACTGAGCTCGAGCGGGTAAATCCTCGTTACTACGAAATCACGCAGAGTACTTCGCCGGCATTTACGGCTTGTCCTTCCACAGTGAACACGCGCTCTACTGCGCCTCGCTTTGGCGAGCGAATTTCGTTTTGCATTTTCATGGCTTCGACCACGAACAGGCCCTGACCCACCTCAACCACATCGCCGGCCTTGACGAGAAGGCGCACGACTTTGCCAGGCATAGGCGCAACAATCTGCTGGCGGCCTTCCGCTTCGGCACCGCTGTGCCTGCGGCCGCGCCAGGAGCGGGGATCGAAAACTTCTGCCAGGAATTCCAATCCATCGGTCTGCAATTGCAGCTGGCCGACGGGTGACGGCGTCAAGTGAACCTCATGGGAACGACCAGAAAGCAAAACCGAGAAAACGCTGGGAGCGATTTCGGCAACATCAGCAATGCTTCCGGATTCTCCTTCCAGCTTGGCTTGCCAGCCGCCGGCCTGACGTTCCAACTCCACCATGTGCGTTTTGCCGGAAATGCGGACTTCATACTTCATGGCATGCGGTCCAGCTGTTCCCGCCGGCCTTCCCGTTTCCAGCGGGAGAGGCTTTCGCCATCGGAAGATGCGGCCGGCGATGGTGTCGCGCTCTGGTTCGCTTGCCAAATGGCAGCGGCAATGGCTGCCGCCTCACGAGCTTCATTCGAGTGGGCCTCCTCGTCCACGGGCGATACCGAGGAAGCTGCGCGCGGACGCCGCAGGAATTCGTCGAGCCATCGGGTGTGAATCTTGCCACGCCGAAACTCCGGATCCTGGAGAATCCGGCGAAACAACCCCGCGTTCGTTCGAATCCCAGTAATCGTATATTCGTCGAGCGCGCGGCGAAGCCGTGCAATCGTCTCTTCCCTGCTGTTGCCCCAGGCGACGAGTTTGCTCAGCAGCGGATCGTAGTCGTTCGGCACGGTCCAACCTTCGTAGACGCCTTCGTCGAGACGGATTCCCGCGCCGCCGGGCGCGTGGCGGGAACGAATTTTTCCTGGCGAAGGGAAGAAGTTGTTGTCGGGATCCTCAGCGTAAAGGCGAACTTCTATCGCGTGACCGCGCGGGGTGATGGATTCCCATGCAAACGGCAAGCGGTGTCCCGCGGCAATGGCGATTTGCAGTTTGACGAGATCCAAGCCCGTGACCTGTTCCGTGACTGGATGCTCCACCTGTAAGCGCGTGTTTACTTCCAGAAAATAAAAATTCAGATGCTGGTCAACGAGGAATTCCATCGTGCCAGCGTTGACGTAGCCGCCCGCGCGTGCCAGACGCACCGCAGCTTCGCTCATTTTTCTTCGCAACTCCGGCGTGACGATCGGCGATGGCGCTTCCTCAATCACTTTTTGGTGGCGGCGCTGGACGGAGCACTCGCGTTCGCCCAGAGAAACCACGCGGCCATGCGCGTCCGCCAGGATCTGAATTTCAATGTGCCGCGGCCGCTCGAGATATTTCTCAAGATACAAACGCCCGTCGCCAAAAGCGTTCGTCGCTTCCGAGGAGGCATCGCGAAAGGCCGACTCGAATTCGGCGTCGTTGTCGACGAGCCTCATGCCCTTGCCGCCGCCGCCCCCGACCGCCTTCAGCAGCACCGGATAACCCATGCTCTGCGCCAGGATCTGCCCCTGGGATTTGTCTATCGGATCATTCGTGCCGGGAACCGTTGGTACTTCCACGCGGCGTGCGAGTTGGCGTCCCGCGGTTTTCGAGCCCAGCGCCTCCATGGCCTCCGCGGGCGGCCCGATAAAAGTGACGCCTGCTTCATTCGAGGCGCGGGGCAACGCCGGGTTTTCCGCAAGAAAGCCGTAGCCCGGATGCACGGCGTCGCAACCCGCCCGGCGCGCCACGTCTATTAGCTTGTCGATACGGAGATAGCTTTCGCGAGAAGCAGCGGGACCGATAGCGTAAGCTTCGTCGGCAAGCCGCACGTGCAGGGATTTGCGGTCCACTTCACTGAACACCGCGACGGATTGGATGCCTAGCTCGCGGCAGGCGCGGAGAATGCGCACGGCGATTTCGCCGCGATTGGCAATCAAGATTTTCTTGAACATAGAAAGGTGGAACGAGGACCGAGTTTAGCATGGAGAGCAAGGAACCCTGGGAACTCCCGCTCGATCGTGTTCCACTTCATTTCTCAAGAAGCTTCTTGAGATCTTTCCATTTCACGAGAACAATGTGATTTTCCTCAAGCATCTGTTTGAAGTCCGCGCTGGTCACAAAATCGTAGTCTCGTTGACGCCACGCCGAGCCGAAATCCGGATGATCGACGGTCACGGCTTGGAGTTCTGGATCATCGTGCCCGAGATGCACGATCATTTCCGATAGCCCCGGCTTCAAATTCTTGACCGCACTTCCGTAAGACGCCCTCCACTGGCCGGCGTTTATGGTGGGATTGGCCATGACCATCGAGTCCACGACGGGGTCTTTTTCGGAAAGCAGCGAGAGAAGCTTGGCTCTTTCGTCGGCGACTCTTACCGCCAGGAACGGAAGATGATAGTCGTGAGCCACCTTCACGTACGCCGCGAAAAGGTCGGGTCGCGCAAAAAGGACGCCCATATGGCTGTCGAGATGTGTCGGATGGATTCCCGCGGCAATCGCGAGTTCTACCTGGGCGCGAATTTCGCGCTCGGCCTCGTTGGCCTTGAGGTTTTGTACCGCAGGCCCGGTTTCCGGCCACAGATAGCCCGAAGGGTCGAGAAGGCTCGCCACTTTGTCCTTCGATTCGACCGGACCCCAGCGATAGGTCTTCCATTCGCTGGTCAGCGTCAGATGCAGTCCAAGGTCCGCATGGGGATGGCTCTTCGCATACGCGGCGACTTCACTGAGCCAGGGGCACGGCACCATGATGCTGGCGGAGGTGACTCCACCTTTGTCCAGCGCGTCAAAGCTCGCAGCATCCACCGAATGTGCCACCGCAAGGTCATCGGCATGGACGATGAGTAGCTTCGCGTCTGCGGGATAACCCATTCGTTCCGCAACGGTCCTTGCTTGCGCGCTCGCGACCGCAGGAATCGCCAGGAACACGGTAATTGCGCCAATGCATCTGCGCCGGCACATAGGCTGCTCCAATAAGGCGTTTTTGCGACCGTCAAGCCTATCACGAACCGCCGTGCGGATTTGGTGGTTTTACACGAACTTCAAAAACCCTTCGCGCTCCGCATGCCCAATGGTGTATACAGATTCGTTCGAGATTCTTCAGGAGAGGATGTAGATGAAGCGACTGTGTCGATTATTCGTACTTGTGTGGCTAGCCGCCTTGCCCGCAGCCGCGCAGGAAACTTACGTTGCGCCGCCGGAAAGCCTGGTCATTGACGGCGTTCCACAAATCCCCATGGCTCTGGCAGAGACGGCGGGTCGCTATGCCTCGTTTCGAAGCGCGAGCCTTTCCGACTGGCACCCAACGCGCCACGAAATGCTCATTTCCACGCGATTTGCTGAGACGCCACAACTGCACATCGTGGCCATGCCTGGGGGCGAGCGACAGCAAGTCACTTTTTTCGCGGACTCGGTTTCGAACGGGCGGTTCCATCCGAACGGCGGCGACTACATCCTCTTCATGAAGGATGTCGGCGGCGGTGAATGGTATCAACTTTACCGCTACGACATGAAAAACGGCGACACCACGCTACTTACGGACGGAAAGTCGCGCAACCTAATGGGGCCGTGGTCGTCTGACGGCGACCGCATCGCCTACATGTCCACGCGGCGCACGGGCAAGGACACGGATTTGTGGGTGATGAATCCCGCCGATTCGAAAACGGATCGCCTGCTGACGCAACTGAATGGCGGGGGATGGCAGCCGGAAGATTGGTCCCCCGATGACAAAAAGATTCTGCTGCTGGAAGAACTATCGATCAACGAATCGTATTTGTGGCTGGTGGACGCGGCAACGGGGCAAAAGACCGAGCTGACGCCGCACAATTCGACGGACAAAGTCTCCTACCGGGAAGCACGCTTCAGCAAAGACGGCAAAGGCATTTACGTCACCACCGACAAAGACTCCGAATTCCACCGTCTCGCGTACCTCGATCTGGAAACCAAACAGCCGACCTATTTGACGACTTCCATCCATTGGGAGGTGGAGACTTTCGGCTTGGCCCACGATGGAAAGCTTCTTGCTTTCGTTACGGACGAAGAAGGCTTGAGCGTCCTGCATGTGCGCGACACGACCAACGGAAGAGAGATGCCTCTGCCGCACATTCCTTCAGGAGTCATCAGCGGGTTGCGCTGGCACAAGAACGGCCATGACCTGGGCTTCTCACTGACGAATTCGCGCGGCCCGGGGGATTGCTATTCGCTCGACGTGGCGAACGAAAAACTCGACCGCTGGACCACCAGTGAAACCGCCGTAAAAAGTGAGTCTCAGCTCCAGGCAGAACTGATTCACTGGAAGAGCTTCGATGGCAAGACGATCTCCGGGTTTCTGTACAAGCCGCCAGCAAAGTTCACGGGCAAGCGGCCGGCGCTGGTGATTATTCACGGGGGCCCGGAAGGACAGTCACAGCCGGCTTTTTTGGGGCGCAACAATTATTTGCTGAGCGAGCTGGGGATCGCGTTGATTTATCCCAACGTGCGCGGCTCGACGGGTTACGGAAAGACTTTTTCCCTGCTGGATAACGGTTTCAAGCGCGAAGACACCTATAAAGACATCAACGCGCTGTTCGACTGGATCGCCACGCAGCCGGAACTCGACTCGCAACGGATTGCCGTGACTGGCGGAAGTTATGGCGGGCACATGACGCTGGCGGTTTCGGCTTTTTACAGCGATCGTATCCGTTGTTCCGTGGATATCGTCGGCATGTCGAACTTGGTGACGTTTCTCGAACACACCGAGGCCTATCGGCGTGATTTGCGGCGGGCGGAATACGGCGACGAACGCGACCCGAAAATGCGCGAATTCCTGGAAAAAATCGCACCGATGAACAACATCGAGAAAATCAAAAAGCCGATGTTGGTAATCGCCGGGAAAAACGATCCCCGCGTTCCGGTGACCGAGTCGCAGCAAATTGCCGATGCCCTGAAAAAGCAGGGCACGCCGGTGTGGCTGATGATTGCCAACGACGAAGGCCACGGCTATCGTAAGAAACCGAACCAGGATTTTCAGTTCTACGCGACGGTGGGGTTCTTGCAAGAATACCTGCTGAAATGAAGCGGATTTCAACAGGAGGTCACGGAGTTCAGGAGCGAGAACATGGTTTGCATCGCTCTCTCGCACTTAAAGCGGAATATTTCCATGCTTTTTGCGTGGGTTGACGTCCATCTTGTTTTCTAGGGCCCGGAGGGCGGTGATGACCCGTGAGCGAGTATCGGCGGGCTCGATGACAGCGTCGATGTAGCCGCGTTCCGCCGCGACGAAGGGATTGGCGAACCGATCGCGGAATTCGGCGACTTTTTCCTGACGCAGTTTGTCGCGCTCCGCACCTTCTACCTTTGCCAGTTCGCGCTTATAAACAATATCGACCGCGCCTTCCGGGCCCATTACTGCGATTTCAGCGGTGGGCCAGGCGAAATTCGCATCGGTGCGAATGTGCTTTGATGCCATAACGCAATACGCGCCGCCATAGGCTTTGCGCGTGATGACGGTAATCTTCGGAACCGTGGCTTCAGCAAAGGCGAAGAGCAGCTTTGCGCCGTGCTTGATGATGCCGCCGTATTCCTGCTGCGTGCCGGGAAGAAAACCGGGCACGTCCTCAAACGTGAGCAGCGGAATATTGAACGCGTCACAAAAGCGAACGAAACGCGCGCCTTTCACGGAAGCGTTGATATCAAGAACTCCCGCTAAGTACGCCGGCTGGTTGCCCACAATGCCCACGGGGCGGCCGTCCAGCCGTGCGAAACCCACAACCAGGTTTCTGGCGTAATGTTCGTGGACTTCAAAGAAATAGCGATCGTCCACAATCGAATGAATCGCGCCCTTGACGTCGTAGGGTTTCTGCGCCTCGGGTGGCACGAGCGTGTTAAGCGCCTCATCGCGGCGCGTTGGTGGATCCGAGGTGACGCGGCGGGGCGGATCCTCGAGATTGTTCGATGGCAGAAAACTCATCAGCTCGCGAATCATGGCGAGGCAATCGGCGTCATCGCCTGCGACAAAATGCGCGACGCCGCTCTTCTCATTGTGCGTCATCGCCCCGCCAAGTTCCTGCTTCGTGACCTCCTCGTGCGTGACGGTCTTAATGACGTCGGGCCCGGTCACGAACATGTAAGAGGTCTCGCGCGTCATGAAAATAAAATCGGTGATCGCGGGTGAATAGACCGCGCCCCCCGCACAAGGGCCCATGATGGCGCTGATTTGCGGAATGACGCCGCTCGAAAGCGTGTTGCGCAGGAAAATGTCAGCGTAACCGGCCAGCGAAGCAACGCCTTCCTGGATGCGCGCGCCGCCGGAATCGTTCAAACCAATCACCGGCGCGCCCGCGCGCATCGCAAGGTCCATAATCTTACAGATTTTTTGTGCATTGGCTTCCGAGAGCGAACCACCAAAAACAGTGAAATCCTGCGCGAAGACGTAGACGAGGCGTCCATCGATCCGCCCAAAACCGGTCACGAAGCCATCGCCGGCGGGGCGCTGCTCTTCGAGGTCGAAATCCACGCAGCGGTGGCGGACGAACTTGTCGAGTTCCTCGAAAGTGCCTTCGTCCAGCAAGAGGTGGATGCGCTCGCGGGCAGTTAACTTGCCGGCCCGGTGTTCGCGTTCGCGGCGTTCGACCCCGCCCCCAGCTTCGGCTTCCGCGTCCAACCGGCGCAGTTCTTCGGTGCGATGGTGGCCTTTCGGGGCTTCCGAGGGTTTCGGTGCCGGGATCAGGCTGCGCTTGGTTTCAGACACCGGTCCCTCCCGCAGACGAAGACTTTCGAAGTACTTCAGAAGGTCCCAAGGATCCCGACTCTTTCGTGCCAAAGATGCGCACGGCCAAATGAGTAGCGAGCCAGGTGGTGCCAAGCAGCAAGACCACGCCGAGAAGCAACTCCGCGCCCATGGCGGCAGCGCGGCGGAGGGGCGCTTCGAGTGAAGTCACCCGGACCGTCGCCCAAACCAGGATGTACATGGCGGCAAGAGTCATTGCCACAATAAGAATTGTGGTAACCATCGAAGCAAGAATTTTTTTCATCGGAACGGGCTGCGAGCAAGAAACTGACAACCAAAGAATAGCGCAAATGAGGAGGGAGTGTCAGTTGTTAGTCGTTGGCAGCCAGTTTTGCACCATGGGACAGGATCGGCAGGTTCGCACGCCCGTGGTTCAGGGCTTGGTGGCATCGGCGGCGACGGCGGCCTCGGAAACAATGAGGTACTCGTAGGACTTGCCGTTTGCTTTGAACTTCATCTTGTCTTTGTCGAGAGTAAACTCGACGGGTGTATGGACAGGGATCAATGCCTTTTCCGAGGGTTTCATCTGCCGGATGTGATAGTCGGTCCCCTCGGTGCGAACGACGTATTCTTGGCAGAGTACCTCGACCGTCATCTGCTTGTTCTTCTTGCCTTTTTCAACCGTGGAGCCGCAGGCGACGGAGTTTTCGGAAATGATCGTGCCGTATTGCGATTTGCTGCCAGCCTGAACCAAAGTTCCCGCGAGGAGAAGAACAGCGGTAAGCATTATCGGCTTGTTCATGTGGGCTCCTTAGCTTGGTATTCCGGGCTTTTTTCTAGTCTATGTCAGTTGCTTGGAAAAGTGGCCGTGCCCGGGAAGCGGGACTGACTAAGAGTAAACGCCGTCAGGTAACTGCGGAGTACCCAGGGTGGAATCCTGAGGCGTCTTACGAGTGTGCGCGTTTCCCCCGGCGCACGATCTAAGGTCCCAAGTTCGCTCGAGGAGGTCCCATGTCTCCCATGTCAAGAATTCCTCTAAACGTTCTCTCGTCAGTTCCTCAAACCCGTCAGAAGACGAAGACTTCGTTGTCTATTCTGGCTATTTTGCTGCTTGCTGCGCCGATGGGCGCGCAGCAGGCCCAACAACCGAGCCCTCGTCCTGATGCCCCGCCTCGCGGGCAGGAACCACCTCAGAGTCCCGCGCCACTCATTGTTCGGGCAGGAACGCAGCTTGCCCTCGTTCTTACGCATCCCATCGATAGCAAGACCATGCATCGCGGTGACACCGTTTTCGCCGAGACGACGTCGCCCGTGTTTGTGGACCATCAGGTGGTGATACCCGCCGGAGCTTTTGTCCAAGGCAAAGTCGAGAAACTCACGCGGCAAGGCAGCCGGGCAGAGATGTTGATGCAGTCAGTCTCCCTTGCCCTTCCTGATGGCTCGGTCGTCAACATTGGAGGTCCACTGGAAATCGCGAGCGGGGAAGGCACGGCCTGGAGAAATCCCAGCGACAGCGCCAAAGCTGGAGCAGTTCTTGCACCTTTTATCGGCTCAGGTCTTGGAACAGCGATTGGGATTGCTGCTCACACCAGTGAAACCATGCCCTTCGGAGACTCAACGATCACAACCAGCACGCCGAAGGGGATGGCCATTGGAAGCATTACCGGCCTCGCTGCGGGGACCATTGTGTCTTTCGTGCTGCTTGCGCGGAGCCGTCATTTCTTTGTTGGGGAAGGTGCGCCGCTCGAAATGACGCTGCCGCAGCCAGTAACCGTCCCCAGCGGAGAAACCGCGGCGCCGGTACAACTAACCGACCAGCGATAGAGCAGTTCCACTTACGAAGGTTTCCAAGGCAGCCCCAGCGCTTCGAGGCTCAGCGCAAGCCGGACCAATCGTCGGCGACGAGGATGGAGTCCACGGGGTTGGACGGATCATATTTCACGCTTGCGGGCTGGCCGGGAACCAGGCGATCGAGGCGCACCTGGCTTTCGAGGCCGGTGATGTCCTGCGCAGTGTGGTAGACGACCCCGGAAATCGCGTAGCTGTAAGAAACGAGGTGGCGGGGGCGCAGGTTTTCGAGCGGACGAGCGCCGGCGCCAAACAAACGCTTGCGTGGCTTTTGCGGCTCGGGCGGATTCTCTACCAAATCAACTACCTGGCCCTCAGCGATGCGCCCGATTTGATTCAGATGAAGGCGGCGCTTGCGCTCCTCCGCTTCCGGGTCGCCTTCCGGCCGGAGAAACGCATAGACAATCATGGCGACGGCGGCGACGGCCGCGCCGCCCATGGCCAGCATCAGCTTCCAATCGGCGGGCAAGGCTATTAGCAATGCAACTCCATTAAATCCCGGGGATTGCATGGGGCGCCAAGACTGGGCGACAGCGACGCGACGGACGGATTGCAACGGTCACAGCCCCACTACCGCGTATTCTAGCGAAATTGCGGCCCCTCGTGAATCAATCTTGCGGGCCGTGCACCGGACTACGCAATACACCGACGCCAGAAACAGTTACTTCGACGGTGTCGCCGGCGACAAGCGGTCCCACCCCGGCGGGAGTGCCGGTGGCGATCACATCTCCGGGCAGCAGAGTCATCATGCAGGAAATCCAACGGACCAGAAAAAGCACCGGATAAATCATCAGAGAAGTGTTGCTGGACTGCCGGACGGCTCGATTGACGCGCGTTTCGACGACGAGGCTCGAAGGATCGAGATCGGTTTCGATGTGCGGGCCAATGGGGCAAAACGTGTCAAAACCTTTGCCTCTTGTAAATTGCACGTCGCTTTTCTGTAAATCGCGCGCGGTGACGTCGTTCAGACAGGTGTAGCCGAGAAGATAAGAAAGCGGGTCGTCGGAATCGCGCAGGTGCGAACAACGGCGCGCAACAACCACCCCGAGTTCCCCTTCATGTTCCACTTGCTTCGAGTATTTCGTGAGAACAATGGGTTCTTCTGGCCCGATGATGGAAGTCGAGGGCTTCAGAAAGATCAAAGGCTCCTGGGGCAGCTCGTTGCCAAGTTCGGCGGCGTGCGCCGCGTAGTTGCGACCAACACAAACAATTTTGGAAGGTTCGACAGGAGCGAGGAGCCGTACATCCGCAAGGCGCCAAGAGCGCGAGCCGCGTGCCCATTGGCCCACGGGCAGGCCTGTGATCTCGACGACGTCTTCTGCCTCGATCACGCCGTAGCGCGGGGTTGCTGGTGAAGCCGTATTTCTAGGAACATAGCGGCAGATCTTCATTCCGTTTCAGTTCTCGCGATGCCCGGGTTCAGGCTTCGCATGAGAAATCTCCGCGGCGCGCGCCCTGCGGATAATCGCGCCAATCCAGGAAAGCGTTGTAAACATCATGTAACTGACGGCTCCAATCATGAAGACCTGAAACGTGCTGTGCCAGTCACTGAGGTTGTGGTAGATCATGCACAGAGTGCGGTAGACAAAGCTAAAAATCACCCAGGCGATCATGCTCGAAGCCAGAAGGTTCCCGGGCCAGCGAAGAAAGCGAAGAACGGGAACGGCGGCAAGAAAGACAAAAACTCCGGCGCCGGCTACGTTGCGCTCAAAGGCAAAACGCTCAAGAATTGGAACCTGATTCGCGATGACGAGCCAAGCCGTAAAAACCAGGCTGAGGCAAACTCCGGTATAGACGCCGGTATGAATGGCCGCATTATGAAGAAAATCCAGGCGCCGCGAGCCGGGCAAGTTTGTTCGAACGAGCATTTGAAGCAGGGCTCCTCAAAATGCCGAACTGAAAGACACGAATCTACGAAGGTGGTTGCGGGATGTCAACCGCAACGGAACTGCTCGGCGCGCTCTCGTTTCCCGCGCGGTCCAGGGCTGTCACGGTGTACCAATAGCGGCGTCCCGGAGCGACGGAACTGTCGCGAAAAGCCGGTGTGGGCAGCAACTCCGGAGTCACTAGCTCGCCGCGCAAGCCTTCCTGCTCACTTCGATAGACGCGATAACCGGCGAAATCGGTTTCCAGATTGATGGACCAGGACAGGTCCACGACGAAAGTGGAAGTCGCCTCCCCGGGAAGCACCGCCGCAACGACGTCCTGAGGCGCGGCGGGAGGAAAAGTGTCGAGCGGCGTGACGCTGGCGGGTTCCGAGTTGTCCGACTCGATTTCGGTTCCATCCGCGGAAACCACGCTGCGAATGACGTAGACGTAGGTCTTGCCGAATTCAAATTGCGTGTCGCTGTAGCCGTTGATCGTAGCTGGGCCAAGAAGGGCGAGTGGAGAAATCCAGTGCGTCATAGAGAGATCTTTGCCCGTGGGGGCTGCCGCGTGAGAGTCGATTTCACCGCGGTACACACGATAGCCGGAGATGGTTGGAAGCGGATCACCCGCGGAAGTCTGCGTAGGCGCAGGCCAGCTTAGATTCACGGCAGTTTCGGTGACCTGGAGCGGAACCGAAGGGATGGGCTGCGGGACGGGAAACAGGCGTGCCGTAACGACATTCGAATCGGCGGAACCACGCTTTTTTGAGAGTCGCGTTCGGATGAGATAGGCGTAGGTTGCACCGGGATTGGCTTTCGTTTCGGCGGGCGAAATCGGATCCGCGAAGCGCACGTGCCCTGAGGCAAGATAATTTGTAACCAGCGCGCCAGGAATCGTGTAAACGACGCGAAACGATTTAGCGTCGGGCGCGCCATTCGGTTTCAAAGCACCGCGAACGATCTCGATGGCCGGAAGCGCCGCAAGTTTCTCCCCGGAAACAGACTTGAGCGGAAGCGAAAAAACAAGCTCGACGCCATCGCCCGCCTGCCGCCCCGCAAGATCGGCAATCGCAACCGGAACCAGCGGCGAAGGCGGAACGGGATCGCCAGGGGCTCCACAACCGAAAATGAAAACCAGAAAAATGAAAATTGGGGCCGCTTGGCTGAAGCTTTCGGGGAGGAGGGCGTACTTCCCTTTTCTATATTCCATTTTCCAATTTCAATATCGAACTCACAGGATGTAGCGGCTCAAATCCTGGTTTTTCACGATGTCGGTCAATTGTTTGTTGACGTATGCGGCGTCGATTTTTACGTTCTTTTTCTTGAGGTCGGGCGCCTCGAAAGAAATCTCGTCGAGGACTTTTTCAAGAATGGTGTGCAGGCGGCGGGCGCCGATGTTTTCGGTCTGCTCGTTGACGCTGGTGGCGAAGCGCGCGACCGCAGCGACGGCGTCTTCGGTGAAATTCAGCTTCAACCCTTCGGTTTCGAGCAGAGCGGCGTATTGCTTGATGAGCGCGTTCTTCGGCTCGGTGAGGATTCGAATGAAATCCTCTTCCTTGAGGGACTGCAGTTCCACTCGTATGGGCAGGCGGCCCTGGAGCTCGGGGATCAAGTCGGAAGGCTTGGTCACGTGAAAGGCGCCGGCGGCGATGAACAGGATGTGGTCGGTTCGAATCATGCCGTAACGCGTGTTGACGGTAGTGCCTTCAATGATGGGGAGAATGTCGCGCTGCACGCCTTCGCGGGAAACATCGGGGCCATGGCCGGATTCGCGGCCGGCCACCTTGTCAATTTCGTCGATGAAAATGATGCCCATCTGCTCGGCGCGCTCGACGGCCATACGTGTCACGAGGTCCATATCCAAGAGCTTGTTCTCTTCTTCCTGGATCAGGTATTCGAAAGCGTCGGCAACGCTCATTTTGCGCTTTTTCTTTTGCTGGCCGAAAATGCCGGAGATCATGTCCCCGAATTTCGAGGCATCCAGCCCGGCTTCTTCCATGCCCTGGCTGGACACAATTTCAAACGCGGGCATCATGCGCTCGCGGACTTCGAGGTCCACCATGCGCTGGTCGAGTTTGCCTTCGCGGAGCTGGGTACGGAGTTTTTCGCGCGTGCGCTGATTCTGCTCGCGCTGCGCCGCAACTTCGCTTTCCGGCGTGCCGGGAGCGGGCGAGGGCAGAGGCGGGAGCAGAAGATCGAGAACGCGTTCTTCCGCGGCTTGTTCGGCGCGGTCGGCAACTTCATCGAGCTTTTCCTCGCGGATCATGTCAATCGAGGTTTCTACAAGGTCGCGCACCATGGACTCGACGTCGCGTCCGACATAACCGACTTCCGTGTATTTGGAGGCTTCCACCTTGATAAACGGGCACCCGGCAAGGCGCGCGAGGCGCCGGGCAATTTCAGTCTTGCCCACTCCAGTCGGTCCAATCATCAGAATGTTCTTGGGCAGAACGTCATCCGCAATTTCGGGAGGGAGTTTTTGACGGCGCACGCGGTTGCGCAGCGCCACGGCCACTGCGCGTTTCGCGGCCGCCTGCCCGACAATGTATTTATCGAGTTCGAGGACGATCTCGCGGGGCGTCATGTCGTCCAGCGCCGGAAGAAGCTCTTCTTCCTCGCCAGTAACCGCGCCGTTGCTACCGGGCGCGAGAACTAATTCTTTCTCGGACTTGCTGGTCATTCCTGGTTCCCCGCGTAATTCCCTAGTTCCCAGTTTTTCGTCTTAAGGCAATGTGTGAAGAGAGGCACAGACAAAGCCTAACATCCCCTAACTAGAAGATGCTACACACCCGGAGATGGTTTACAAGCGGGTCCGCCTTGCCACCCTGCGCCGAAGGTGTAAACCGTCACGGAAGAAAAAGGACCAGGCTTTCCATTCTGAATTCAAGCCGAAACCTAGAGCTCTTCGACGGTAAAATTTGCATTGGTGTAAATGCAAATTTCGCTGGCGATGCGCATGGCTTCCATTGCCAGGTCTTTGGCGGTCAGTTTAGAGTGTTTGAGCATCGCGCGCGCGGCCGCGAGGGCGTAACTGCCGCCCGAGCCAATAGCCACGAGTCCGTCGTCGGGCTCGATGACGTCGCCATTGCCGGAGAGGATGAAAGTGGCTTTGCTATCCGCGACGACGAGCATGGCTTCCAGATGGCGCAGGGCGCGGTCCTTGCGCCAATCCTTGGCGAGCTCAACGGCGGCCTTCTGAAGATTGCCGGAAGATTCCTGCAGCTTGCCTTCAAAACGCTCGAATAGGGTAATGGCGTCGGCGGTAGAACCGGCAAACCCGGCCAGCACTTTGTCGTTGTACAAGCGGCGAGTCTTGCGCGCGGTGTGCTTCATAACGTGGTCGCCCATGGTGACTTGGCCATCAGCGACCAGCACGACTTTGTTGTCCTTGCGCACACACAAGACCGTGGTGCCGTGCATCGGCGCACTATTCTGATGATTTTGCATCGCGACATTATAGCGCTCGCAATCGTTGCGCGCCAAAAGAGCGGGGCCGCGAGCAGGAAAGGGCCGGCTGTCAGCCGGCCCCACGATTTCCTAAGGGTTAAATGGTCTGCAAACTGGAATTAGTACTTGTTCCAGGTAAAGGAATTGAGGACGTAATTTCCGACGGTGAACAGCGATTTCTTCAGGTGCATGTCGTAATAAATGGCGCCATTTCCGACGTCGGTCAACTGATTGGCGATGACCGAACCGAAAAATTGTCCATTACCCTTGAAGTCGGCGGTCGAATTGGGAGCGTAGACCACGGCTGCGCTCGCGCCGTTGCCTGCAATTTTGATTAGGCCAGTACCAGCGTAAGTGAACTGGAGTTCGGCAGGGTTAAAAGTCGGATTCGCAATGCCGTTTCCCTCGAGGTCGATCGGCAAGGTGTTGTTGTTTCCCGCCACGTTGATGACGATCGGCCCATATTGACCGGTAACGGGGTCGGGAGCGACCACCAGCTGCGCGCTGCCGGTAAGGGAGATGCTGTTGATGTTGTAGACGCCCGGAGTCAAGGTAAGGATATTGCCACCAGACAAGCTGATGTCCCCCAAGCCGCACGCGCCAGGTGGGGCGACGGCGGGAGTACACTGGGCAGAGCTAGGAGAGATTGTTGCGGTATTACTGATATTTGTCGGCCCCGGAGGATAAATGCTGGGCGTGGGGAAGGTAATCGCCTGGGGCAACTGTATCATCCCGCCAGTAACCTGGCTGAGGCTCTTGCCGGAAAACGCTGTAATGTTACCAGCCGAACAGACGCCGAAGCCAGCATTGGGCGTGGACAATGAGCCGTTAATTTGCACGTTGCTGCCGCTGTCGGTTTCGTTGCCGTTCGTCCCAACGTTTCCCCCAAAACCGTTCATGGGGATGCTTCCCCCGGTAGCCCCCGGGTTGATCGTGCCACCGTTGGGAATAAGACCCGCAGAGTCATAGCTGTTGGTGGTGCCATTGCCGGTAAAGCTGAGTTGTGCGCAGCCGCTTCCATCAGCAAAGGCGGCATAGGCAAAAGCCGGCGAGATGTAGCGTTCGAGAGTTGTGACCACCTCGGCTTCGGCGTTGCGGACGTTGGTAATATCGCCGTGAGCCGTGATTTGCCAGGTCTGGATCGTGGTGGGAGTGGTGGTTCCAAACGGAGTGATCGAAACCATACTCATCAACTGGGCGGAAGCGCTGTAGTTCACCTGGTTGGCGCCGGCCTGTAAGGGCTGCGTGGCATTCATTGCCTGGGAGAAGGCGGCCTGCATTCCTCCCGGGTAGTTGGCCGCTTGCGTGGACAAAGTGGACAAGAAAATAGGGTTGCCGGCCGCGTCCGTTACCGGATACGTGTTGGTGTTAAAGCCGGGGAAGGTTTGCGTGCCGGCAGGCACCGCCACTGGCGGCACGTAGGCGTTCATGATGAAGTTAGCCGCGGCGTTCACCCCGGCCTCCGCGCCGTAGCGGGCCTCGGTCATCATGCGGTAGTTCACGCTGGACCAGGTCTCGGACTTCGACAGGAACATCAGCGAACCGGCCATGGCCGAGAGGACCAGCAAGAGAATCAGAGCAAAAATCAGCGCGGAACCTCTTTGGTGGTTGCGTTTCATGAGCATTTCTCCATTTTCGATCTTCATGTCTCGACCATTACTGGTAGTTGATCAAAATGTTGGACTTGATCAGCGGCGGGGTCGGCTGAACACGATTGGTATAATCCATCGTCGCGAAATCCCAGGCGTCGTAGACGTTTCGCGGGGAAACGTTCAGCAGGGCCTTGGTCTCAGTTTGCAGTAGGTGCGTTTGTGGGTCAGGGTTCGAAGTCTGCACCGTGAGGGTGACGGCGACGTCGGTCACGAACGCCAAGTCGTGCGCGGCTGCGAAGAGGCCGTCTTTGGTCAGAAGCTGATAGTTGAAGCACGGAACGGGGTTCCCGTTGGCGTCGTTTGGATTCGCAAGAACTCCGGTCAATACGATCATCGAAGGATCAAGCGGGGGCACCACCAGGCTGTCCCAGAAATTCACTTGATTGCGATAGAGGAATCCGGGGTTGGCGGGAGTGCCGGGAGCGCAGGTATATTCTACGTAGACTAGGTTGCCGTCGCCGTTCACATCTCCGAACAGCTTTAGAACCGTACCGGTGGATCCTTGGTTGAGTGCAGGAGCCACGGGATACCCTGCGGGGAAATCCGGATAGCCGGCATAACCAGGGGGCGGGGCCGGCATGACGCCTGCAGCGGGGGGAATGATGCCAGCGGAAAAGGCTCCTGGTATGGTAATTGGGACGCCGTTGGTGCCCGATCCGAGAATGGGGGCGGGTGTGTGAGCGTTATAGAACGTCGCCTCCCAAGTATTCGACGGCGCCGGACAATTTCCGGGGCCGGCAAGGCAAGTCAATTGCACTGATTCCTTATTCAAGCCCGTGTCCACAGTTACCCACTCCCCTTCATAGAGGACTGGGTTACCGAGGGCGTCAACAACATTGAAGGTTGCGGCCGGAAGAGTAGTTACGCCCGTTGCCCCAGGGATAGCCACCGCGCTGGTCATGGCCCAGGCCACACCCGCGGGCGGTGTGGGCAGCGACATTTTTCCTGCTTGACCTATTTCCTGCTGTAGCAGCTCGGTAGCGCTGCGGACACTGGTATGCATTTCCGTGCGATTGGTAATGGTTCCCTGAGTCCACATCATCTGAACCATGCCAGACATTACGACCGCGGAAACACCCAGGAGAATGACGAGGGCGACCATCGTCTCCATCAACGTAAAGCCTGCTTGTTTCCTAGACATCATGGTTTCCACTCTTCCTTGGCAGTCAGCATAGCCATTTAAAAAGGTCTTGATTTCAAAGAAACAACGGTAGATGTGGGAAGAATGCCGGTCTGGCTTGCGTAACCGACGGAGTGGCGAACTTGGGTCAACACGGTAATCTGACGCATGTTTGGTGCGACCTGAGTGATCTGCCAGACGCGAACATAGGACCAATTTGCCGCAGCGGCAACCGGGTTTCCGCTTGAGTCGACGTAGTCTGAATAGCCAACGACGGGACCGTTGGGGTTCAAGCCGCCTCCCACAAGCAATCCGGTTCCAGGTCCGGCCACAGCGGGAAACTGCGTCGTATCAGTCGTTTTATCGTCGTACGGGAGAGCCAAAAGTTGTTCCATTTTGTCCTGGCCGTATTCTGCCGTTCGCGCGGCCAAGTGACCCTGGGTCTCGGTGGTAGACATGGCTACGGTGGCCAAAGTCAGGATGCCAGCGGCAGCGACAAGCAGCAGGCCAAGGGCGATCATGGTTTCGATAAGGCTTATGCCGGCCTGAGAGTTCCTTCTGCGTTTGACAATTCGCAATGAATGATGAAGTTTCATCTGAGCCTTCCTCACTTGCGGTACCAGTTTGCATTGTTCTGGATGTTATTGGCCCAGACTTGGCTAAGCCCGGTGATACTGACCGTCACTCCGTAGACTTGAGCGCCGTCGGTGATATAGACAGCGCCGTTCCCGGTTGGGAGGAGTGTAGCGGGGTCGATGGGAACACCTCGGGAGTTGAAAAAGAAGCAGGCCGTGCTGGCCGCTTGGCCCAACCTTCTTCCATTTACCGGTGTGCATCTAATGGGTGCCTGGCCCATGGCGGTTTGGGTGTTGGGTGGGGGTGCACCCACTCCAGCGAAGCCAAACGTGACACCTTGCGAGAGGGTCTGAACCGGGCTCGTTCCGGGGATCATGCATCGCGGTTGTCCGA
>DATFSR010000022.1:0-15517 GCA_035262505.1 Candidatus Acidiferrum sp. | reverse complement strand
GCGACGCGGTATCGGCAAAATAGCCGCCCTGTTCGCCCCAGCGAACGATGGTATTGGCCACGCGGCCGATGAGCTGACGCACCGACGTTTCGCGCTCGGGCGTGTTCATTTTGCCGTGGAAATACTTACTGGCGACGATGTTCGTGGCGGTTTGCGACCAGGCCTTAGGGACTTCCACATCTTCCTGGCGGAAGATCGTTACGCCTTTTTCGTTGCCGATGAGCGCCGTGCGCTTTTCCCAGTCGACAGCATCGAAGGGCGACTTCTTCCCGTCGGTAAAGTGTCGCGGAAAGGCCAGACCTTTCCCTGTGCGTGTGGCAGTCTTCTCCACAGCCGCTTCCGTCGCTGGGGAATTTCCGCTCAGAGCGTGTTTCACGGTTGCCATTTGTCCCTCCCGCGTCTTGGATCCCGCCAGCTTGCGGGGGGACCCTACTATTTTACTCCCCTGTCGGGGGCCGCGCTTGGCTTCAGGGTCTGGGTCTGAAGCTCACGCAACTCGATTCAGGGCTTCGCGAAGACCGCCAAGCGAAAAAAAGACGACTGCCGGGCAGTCGCATGTTGAGTGACGCGAAATGCCAATGCACTGCCGTTGGCCGCTGGTTCGCACTCAGCCCTACAGCAGGTGCTCCGCCACGTACCGGGCGCGGAGCAGGTACTTCGCGCTCGCCTTTTCGTTTGAAACCGGGCAGCTACCCGTGGGCGCGCGGACCTTTCATTCGACTCGACTCGGTCCGCTGGCGCTTCACGTCCCCCGAATCTGGAATCGCAGTATCAACGCATGCGAAAATTCTGTCAAGAGAAAAACGCGAGATATGGTTAACAATTTTGTACCACCGTCTATTTGTAGTGGTCCATTTTCCACCACACCCGAAGCGCTTCAACACTTTTTGCACAGTTTCTCCTCGCGCTACACTACTGGCATCCAACCCATGGTGAAGCGAACTTTTCTTGGTTTGATTTTGCTGGGACTTCTTTCTTCGCAACTACTTGCGCAAGAAAAACCTTCCGCGGGGCCACGTGCTCCTGCCGCGGTTCAGCCGGTTCACGGGGAAAAGCTGCACATCGAGGGAATTCACAACGCGGGAAAAATCAACGACGTTCTTTTTCGCGGCGCGCAGCCGCAAGAAAGCGGGCTCGCTGAGCTGAACAAGCTGGGCATTACAACGATCGTGGATCTAAGAGGCGAAGACCGCGAGAAATACGAATGGGAACGCAAGGAAACCGAATCGCGAGGCATGCGCTTTGTGCACTTGCCGGTCAGCGGATGGGCTCCGCCAACCGATGCGCAGGTCGCACAATTCCTCGCGTTGTTCCGCGATGATCCGCAGCAAAAAGTTTTTGTGCATTGCCGCTTTGGGGACGACCGCACCGGTGTTTTCGTGGCCACCTACCGCATGGCCGTAGACAAATGGTCTCCTGAAAAAGCGATGGATGAGATGTATTTCTTCGGATTTAACGGCTTCTGGCATCCTTCCATGAAAAGGTTTATTCGCGAGTTTCCGAAGCATCTGCGTACCGCGTCGGCCTTCTCGCCAATACCCTAAGCGCTTTTCGGGCTGACGGGCGAGATCTCAAACCAACCTGGTGCTGGTAATGGATTTGTTTACAATAAGTTAACACCGGTACCTTGCGTTTCTCCTAGTACTACCGTACCCCGCCAAAACATTACGCTTGCTTCATTCCGCCCCGGCATAGCCTCCCTTAACCTTCGATCCTCGATTGTCAAGAGTCTTTCTGAGGGAGAGACGGCAATGCAGGTCGGACGCTACGAAATTCTAGAAATCATCGGCGCCGGAGCCCACGGGCGAGTGGCCCGCGCCCACGATCCACTAATTGGCCGCCTTGTGGCCATCAAGCTATTCCCGAAGGAACTGGCCCACGGAGAAGCCCGGCAGCGCTTCCTCCAAGAGGCGCGCGTCGTCGGGCAGCTTTCACACCCGGCCATTATCACGCTGCATGACATGGGCATTGACGAGGCCAGCCATACGCCCTACCTGGTGATGGAGTACCTTGAGGGCCAGCCCCTGGATCGCATTCTTGATAAGCGCAGCGTTCCTTTTCAGAAAGCGTGCGCCTGGGCCGGGCAGGTCGCCGGCGCGTTAGCCGTGGCGCATAAGAAGGGCGTCATTCACGGCGACGTCAAGCCAGCCAACATGCTAATCACCGAAGACGGCCGCGTGAAGCTGATGGACTTTGGCATGGCGCGGCTCGCCAGTCACGATTCGAAAACCACGGCCCTTGCAGGAACGCCGGCCTACTGGTGCCCCGAGCAGATTGTCGGCAAACCGCAGGACGCGCGCTCGGACATGTTCTCCCTAGGCATCGTTCTCTATGAAATGGTGACCGGCCAGCGACCCTTTGATGCGGACTCTCTGCAGGGCATCTGCACGCGCGTGCTTTCTTCGACGCCTCTTCCCCCATCGCACGCGAATCGTTCGCTGCCCGCTGCGTTCGATGACATTGTGGCGCGCTGCCTGGCGAAGGATCCTTCGCTTCGCTACTCGAACGCGGACACCCTGGCTCAGGAACTTTTCCCCCTGGCGAGGCACACGCCCATTCCTGGCCCCGCGGCGCAGTCGGACGGCAATGGCCACAACCATGGCGGCAACGGATTGCGGGATCGCGCCGGCCGCGTCCTGCGCTCAGCCTAAATGATTACACTCAACAAAAGCCGCTACGAAGCCCTCGAGTGCATCGGGACCGGTACGACGAGCCGTGTCGAAAGGGCTCGCGACAACGTCATCGGCCGCGCCGTGGCCCTGAAGACTTTCATTCACAGTTTTGACGAGGACCTCGAAGATCAGTTTCTCCGCGAAGCGCAATTGGTCGGCCAGCTCTCTCATCCCTCGATCGTGCAGCTCTATGACGTGGGCATCAACGAGGAAGGCACGCCGTTCCTGGTGATGGAATACGTTGCCGGCACGACGCTCGAAGAACACCTAAAATCTCATTCGTTGACCTTGCAACGCGCCTGCACCTGGGCCGCTGATATTGCTCGAGCCCTGGGCCTCGCGCACCGCGCCGGAATCATCCACGGGGACATCAAAACCGGAAACATCTTTGTTACGGCCGAAGAGACGGTGAAGCTGGGCGACTTCGGAATCGCGCAACTGGCCTCGCAGGGTTCCACTTCAGAATACGTAAAGGGCACGCCCGCTTACCTGGCGCCTGAACAAATCCTCGGAGCAGCGCAGGATCGGCGCTCCGATCAATTTTCCTTTGGTATCGTTTTTTATGAACTGCTGACCGGCTCCCGTCCCTTTCATGGGCATACCGTCGGCGCGGTGTGCTCGGAAATCCTTTATGCGGAACCATTGCCGCCTTCCAAAATAAATCCCGCGGTGCCCCCCGAACTGGATCGCGTCATCGCCCGCTGCCTGGCGAAGAATCCACTCGAACGCTTTGATTCTTTCCAACAACTGGTCACGTTCCTTTATCCATACACCCGCGCTCGGCGGCGGCCACCCACTCTATCGTCTGGAAAAAGCTCCTGGTGGATGCAACCGTCAAAACATCGCGAGGTTTGGATGGTGGCCGCTACCGCAATGCTACTGACAGCTTTCCTTCAAATTCCCCGGGCCCTACGCACACATTTTGGAGATGTTCCGGCCCCGCCACCTTCTTACTATCGTCCCGGCGTGCCGCTTGAAGCGTTCAGCTACACAAAACAAACACCGGCTCTCAGGTCTCTGTCCGAAGATGCAGAGGAAACACCAAACCAATCGGGGAAGAAAGAAACTCAACGGCCCATCATTCACTCTGGAAAAGTCGCCCTGGCGGCGCTCAATCGTCCTGACGAGCCGCAGAATTCGGCTTCCAGCCAATCCGCGAGCGTGCTTCGTGTATCGCACGTTCCCGCTTCGAATAAGTAACAGGGCGCTCGGTATACCCAGGCCCTAATCAACAAACTTTGAAGGATTGGAAAGACTAGCGCGAAGCGCTATTCGTAACGCAGCGCTTCAACGGGGTCGAGCCTTGCGGCCTTCATTGCCGGCCACACACCGAAAACCAGGCCGATGCTGACGCTTACCGCGACTCCCGTAACCGCAGCCCAAGCGGGCACACTGCTCGGCCAGTGCAGGCCCCACCGGATCAACAAAATCAGAAGATTGACGAGCAAGAGCGCAATAACGCCCCCAGCGCCGGTTAGGGTCATAGCCTCCAGAAGGAACTGCAAGGTAATATCGCTTCTCTTCGCGCCAATGGCTTTGCGCACTCCGATTTCGCGGGTCCGCTCGGTCACGCTAACGAGCATGATATTCATCACGCCCACCCCGCCGATGAGTAGCCCGATCGATGCGACCACCGTTGTGACGATATAGGTCATTTGCATGATGGAGTGGAATTGCTGCACTTGTTGCTCGGCAGTCTGAATGGAAAAATTGTCCTTGCCTCCGTAAGGGACGTTGCGGCGCCGCTCGAGCACTTCGCGCGACTGATCCACCATCTGATCCACCATTCCCGTTTTAGCCTGGATGCGCATGTTGATTTCGTCGGCGTAGGGATAGACTTTGCGGAACGTGCTGAAGGGAATGAGCACCCGCCGATCCTCATCTCCCATGCCAAACCCGCCCTTTGGTTTCTCGACAACACCGACCACCATGAACGGAGAACCATCGATCATGACATCTTTCCCGACGGGATGGCCTTCGGGAAACAAGACCGGCGCGACGTTTTCTCCGAGCATCACGACTTTTTCGTGGTGCAGGTCGTCTCCTTCGCTAATGAAGCGGCCCTCGACCGTTGCCGCGTTGTCGTAGACCTGCCCAAAATTCGGCTGCACCCCGCGGAAATCGATAGCCGTCACCTCTCCCGCCTTGGTGCGAACGGAATGAGCCTGGTCCCAACGAGCCATGACGAAGGCGGTAACGTTCTTCACCGCGGGACAACTCTCTTGGATTGCCCTTTCGTCTTCGATGGTGAGGGGCTTGCGTTGCCGTTCCTCGAGCGGAGGCGGCCCGTTGTGCCTGCCTTGATCCCACTTGGAAACGAAAGCGGTGTCCGCACCGAATTGCTTGATTTGTTCTTGAATCTTCTGATCGAAGCCAGACAGTATTCCGGCGACGAGCATGATCACGCTCACGCCAAGGACCACGCCGAAGACCGTGAGCGCGCTGCGCATCTTGTGCACGCGCAGCGTGTCCATGGCCTGCTTCAAGTTTTCGCCGTGTGCTTGTGCCATACCCGCCGCCTTATCCCTCGGCCCTCAGTGCTTCGATGGGATCGAGCTTCGCCGCCCGCGTCGCGGGATAAATCCCGAAGAAAAGTCCGACCCCTGTGGACACGCCCAACGACAAAATCACCGCCCCGATAGGCGTGTTCATCGGGAAGGAAAACAAGGCCTTAACGGCAAAGACCACAAGGTAGGCTGACAGGATGCCAATCAATCCGCCGACGGCCGCGAGCACCGCGGACTCGGTCATGAATTGCAAGACGATGTGTTTCTTGCGCGCGCCGAGTGACCGGCGGAGCCCGATCTCCCGCGTGCGCTCGGTCACACTGGCGAGCATGATGTTCATGATCACGATGCCGCCGACCACCAGGAACACGCTCACCAGGGCCATGGCCACAAACGCCAGGTTGCCGGTCAAATCGTGCCACAGAGCCATAATGGAATCCGAGCCCAGGATTGCGAAATTGTCTTTCGCATCGTACGGGACCTTGCGCCAGGCGCGAAACAGCATGCGCGCTTCGTCTTCACAAGCTTGCATCATCTCCGCGCTAGGCGACTGCACGAAAATCGTCAGCCAGTCGCTCTGGCGGTGCCATTCCTTCGAATACGTGTTGAGCGGGATGATCATGTAATTGTCTTGCGACTGGCCGAAGGCACTGCCAAAGGGTTGGGCCACGCCAATGACCTGGTAAGTGTGCGTTTCGGCGCGAATCGTCTTGCCGATAGGATCCACGTTTGGGAAAAACTTGGTGGCCAGGTCCGCTCCGATGAAGGCGACTTCCGAGCGGTGCTCGTCGTCAGCCTGTGTAATGAACCTCCCCTCGGCGACGTCGATATTGCGCACGTCCGCGAAATTGGGGCTGGCGCCCATGACGTCGGTGTTTTCCATCTTGACGTCCCCACTGCGCGTCTGCACATTGCGATCGTCAATCGCCGCCACGGCCTCCGCCGTTTGCATAGACTCGCGCAACCGCAGGTAGTCCTCGAAGGTAATCAGCGGGCGCTTTTGGGCTTTCTGGAATTCGTCCATGCTGGTGATGATTCCAAAGCGGTCGACGATGAATACGTTCGCGCCCAAATTCGCCACACGCGTGGCAACATAGAGGTTCAGGCCAGCGATCGCGCTCATGACGACAACGAGTGTGGTGACCGCCATAATGACGCCGAAAAGCGTCAGGAAGCTGCGCAGTTTATGCGCCCGCAGGGAGTCAAGTGCCAGGAGCAGAGTTTCCCACAAGGTGATCGCCGCCTTGCGGACCCTGCCAAGTCTCCCGGCAGCATCCACGGTCGGCGGAATCAGCCTCGGAACCGCGACAAACCTATCTATTGGGGTGATGCCCAAGCCGGCCTCCGACCTCTCTGCTTACTACGCTTTTCCCAACCCATTCGTTCCAAGGCACACTACGATTGCTAGCCCTTTAGACGTCTGAAAACGCCCTTTGCTGCCCAGGGTGTGAAGTGCCTGGGCGACCCCCAGGGGTCTGGGGAACGCCGATGCTCTCTATTATATCTTGGATGGGCCTTGGGCGGGGGTTGTGGCCGCCGCTTGAGAAAGGGGGTTCAAGTCAGACCTCATTTCTTTTATTTTCTATCAGTTACACTCCGCCAGTGTTGTACAACAATAGGGTGGGCCGCCGAATCCAATAACAATAAGGGGAGCCGGCCCGGGCGGCAGATCTATCCGCTCTTGAATGAATAACGATGCGTATACGAGATTTCACTCCGATTGCATTTCTTCTCCTTGCCACACCTTTCCTCCTACCTTCAGGCGCCGTAGGGCAATCCGGAGTCCCCGTTTCGGACCGGCCCGTGGCCCTGGATCCCTCAAAGCTCCTCGACCGAGTTATCGCCAATCAAAAAAACGATGAACGTGCCCTCGACCTCTATGAGCGCCTGGAACGCCTGGAGTCGCGTAAGAATCCTAAAGATCCCGTCCCTTCTTCGGTAAAGACAACCCGAGTCATTCCCTCGGGCACGGGAATGGACAAGATCCCGGTGAACGCCGACGGTCACCCGGCAGATGCAGAAACCTACCGCGCCCGCCTGGAATCCCTCGAGGAGGCGCTCGCGCTCATCGTGAATAACCGCCGCTCGCAACGCGACGCCTTGGAAAAATATGCAAAGAAAAGAAAAGACCGCGACGATCTGATTGAGGCAGCGCGCAACGCTTTTAGCTTCACCTTTGTAGCCCGGGAGCCGCGTGGCGACCGCCTGCTTGCCAGATATGAAATGACGCCCAATCCCACCTTCAAACCCACCTCGCGCCTCGCGACTATTTTTACAAAAGTGCATGGATACGTGTGGATTGACCAAGACGCCGGCGAACTCGCGCGCATCGAAGGCGACGTCACCGAAGATATTTCCATCGCGTTGTTTCTGGGCAAAATTTATAAAGGCAGCCATTTCATGCAGGAACGGTACGAAGTTTTGCCAGGGCTCTGGCAGGCCAGCTTTTCGCAGTACGATTTTGACGGCCGCAAATTCTTTTCCGGATTTTCCATGCACGAACGCACGTTTTATTCGCATTACCGTTACATTGGCCCTCCCAAGGAAGCTATGGAGGCCATTCGTAAGGAGCTGGCACGTGGCGACTTGAACAAGTCGGACGCCGTCATCGCCGATCCCTGAGCCATTTTCCCTTTAAACTGAGAACCGAACAGCCCCCACCCTTATCCGACAGGAGGATCCGTGCTAGGTTCACTCTCAGTGCCCGTATTCCTGCTCGTTCTTGCCGCCACACCGGCTGCCGCTCAAACTACCGATCCCAACGCGCCCCCGCCGGCTTCGCAAACTCAGAATCCTCCGGTTTCCTCGAACGCGAAAAAACCCAAGAAAGTCTTGACCAATGAGGACTTGTCCAATTCCACCGGAAAAATCTCCGTGGTGGGGAATGGACAGAACAATCCGGGTAGCAAGCCAAAGGCAACCGCCACAAAGGCGGCAAACCCGCAGTATGTCGCTTTCGTTCGGGACAAAATCGAAAACCTCCTCAAGCAAATCGTTGACGTGGGCAAGCAGATAACCGACTTGAAGAATTTCCAGGCAGGCGAACCTTCAACCAATGCCAGCGGTGTCCAACTCGACAAGCGTTATGAACGCGAACCCGTCGAGGTGCAGATTCGCGCTCTTCAGGACAAGAAAAAGGATTTGCAGGCCAAACTCGATGCGCTTTATGACGAAGCGCGGAAGAAGGGCGTTGAGCCCGGCGAGCTTCCCTGACCGGCTCGATACGTGCCGGCTGGACCGCGCTAATCCTTCGCGGCGGGCTTCTTGGTCTCGAAGCGGATTTCCTTCAGCATCTCGGATTGCCGGTACAGCTCCGTTTTCCCGACCGGGAATTTGTTGATGCTGAGCAGGAACGCCAGAACGTCGGAACCCTGCTGGCGTGTGAGGCTGCCCGGCTTGCTTTGCGGCATGGTCTTGCGGATGCGATCGAACAGGTCGCCGAGCGTCAGGCCATTCCAATTCGCTTGAAAGGCTCCGCCGGTCAAGGGAGGAGCGGACTCGCCCCCGGTAAGCATCTCGCCATGGCAGGAGCCACATTCCTTCTTGTAGACCGCCTCGCCGCGCTTGGCCTGCTCTTCGGTGTACACGCCGTCCCAGACCGAGCGCGACTCTGCCGGCTCCTGGGCGCGCAAAACGAAAAACGACGAGGCGATTAGCACGGAGCCTAGCAGAAAGCCCAGGCTCTTCATTCGCCCGCCGAAGGCAGCGTGTAGGCAATGTATTCGCCCGAATACGGCCCGCCGCTCACGGCAACGACGATGTACTGCTTGCCGTGAACCATATACGTCATCGGCGAGCCGCTTTGCGGAGCTGGCATGTACACCGCGCCCACTTCTTTCCCGGTGGCTTTGTCGTAAGCGCGGAGCATCGCGCCGCGCGGGTGGTCTAGGGTGGTGGTCACTTGCGCTTCGCCCGCGACAACCAGAGTCTTCGTGACCAGCGTGCCGACGTTGTAGGTCTCCTGGCCCGTCCGCGGAATGTTCATGCCCTTCAGCAGTTCCGAGTTGCGGACGACGTCCGGCGTTTCTCCATGCGCAATCTGCCAGGTGACCTGGCCTTTGTCGAGATTAATGGCCGAGATCGTTCCGTAGGGCGGCTTTACCAGGGGCAAACCGTCAATATCCAACCGCGTGTACTGGCCGGCAGGGCGCTTCTTCGGTGGCTTCGGTGAATCCGCGCCCGCGTTTTCGCCCGGACCGCGCATGATTTGGACTTCTCTGCCGGCAACTCCGGCAACGTACCTGAGGTCGGAAACTTCCTTTGGCGCCTCAACCAAGCCAATCGGCTCGATGCAGGAATTGCACGCGTACACGTACACCATGTGCGTTTCGGGATCGTAGGAACCCCCGGGCCAGTTCGTCCCGCCGGAGGCCGTTCCCATCGTTAGTGTGCCGAGCGGCCCTTCGAGTCTGCTCGCCGTGGGGGGCGTGAAAACAGGGCCCAAATGATATTTCGAGACGATTTGTTTCGCTTGTTCGCGCAACGCGGGTGTGAAATCAATCAAATCATCAATGGAAACCCCGTTGCGGCTGTACGCAACGGGTTTGGAAGGAACCGGCTGAGTCGGTGAATACCATTCGCCTGGCACATTGCCTACTTCCACCGGCTTTTCCGGCATCGGCCAGATGGGTTTCCCCGTGACGCGATCGAAAACGTAAAGGAAGCCTTGCTTGGTAGGCTGCGCAACCGCCTTGACTGGTTTTCCGTCCACCGTGATATCCGCGAGAATCGGCGCGGAAGAAATGTCCATGTCCCACAGCGGGTGATGCACCAACTGGAAATGCCACTTCCGCTCGCCCGTCTTCAGGTCCACGCACGCCAGCGACTCCCCGAACAGATTGTTTCCCGGACGGTGTCCGCCGTAGAAATCGCTGGTCGGCGATTCCACGGGCAGATACACCAGGCCCAGTTGCTCGTCCACGGTGATCTGCGACCACACGCCCGTGTTGCCGGTGTATTCGGCCGAGTCTTTTAACCATGTGTCGTAGCCGAACTCGCCCTTCTTCGGGATGGTGTGGAAAATCCAGAGCCGCTTCCCGGTGCGCACGTCGAATCCGCGCACGTAACCTTTGTTGTTGCGCATGCTCTTCGGCGTCATGCCTTCGCGAAACGCCGCGCCGACCATCACCGTGTCTTTTGCCACCACGGGCGCCGACTGAATCCCTATTTCGCCCGTCTCGGTGTTGGGCACCCATTCATGGTTGCTGTTCCAATCGGAAATCGTTTGGTCATCGTCGAGCTTCAGGTCCACGATGCCGTTTTCTCCAAAGGAAGGAACGCGCAGGCCGGTCTTCGCGTCCAGACAAATCAGCCGGAAGCCCGGCGTCACATAGAAAATCCGCTCGTCGGTCCCGTCCGACCAATACGCCAGTCCGCGTCCGGAGAGCTGGCGCGGCGCCGCGCCGCCGCGTTTTCCCTCATGCTCGCCGTGAACCCACAGCAACTCTCCGCTCTCCGGATCCAGCGCGATGACGGCACGGCGCGAACCCGCCGTTGCGTAGAGAACGCCGTTCACCATCAACGGCGTTCCTTCCAGTTTGTACTCCGGGCGGTCGCCGAAATTGTCCGTCTTGATGCGCCAAGCGATTTCCAGATTGCTGAAATTGGACGCGTTGATCTGGTCCAGCGGCCGGTAGCGCGTTCCCGCAAGGTCCGCGGCATAGGAAGCCCACTCCGTGTCCTTCGGATGGTATTGCGCGAAGGCAGTGGCCGGAATCAGGCTTAACATCATGAGACACGCGAACGTCAGACTTCCGCTTCTTGCATTTCTTGGAAGCATTTCCGCTTTCTCCTGAGACTCTGCGCTCTTTCGAGCGCTTACCCCGTTAACGGATTACAGGCGTTAAGCTACGCGCCAGTCTAAGCCCGCAGAATCCTACTGCAAAGTATTAGTTTTCTTCACCCCGAATTTCACCGTGCTGCCAGCCGCCAAGCGGTCCCTGTTGGACCCGCAACCTCCATTGCGAGCCGCACGATCGGGCGCTATGATGCAGCGCGCAAGTGAGAGGTATCGGATCAGGGTTCACACCCCGGTGGATTCGCCCGAGATCCACGATTTCCGGAGATTCATTGATGCGTCGATTTGGGCTTTCTCTGTTAATGATTGCGGCTGCGGGTTCCGCTCGTCTTGCGACGGCGTTCGCGGATATTGGTCCGGTCATTCATTTCACCGTCGACGCCACCCGTGCTCCTCAAAGGATTTTGCATGTGCACATGACGCTTCCGGCAACACCTGGCCCGCTGACGCTTTACTATCCCAAATGGATTCAAGGCGTACACGCACCCATCGGGCCCATTACCAACCTGGCTGGCTTGAAGTTTTTAGCGAACGGACAGACTCTGCCGTGGAAACGAGATTTGCTCGACGTTTACACTTTCCACCTTACGGTTCCCCCGGGCGCGAAGCAGGTGGAAGCTTCGTTTGACTATCTGGAGACCGGCGGCCCCGCCGGCGGAACCGCCACTGCAAAACTGCTGGACCTGAATTGGTATCAAGTTGTTCTTTACCCCGCAGGCAAGCCTGCCGCGCAACTTGACTTCCAGGCGACCTTGAAACTTCCTTCGGGCTGGAAATTTGGCACGGCTCTGCCGGTGGAAAGCCAGTCGGAGTCAGAGATCGCATTTCAAACGTCTCCGCTGGATCGATTGCTGGATTCGCCGCTCATCGCGGGAGAGTTTTATCGCGCTGTCGATTTAACACCTTCCGGCGAACCGGTTCATCACGAAATCGATCTCGTTGCCGACAGCGAGGCAGCGCTGGCGATGAGCCCGGAAGTCGAGAAAGGTCTCACCAACGTCGTCGCCGAATCGGGAAAACTTTTTGGCGCGCGCCACTATCGTTCCTACCATTTTCTTCTTACTTTGAGCGATCATACGGCTCATTTTGGCGTCGAGCATCATGAATCCAACGACAGCCGGCTCGGCGAACGCGCCTTGCTCTCGCCAAGCGCCGGCAACGATGTTGGCGGATTGCTCGCGCACGAATTCGCGCATTCTTGGAGTGGAAAGTTCCGCCGCCCCAAAGGAATGTGCCAGCCGGATTTTCAGACGCCCCTCGAAACCGATTTGCTTTGGGTCTACGAGGGGAACACTTCCTATCTCGGCGACTTGCTGGCCGCTCGCAGCGGGATGTGGACCGCGAATGACTATCGCCAAATGCTTGCCGCAAACGCCGCAAGCCTGGGTCCGGGACAGCCCGGAAGAACTTGGCGTCCCCTGGTAGATACCGCGGCGGCCGTTCCGGGCACGTTTACCGGCGGGCCCGGAGCCGGCGGCTGGGCAAGTTGGCGCCGCGGTTCCGACTACTACGAAGAAGGGGAACTGCTCTGGTTGGAAGCGGCCGCCGTCATTCGTGATCAGAGCCATGGCCAAAAATCGCTCGAAGATTTCTTTCACATCTTTTATGGCGGGCCCAACCAGGGCGCCGAACTGAAACCCTATACCTTTGATGAACTCATGCAGGTGCTCAATCAAGTGGTCCAATACGATTGGGCGGGCTTCTGGAATAGGCGGTTGACCTCCACTTCTGCGGACGCGCCTGTCGCCGGAATTGAAGCGAGTGGATGGAAGTTGTCATTTAGCCCCGAGCCTCCCGTTCCGGGCAGGGCTTCGCGTCGTATCTCGGACACCACGTTCACCATTGGCCTGGAGTTCGGCCGCGACGGCACCATCCGAGACGCCATCTACGGAGGCCCGGCGTTTCAAGCCGGGCTTGGCCCGGGGATGAAAATCGCGGCGGTTAACCATCGCATCTTCACGCCGGAAGTCCTTGACGATGCCCTGAAAGCAGCCCGAAGCAATCCGCGTCCGATTGAGTTGCTGGTGATTGTGGACGACTATTACAAAACTTTCTCGATTGATTTTCACGGCGCTGAGCGGAACCCGCACCTGGTGCGAATCAACGATAAACCGGATTTGCTCGAAGAGTTGCTGAAGCCCGAAGTTCACTAGGCAAGGTTCGAGGAACCAAGGAGGAGTAATGACCGGATGCCTGCGTGCTTTCGTTTGCGTCATTCTGTTCGCGAGTTTGAGCTCGGCCTCCAGGGTGATGGCGCAAGATCGCCCCGTTGTTCTAAAGGCCTCCACCGTTCTGGACGGCAAAGGAAAGACTCTTCGCAACACGAACATCGTCATCGAAGGCGGCAAGATCGCCAGCGTTGGCGGTGCCGCTCCACCAGGGGCAACCACCTACGATCTCTCCCGGCTAACGGTCCTGCCTGGCTGGATTGACGCCCACGTCCACCCGACCTGGCATTTCGACGCGGCAGGCAAACTCGCCGGCGAGAACGAGCCTAAAGAACTGACCGTCCTCGCGGGCGCGGCGAACAATTGGAAGATGCTGGCAGCCGGTTTTACCAGCGTGCAAAGCCTCGGCTCGCCTCTCGACAAGGACCTGCGCGACGCCATGGATCGTTTCGGCTTGCCCGGTCCGCGAATCCTTACTTCGCTCGAGCCCATCACTGGCAAAGGTGACGCCACCGGCACTCCGGATGAGTTGCGCGCCACGGTCCAGCAGCGTCACAAGGATGGCGCCGATGTCATCAAGATCTTCGCCTCAGGAAGCATTCGCCAAGGCGGCAAGCCCACGCTCTCGCAAGATCAACTGAGCGCCATTTGCGACGAAGCGAAAAAAGTGGGTCTCCGCTCCGTGGTACATGCGTACGGGCCATCGGTTCGCATGGCCGCGGTTGCCGGCTGCACCGAAGTCGAGCACGGCCTCTACGCTTCTGACGACGATCTGCGTTTCCTCGCGCAACGCGGCACGTACTTCGATCCACAAGCCGGGCTAATCCTCCAGAACTATCTGGACAACAAAGCTCACTATCTGGGCAGCCCGTACTACAGCGAAGAGAGCTTTACGATCATGGAAAAAGTGCTGCCAGAATTTCAGGAGCTTTTCCGCCACGCGATTCGCACGCCCGGCCTGAAAGTTATTTTCGGCACTGACGCGGTTGCCGGAGCTCACGGCCGCAACGCCGAGGAATTTCTCTATCGCGTGCAAACTTGCGGCCAGGATCCTATGGCAGCGCTTGTCTCCGCTAACTCGCTCGCCGCGGAGGCGCTCCGCCTTCAGGATCGCTCCGGTTCTATCGCTCCAGGCCTCGATGCCGACATCATCGCCCTCGATGGCGACCCGCTCAAAGACATCACCGCCGTCCGCCGCGTCGTTTTCGTGATGAAGTCCGGAAAAGTCTTTGTGAATCAAGCGGCAGGTCACGGCCAATAAGCGCGCGATGAAAGCCAGAGCCTTTTTCTTATGCGCGGCCATACTCTTCTCTGTTTTCAGCGGTCGCGCCGCCGCGCAGTCGTGGAAGGTGCAAACCAGCGGCATGGACACCAATCTCCGTGCCGTCAGCGCCGTCCATGTTTCTGTCGAAAAAAGAGTGCCAACGTCGGCGGTTTGGGCTTCGGGTTCCAATGGCGTGGTTCTCAGATCGCTCGACGAGGGCAAATCCTGGCAACAGCTGCACGTCGACGGCGGCGAGGCCCTCGATTTCCGTGGCGTGGTTGCCTTTAGCGATAAAACGGCTTACCTCATGTCCAGCGGCGAAGGCGAGAAATCCCGCATCTACAAGACCACGGACGGCGGTGAAACCTGGAAGCTGCAATATTCGGACAATCGCAAGGAATTCTTCCTCGATACCATCACCTGCATTTCAGAAAAGGAGTGCCTTGCGCTGGGCGATCCCATCAACGGGAAATTTCTCCTGTTGAAGACTGCGGACGGCAACCACTGGAATCCTCTTGCTGCGGAGAACATGCCGCAAGCTCTGGGCGGGGAAGGCGCATTCGCCGCCAGCAACACTTGCCTCGCGCTTTCCGGCGAAAGGGAATTTTCTTCGGCACTGGCGGTCCCGCCGCGCGGATTTTCCACTCGACCGACGGCGGCTTCACATGGAACGTGACGCGAACGCCAATCCTGCAAGGCAACCCTTCGTCCGGGATTTTCTCTCTTGCCGCCGACAAGAGTGGGCACCTGATCGCGCTGGGCGGAGACTACAAGGAGCCGGACAACTTCGAACATGCCGCAGCCAACTCGCCGGACGGAGGCAAGACCTGGCAACTGGCCGCTCGGCAGCCCGGCGGATTCCGTTCAGCTTTGGCCCGTGTTGATGATGGCCGCTGGGTCGCTGTCGGGCCGACGGGAGAAGATATCACCACCGATAACGGCGTCCACTGGAAACACACCGACTCATGGAGCCTCAATGCCGTGGCGATCCTGGACATTTGGAGCGGTTGGGCGGTTGGCGACCATGGCAGAATCGCTCGATTCGTCGTCCGTCACAACCACTAGGAAAATCTCGCGTCTTCCATCGGGCGAGCATCCTTGCCACGTCG
>DATFSR010000021.1:0-46825 GCA_035262505.1 Candidatus Acidiferrum sp. | reverse complement strand
GGAGGAATCGAGAAATGGCGAAGCAGATTGTAACAGGTGAGAATTCCCGCCAAGCGATCTTGCGCGGCGTGAACGCTCTTGCCGATGCAGTGAAGATTACCCTCGGCCCCAAGGGCCGCAACGCGGTAATCGAAAAGAAGTTCGGCGCGCCTGTCATCACCAAGGACGGCGTAACCGTAGCGAAGGAAATCGAACTGAAAGATGCCCTCGAGAACATGGGCGCGCAGATGGTGCGTGAAGTCGCTTCCAAGACTTCCGACGTCGCCGGTGACGGCACTACCACTGCCACCGTGCTCGCCCAGGCCATCTTCCGCGAAGGCGTGAAGACCGTCGCGGCCGGTGCCAGCCCGACCGCTCTCAAGCGCGGCATTGAAAAGGCCGTCGAAGTCGCGGTCGAGGAAATCAAGAAGCTCCACAAGGACGTGAAGGGCGAAATGATCGCGCAGGTCGGCACCATTTCCGCCAACAATGACAAGCAAATCGGCGGCATCATCGCCGAAGCTATGAAGAAAGTGGGCAAGGACGGCGTGATCACCGTCGAAGAGTCCAAGACCATGGAGACCACGCTCGAAGTCGTGGAAGGCATGCAGTTTGACCGCGGTTACCTCTCGCCCTACTTCATTACTGACCCGGATCGCATGGAATGCGTGCTCGAAGACGTGCGCATCCTCATCCACGAAAAGAAAATCAGCTCGATGAAGGACCTGCTGCCGCTGCTCGAAGGCATCGCCAAGGCTGGCAAGCCTCTCCTCATCATCGCGGAAGAAGTCGAGGGCGAAGCGCTGGCCACTCTGGTGGTCAACAAGCTCCGCGGCACGCTGCAGTGCGCTGCGGTAAAGGCCCCGGGCTTTGGCGACCGCCGTAAAGCCATGCTCGAAGATATCGCCACCCTCACGGGCGGAAAGGCCATCACCGAGGATCTCGGCATCAAGCTCGAGAATGTGAAGATCGAAGACCTCGGCCGCGCCAAGAAGATCACCATTGACAAGGACAACACGACCATTGTCGAGGGCGCCGGCAAGCCGTCCGAAATCGAAGGCCGCGTCAAGCAAATCCGCCAACAGATCGAAAACACCACCTCCGACTACGACAAGGAGAAGCTCCAGGAGCGCCTTGCCAAGCTCGTTGGCGGCGTTGCCGTCATCAAGGTTGGCGCGGCTACCGAGACCGAGCTGAAGGAAAAGAAAGCTCGCGTCGAGGACGCAATGCACGCCACTCGCGCAGCCGTTGAGG
This sequence comes from Candidatus Acidiferrum sp., assembly GCA_035262505.1. Classification (GTDB taxonomy): domain Bacteria; phylum Acidobacteriota; class Terriglobia; order Acidiferrales; family UBA7541; genus Acidiferrum. Next base: position 45,592 of record DATFSR010000021.1, on the reverse strand, counting down.
AAGGCATCGTTCCCGGCGGCGGCACGGCGCTCATCCGCTGCCTCAATGCCGTTGAGAAGCTCAAGCTGCACGATGACGAAGCCGTTGGCGCGGGCATCGTGAAGCGCGCGCTTGAAGAGCCCGCCCGCCAGATCGCCCACAACGCCGGTTCCGAAGGCGCTGTGGTGATCGGCAAAATCCGCGAATCCAAGGAAGAGAACTTTGGGTTCAATGCGGACACCGGCGAATACGGCGACATGGTGAAGATGGGCGTTATTGACCCGGCCAAGGTCACCCGTCTGGCGCTGCAGAACGCAGCGTCCATCGCGGGCTTGATGCTGACCACGGAAGCGCTCGTGGCCGAGCTCAAGGAAGAGGAAAAGAAAGCCGCGGCCGGCGCCCCTGGCGCAGGCGGCATGGGCGGCATGTACTAAAACCGGGAGCCTGTCTGCCACAGGCAGGCGCAGGCACTCCTGTGCTGTGCTTGGGACAGACTTAAGTCTGTGCGTTTCTTCGCGGGCCAGTCCACCAACTGGCCCGTTTTTCTTTCTGTACGGGCCCGAGCTTGATCCCGAGCGAAATGCGAGAGAATGCTGCACACCCATCTCGGAAGGGTCAGCCGATCCAGCCCTTTCTGCTAGCTCGGAGGGCAAATCATCAGATCTATTCCACGCGCGCAGCTGCTAACCCTCTCCCCGCCTCAGCGCCGACTCCTTCAGGGGAGTCCTCGGTCCTAAGTCGAGTCCCAGTACTTCTTCAGACGCCGGTCTGTTTCGATCCCTAAAACTCCTTGGCTGCGCCGCTCGATCCCTGCTAAAAACCTCCGTCGCACGCGAAAAGGAGGTCTTCATGAGCACTGGAACTTTCCCCGGAATCCCTCCGGCCCCGGGAAGCTCGTCGTCCCCAAACTTCGCCCTTCTGATCCTGCGCATAGCCTGCTCGCTCCCGGTTCTCTATCACGGCAGCGCCATCTTCTTTGGAGCCTTCGGCGGCCCTGGTCCTCAGAACTTCGCCGCGTTTCTGCACCAACCCGCAATGGTCGGTTATCTCGTAGGGTTGGCCCAATTTGCCGGCGGCATTGCGATTCTCCTTGGCATTTTCGAACGCATTGGATCGGTCTGCGTCATCATCGTCATGTGCGGGGCTATTTATTTCGTCCACTTGCCGCACGGCTGGGACATTGGCAGAGGCGGATACGAGTTCGCACTGACCGTTCTGCTGATTTCTTTGGGTCTCTTGATCAGCGGTCCAGGAGCATATTCGCTAGGCCGTATCCTCCCCGGTCCGCTCAAGAACCTCTAGTCAAACGCGAATCAGGTGAAGGCCAAGGTCAACGAGGTCATGGGCTCAAGCGATCTCTCTCTAGGCCGAGAGCAATCTTTTTCATCAGAAGCAGTAAAAGTCTGCATAGGTGCTGAACTGCACATCGCGTCATCTCATTTTAAATGAACAACTTGCCAGGAATCTCCCTTGGCAGCAGACATGCGATGCCACAATCCAGCAGCCCAGCTCCGTAGATGAACATCCGAGACCTAGGTTTGGCTGGGCACCAGCTTAGGGGACTTTCGGCTCTTATGATCATGCTGAACAAATCGGAAGCGGAAACTCTGGAGCAACTCTTAAACGGCGAGCGACTTTGGTCCTGGCCCAATGGCCGGATCCAGCTCGGTCAGTCTTTCCCGAATCTTGCGGTCATCAACAATCTGGTGCGGCAAGGCCTGCTGGACCAATCCTATGAGCCCACAGAGGCCGGCCGCGCGGCCTTGCAGTCCTGGCAAAGCTCGATAGGATTGCCAGCCACCACCGTCATTCGCTCCTCCGACAATAGTTCCCACCCACCTGTTTCCGGGGACTAATCCCACTACCGTCCCTCAAAAAATTGCCCTATCTTTTCGCCGACGGCGGCTGCTCGGTGCTCTTCATCGCCGCCAGATTCCCCGCCGTGATGGCGTTTCGCAGTTGCGCATAGAGATCCGTCACCGCCGAAGGTGAATGCGGAAGCAGAATCGTATTGCTTTGCGCTCCAATGTCCCTTAACGCGTCGAAATATTGCGTCATCATCAGCAGCGCCATCACTTCGTGCGGATCCACGCCCTGTATGCCTTCTTCAAAATTCAGTACCGAATCGCGCAAACCATCCACAATCGCCTTGCGCTCTCTTGCGACGCCTTGCCCGGCCAGTGCTTTCGCCTCCGCTTCCGCTTCCGCCTGGCGCACTAACGTGATCTTGTTCGCTTCGGCTCGCGCTTCGGTTGCAACTTTCTCGCGCCGGGCTGCGTTGATGTCGTTCATCGCCTTCACCACCGCGTCCGCCGGAACGATCTTCGTCACCAGCGCGTTCTCAATGGAGTAGCCAAACTTCGCCATTACCGTAGACAGGCTCTCCTTGATCCGCTTCGCGATCTGGTCCTCCTGCTGGTACGTGTCGTCCAAATTGATCTTCGGGATGTAGCTCAGAATCACGTTTTCCACGTGCGCCTTGATCTGGTCTTCGGGATCGTCCAGTTCGTAGTACGCCTCTTTCACTTTGTCGGGCAGCACATAATATTGCACGCGGACTGGCACGGTCACCGTCGCGTCGTCCTGCGTTTTTGACATCACTGGAACGTCCATCAACTGCATGTTGAGGTCTTCCACATAAACCACTTTTTCGATGAACGGTACTTTGAAATTCAATCCCGGCCCGGCGATGCGCTCGAACTTCCCGAACTTCTCGATCACCGCCGCCTGCTTCGTGTGAACCGTGAAAAAGCACTTCGCCAAAATGATGATGGACACCAACAGCGCGAACGCTCCGCCAATCAACCCGAAAGGAAAAATGTCCATTCGTTCCCCTTTCTTGCCCGCTCTGCTGTTTATCACACGAGCGGGTCGCCATCAATGCAGTTTCTGCAATGCAAGTGAGGTTTTTTCGAACTATTTGAACAACAACGGAAAGAACTGCCCGCCCATTTTTTCGCCGCGAGGAATCACTGGCACGCCTTCGAGCAGCGGCTCATTCGCGTTGGACATCACGCCGTCGAGAAACACGTTAATCACTGTTGCGCGACGCGGCCGCGGCGTATCGTTCGCGCCGGAGCCGTGCATCGTTCGCGCGTGATGAAACGATGCCTCGCCCTTTTTCATTTCAATCGCCACTGGCTTGAACTTTTCCTGCAATTCCTCGGGCAAACTGGCCCGGCTCTCTTCCAGCCCTCCTGCCAGAACCGGCTTCGCCAGGTCCGGCCACTTGTGGCTTCCCGGAACATAATGCAAACAGCCGTTCTCGCGCGTGGAGTCGTCCAGCCCAATCCAGCACGTGAGATGCGCCAGCGGCGTCGTCCGCGTCCAATACGAATAATCCTGATGCCATGCCACCACCCCGCCGTGCCGCGCCGGCTTGCAAAAAAGCTGGTCATGCCAGAAGCGTACCTCTCCACCCAGCAATTGCGACGCCGGCACAAGGAACGCCGGATTCCACAACAAATCGTGAAACCCGGGCATTACGCGCCACGCTCCCAAAGCATGAAACAGCACGCGGTCCGGGTCGGTCGACTCGTTCGAGTGATACTCGTGGAACAAATGCCGCCCTTCATCCCCCGGATTCATGAGCAGCTCCAACTCTCCGCGCAAAGTTTCCACCTGCTCGTCACTGAGCAGCCGAATCCCTTTCAAATAGCCATTTTCATGGAAAAATTCAACCTGCTCCGCGCTGAGCCGATGCCGATCCGGGTCCTCAGTGCCAGATTCGCGTGAGAGCAACGTCCCAATCGGTTTGTGGTGTTTCGATAGATCCTCAACCATTTTGAATCTCAGTTAGCGTTAGGTTCTCCATTTCCGGTCTTGCTCAAGGCTCTCTTTCACGCGGAATTCGGTGATCTTGCGGAGGAGTGGCAGGGGCAGCGGCTTCTCCAACAGAAACTGAATGGAGCCGCTCGCTGTATTGAATTCCGCCAGCTCCTTCGCGAACGCTTTCAGGGCCGATGGCGCGGGATAAAATCCGATATGGTTTTTGTGCGCCGCCAAGGTGGCCAGAATCCTCTTATAGGAACGCGCAGGCATTACCCACCTCAAGCCTTCCGTCGCATCTGTCGCAACTCTGCCAATGCATGAGAGCATCTCCGGCAGCTCCTTCCGCGCCGGGTTCGGCGCAGCCTCGATGTACTCGGTAATACTCTTCGGTCGCACTTTTGGGGGACTCATGCATCGACATTCTATCGATTCCCGTGCCTGACCTCCATCAAATCCAATCTGGGTGGGAGGTGCGCCGATCCCAAGCTTTGTACAACGCATCGGCCTTCCCGGCCGTCTTGTTCTTGGGTTACGGCAAACGGTGAACGGCCGACCTCCACTCTCTTCAAGGACCAAGGAGCACGGATCACTTCCCCGCGGCTTGCTTCTTTCTTTTCTTCCACTTATAACTTAGAAGTAAGGACTGGAGCACGATTCCCTATGACCGAGACCAAGTCACCGTTCGCCACGGTGGAAGAAGCCGTCGAGGAGATTCGCCAGGGGCGCATGATTGTTCTGGTGGACGACGAGGACCGCGAGAACGAAGGCGACCTGACCATGGCCGCCGAGAAGATTACGCCAGACGCCATCAACTTCATGGCCAAGTACGGCCGCGGACTCATCTGCATGCCGCTTACCGAGGACCGCTGCGACGAGCTCCATCTCCCGCTGATGTCGCCGATCAACACTTCGGTGCACGGCACGGCTTTTACCGAAGCGATTGACGCGCGCGTCGGCGTCACCACCGGCATCAGCGCCTCTGACCGCGCCGTTACGATTCTTACTGCCATTGATCCGAAGACCAAGCCGCAGGATCTCGCTCGCCCCGGTCACACTTTCCCGCTGCGCGCCCGAAATGGCGGCGTGCTCGTCCGCGCCGGCCAGACGGAAGCCTCCGTGGATCTCGCGCGCATCGCCGGGCTTTACCCTGCCGGGGTCATCTGCGAAATCATGAATGAAGACGGCACCATGTCCCGCGTGCCGCAGCTCATCGAATTTTGCAAGGAACACGGCGTCAAGATGCTCACGGTCGCGGACTTGATTCGCTACCGCATGCAACACGAGCGCTACGTTCGGCGAGTTGCGGAAGCGACTCTTCCAACGCGGTTCGGCGAATTCAGAATGATTGCCTACGCGAGTGACGTGGATCATGACCAGCACATCGCACTGGTTCGCGGCAGCCTCGAAGGCAAGCCGCCGGCGCTCGTGCGCGTTCATTCGCATTGCCTTACGGGAGATGTATTTGGCTCCACGACTTGCGATTGTCGGGAACTCGTCGTGCTATCGCTCGAAGCCATCGCCAAGGAAAATCGTGGAGTTTTCCTCTACCTGCATCACACGGGGCGCGGCTTCTCCGTGGATCCCGCCGAGGAACCCGGCACGCTCCCGCAAATCCATTTTCACAAGCGCGGCCAGCTCGACCGCGAGCCCGCACGCCAGCGCATGGTCCAGCACGAAAGCGGCATCGGCGCGCAAATCCTGATCGATCTAGGCCTCAAAGACATTCGCGTCCTCACCAACCACCCGAAAAAAGTAGTGGCCCTCGAAGGCTACGGCATCACCATCGCCGATCAAGTGCCTCTCCGCGTCGCGTCCCCCAAGGCTTCGCACCAAGTACTCTAGGACCATCGCCGCACGTGAAACGAACAACAAAATAGCTCGGGGCTAATTTCAGGTTGATCAACCACCTGGTTGCCGATGCGCGTCTAAAATGCATCCATTTGCTGCTACCCTTTTACACTCCGGGGAGTAGGATGTCCCGATGGCTGCTTACGCCAAAGGAAGGGATTGCCACAAGGCACTGCGCGGTGCGCCCCGATTCCTGGTCCAACTTGCTGGCTTGATGGTTCTCACCCTGGGGAATCCTTCCTTCGCTGCAACGTCCGGCGCGGCTGCGCAAGAGCCAGCTGCAGAGCAGACGAAAGATCCCGCCAGCCAAACGACCATTAGAACCACGGTGCGCCAGGTGCTCGTCGACGTGGTGGTCACCGATCGAAAAAATCACCCGATCACCGGCCTGCAGCGGGACGATTTTTATGTTCTGGAAGACGGCCACCCTCAAAACATCCTCTTTTTTGAAGCGCACAGCCCGCATGCGGATTCAGAAACCGCAAAACCTGCAGCTCTCCCGGACCTGCCCTTGAATACTTTCGCGAATGTCTCGACTTCAAACAGCCGATTGCCTCTGAATGTTCTTCTTTACGATCTGCTGAACACGCCGCTTACGGATCAGCCGTTCGCACATCAGGAGATCGTCAAGTTCCTGCAGAACCGGCCGCCCGGGAACCGCTTCGCCATTTTCGTCCTCGGCGACACGCTTCATTTGCTGCAAGGGTTTACGGACGATGAAAGGCTGCTGGTTGCGGCGATGAATCGCAAGGAAGCCAACCCACACTCCACGCTTCTTTATCAAGCCGCGGGCGGCCTTTCCGACGCATCCGGGCTTTCAGGTGGCGCGGCGTCAGCGCGCGACGGCGCTCAGGAAATGATGGGGCGCATGCAAAACATGGAGGCGGCCACCAGGAGATTTTTTGTGACCCGACGCGTGGAAAAGACCATCGGAGCTTTTGCGGAAATTGCAAAATTCTTAAGCGGCTTGCCCGGACGGAAGAATCTGATTTGGCTTTCCGGCTCTTTCCCTTCAAATTTTTTCCCGGGAACTGACTCGTGGGACCCTTTTGGCGGCCTGGCGAGTTACAACGCCGATCTGCACCAAGCCGCGGATCTGCTCACGGTAGGGCAAGTTGCCGTCTATCCAGTGGACATTCAGGGGTTGACTACCGATCCGGTCTACGACACCTCCAACCCGGAAACTTATCGAACTCCGCAAGATTTCCTCAGGGCACACCTTAACTTCATGCTGGAGATTGGCGCCGAGCAGGCCACGATGGACCAGGTCGCCGACGATACCGGCGGTCATGCTTTCTACAATACCAATGGCTTGTCTGACGCGATTGCCACAAGCACGGAAGATGGCTCGAACTACTACACGCTGGCCTATTCGCCGAGCGACACAAAATTTGACGGCCGCTTGCGCAAAATCAGCGTCCAACTCTACCACGGCAGTTACCACCTGGCTTACCGTCATAGCTATCTCGCCGACGACAGCGTGGTAGAGCAGAATGCAGCGAATGCTGCAATCATGAGGCTTCAAGTGGCGCTGCGCCGCGGAGCGCCGCTAGCACCTGAGCTTCCCCTTCAGGCGCGCATCACCCCGCAAGGGAAGGCCCAGGCGGCAACGAAGGAAGAAATTGCCCAACTCGCTCAGTTTCCGGCCTACGCGTCACGAAAGAAGTGGGACGGCCTCAAAATTCAGCGCTACTCGATCGAGTACGAGGTTCCAGGATCGCAAGTGGCCCTGGAGTCCGCGGAAGACGGCGGCATGCGCGCCAGGTTTGAAATTCTGATGGGGGTATACGACCAGGAAAGCCAAACGATGTTCGGATATCGGTCACCGCTCGAAAAGGTGTATTCGGTGAAAAACGCTGAGCAAACACGAAAAGAATCTTTTCGCTTGCGACATACGATTCAAATTCCCGCGGAAGCCGCTTGGCTGCGAGTGGCGGTGCGCGATGCGATTGGAGACCGCCTTGGCTCCGTCGAGATTCCCTTGCCATTGAAGGTCAAGCTGCCTGTGAAAACCAGCGCGACGGCGCGTTAGTTTTTCTGACCGCTCGCGAAGTACTCTCGTTAAAGTGCGGTGCACTCAACTTGCCAACCGATTACCTTGGGCGTCGAATATTTCGAGTTCGCCGAAGAGGGCGGCTTGGGATTCGATTTGGGCGCGGTCGCCGGCGAGGACGATCTGCATGTTGGCGGAGTCAAGATATTTTCGGGCGGTCGCGAGCAACTCTTCGGAAGTAACGGCGCGCACTTTGGCGCGATAGGTTTCGAGGTAATCGTCGGGCAATTCGTGCTGGGCCACCGTGGAAAATTGTGCGAGCAAGCCGTCTTGCGTCGCAAGGCCGAGAGAGAAAACGCCGCTCAAATAATTCTGCGCGTCGGCTAATTCGGATTCAGGCACGGGAAGCGAGCGCAGCTTGTTCAATTCGTAGAACATTTCAGTAAGGGACGCGGCTACGACCTCGTTGCGCACCGCGGCGGAAATGGAAAAATAGCCGTGATGGCGCAAGGGATTCACGGCGCTGCGTGGGCTATAGGTGTAGCCCTTGTCTTCCCGAATGTTCATCACCAATCGCGAATTGAAAGCCCCGCCGTACAAAGTGTTGGTCAGGCCGAGCTTGATCCAGTCTGGATGCTTGCGCGTGATGGCGTGGCATCCGGAAAGGATTTGCGTTTGCACGGCCCCAGGAACATGCACGAGATACACGCGGCGGCCGCGAGGATTCGCAGGCGTGGCAAACGTTTTTTCGCTGGGCTGGTCCCCTCCCCAGGAGCCAAAAGTTTTTTCGATGCCCTTCAGCATTTCTTGCGGTTCGAAATCCCCGACCACCAGGAGCAATGCGTTCTGCGGAGTGTAAAATTCCCGGTAGACCGACTGCAAGTCCTCGCGTTTGTAGGCGGTGACCTGCGCTCCGCTGGGTGAGACCTGCGCGTAAGGGTGGGCGCCAAACAAAACTTTGCGCAAGCGCTCGCCGGCAAGAAACCCGGGTTGCGTGCGATCCAGTTTGACTTCTTCGATTTTCTGGCGGCGCTCGCGTTCGAATTCGCTCTCGGGAAAAGAGGCCTCGCGCGCAAGTTCCTGCACCAGATCCAGCAGCGGCTCGGCAAACTCCGATAGGCCGGTGAACGAAATGGCGCTGATATCCGAACCGGCTTCGGTCGAAAGATCCGCCCCGATGCTACGCAAATCTTCTTCAATCTGGCGACTGGCGCGCTTCTGCGTGCCAGTTCGGACAACGGTGGCGGTCATTTCGGCGAGGCCCGGCGCTCGGTCGGTAGCCGCGGCATTGCCGGAGAGGAAGATCAACTGGCCGTGAAACTTGGGAATGGAGTGGGATTCCGCGAGAATCACTTGCAAACCGTTGGAGAGTTTTACCTTGGTGCGCTTTGGCCAGATGACCTCACGTTCAGGCGCGAGCGGGGGAACGCCTTTTGCCACCTCCACCGCGCGGGAACTCATTACGCCGCCTCCTGGGAGCCCGCACCGGCGGGGAGGCCATTCTTGGCCGGAATGCGAAAAACAACGGCGCGCTTGTCATTACGCAGATATTTTTTCGCTACTTCGTGAACTTGATCAGGCGTCACGGCAATAAACCCGTCGAGGATGTTGTTGACCAGCTGCGGTTCGCCGTCGAAAAGCGTGAAACAGGCGAGCAGATGCATCAAGCCGTACTTCGGCATATAGCCGCCACGCCCGCTTTCGAGAGTCGCGTAATAATCGGAGCGCCACTTTACCTTGAGCTGCTGCAACTCGTCGGCGCCGATTCCCTTCTCTTGGGTTTCACGAATCACGGCATCAAAGGCGGCAAGCGCCGCTTCGCTGGGATGCTCCGGCTTATGCAGAATTTTGGTGGTCATCTGCGTTGGTCCGTTGTAACCAAACAGGTCATCAACGCCGCCGTCTGTTTCCACCGCAATTTGCTTTTCAAGAACGAGTTGGCGATGAATTCTTCCGGCTCTGCCGCCATGAAGCGATTGATCGAGCAGCGCCATGGCGCACCAATCCGATGTGCGGCGTTTGGGCATTAAGTAACCGACCGCAATGGCCGGAAGCGTGCCGAACTTTTCGGGCACATTTCCACGGCGTTCTTCGCTTTGCTCCGGCTCGCTGGGATCGGCAAACTGCGGGGCGGCTCCGGCGGGGACACTACCGAAATGCTTTTCGGCGAGCGCCATGCCCTCGCCCGGTTTCACATCGCCCAAGACGAGAAGTACGGCGTTATTCGGCACGTAATATGTTTTGAAGAAGGCTTGAACGTCGCCGAGGTGGGCCGCGTCGAGGTCGGCAAAGTCGCCGTAGAAATTGTGAGCGTTGGCCCAATTGCGGAAAGCTACCGGAGGCATGTCGAGCCAGGGAAATCCGCCGTAGGGCTCGTTCATGACGTTGACGCGAACTTCCTCCTTCACGACGTCGCGCTGATTCTTCAGGTTTTCGTCGTCCACTTTGAGGGCGCGCATGCGGTCGGCTTCGAGCCAGAGTACGCGTTCGAGGGCATTGGAGGGAACGGCTTCGTAATAATTCGTGACGTCGTAGCTGGTCGAGCCGTTCAGGACCCCGCCGCTCGAGTTGATGAGCTTGATGTGCTGCATTTTGGGAGCGTTCGCGGAGCCCTGGAACATCATGTGTTCGAAAAGATGCGCAAATCCGCTGCGCCCTTGAGGCTCAAGACGGAAACCAATCTTGTAGTACACGCCGACGGTCACGACCGGTGCGGTGGAATCCGGCGCGACAACCACGTGCAGACCGTTGGCTAGTTTCTTGTGTTCGATTGGAATTTGGAGTCGGTTCACCCGTGTCCCCCTCGCGCTTTCACTCTTGGTTTCAATGCAATAGAAATCTTTTCCAGCTCGGCCATGGTTCCTGCAGCGTCCTGAGCAAGCACGCAAGCGGCCAGGCGGTTTACGGCTTCGTAGGCCATCGCAATTTCCTTCCGCGAATCGTGCAGCGCGCGCAGATGCGACCCTACAATCTTATAATCTCCTCTCGCCAGGGGTCCTGTCCATGCCGCGCGAGGGCCGACGCGCTGGAAATTGTCAAGAACCTGGCGCGTCAGGGACAGAAGGGCGCGCGTGGCCTCGCTGCGCTTCATCCCGAGTGAAATGAGCAACTGGGTGGCAGCTTCCTCGAGGGCCAGAACGTGCCCGGCAGCGAGCACTGCGGCGGCGTGATACAAAACCTTTTTTCCCGCGCCAATTTGTACCGGCGATCCACCGAGGGCTCTAGCGATTTGCCTTGCAGCGCGAACCGCGACCACCTCTCCCTCTACGGCAAATACCTTACCTGTCAGGTCCGGTACGCCGACTCCGCTGAAAGTTTGCAAGGGATGCAAGCTTCCGATGGCCGCCCCGAATTCCCTCAAGGGCTCAAGCGCACTGGAATCCTGCGCCCCGCTCGTATGCAAAACAATCTTACCGTCCAATTCCTCGCCCCCCACGCGGGCGAGTTCATGCGCCACATCGGAGACGGCGTCATCCGGAGTGGCAATCAGGATGAAATGCGACAAAAGAACATGGCGGGTCAGGCCGGCATACGGTTTCCCGGCTCTAATGAATCGGACAGCGCGGCGGGAAGAAGCCTCGCTGGTGGTAACAACGACGCCAATCTTCCAGGCCAATTCGTGGAGCCGGCGTCCGAGTGCACGTCCGACGCGGCCAGCCCCAACGATGGCCAGAGTCTTTTCCATCCCGTGTTAGCATAACCTGAGGTGAGGCTTAGACAAATGAATTGGTATGTCTTTGTTGACTCGATTGGTGACGAGGCTCGTGAAACCGGCTCGCCGCAAACAAAATGGCCGACAGACGCAACAAGACCTCGGCGCTTCTGAGGTGAAATAAACTGCACATCCTGTGGCTCGCGTTTTTTTCCTTCATTGCATTTTTTTGGACGACGTATGGGTTGCGCGTGGCATACGGAACCTTGCAACTCCCTTGGGTCAGGAATTTCTCGCCTGCGCCGGACACAGAGTGTCCACGAATCTCGATCTTGTTTGCGGCGCGCGATGAAGAGGAGAAGCTGCCTGACGCGCTTGCGACCCTGGTGGAAATCGATTTTCCGGCGTTGGAAATCATCGCGGTCGATGATCGCTCGACGGACGCGACAGGACAAATCCTCCATGAGTTTGCGAAGACACATTCCCTGCTGCGCGTTGTGCGCGTGGATCAGCTTCCTCAAGGCTGGCTTGGCAAGCCGTATGGACTGCAAAAGGCTTACGAAGCGTCGTCAGGCGAATGGTTGCTGTTCACGGACGCGGATGTGCGTTTCAAACCGGACGTACTGCGTCGCGCCATTTCGCTGGTGAAGGCACGCAATCTTGACCATCTGTCGCTCCTGGGCGATCTGGACATGGTTGGATTCTGGGAGAAAGTGTTGATTACCTTTTTTGGAATCGGCTTTCATCTGGGGGCGAATCCATCGCAAGTCAGCAATCCGAAGTCTTCGCGCTACGTGGGCGTAGGGGCTTTCCAATTGGTTCGGCGCTCGGCATACGAAGCCAGTGGAACACATCGGCGGCTGGCGATGGAAGTGGTCGAGGACATGAAGCTGGGAAAAATTGTGAAGCAAAGCGGGTTTCGCTCCGAGTGCGCCGTGGCCCAGGACTTCGTGGCGCTGCGCTGGCACGCGGGGCTCGGTAACCTGGTGCGAGGCGTGACAAAGAATTTCTTTGCGGGGGCGGGGTACGATCTTGGACGCGTGAGTGTCATGTTAGCCGGATTGTTGGTTATGGACATCTTGCCGTTTGTCGGTGTCGCGTTTGCTCACGGGTGGGTTCGGGCGCTCAGCGCAATTGCGGTGGTGATTGCACTGAGTTTTCACACTGGAGTGGCGTGGGTGATGCGCGTGTCTCCATTGTACGCGCTGACGCATCCGCTGGGAGCGGCGCTGTTCTTTTATATGTTGCTGCGGTCAACCGTGGTGACGCTCAGGCAGGGCGGGATCGTGTGGCGGGACACGTTTTATCCGCTTGAAGAGTTGAAAAAGGGAGTGGTCTAGTCCAGCGGACGGAAGATTGCATAGCGTACGAGGCGCACGCCGTCTTTTTCGAATTCGCATTCGAGCTTGAGGCCGAGTTTCCCCATGATGCGAGTGGAAGCTATATTTTCCGGTCTGGCAATGGAAATGATGCGGTCGAACGCCGAACGCTCAAATACATCTTTTAAGGCGACACGAGCCGCTTCCGTCGCGAGGCCTTGCCCCCAATACGCGCGCGCGAGCCACCATCCAATCTCCGGATCCAGCGAGTCGCCCCAGAGGCCCACCCCGCAAAAGCCGATCATTTCCTGAGCAGGCTTCAGGAGGAGCTTCCATCGACAGAAGCCTCGTTCGGAAAATAGTTCGATCTGACGATTCACGAACACCTGGATGCGATCGTCGCTCCACGGCACGCCACCCGTAATGTAGCGCATGACTTCAACGTCTGTAGCGATGGGGCGAAAGGCGACCCAATCCGACGTTTGCCAGCGGCTCAAGACGAGCCGCTCCGTCTCAAGGACTACAGTTGTGCTGGAGGAATCGGGCGGCACGGGCGAACTACGACCCTGCTGTTCGAGAGCTTTGCTCGACGGGATCAGGACCGGGATCGGATTGGCGGGAAAACAGCCCCGCCATGTCTTTTTGCTTCAGAGAGCGGATGCGGTCGCGGAGCTGGGCGGCGCGCTCGAATTCAAATTTCTTGGCGGCTTCGCGCATTTGTTTTTCGAGCTGCTGGAGCAGTTGAGCGAGTTGCTGCTCGTTCTTGATTTCGGCGGCTGCCGCGTCGAGAGTCTTGTCGTCGACAGGAACGGAAATGTAGTCGGCTTCTACAATGCGAGCGAGCTCCATATCCACGGACTTCACGATGGACATTGGCGTGATGTTGTTTTCCTTGTTGAACGCCATCTGCTTCGTTCGGCGGCGGTTGGTCTCGTCGATGGCCTGATTCATGGAATCAGTGCGCCGGTCGGCGTAAAGAATGGCGCGGCCCTCAATGTGCCGGGCGCAGCGGCCGATGGTTTGAATCAACGAAGTGGCGCTGCGCAGGTAACCTTCTTTGTCGGCATCGAGAATGGCGACGAGAGAAACTTCGGGGAGGTCGAGCCCTTCGCGAAGCAGGTTAATGCCAATAAGCACATCAAATTCGCCGCGGCGCAAATCGCGCAGAATCTTGATGCGGTCGAGCGTTTCCACTTCAGAATGAAGATAGCGGCAGCGCACGCCAACTTCGGTGAAGTATTCAGAAAGGTCTTCCGCCATGCGTTTGGTCAGGGTGGTGACCAGGACGCGCTCGCCTTTCTCGGCGCGGACGCGAATTTGTTCCAGCAGGTCATCCACCTGGCCTTTTACGGGACGGATTTCTACTTCCGGGTCCACGAGGCCGGTAGGGCGAATCACTTGCTCCACGACGATGCCGCCCGCGCGAGTGAGTTCGTAAGGACCCGGCGTCGCAGAAACGTAAATTACTTGATTCATGCGGTGCTCGAATTCCTCGAAGGTGAGAGGGCGATTGTCGAGCGCGGAGGGCATGCGGAACCCATAATCAACGAGCGTTTGTTTGCGCGAGCGGTCCCCATGAAACATGCCCCGGACTTGTGGAACGGTCTGGTGCGATTCGTCGATGAAAAGCAAATAGTCTTGCGGAACGTAATCGAGAAGAGTTGGCGGAGCTTCGCCGGGCAAACGGCCACTAAGATGGCGTGAGTAATTCTCGATCCCGTGGCAGTAGCCGATGGTGCGCATCATTTCGATGTCGAAGAGCGTGCGCTGGGCGACGCGCTGAGCTTCGACAAATTTCCCCTGCTTCTCGAGTTCTTTCTTCCACCACTCGAGCTCTGCCTGAATGCCGACGATGGCGCGGTCGCGCTGGTCTTGGGGCATGACGTAATGGGTTTTGGGATAAATAGGGACACGCGAGAGGTCTTCGTTGCCGGCACGAACTTCGCCAGTGAGCGGATCGATCTGGCGGAGTGTGTCAATCTGATCGCCCCACATTTCGATGCGGTAAGCCTGATCTTCGTAGGTGGGATAAATCTCGATCATGTCGCCGCGAACGCGAAAGGTGCCGCGGCGTAAGTCTTCGCTTCGTTCATATTGAATATCCACAAAGCGGTGTAGGAGCGCTTCGCGCGAAGTCTGGTGGCCTTTCTCGAGCATGACCAGCATGCCGTAATAGGCTTCGGGCGAGCCAAGACCGTAAATGCAGGAGACCGAGGCGACGATGACGACGTCGCGGCGCTCGAAGAGCGAACGCGTGGCGCTCATGCGCAGTTTGTCGAGCTCGTCGTTGATGGTGGCTTCTTTGTCAATGTAGAGATCGGCGGATGGGACGTAGGCTTCAGGCTGGTAGTAATCGTAATAACTCACAAAATATTCGACGGCGTTTTCGGGAAAGAACGATTTGAATTCGTGATAGAGCTGCGCGGCAAGCGTTTTATTGTGAGCGAGAACGAGAGCGGGGCGATTGGAATGCTCGATGACTTTGGCCATCGTGAATGTTTTTCCGGAGCCAGTGACTCCGAGAAGAACCTGGTGCTTATCGCCGGATTCCACCCCGCTCAAAAGTTGATCGATGGCGGCGGGCTGGTCGCCGCGGGGCTGGTAGTTGCTATGCAGGTTGAATTTCATCGAGGGCATCTCCTGCGGCTTCGCCGGGCCTGGCAGAAACCTTCATTATACTCCGGCTGGCCAGCTACGGAGTCTTCCGGCGGCCAAGCGCGGCGATGCGGACTTCAGGGTTGCGGGAGCGCTTGCAAAACCTGAGTAAGAAGCAGGACTTCAAGCTGGCTCTTGGCGTCCACGTTGTAACGCACCGCGTTCGATCCATCGGCTTTCGCAACCACCACGTCCATTTGCTGGGTGGCGTCTTCCGATGCGCGCACGACTAGCCCAGTTGAAAGGGAAATGTAGGTGATGATTTCGTTGGAGCCCTTGGCTGTGCCCATGGTCTTCAACTGGTGGAGCTTGAAGTCTTCCGGAGTGGCGTCCTTGGGCGAGGATTTTTGCACCAGCTTTGCGGTGGTGAGGAGCACCGCGCAATTGTCTGCGGAGCCATTCGGGGGCGTGACTTCTCCCGAGACCGAGAGCTGTGCGGGAGCGCAAGGCTCGTCACGGACATAAGTGGAATCACGTGTCCAACTTAACCCCGCAATCAGGGAGGGAGCTGACTCGGGCTGGTCGGTCTTCCACTTGTCGCCGATTTTTCCGCTGGACGAGGGTAGGGCCCAAGCCATGGCAAACCGCGCCAGCCACTCCTGCCAAACTTCGTGCTGCTCGGGAGAGAGTGCGTCGAGACCGGTGATTTTTTCCGCGATGCCTTCTGAGGAAATGGTGAACTCGACGGGCTTCCCTTCGGGTCTGAGGGGCTGCGTAAGTGATCTCTGTTTTTGCGACACGCCTTTTGGTACAGGCTCGCCAGTATCTTCGACAAGAAACTCACTGCGGCCGTGAATGCTCAGCCTGCCCCCCACTTGTTGCAGGTCCAAGATTTGAATGCGCAGCAATGCGCGAGTGTCGACGGGTGATGCTGAGGGGGCGAGGGGAATGACAAGATTGCTTTCGGTCTTGACGTTTTTTTCGCTGCGGAAGCGGAGGAGATAGGTGAGGGTCTGGCCCGGCTGCAACCTAGGGAGAAGATCAACGCGCTGATCGCGGGAAGCTGCGATAGCGGCGGCAAAGGAAAACATGCCAAGCGCTGTTCTGAGTATTCGTTTCATCCAATATTGGGCGATGTTGCGCACGATCAAGATAGCGCTAAGCCTCCGCCAAAACCGCGGTCCGCCTCCGTTTGAAGCTCTCCGGCAGGCAGAAGGCGGACCGTCAAAACAGATCTACTTTCCCGGTGCCTTCAGGCGCCGGTCGAAGAAGTCGTTGGTCGCATGGTACGCCGCCAGCCAGCTGCGATGCAGAAGAAAATCGTGAATCTCGTCAGGGAAGATAAGCTGTTCAATTTCAACGCCCTTCTCGCGAAGGCGCGCAGCGAGGTCGACGGTTTGCGTGAAATAGACGTTCCGGTCGTCGTCCCCGTGGATAAAGAGGACGGGAGACTTCCAAGTGTCCACCGCCGTGACGGGGGAAGAATCGTGCGCCAGCTTTGTGAGCTCGGGAGGGATGTTTTTACCATCCCAATTGTCGGTCGGCCAGTCATGCACGCCGTGGAAATCGACGCCGGCAGCAAAAAGATCGGAGTTGCGACCGAGACCGAGAGCGGTGAGATAGCCGCCGTAGCTTCCGCCCCAAAGGCCGATGCGCTTGGGGTCGACGTCGGCGCGAGCTTGTAGGAATTTTCCAGCGGCAACGACGTCCCGGTATTCCGTTGTGCCGCGACCAGCGCGGCCGGGCGCTTCGCGGAACGCGCGGCCGTAGCCAATGCCGCTTCGGTAATTCAGCGCGAGAACAACGTAGCCGCGGCTCGCGAGGTACTGATTCATGGCGTAGGAATTTGCGTAGTAGTACATGTAGTGCCAACCGAGAAGCATCTGGCGAATTGGGCCACCATGAAGAAAAATCAGCGCGGGACGCGCGTCACCCGGCTTTGCACCAGCGGGAACAAAAAGCTGCCCATGTATTTCGAGGCCGTCAGTGGATTTGAAGATGGCTTGCTGGGGAGTGACGAGGCTGTCAGAAGGAAAATCCTTGGGCCAAGTTTCGGAAGCTAGTTTGCCCGTCATGCGGTCAGCCGCAAGGACGGTCTCGAAAACTCTCGCTGGGCTAGTAGCCTGCGAACCGATATACACCAACGTCCGGCCATCGCTCAACACCACCGGATTCCATTCGATTCCCATGCCCCGTGTCCAGGGACCGGGATGAGAACCGGAGGAGACCTCAACGCTCCACAAATGGCGCCGGTCGACGTCACCGCAATTCGAATTGAAGAGAACCGTTTTTTTGTCAGGAGTGAAAGACCATTGTTCCACTTCGCAATTGCCGGGCGTGAGGAGTTTGGGCGCTCCGCCATCGGCGGAGAGAGCGTACAAGTGCTGCCAGCCGTCTTCTTCCGAGGCCATCACGATTTGATTGTCGGCGGCCCAGTTCAAAACGCCACCGCCCGTGTCTTCGGCCATGTATGGAAATGAGCCCTGGGGTGTCGCGCTGCTGTGCCAAATTTCTTTTGCGGAATGCGTGGATGCGTCGGCGACCCAAATCGCCCAGGGATGGGGCTTATCTGCAGCGATGAAGTAACCCTGTGGGGCATCGCGCTTCCCGGCCGGCTGGCGGACCAAGGCGATGCGCTGGCCGTCGAGCGACCATGTAAGGCTCCCGTCGGAATCGACGGTTGGTGCAATAAAAGAAATGGATTTGGCGGCAGCGTCGTAGATGCTGATGAAACTGTGATCGCCCCGCGCGGAAACAAAAGCGAGCTTGCTGCCGTCGGGTGACCAATGCGGCTCGAAATTCTGGCCGCGCACGACAAGCTGCCGAGGCTTCTCGGAACCATCCAGAGGGGCGAGCCAGACCTGGCCGTCCTTGGCGTAAGCGATGGTACCGCGCGAAGAAATGTCCGGCGAATGGCCCGCGTCAACGCGCTGAGGATCGCCGCCCGCCCAGGCAACGGTCCAGATCGCTTGCTCTGCGCCGGCGGGATTGCTGGTTGGATTTGGCACTTGCCCCGCGGAGTTCTTGCCGCCACCGCGGACATAGACAAGAGCATTGGCGTCCGAGGAGAAGCGCAGCTCGGAGAGTTCCTGGCCGTCGTCTTCGTTGTATTTTGTGAGCTGCCGCGCGACTAAGCCAGGACCGTCCGCAACCCAGATGTTTCGCTTGCCTTGTTGATTGAGAACCCAGGCCAGGCGATTGCTGCTCTTGGCCGCGGTCAAATCAGACGGAAAGGGCGCACTCAAAATCTGTTCCAGCGTGAACTGTTTCTGTGCGCCGGCGCTCCAGCAAAAAACAAAAGCACAGAGGACCACACTCAAAACAAAGCGCTTCATCCGCTCCTCCCTTGAAACTTGTGAATATTGAGACCACTAACGAATGTGACCCGAAACTCAATTCGCAACTTGGGGCGGCTCCGGAGTCTTTTCCACCGTCAGGCGCAGCCCGTCCAGCGGCCCAGAGAGCTTTAGCACGTGTCCCTTGGCGGAAGCTTTCTTGGGTTTCACTTTGGCGGTCTCCCGTGATTGCGTGGAAACGCTTAGCTCCGCGTCTGACCCAAAACTCAGCGTGCCTTCGACGGAGGTCTGTTCCCGCGAATCATTCAATTGCAACCATTGTAGGACGACACTACGATTGCGAATGAGAAAGGCACACTCGCCGACGGACCATCGGGAAACTCCGGCTCGCGTGGCGCCGTCAGCGACGCTGGCCGGCAAATCCCAGCCACGGAGCTCCACTCTTTTCAGATTCACACTTCCGCTTCCGTCAAGATTTTTGAGCAATTCCTCTCGGCCAACCCCTATAGTTTTCAACTGCAAACTCCCGGAAGCCAAGCCGTTTAACCGGTCCGCGAGCCGCCCGGTTCCCGGCAATTTCGCGAGGCTGACGCGGTCGAGATCTGCGTTGACTTCATAAACCGGTTGCGGCAGAAAACTGGCGTTGATTTTTGCCCGCACGCGGCCGCCGGCCCATTCGGCGCTGGAGTCCTCCACATTCAGCTTTAGGTCGCGCAGAGAACCCTGCGCTTCGACGTTGTCGAGTTTGAGTTTTTCAATCGTCAAACGGCCTATGTGAAGATGCCCTTCGGCATCAACACGCCGCACGAGTTCGCTAGCGGGCTTCGCAGGAGCAGCGTCTCCGGAAAATGAGTGGAGCAGCCGCTGGAGCCAGCTTGGGCGCGCGCGCGGCCCCACCCAGCGATCCAACTCCGCGGCATTCAGGTGATCCACAGACAGATCGAATCTCCAACTCCGCGGAGTGTCCTCCTCCGTGTTGCGACTCTCTTCGATGCTTCCTTGCCAATTACCGCCGAACCCTTCCACTCGAAGCAAGCGGGCTTCGTGCTGCCCATCATTCCAACCTAGCCGTGCCTCTGGAAGGCTTAATGGCTGGTTCAGGCCTGCCGCGGTCAGCATCCCCCGATTGATCGCGACCGTGCCATTCCAGCGTCCTTTGAAGGGTTCCTTCCAGGCCCACTGGGTGTCCGCAGTTGCCTGGCCGGTGAGTTCCCAACCATGATTTACCTGACGACCGAGAGAAGCAGCGAGCTTCAGAAAATCTTCGACCTTGGAAATGCTTCCCTCAATGCCGACGTTTCCAGCTTGGGTCTTCAAATCCTGCATAAATGTCAAATCGGCGGCGTTCTCCATTGGGAGCGCGACTCGCCGACGCTTCGGAGCGATGATCTCCTCGCCAGCATCTCCGCCCCAAGCGACACGCACGGGGCCAATCACGAGGTTGGACCGTTCGAGGCCGCCATTCACAGAACCGATTCGGACCGGTTGGGCGAATCCAGGCACCTTGACCGTGCCGCCATTGCTGGAAAGTGCGGCAGATTCAATGGAAAGCGGCCAGCCGCGCAAAATCATCCCACCAGTAAAATAGGGATCGGCGGTGACGCCCTCGGCTACATCCGGATGGAACGCGCGATACCAGGCAAGCAGGTCCGAGGCTTGAACCCCCATGGAGTCCAAGCGCAATTCCGTTGCGGCAGAATTTCCTGTGACATAACGGAGCTTTCCCCGCAGGTTTGAGCGTAATCCTTCCACCGAAAACTGATCGGCGAGCAAGCTGCCCGCTTCGGAGTTCCAATGTCCGTTGACGTTCATGTTCAAGGCAGGGTTGTCTGGGCGTTCGGTTAAATCCCAGCGGTGAATCTGTCGCGCGTGCCCCACGATAGAATAGGTCCAGTCGCCCGGGGCATCCTGTGCTACTCCGTCACTTTTTGCGGTGACCTCCAAGGTGAAAAAACCGCGAGCGCCATAGTCCTGCCCATGCACAAGGCGAAAGATATCAGCCAGAGAACCTTCGCTCCAATGTAGCGTGACTTGCGCGGGTTGCAAGCGAGCTGAAGTGCCCGCCAAATCTCCTCGCACACGAATGGTCCCTGTGGATTGCAGAAGCACGCCACTGCGCCAGGGCTGAGCTTCCAGTTGCAGTTGCCAGCGGCCCGATGATACCTGCTCGAAACTGCCGGAGACCCCGGTGAAGGCGAAGGGGAGCTTGTCGTCCCGGATCTTGAAATTGATGCGGCCGTCATCGAACACGATTCGTTGGAGGTGATTGATTGGAAGAGCCGGAGAGGGTGGCCCGTACGTGGTGTTCTGCGAAGAAACCGTTTTCGTGGGCGGAAGCCAGCGCTCGAGGTTCCACTGGCCCTGAGCGTTGCGAACCAGAATGAGGCTCGGTCTGCTGAAGGACAAGGTCCCAAATTCAAAATGACCGCGAAACAGCCCGGTCCATCGCAAGCCCGCGCTCAAGGTTTCCGCGCGAAGAAAATATTCGTAGCCAAAAGCAGGATCCTCGCCCACCGTTACGCCGTCGGCGGAGAACTGAGGGTTGGGAAAGATGCGCGCTCCAAAACTCTCCACCTGAACGGGACGGCCAAAAGCACGCTCGAGATGCGCGACAAGGTAGGCGTGCATTCGATGAGTGCGCACCAGGAAGGAAACAGCAAGCTGCAAGGCAATGACCGCCGTAGCGACGGCGGCGCCGGTCTTCCACCATTTGCGCAAATTGCTCATGCCGTTCGCAAGTCTAAGAGAGTCCCCCTCAAAAAGGTAGCCAAGGGAATCCGGCGAAACTCGATCTGGGTCTAGTGAACGGTATGAAGCATGCGGCTCCAGCGCGTGCGAGTGGGCAAGTGCGCGAGCGTATCGAATACGCCCACCAGCCTCGACCAGAACGTGCTCTCCCCGCTGTAGTCGCCGCTCTTGGCGTCGACCGACCAATAAATCAAAAAGGGCCGCCCCATAATGGCATCGTGATCCACGAATCCCCAGAAGCGGCTGTCCCAACTCTGGTCGCGATTGTCGCCCATCGCAAAGTACTTCCCCGGCGGCACCACAATTTCATTGCCCTTCACGAATTTCTTCATATCATGCGCCCATTCTGGCTGCAGACCTGACGCAATCATCTGGCTCGGCGACGGCGGAAAGTCGTAATTCAACGGATCATAATGAGCCGTCGGATCGTGCACGACATACGGCTCGTTCAATAGCCTGCCGTTCACATAAACGTTCTGGTCCACGACTTTTACGCGGTCACCGGGTAAACCGATCACTCGTTTCACGAAGTGCTGATGTTCCTGGTAAGGGAATTTAAAGACGATAATGTCGCCGCGTTCAAGCGGACGATAGGGCAAGAATTTCTCGTACCACGCGCCGGTGCCGCCAAAAATGAACTTGTTCACCAGCAAATGATCGCCAATCAGCAGCGTGCCTTCCATCGACGCAGAAGGAATTTTGAACGCCTGAACGATAAAAGTCGTGCCAAACAGGGCCAGAATCACCGTAACGAGGAGCGACTCGAGGTATTCGGAAAAGGTAGTCTCTTCCCTGGGCTCCTCGGGCTTGGCAACCGGAATTGCCGGTGGTGCTTCCTGGACCGGGGTCAGTGTTTCTTCAGACATTCCTTCTCAGCCTTTCACTCCGTTCGTTCGAGTTGCTCCAGGGCGCTTCGCGCGGCCCGCTGTTCTGCTTCTTTTTTGGTGCTGCCAGCCCCTCTCGCCAGGCACTCTCCGTTGATCCAGACCTCGATTTGAAAGGTCTTCTGATGGTCGGGCCCGCTTTCTCCTGCGAGACGATACTCCGCTGGGGGCTGCCCGCGCCCTTGCAGAAACTCTTGCAGCGCGGATTTGCGGTCTGACTCCGCGATGCGCTCGCCCCGCTCCTCAAGCGCTTGCTCGAAGAGAACCCGCTGCAACAACTGCCTCGCCGCGCCGAGCCCCGCATCCAGGTAGACTGCTGCCACCACGGCCTCGAAAGCATCCGCAAGCAGCGTTTGCTTTTCGCGGCCGCCAGTTTTTTCTTCCCCGCGCCCGAGGCGGAGATGCTCTCCAAGGCGCAGGCGACGAGCGGCAGACTCCAGAGCGCCAGCGTTCACGATGCGCGCGCGGCTTTTAGAAAGCTGCCCCTCAGACCAACCTGGAAATGCTGCAAGGAGGTATTCGCTCGCAAGCAGCTCCAGGACCGCGTCCCCCAGGAATTCCAATTGTTCATTGTCCGATCGACGAAAGCTCTCCGTGGCGTCTGCGGATCCACGCAACTCGGGTATCGCTGAGCTGTGGGTCAAGGCTCTATCGAGCAGTTCCCTGTTCGAGAACTTGTGACCCAGACGCTCCTCCAGCGCCGTATCAGCAATCCGCATTTCCTGTATCATTCAGGCACGCGGGCGCCCGGACTTACTTCGGTGCGCTCAACTCCGTGGAATTCTTCTTCTTGGTCTCGTCGGCTTGCGTTTTGCACGCGGCCTGCATTGGACCCGTCATGGCCGCGCATTTGTTGAACGCAGTGATGGCATCATCGAAATGCGAAGTACTCTTGTCAGCCATTCCGAGCAGATAGTAGTTCACGGGGTCCGGATTCGGATCCACTTTCACGGCTTCATCCAGCTCTGTGGCGGCTTCCGCGTTTTTACCCCGGCGGATGTAAACGAGCCCCAGCCCGCTATGGGCCATGGCCAAATTCTGATTCTTGGCCGCCGCAAACGCTTCATCGGTCAGGTTCTCCGGCTTCTTAATGGTAGGAGTAATTTCGATCGCTTGCTTGGAGTACCTCTCCGCCTTTTCCAGCAACTGCGCCGCTTCCGCTTGCGAAGTACCGGAGTGGATGCTCCGCGCCAGTGTCTGGCCCAAAAGAGCAAGCGTGGACACGTCAGTCGGGACTAATGCGACTTCCTTTTCTCCGTATTCCTGCATTTTCTGCACCTGCCCATCCTGCAAACAGGCAAAGGCCAGGGGCGCGTACACCGCAGATTTGTACCGCGTCTCCGGATACTTTTGCAGGAACGCCTCTCCAGTCTGAATCTTTTGCTTTGTATCGTTCATTGGCACGGCCTGGAAAGCTTTAAAGGCCGCGTCTTCCTCGGCGTTCACGGGCGGGGGCGCACTGTCTAGCGTAAGTGGCGCGACATCCGGCGTCTTGGACTTGTCATTGGATTGCGCGGGCGGCTGACTCTGGCCTCCCTGGCCGCTCTGAGAACTTTGACCGCCCTGAGCCATGAGAGCCCCACAAACTCCAAGCAACAGCCCGGCGGTCGTCAGAGTCTTCAAACACAGATTCCATGTGCTTCGCATATGCTTTCTCCTGTCAAACACTCTTGTACTCTTCACAAAGCTACCCTTTGATTGCGTTAGCTGAGACCTCTTCTTTTTTTCAAGAATCTTTTCACAACTGAATCTCCATTCAGGGCCGCGCCACTTGCTTGTCGTTGGCATCAGCGGCGAGCTCCTTTTGAGCCGCCTGCCGTGCCTCCTCCGGCCCGCCTTGCACTGCCAGCGCAGACTCGTACTCGGTTTTCGCCACGGAAGAATTCCCTTCATAATCATAAATCCGGGCGAGGTAAACATGCGACCAGGCCAGCACTCGAGGATCCCCTGTGGCCGCATGCTCTCCCGTGGTCAGGCGGCCAAAAACCTCTTTGGCCCGGGCCGCGTCATGATCCAGGTAAGCAACCACGCCTAGTCCAAACCATGCGCGTGGCTGATCCGGGTACTTGACCAGGACCTTTTTGAAGGAGGCCTCCGCCGCACGGGAATTCTTCGCGGCAATCTGTCGCTCGCCCTCGGTAAGCGCTGCGATGACCTCTGCGTCGTTGGGGACAGTCGTCGGTAAAGCTTTTTTGCGCCGTGCTATAGCTTCCGCCGCCGCATCGTCTGCCTGCGCCGCATCAGCCGGGGCAAACTGAAGTGCGGCCAAGCGTTTGGCCTCTGCTTTTTCGTCGATGCTCCTTACCAAATCAGGGAAATATCTCTCCATGGATGGTTCCGATTTCTCGAAACCTTCCAAGGCAGTGACCAGCGGCCGCACTAAAACGTATCCATCCGCGTCATTGCGGCCCAAGGCCACTTCCCTTTCGCCAGGAGACATCTTCTTCATTTTCAATTCCACCGCGCGAGCCATGCATTCCGCAAAATACGACGGAAGGTCGTCTTTCAGGTCGCTCTCCAGGCGGGGAGCCTTCGCCGCCGTTTCATAGAGCGCGCGTTTCACCGCAATCACATGCGGATACATCAACGGCAGCGGGTCGAGCATGAAATGCAAAAACGCGTGACGCACTACGTCCTGAGGAAAGTCTTCGGCTCCGCTCAGCACCAACGCGTAGTGGTCGCCAAAATTGCGCACGTTGGTGATCCGCCCCACCAGTGGTTCGATCACAATGGTGAACTTGCGTGTGCCATAGGGCTCGAGAATCTCGCGAAGATACGCGGTGGTAGTGAAAACGATTTGCGTCAAAGGTTCCTGCAGACGCTGGATTTCGCGGTTATAAATCGGCTGAACCTGCCGCCAGAGGTCTCCTATTTTTTGTTCCCTGTAGTAGCTGGAGAGAAGCTCGCTGAAACCCAACAAGGCAATCACTTCGGGAGGCAATTCGTCGCGGCGCAAGATGGGTTGAAACGCAGGCGCCGGCCCGGAAACCAGCCCGAACCAAAGATACCTGGAGAGCGTGGCGCCGGGATCGCGCAACTCGTGCTGGCGATAGAACTGTCGTATGGCATCTACGGCCGGCCCCTGTTGCTGGCGCAACCGCTCGCGCATCTGCGCGCGGAACGCATTCCAATTGTCGGAGTTGACGTTCGACTCAAAGCCTGCCGCAAGCAGCGCGCACATGGTTGTGAACATGGCCTCGCTGCCGTCCACAGTGACGGTGTTTTCCGGAGCGGATGGCGGGCGCAAGGCGGCGGGCGCTTCGGCTTTGCGTGGTGCTTGAGTTCGTGGTTGGGCGGGGGCCTGGGTAGTGCCCTGCGCGGGGGTTTGCAATGCCACCGCTGCACACAGTCCCAAAAGCGAAATGAGTCGGATCGTTTTAATCATCTTTTAATCATTGTGGCTGCCGCAATCGCTGTCCGCGCAAGTCTCTTCTTCTCTTCCGCCTGTGGCGTCTCTCAGCTTGGGAAGGAACATCTAGGACCGGTCATGTCCTCTCACAGTGCTGCGGCATCCCTTCAATCTACCGTCGCCCTAACTTCCCGTCAAGGAATCGCCTCATGATTCTGAGACTTCCGGGCGACACCCTCGGTAGCTGTGGCGTGCAACGCTTGCCTCGACGACGTGCATCTGCTAAGAGTAGAAATCCGCACGCGTCTTGAACAGGATGGCATCGTACGAATGGCTCGCCTTGTTAGACAGACCGTTTTCCTCGCCTTAGGTCTTCTGCTGGTCGCCGCATTGCAGAGCCCTGCGCATGGCCAGCTCGTCCGCGAAGCTGCGCCAGCGCAACAAACCGCGACGGACCAGAACAATTCCAAAACCCCCACCGCCAAGATGCGCCTTTCGCAAGAGGTGCAGATCACGGGCGACCAGGCCTGGGTTGACACAGGCATTGACCTGCAGCCGGGCGAGCACGTAGTCGTCACCGCCACCGGTACGCTGCGGTATGGCGACGCGAAGCAAGACAATGGCCCGGATGGCCTCACCCGGGGCTTCCGAGATCTCATTCGCGTCCTGCCCTTCAACGAAGCGGGCCGTGGCGCGCTAATTGGGCGCATCGGCGATAAAGATGCCGCGCAGCCTTTTTTGGTTGGCGCACACCGCGATGTGGTTGCCCCGGTTGCCGGGCGGTTCGCAGTGGGAATCAACCAGGCTAGCGACGACGCAGGAGCCGGTTCGTACGTCGTGCGAGTGGAAATCTACGCACCCGAAATCGGAAAAGCGCGCGCCGTTGCCAAGCAAGTCGGTTCCATTTCCGGTATTGACAACGACCTTTTCTCCAAGATTCCTCGCCGTGTCGGCGACAAGCAAGGCAACCCTGGCGATATGGTGAACTTTCTGATTCTTGGCTCGCAAACCGCCCTGGAAAACGCGTTCACTACTGCCGGCTGGGTGAAAGTGGATGCCGACGTTGGGGCCACCGTCTTACACGGTCTTCTGGAAAGCCTTTCCAAAGAGTCCTATCTCACCATGCCCATGAGCCAGCTCTATCTTTTTGGCCGTCCGCAGGATTACGGCTGGGCTCACGCCGAACCCATCACCGTCGTGAAAACGCGCAACCATCTGCGCGTTTGGAAAGCCCCGTTTGAAGTGCATGAACAAACCCTTTGGGTGGGCGCCGCAACCCATGACATCGGATTCGAGCGCGACCAGCGCAACAATGGGGTCACCCACAAAATCGATCCCGATATTGACCTCGAACGCGATTATGTTGAAAAGACGCTTACTTCGACCGGACTTGTCACGGAAATCTCTCACTTTCTTCCGGATACCCCTTTGAAGGAGGCCAAGACCGCCACTGGCGGCACTTTCCATTCGAATGGGCAAGTGCTGGTAATGAAAGTCGCCGAACCCGCGCCGGGCCAATAAACCCAGAACGTGCGACGTGAGGCCTTTCTCAAGTTCCCTGCTGAACCAAGACTGGGCGGCTACTTTGCAGGTCCGAGCTCCAGCGCGACCACGCGATCGACTTCATCTGCTTGTGCTTGAGGCAGTTTCAGCAGCAATCCTCCCTGGACCACGCTGTACTCGACGCTGCTTCCATCGCGCAACAGCTTCGCCGAACGAACCGCACCCGGCATTCCCGCCAGCGCCAACACGGGCTGATTCCAGTCCATCACGTGCACATAAATGGTTGAACCCCGCTGCGTCGTTACGCCCCAGGGCCCCGCCGCCACCGGCCCGCGACGCGTTCCGTAGATGGACTCGCCGTATTGCTTGGTCCACTTCCCCAATTCCGTCAAACGCTGGACGAATTCCGGCTGAATTTCGCCGTTCGGCATCGGCCCTACATTCAAAAGGAAATTCGCGTTCAAGCCAGCCGCGCGCACCAGATAGCGAATCAATTGCGTCGTGCTCTTGTAGTGATCGTCGGTGATGTTAAATCCCCAGGCGTTGTTCATCGTTTCGCAGGTCTCAAGCGGCAGCGCGCTCACGTGCTGCTCTCCGTTGAAGTCCTGCGTGCGCCCGCCCGGCAAATCCTTCTCGAACATCTGGAAATCCTCGCCGGGAAAAGGAGTTCTGTGGTGATTGCTGCCGATGAGTGCGGCTGGCTGGAGTTGATGAATCATGCTGTAGGTTCTCGAAAGATGCCAATCCGCATCCGGCTTGTCCCACATGCCATCAAACCACACGCCGCCGATTTCTCCGTAATTCGTCAGCAATTCGCGCAACTGCCCGTCCATGAAATTCAAATATGCATCCCAATTCCCCGATTCCGGCCTCACCGTGCGATGGCCGGTCCGGCCGCGTGGAAAATAATCCTCTGAATGCCAATCAAGTTGTGAGTGGTATACAAACAGCTTGATTCCCTGCTTATGACATTCCGCCGCAAGCATGCCAATGATGTCTTTTCCGTACGGCGTGCGCGCCACGACGTTCCAATCTGTCAGCTTGGAATTGAACATCGCGAATCCATCATGGTGCTTCGACGTAATGGTGATGTACTTCATCCCTGCCGCTTTGGCGAGCGCCACCCACGCTGCCGGATCAAATTTGGTGGGATTAAAGAAATTCGGCAGCTTGGAGTAGTCCGTGCGGTTGATGGGCCGCGTTTCCATGATCCATTCCCCGTCACCCAGAACGCTGTACACGCCCCAATGAATAAATAAGCCGAACTTCGCGTCTTGAAACCAGGCGCGCGCCTTCAGATTCTCCGGCGTGGGCGTGTAAGCCTCCTGTGCGCTTGTAGCAGAAACTCCTAAAAACAACGCGCAAAGGACTGCGGCCGCGAAACAAGTCGAAATAGATCGTGAGCGCAAATACAGCTTCATCGGAGCCTCCACCAAAGGGCGAAAATTGTCCAGCGAACGAATTCTATCCAATGCCGCCCCGAAAGGGAGAGAAATTCCTAACGGCCTGCCACGCTCGGACGCTTTTCAAGGCAGGAAGGAGTAAGTGAACTTGATTGCGAAGCGCGTTTCGCGAATCTGCTGAGGATTTGCGGCGGCGAGGCTCACAAATTGCGTCCCCAGGTTATAAATCACAAAGAGGTCGCTGTCCGGCCGGTAGTTATAACGCAGCCGGATGTTTGCGCTCACGGCCTGCGTGTTGGCCGTATCCATTTGCAAGGTGCTGCTCAGGCTCAAGAAGCGTGAAAACGAATAGCTCCCTTGCAAGCTGGCAAGATCCACAGAGAAGTTCCCTTGCGGCAAGCGGAAACGATTCCAGGTTTGCACCAGGGAAGCAGAGAATCTTGCCGTTGGCCGATAGGTTGCCCTGACCCGAAATTCATTCAATGTCCCGCCATAATAGCTACCAAAGCGTTCAAAGAAATTGTAGGTAAACCGCCGGTCCAGCCTCGACCCGTAGGTGAGCTGATGCCGCGCAAAATGGTACAGGCCATTGGGGATGAAAATGCTCTTGTAAATGTTGAGTGGCGTGGTAATGCGCTGCGTGAACACATCCGCGATGTCGTCATCGGTGTATGCGCCGTTGTGGAATTCCGCGCGAAAAGTTCCCTGCCATTCCTGAGTCTGCACTACACCTCGAGTGTCGGGTGAATGAAAAATGAATCCCTCGAATTGCAATTCGCGGATGCCTTCAGTCTTTGGCCGCACCTTGAATGTCGCGTCAGCATATTCCTGATTCGAATCCGTCCGCTCAATGAACCCCAGCTCGGGGGTGAAATTCGGCCCAATCTTCCTCTTCGCGGCGATTGCTTCCAGCCAGTTTGATTTGTAATGAAGCGACGCTCCAGCATCGCTGGCCCCGCTGGGGTTTCCGGGTGATTGCGTTCCCGCCAGGTGGCCGTCGAAGACAAAGTCCCTGGCAAATACCAGGCGCGTATCAACGCCTCCTGTCTGGTTAAAGGTGCCGGCCACGTTGCCGGACCTTTTGTCGATGCCCATAACGCCGACATACGACCCTCCCCACAAAGATTCCTTCAGCCGCACGACTGCGTAATTCGCATAAGGATTCGGCCCGCTGGAGCGCGTATCCACTTCCATCACTCCCAGGGCCAATCGCCCAATCGTTCCCGTCAACTTCGCTCCGCCATTGATCGGCACTTGCTGGCCCGTCACCGGGTCGATGCCGACCTGCCTGCTAAAAAACAATTGGTCCTGATCGCCGAGACTAAAATTGAAAACGCCCGCGTTTTCCAAAAAGAATTGCCGCTTTTCCGGAATGAAAATCTTGAAGGGCGTTAGGTTGAACTGGACCTGGTCCACGTCCGTGTCCGCGAAATCTGTATTGCCGGTGAGGTTCAAAACAAGATTGGACCTCAGCCCATATTTCACATCCAGTCCGCCGGTCACAGGAAACTTGGCGTTCTGGTTGTCCTGCTTGTCGTATTGCAGGAGACCATACGGCTTGACCACGAACAATCTCCCCGTCCGGATGTCCGTAATCCCCGTCAATTCCCCAGCCTGAGAAACTTTCGTGATTCCGTAGGTTCTACGATACGCGCTCCACAAATCCTCTTCGTTCTTCCGGCGAATAAACCGCTTGAAGTTCAGCCCCCACATCACGTTCTGAGACTGTGTGAAATTCAGTGTCGTAAACGGAATCTCTACCGTCGCCGTCCATCCGTCCTTAGCAATCCGGGCCTCGGAAATCCACACGCCATCCCATCCCGAATCAAAGTCTGTGCCTTCCCCGATTCCCTGCTCTTCCACGATCAAGCCGTCAAGCTGCGTCCCCAACGGATTGATTTGGAAAACATATCCGCCGCGCTTATCGTGGTTCGAATCGATAAGGATTTCGAAGTGGTCGTCGAGGTCTTGGCTCACGTCGCGCCGCAGCTCGGTTGCCACAATCTTGCTCGGCTCGGAATCGTAACAGTGAATTCCGAAGTAGACTGCGTGCCTCGTGAACAGAATTCGTACTTCTGTCCTCTCTGTCGCAATCTCGCCTTCGTTCGGCTCTTGCTGGCGGAATTCGCCGACGGGCTTCGCGGATTGCCAAACCAGATCGTCAAGAGTGCCGTCGAGCTTTGGCGGACGCTCGACGCGCATTGCCTCGGCGATGGCACTCGATTGGAACAGAGCGCGCTTGTTCCCGTTCCTTTGTGCTTGTGCGGATGCTGCGTCTGGCAAAGAAAGACTCGCCGCAGCAAGAAACGCCGCAGACCACCGCCGGGGATTTGAAAGGAAAGCGTTTTTCACGGAATTCGGAACCTATTTTGCCCTATGCCGTGCCTTGTTCATCTACCGTTAAGGCAAAGAGTAATGTCCCCAGGAGCCCGATGATCCCGGCAGTAATGAACGGGGTCTCTGGCCGCACTTTCCAGAGCAGCCCTCCAATGAGCGACGCCGGAGTAATCGACAAACTTCGCACCAGGTAATACAGTCCGACCGTGCGGGCGCGCAAGTGCTCTCGTGCGAAGCCCACAATCATGGCTTTGCGCGAAGGTTCACCGATTTCCCGCAATCCGCCAAGAATGAACGCAAAAACGAGCCCTGTGAAGTTGTGCGCAAGAATCACTGCGACGGGATAAGACGCAAAGCACAAGAAGGTTGCAACGACGAGAGGCTTCCGCCCTACCCGTCCCGCCATTTTTCCAGAAGGCGCATAAATCAAAATGGAAGTCATCAATTGAATGGCGATTAGAACTCCATATTCCGGCAGCCCGACTCGGCTGATGTTGGTCACGTACAAAACGACGAAAATATCCGCCATTCCCTCGCATAGGCGAATCACAATGTCCGAAGCGAGTAATCGCTTTAGTGTTGGATGAAAAGAATTCCAGACTCCGCCGATTTTTACGCCATCGCGGATTACACTTGGCAACCGCAGGGAGAGGAGCAGCGCCGCCGCGCAACCATCAAACGCAAGCGTAACGATGAGGCCGATTCGAACGCCACGAGCAAGTCCTACAGCCCCGATTAGCGCTCCGCCAATCAGTGGCGAGATCACCACCGGGATCCGCTTCAAAACTGAATAAAGCGTGAAGCCCATCGTATGCCGGTCTTTCGGCAGCGCGTCGGCGATGGTCGCAAAGATGGTTGGCGACGCCATCGTCTGCCAGACCATCACGAACGCCAGCCCGATAAATAGGTAGGGCCACGCAGGACTGAAAAGATAAACGAGGTAGCCACCGGCTGTGACGGCGAGAAATGTCAGAAAGGCTTTGCGCCGCCTCCAATAATCCGCCAGCCATCCCCCAGGGTATTGGTAGAGCGCGTCGAAAAAGTCTTCCGCAGTGCCAAACAGGCCAACTGCCATCACGCTCGCGCCGAGCGATTCCAAATATTTGGGAAGAAACTTCTTCCAAAGCTCCTCGCCCAATCCCACCAGAAACATCGCGCCGGACGCCGCTGCAACGTTGCGCTCCATTCCCAAAGACTCTTTAATTGCTTTTATGGATTCTCTCCCCCAACGCAACACCGGCGCCCGCTGTTGGCCTAACTGCTCTGAACGGCTCTTTTCAGCACTTCGCGCGAAATATTTGCCCCGCTCACAATCAGCACCGGACACTCGCCGCAGCCGTCGCTTGATTTCAGCAGCGCCGCAGTGCTCGCCGCCCCGGCTGGTTCCGCCACCACATGTTCGTCCCCAATCAAAGTCTCAATGGCCCGTAGCATCTGCTCTTCGCTCACCAGCACCACTTCATCAACCAAACTGCTAACATCGCGCACATTCGCGGCTTCCGGCGTTCGCGTCGCAAGTCCGTCCGCAATGGTGTCGCAAGTCTCCGTGCCCACCACCTTCCCTGCTTTCCACGACAAGTAATACGCCGGCGCCTGTTCTGCCTGCACACCGATAACCCTTACTTGAGGCGCAATCTGCTTTGCCGCCGCAGCCATCCCGCGAATTAGCGCCGTATCTCCCATCGGCACGACCATCGCCGTCGTCTTCGGCAGTTGTTCCAGAATTTCGCACGCAATCGTCGCCGGACCCGCTGGCAAATCCACGTCCGTTGCGTCATTCAAAAAATAAACACCTGGCTGCTTCGCATATTCCGCGGCCAACTCGAAAGCCGATGACAAATCGCTTTCGCCACTCTCTACAATCGCCGCCCCCCGCTCGGCGATTCTTCCGCGCTTCACGCGATTGCAATTCGCCGGCAAAAAAATCCTCGCCGCAATGCCAAACTCTTTCGCCGCGTACGCCACCGCCGCCCCATGATTCCCCGTGCTCGACGCCACGACTTCCCGCACCCTGGACTTTTTCATTCTCTCCGCCAGAGCGTAAAACGCGCCGCGCACTTTGAACGATCCCGTCGGCAGTTCTGTCTCCAGTTTCAAGTAGACATTTTTCCCCGTGCGTTGACTCAAAAAAGGCGCGACGATCAGCCGCGTCGGCGCAAAATACTTTGCCAGAAATTTCTGGGCCTCGCGAATCGTCGAAATGCTCGGTTCAATCTGCATTTTCGCCACAGCATCCATTTCGTTCTCTCTTCTCAACTAGGTTTTCCGCTTGCGAAATAAGCGGCAAGGCCGTGCCCCTTCTGGAGGGCCAGCATCATAGCAGGTAACTCTTAGACGCTGCCTCAGCCGGACCAGCCAACCTTTCCGCTTGCCTCTAAGTTATTCTCATTGCAGGGCTTACCTTGCGCGCTTGCGACTTTTGTCTGGCCTCCGGGTTACATCCATTGGGTGGCCGTCAACTGGCAAATCGCCGCCCTTAATCAAGAGTCGCAATCGCCCAGCAAACGCCAGAAAGGTGAGGATCATGCGTATCGCACGTTTTGTTCTTTTTCTCGTTATTGCAGCGGGAATCCTGGCGATGCCGGCCCCATCCCACGCTCAAGTTGCCGTGGGCGTTTCTATCCGCATCGGCCCTCCAGCTCTGCCCGTTTACGCGCAACCTATCTGCCCCGGACCAGGCTATCTCTGGGTGCCGGGTTATTGGTCCTACGATTACGACGACGAGGACTATTTCTGGGTTCCCGGTACGTGGGTGGTAGCCCCGGAGCCCGGTTACCTTTGGACGCCCGGTTATTGGGGTTGGAGCGAAGGTTTCTACATTTGGCACGCCGGCTACTGGGGACCGCACGTCGGTTTCTACGGCGGAATTAACTACGGCTTCGGCTATCCGGGTACTGGCTTCTTTGGCGGCTACTGGCGCGACAACAATTACTACTACAACCGCTCCGTGACAAACATCAACGTTGTCAACATTCACAACGTCTACAACAAAACCGTCATAAATGAGCGCACCGAGAACCGCGTCAGCTTCAACGGCGGCCCAGGCGGAGTTCGTTATGAGCCTAATCGCGACGAGCGCCGCGCCGAACATGAGCGCCATTTCGAGAGGACTTCAGAGCAGAATCGTAACTTTGAAGCCGCCCGCGGCGATCGCAGCTTCCGGAACTCCGTCAATCACGGTAACCCCGAAGTCGCCGCGACTCCGCGCTCTGGTGATTTCCATGGCCGCGACGTCGAGCACGGCAGGGCTCAAGATAACCGTGGCCGCATTGATGACCGCGGTGGATTCAACGACCGCGGCAGAGGCAACGACAGAAACAACGACAGAAACCGTCCGCCGGACGCGCGCGATTCGAATCGCCGCGACCGAAACTTCGACAACGGCGGCCGCAATCCTTCCGATAGTGCAGGCAGGGGGCGCGAGAATAACGGACGCGAATTCGATCGTCCGCCCTCCGCGCGGCACTCCGACAACCCGACCTCCAATCCCAGGTTGGAGCAAAGGCATGAGCAACAATTCGACAAGATGCAGCGTCAGCAGGACGCTGAACGCCAGAAAATGCAACGGCGCAATGAACAAGAACAACAGAAACTGAGCCGCCAGAATGCAAACCAGCAGCGCCAGGACCAGCTCCAGCGCCGCCAACAGCAACAGATGGATCAAATGAGCCACAGGCAGCAACAGCAAACTCAAAAGCTTCAGCAGCGCCAGGAGCGCGATCACCAAAACGAACGGAGTCAGGAAAACAAATCGCGCGGCAATGGCCACGGTAAGCCCTGAGAAATGCAGGAGAGAAACTCTCTCCACAACAAACAAACCAACTTAACCGAGTAGCCAGTCAGCTTGACTGGCTACTCGTCTAAACAGAACAGAATCAGCCGCATTGCGGTTGAGGCAGCGTTTTTACTTGTCCAGCATCCCAATTATTGGGGCGTGATGCGCAGCAGTAGGAAAAACTGAAAGCGCGAAACCCTGTGGGGATGTTGGCAGTTCTCTCGCGGCCCTGGGAAAGGGACCTAGTCCTGCGAATGGGAATGTCTTCGTACCCACGCCAAATCACAGCCACGTTATAGACAATTCTCGCGTCAATGCACTGCCCATCTGGTGGGAAGTTCGGCCCGTCTTGATTATGAATCAGAGTGACTGGCCCTCCGCCGATGGGAAGACCGGCATCACTGATTCTCATACGATGGACGACGCTGAGGCCGCTGGCAGAGCCATTGAGGTCGGCTCCAGCTTCTTCCTCTTTTTCAGCTCGCAGATGAGTTCCGCCACGATGGCCTCTCATCATATGAAGGCCATGCCGACAGAACCCGCGCAGGCGTCTCAACCAACCGTTACCAGCATGAGCCCTGCGAGTCGTGCACGCCTGCTTAAATGGGCGTTTTGCAACCTGCTCTCGCGATGAGTGCCAGCATCTGTTCTCACGCGTAAGGAACGTTCAAAAAAGCTGAAGCCGGAAACGATTTACTCGCTTCCGGCTTTAACTGATGTAATCCCCTGCGGACTAGGTCGTTGCTGCGATGCAGCCGCTCGGCCGCTAGCTTTGCTCACCACGTAAGCAAAGCGTAGCCCCCTTGCCCTGCTTGCGCCGGAGGAAAGAAAGATCCCACGCCGCCGCCGCCGAACTGCCCGTTCGATTGGAAAGGAAAGCCAGGGATCAGGTAGCCCACCGCTCCGAGGTCGTTCGGAGAAAAAACGGAGGGAGCCGAAGGCCCGCTGTGGCTGACGGCGGCATTTGGATCCGCCGCTCCGCCTGCAGCGCCAGCGACATTCATGCCGCAGGTCACTCCGGAGGGCGGATAAGGCTGGCCTGCGCTGCCGCCGCCAGCAATTGCAAGCACGTTATTGCCAGCGTCCAGGACTTGCGTGTCTCCACCATTGCCACCTGGAGGGACCGCACTGGTCCCAGCAGGACCCTTAGCGCCTACGTTGATCGTCAAGGTCTGTCCTTCCTGGACGGTCAGGATGGTGCTCGTGTAAGCTCCTCCGCCTCCCCCTCCTCCCCCGTTGCATGTGACAACGGCTCCGCCCCCGCCA
The DNA here is from genome assembly GCA_035262505.1 of Candidatus Acidiferrum sp. GTDB lineage: Bacteria > Acidobacteriota > Terriglobia > Acidiferrales > UBA7541 > Acidiferrum. The sequence continues at coordinate 9,874 of DATFSR010000021.1, read as the reverse complement.
GCGCCATATAGCTCGACACTTAGCTTGTTGACGCCAACTGGCACGGTGAAAGTCCCGCTCGCTTGAAATTCCTGTCTGCCATTGAGCCCCGGTCCTGGAGGTCCAGTGGGACCTTGCGGACCGGTTGCTCCAGTCGGACCTGTTAGACCCGAGGGTCCGGCAGGGCCCGCGGCGCCAGTCGCGCCAGTCGCGCCCGTAGCACCCACGTTCCCCATCGGCCCCTGCGCCCCTTGAGGACCGATCGGCCCAACAGGGCCAGCGGGGCCTTGTGGACCCATTGGTCCCGTTGAACCCGCAGCGCCAGCGGGGCCCGCGGGCCCGACCGCGCCAGTTGCACCGGCAGCTCCAACCGCACCGGCGGCGCCAGTGTCACCCTTTGGTCCCTGCGGCCCTGCAGGTCCTTGAGCTCCAGCGGCTCCCGTTGCACCGGCAGGACCTTGTGGTCCCGGGGGGCCCGTAGGACCGGCCGGTCCTTGGGGGCCCATCGGCCCGACCGTCGAAATGGGTAGCAGTGTCACGCTGAGGTCGTTGTTCCCCGCAGCTACCTGCACATCCCGAACGTCTGCGTTCCAGCCTGGGTTTGGGCTCGAAACCTTTACTTTGTGCCAGCCCACGGAAACTTCTATGCTCATGGGTGTGGCTTGCTTTGTATCATTCCCGTCCACCGACACGTTCGCGCCCGACGGAAACGAGGTCACCTTTAATTTTCCGTGTTTATTATCTTGCGCCCCGGCTCTGCTGGGCGCCAGGAACAGCGTTGCCGCCAACACAAACACAGATACCCGAAACATCCGCCGATGCTGGGCCATCTAAGTCCTCCTTGACTGCTTCCCACGCTCAACTTACGCGCCCATTAATCTGCCGCGCGTTCTGGCAGGCTTCGAGGGGACATAGCAATGTTCATCGCAACTGTCAGTCCACGTCTGGCAGGCCTCTAAATCTTTTGTTTTCAACTAGGAGGAAGAGAATTTCTTTCGGCAAGGTCGCGTACTCATGTAACGAAACGTTACCTTTCAGGCACAAACGCCAGCACCAGGGCAACCCGCCTTCGTCTTTTCTTCGCACAAGCTTCTTCGCCTCTAACCCCTTGCTGCAGTTCCCTGAAACTTCTTGACAGAACAAGTCCTCGTGAAATATAAAGACACCCCAGTTGTCTAGACAACTGGGGTGTGAGCTGTGGACTCTCTTAACCTTGACCGACAGAGCGCCGTCCCTCTCTACTTCCAGATCCAGCAGCACCTCCTCCAGGAAATTCGCTCGGGCCGACTTAAGGCCGGCAAGCCTCTGCCCTCGGAAGAGGTAATCTCCAAGCGCCTTCGCGTCAGCCGCATGACGGCCCGCCAAGCCCTCAAGTCTCTTTGCCACTTGGGCGTGGCTTACAGTCAGCGCGGCAAAGGTACGTTCGTCGCCGAAATCAAGCTGGAGAAAAACTTTCGCCAAGTTCAATCCTTCACGGAAGAGATGGAAGCGCGAGGCTCCCACCCGCATTCCAAACTCCTCTCTTCCGATGTCGTTCCCGCCAGCGAAGACGTGGCCGAAGCGCTCAGCCTCCCACCGGGAGAAAAAGTGATCCGCATACGTCGCGTCCGCGTCGCGGACACGCTTCCCATGGGCGTGGAAACCACCAGCCTTCCACATCGGCTTTGCCCCGACTTGCTTGAAAAGTTTGATCCCCGCCTTTCCCTTTATCGCACTCTCTCGCAGGTCTACGGGATTCACATCCTGCAGGCGGACGAAGTGGTCGAAGCAGGCTTGGCCGATTCGGAAGAGGCCCGCCTCCTGCGAATTCCCAAAAGAAGTCCGGTATTTCTCTTTACTCGCACGGCTTACATCGAGGGCGGAAAGGCAGTCGAATACGTTAAGTCAACATTTCGGGGTGACCGCTACAAAATCACGAACCGTTTGGGGCAAAAAGACGAACAAGGTTTAGGTGCAGAAGGGAGTGCCTGATGTAAGTCATGTTTTCAAGCTCAAGCCGCCCGCTGTTTCTGTGAAATGTTGATTGTTAAACGATTCGATGCGAAAAAATCTTCTGTTTTTCATTCAGAGGTGGAGGAAAAGATATGAAGAAGCAAATCTTGTTTGCGGTTTTAGTTCTCGCATTCTTATTCGCGTTCTTCCCGTCAAAGATTTCTGCCCAATCCGTCACCGGCACGATCCTTGGAACCGTTTCTGACTCCAAGGGTGGCGCTGTTGCTGGTGCCATCGTAACCATCACGAACGCCGATCAAAACATTGCCGTCCGCACGCTTACAACCGACCAGCAAGGTCAGTACGTCGCCGCGCTTCTTCCGGTGGGCCGCTATGCCGTCACCGCGGAATCTTCCGGCTTCAAGAAGGTGGTTCACTCCGGCCTTGTTCTCAACGTCGACGACAAGCTGGCCGTCAATCTCACTCTCGAAGTTGGGGCCGTCAATGAAAGCGTGACCGTGGAGGCCAACGCGCTGCAAGTGGACACGCAGAGCGCCACCGCGACTGGCGTGATCTCTGGTCTGCAGCTTCGCGAGCTTTCACTGAACAGCCGAAATTATGCCCAACTCGTTCTCCTGGTGCCCGGCGCTTCTGACTCCGGGAATGCCGACCAGATTTTCCCGGGAGCCACGTCTCCCGTCGGCACCAACCTCATGACTTTCCAAATCAACGGCAGTCGCCGCGAAGAAAACAATTGGCAGGTCGACGGCGCGGACAACGTGGACCGCGGCTCCAATCTCACGCTGCTCTCTTTTCCCAGCATTGATGCCATCAGCGAATTTCGCGTCGTCCGTGGCGTCTACGACGCCGAGTCCGGCCGTTCCGCCGGCGCCCAAGTCAACGTCATCACGCGCTCCGGAACCAGCAGCCTCCATGGCGGCTTATACGAGTTTTTCCGCAATGACGATCTCAATGCCAACAGCTTCTTCAACAACGCTACAACGCCGGTCACTCCGCGTTCCAGGCTGCGCTACAACGACTTCGGCGGCACCGTTGGCGGACCCGTATGGATTCCCAAAATCTACGAGCAGCGCAACAAGACGTTTTTCTTCTTTTCTGATGAGGCGCGGCGCATCGTCACCTATTCGAATCCCAGCGCCACGGTTCCCTATTCCGGAATGCTCAACGGACAGTTCAACCATGTCGTTTGCACACAATGGTCTAGCGCTCTTGGGGCCCAGCCGACTTGTGGCGCGTACGGTACCAGCATCACCTCTATCGATCCGGTGGCTGCCGCGTACGTTAAAGACCTCTTTTCGAAGTTCCCTTCTGCTAACCTGGCTTCCGCTGGCAATCCCTTCGGATATATCGCGAGTCTTGGCAACACTTTCAACTTCCGTGAAGACATGATCAAGATCGACCACGTCTTCAGCCCCAAACTCACCGTGAATGGCAAATTCCTGCACGACACCAATCCCACTCTCGAACAAGGGGGCCTGTTCACCAACACCTCCATCCCCGGAATTTCCACCACTTCCACGAACTCCCCGGGACACCAATACAACGTCGCAGCGACTCTGACGCTCAACCCCAAGTTGCTGATTGACGGCGGTTATCGCTACTCTTATGGCGCTATCCTCAGCCACGTGATCGGTGCTGAGAATTTCTCACAATCGCCCGATATCAAGACTGCACTCGGCAGCCTACTTCCCTTTCAGAACATTCTTGGCCGGGCCCCAAGCGTTGCGATGACCGGAGCGGTTTTCACCAACGCCGGGGGAAGCACCTTGGGGGACTTTGGCCCTTATAGCGATTACAACATCAACCACACGACATACGGCAACGTGACGAAAATTTTCGGCTCACACACGCTCAAGTTCGGCGCTATCTACTATCACTACAACAAACACGAGAACCAGCTTTCGGGCAGCAACAACGGCTCATTCTCGTTCGATAACTCAAACCAGCCTACCGCGGCAACTCTTTTCAATGGCGCTCCTGTTTGCACTGGAACGGCTACCGGAGGCGGCACCTGTCCTTTTTCTTTCGAGCAGGCCTTCGCGAATTTCCTGCTGGGCCAGGACGCAACCTTTTCTCAGGCTTCCCTGGACGTCACAGCCAACATCTTTGACAACCAGTTCGAGTACTACGGGCAGGACACCTGGCGCGTGCGACGAAATGTCACCGTCACTTATGGTATCCGCCACTCGTTCTTCCGCGAGCCGACCGACGCCAGCGGCCTCGGCGGTTCCAGCCGTCTCGTCAATTTCGATCCGGCTCTTTGGAATCCCGCAGAAGCTCCTTGCATCACGTCCTCCGGCGCCATGGATGTTAGTCTCGCGAATGGCGTGCCCACGGCTAGCGCCTGCAATCCGAACTACAATCCGCTGAACGGACTCATCTTCGCAAATCCTCCCAACTTCCATGGATTTGTGGGAACCAAGTCTCCATTCGGCAACAAGGTCGGCAAGGAGTTCAATCGCGCCGTCGCTCCTCGCTTGGGCATAGCATGGGATCCCTTCGGCAACGGACTGACCTCTGTGCGCGCCGGTTACGGAATGTTTTTTGACAATGGCTTGGAATTCGGCAACCCCGAACTTAACGTTGGCTTGAGCCAGGGCTTCCTCACCAACTTGAACACCAACTTCACCACCTTCGCCAACCCAAGCGGCGCAACGACCACGCTCGCTTCCACGACTCCGTTCACGATCCAATCCAGAATGCCGATTGATTACAAGCCGGCTTACTCTCAGCAATGGAGCTTGGACGTTCAGCGCCAATTTGCCAGAACCTGGCTGGCAGATGTCGGCTACTACGGCAGCAATGGCATCCACCTACCCGGCTTTGAGGACTTCAATCAGGCTCCAGTCGCATCTTATTTGAACTGCACTGCCGCGGCGCCTTGTTTCGCAGGGCCGGGCGCGAACACCTCGGCGTGCACCGTTGCTGGCGGGTGTGCCGTAGTCATCCCTACGCCAATCAATACCACTGCAAAGTCAAACCAGCTCAATGTTCTGCGCCCTTACACAGGATACGGTCCCGGGCTGTTCTTTGTGGATCTCTTCACCTCTAACTATCACTCGCTGCAAACCCAACTCCAGAAGCGACTGTCGGGAAACTCCTTGGTCAACATTTCTTACACCTGGTCGCACGGTTTGACCACGGATCCAGCTGATCGCAGCACGGGAGGCGCTAATCTTCCGCAGGTTACCGGCGACTTTCGCGGCAACTATGGACCTACGGTCGCTGACCGGCGCCACGTCCTGACAGCAAACTTCGTGTACGATCTCCCCTTCTACCGCACGCAGCAAGGCCTTGCCGGCCATGTGCTGGGAGGATGGGAGGTGGCCGGCGTGCAAACGTTCCAAACCGGTCTTCCTCTCACGGCTGTTTTAGGGAATGGAGCTTGCGCCGGGGGACTCGGACTCGGTGCCCGCTGCAACGATCCGACTGGCGCTGGCTGTCTGCTAACCGCGTCGCCTTTGGGCTGCCGCCCGAATCAGGTCGGCAACCCCGATGCCAACGCTCCTCATACTTATGCCAATTGGTTCAACCCAGCGGCCTTCGCTCCTCCATCTGCAACCCAGACTACGGAGACCACAGAGCGCCCGGGTGCTATCCGCGGGCCCGGTTTCTGGCGCACCGACCTTTCGCTGTTTAAGAACATGAAATTCACGGAGCGCTTTTCCGGCCAGTTCCGCTTCGAGACCTTCAACACTTTCAATCATACGAATCCAGTTTGCTGCGCTTCGACCAACTTCATCTCGACGTTCTATGACCAAGTGACCTCGACGCGCGATCCGCGCATTCTGCAGCTGGGCATGAAGCTCAACTTCTAATTCAGTGCCGGCTGCCTGCAGTTGACCGTCATCCCAAAAAACAAGGAGGCTCCAGAGCACCGGGGCCTCCTCTTTCATTTTCTGGGAACTCTGGTGCGCCGCTTAATGAGTCGCGGCGAGGGCTTGAGTCTTCCTCGATTCCTTCCATATCGCGATGTAGGGCTGCAGGTCGCGCATCATCTTTTCGAATTGCGCCAGGTCGAGCGACTGCGCGCCGTCGCTCATCGCTTTTTCCGGCGCGGGATGCACTTCCACGATTAACCCGTCCGCGCCAATTGCCACGCCCGCGCGTGAAACCGCCGGCACCAGGCTGCGCTTTCCCGTCGCGTGGCTCGGATCCAGAATCGCCGGCAAGTGCGTCAACTCATTCAGCGCAGGAATCGCCGCGATGTCACACGTGTTGCGCGTCACCGTCTCGAACGTGCGGATTCCACGCTCGCACAAAATCACATCCGGATTCCCATGCGCCGTGATGTACTCCGCCGACATCAGCAGTTCTTTTACCGTGCTGCTCAATCCTCGTTTCAACAGCACTGGACGCCCGCATTTTCCCAGCGCCTTCAGCAACATGAAGTTCTGCATGTTTCGCGCGCCCACTTGCATCACGTCGGCGTACTGGGCCACAAGGTCCACGCCGCGCTCACTCATCACCTCTGTGATAATCGCCAATCCTGTGGCGTGCTTCGCTTTTTGCAGCAGCTTCAATCCTTCTTCTTCCATCCCCTGAAAATCGTACGGCGAAGTTCGCGGCTTGAACGCGCCTCCGCGCAGCATTTTCGCCCCCGCTTTCACCACGCCCTCCGCGGCTTGCATGATCTGCTTTTCCGATTCCACCGAGCACGGTCCAGCCATCACCACAAATTCATCTCCGCCAATTTCCGTGCCGTTCACGTTGATCCGCGTTTTCTCCTTGCGAAACTCTTTGCTCACGAATTTGTACGGCGCGGAAATCCGCACCACGTTGTCCACTTGCTGCATCGCTTCGATCGATTCCATGCAGGCCGTCACGTCGCCCACGCCCACCACGCCGATGACCACGCGCTCCTCTCCTTCGATGGAGTGCACTTTGTACCCGAAGTGCTCCACCTGCTTCGTCACCTCGTCAATTTCTTCCCGCGTCGCATTCCGTTTCATGGAAATAATCATTTCTCTGCTCCCTCAGAAAATTCTCGCGCCCACTTTTTTCAAAAACATCTCGTGTCGAAAATAAAACGCCCACCCGGCTGGCGAGTGGGCTCAAAACTTTTTCGCTGATTTCGCTTACAGAGACGCCCCCCGCCACCCGTATGGATGCCACGTAAATCGATACCAATAGTACGAGTTGGGGAGTTGCGCGATCATCGAGCCCACAGTGTATTCCGTCCTTTTCTCCGTTTCAACTGTTTCTTTTCGCCTCGACGCCGATCTAGTCGCTTGATTCAAAAAGCTTGTCATTCCGAGGAGCGGAGCAACGAGGAAGCGTGGCAGGATCGATCCGTCGGGAAAAAGGCACAAGTTTCGAGCAGCCTTCCTCTCGTCGGCCATCTGAAGCAGCAACCAAGCCAGGATTCCTCGGCCGCAGAAGACGCGGCCTCGGAATAACAATGAAACGCGGCCCTCCCAATTTCTATTTCCAGCTTCCATTTTCCGCGCTCAGAAAAACAGGAGCGCGATTTTGTAGCGCGCGAAACCCGCAGCTTTGGGCGTGCGGCACGCGCCCACGGAAACGTTGCGAAACGGTTCGCCGCGAATCTTTTTCTCCAGATCCGGCGGGATTTCGTTGAGACTTCCCGTCTCGAACCGAATCAACGCTCCTGATCGCCCAGCGGGCATTCCAGCAAGTCCGTCGCATGCTTTTCGCGCTTCTTCCGCGGTTGCTGCAACGCGCAGACCTTTCGCTTCCAGCAGCGCGCTCACTTGTTTTTCCTGTTGCTCCAGACTCTCGTTTGTGAACGCCTGCGCGAAATCCTGCACGGCAAAAAGTCCCGCGGTTCCGCGCACGACGGCGATGCCCACCGAAGTGGCGCGCTCGCTCAAAATATTGCCGCGGTGGCCGGGAGAGTGCATCCATCCGTTATGGATCGTCGCTGAATCTTTGCCGACGGCGATGTTCTCCGCGATGTACGTGAAGCGCACACCGGCTGCGGTGATGCGTTCTTCCAATCCGGGTTCGCCGGGAAGCTGATGCTCCAGGACATCGAGATCGAGCATCAGCAGCGCATGTTTTCGCGCGGCTTTGAAAAGCGCTTCGTCCCACTTCAATTCCGGAAGATTGTGCGAAGCGCGCTCGTGGTTGAGCAGCTCGAACAGTTCGCGCTCGGATTCGTTGCGCGGCGGCGTTTCCGATTGCGCGTTCGCGGAGCCCGCAACAGAAAACACAAACATTGCCGATGCCAGGAGCGAAGCCAACTTTTTCATTCAAGTGAAAAAACGGTCAGCCGCGCACGCGAACCGCGCTGAAGCTCACCACTACGTGCCCGCCAGCGGTTGGCCGGCCGAAGCTCAGCATGGGGCTGAAGCGCGAAAGGAAAAGCATCTGGTACACCTGCCGGCTTAGCTCCGCGCTCGTGGGTCCGGAAAGAATCTGGTAGTCGGTCATGCGGCCTGCGGCATCCACGGTCACATCCACCAAAAGCCCGTGAGGCGAGGAGAGTTCGCCGTCATGCTTTTCGGGCGCCCACGCTTCCGGATAATCTGAAAGGGAAACGAGTTTTGCGGGACGCATCAGATTAATGGGCACATCGTTTTCCACCGCGCGCACGGTAATGCCCGGAAGGATCATCTGCAGGGCCACGACAAAAATCAGGATCGCGGCGATAAAACCGCCCGTCGCCGGAACGGTCAGCGGGCGAAACGCGTTGTCGAGAACGATGCCCGCATGATCCCGGAAGTTGCGCCAACGCGTAATCCAATCTTGCGAATGCTGCGCTTGTGCCGCAGCCACCTTGATGCGGATGGCGAGATCCGCGGGCGGAACGCTCTTCGGCACGCGCGAAAGAAGCACGGCCAGTTTGCGGAAGCGCTGCAACTCTTCGCGGCAGCCGCTGCAAAGTTCCAGGTGCTCGCGAATCGCCGCGCGTTCCTGCACGCGCTCTTCGCCAATCAATGCGTCATCCAAATAACCAGCCAGATTTTTTCGTACCGTGGTGCACTTCATGAGAGCCCCTCTCCCGCGTAAGCTTCACGCGGACTTGCCTTTTGAAGCAACGGATGAAGCAACCGCGGCTTGCCGCACATCCGAAGAGGCCTCACCACAGGGCGACGGCTGCGGCACCACCATTTTTTGACTTACGACTGTTCCCTGCACAAATGCTTGAACGCGAGCTGGAACGTGGGTTGCACGGACGGCCTTCTGAGGCCTTCCGTTTTCAGCTTTAGCAGCCGACTCCTGCAACATGGGTTCGAGAATGTCCTTCAGAGATCGGCGCCCACGCAAAATGCGCGACTTCACGGTGCCGACGCTGCACTCCAAAACTTCTGCGACTTCCTCGTAACTCAGTCCTTCGAGGTCGCGCAAAATCACCGCGCTGCGAAACGCTTCCGGAACCTTTTGCAGCGCGCCCTGCACCGCGTCCTGAATTTCGTGCGCGGCGAGCTGCTCGAAGGGCGTGCCGGCGTTATCCGGAATCTCGAAGCGCGCCTGCCCTTCTTCCGGCTCGGCATCAATCGAAACATTTTTCTGCAGATGGCGCTTGAACCAGCGCTTCTGGTTGAGCGCCTCGCGAATGGCGATGCGATAGAGCCAGGTCTTCAAAGAACTGACTTGGCGGAATTGCCGAATGCCGCGAAAAGCCTTCAAGAAAACTTCTTGCGTGCCGTCGGCGGCGTCCGAAGTATCTCCGAGCATGCCGAGGATCAGGTTGTACACCGGCGCATGATAATGAGTGACGAGCCAGTCGAAGGCCGTCTCCGAGCCCGCCTGGAGCTCGTGGACGAGTTCGGCTTCACCGCCGCCCCAACTTAGGGCACTAGCCCAATCGGACACTGCCGGCCTTTCCGACCTGAGTCAATTGTCTGAAGAACCGGTCTAAAGACCGGCCACTACAAATTCGACTCGGGTCTCCCTACATCCCCATTCAGGATCGACCGCCTTGCCGAGTCCGGCGAGAGCCTTTGCCCGAACCCGCTGTCCGCTCTGCTTCTCT
>DATFSR010000020.1:0-84776 GCA_035262505.1 Candidatus Acidiferrum sp. | reverse complement strand
ATTCGCGTCACCAGTATCGTTGGCCGGTTCCTGGAGCACGGTCGCGTCTATTATTTCCGCAATGGAGGAGCGCCGGAAGTTTATCTCGGCAGCGCAGACCTAATGCGAAGAAACTTGAGCCATCGCGTGGAAATTATTTTTCCCGTGCGCGGCCCCAAGCTGGTTCGCCGTTTGAAAGACATCCTTGACCTTCAATTGTCCGACGAAAAGAAAGCTCATCTTTTGCAAAGCGATGGAAGTTACTGTCGCAGCAACCGGCAAGATCAGCCGGAAGCCGTTGATAGCCAACTCCGTTTTCTTACCAGTGAAGACTCGCCTACCAAGACCGCCAAGGGCCTGGCGGTCCTGGCCCGCAAGCGCCTTGTTGCGGACCGCCGCGCTGATAGGCGTACCAAGATTTGATTCGCTCGCGAGCCTAAGTCCCTCCCCCGAACCATCTAGACTCTGTTGACATTTGTGCCGCAAAAACCGCGGGGATTCGGGAAGATAGCCCTAGCGTAGGCATCGTTACGCGCCGAAATGAATGGTTTAACAAAACCGCAACAATTCCCTTGACGTTAGTTCATGTACAATCGCTCGTCCTGAATTCGACAGAACCTCCCGCGAGGAGCAATGGACAAAAAGAATTTCCTGTTTGTATCGCTCACCGGCCTGATCAGCGACATCGCCTGGCAGGTATCCAAGGAGGGCCACGAAGTCCGCTATTTTATCGCCGACAAGAAGGAACGCGATATCGCCGACGGCTTCGTCGCGAAGTCCAAGGATTGGGAGAAGGACAAGGAGTGGGCCGACATCATCATCTTCGACGACACCTTGGGTCAGGGCGAAAAGTCGCAGGCGCTGCGCGCTGGCGGAAAACTGGTAATCGGCGGTACTGCCTACAGCGACAAACTCGAAGACGACCGCTCTTTTGGCCAGGAAGAATTGAAAAAGGCGGGCGTCAATATCATTCCCTACCGCGAATTTGAATCCTTCGACGACGCCATCGAGCACGTGTCGCAGAATCCCGGCCGTTACGTCATCAAACCCAGCGGCGAAGCGCAGAACGTCAAACGCCGCCTTTTCGTCGGAGAAGAAGACGACGGCCAGGACGTCATTCGCATGCTGGAAGCCTACAAAAGAGCTTTTTCCGACGAAATCAAGGTTTTCCAGCTCCAGCGGCGCATGATCGGAGTGGAAGTTGCCGTTGGCGCGTTTTTCAACGGCAAAAACTTCATCTACCCCATCAACATCAATTTCGAGCACAAGAAGCTCTTCCCCGGCGACATTGGCCCGCCCACCGGCGAAATGGGCACTTCCATGTTCTGGAGCGGGCCGAATCACCTGTTCAACCAGACCCTGCTCAAGATGGAGCCGAAGCTGGCCGAGGAAGGCTACATCGGCTACATCGACTTGAACTGCATCGTCAACAACAATGGTATTTATCCGCTCGAATTCACTGCGCGATTCGGTTACCCCACCATCAGCATTCAGCAGGCAGGAATGATCACGCCGATCGGGCAGTTCTTCTGGGATCTGGCCAGCGGCGCGGACCCCAAACTGAAGGTCCGGAGCGGCTTTCAGATCGGCGTACGGATCGTTGTGCCGCCCTTTCCCTTCGATGACGACGAAACCTTCGAGTCCTTCTCCAAAAATTCCGCGATCGTTTTCAAGAAGCCGCCCGCCGACGAAATGCACATCGAAGACGTCAAGCAAATCAACAGCCAGTGGCTCATCGCCGGTACCTCTGGCGTCATCCTGATTGTCGTCGGCACCGGTCAAACGATGAAGCAGGCACAAGCGCAGGTCTACTCGCGCATCAAGAACGTCCTCATCCCGAACATGTACTATCGCACCGACATCGGCGACCGCTGGGAAGAAGACAGCGACCGCCTCCACAACTGGGGCTACTTGCGCTGAGTCGGAGTGAATCGTGGGGCTAGGTGGGCAGCTTTCGGCGCATCGCGCCCGCCAGGCCTAGCAAGCCCGTGCCGAGCAGGAGCAGCGTAGAAGGTTCAGGCGTTATGACCGCCGGTGGGGCGCCGCCCGACACGCCGTGGTGTCTGTTCCTGTGCCGCCAGAAGCTGTGTTCATTTCCTCCTGCGTCAGAGCAACTAAACGCAAAAGACGAACTTGGTGACGCGTTGAAACAAGCGGTGGAGCCGAGAACTTGGCTGGCTTCACCTGGCGCGAAGGTCATCGTCGAAAAATTCGGTCCATACAGGAAAGTTGGCGGTGTGTATGTGAAGCTGCCATCCACGAAACCCCAGGGATTCATAGTATCCGCTGCAGCGTCGGACCTGAATGTGCCGGTAGTTGACGTTCGATCGTTCACGGCGGAGTTCAATGTGCCGTTGACGTGGTAAACGATGGAATCCGCCCAGGCCGCTTTTGGTAGCACCAAGGCGATCAAACCTAACCCCGCCGCCAGCGCGTATTTCGTGGTTTTCATGGTTTCATCCCGGTCGCGATATCTGTGGCCCTAAAAACAAGGAGTACTGATCGGGCAGCCGAACATTCCCTATGCCCGTTCAATTTGCTGAAAAAGGGAGCTTTACTCGAACTCTGGACCCTGCACAGAACCAAGCTTAGTTTTCGGCCGCATTTATGGAACTGTCAAAACAAACAGGGGGCAATCGGTTCGAAGCTCGCTAGATTATGGTTTGCTAGTCAACAAACTGAATGGGGAGCGCCGCCTTGTGGGGCTAGCACAGGGGGCGCTTCCCAGGGTTCTAATCGAGGACATTGCTCGGCAGGGTAATTCGGTCTGTGTTAGCCAGTCGACTCCGTTCCGCGGGAGGACTAGGTCTGTAAAGCGTTCCGTGTTGCCGGCTGATCTGCTGGTGTCCTTGTTCAGCGTAATGCTTTCTATAAGCCTCATCGAGAAAACCACGCAAAGGGCGGACGGAGTCGCAGAGCGCCCGGGAGGCTGCCGCGCTAAATCAACCCCCAGCTTCGTGGACCATCTGGCAACAACATGAAGTCGATAGAAAGGGAGGAGAGCGTCAGGACATAAGAGTTTTTCCTGACGGCAACCGCAATTCCGCCATTCTCGAAACCGCCCGATATCGATGGAGACCAGGGCGGAGCCATTGGGCTTCCTGTTGGAGTCAGATTGGATAGAGGTCAAAAAAATGGAGGCGACCAGAGGGCTGCGTCCCACAGCCAGCCAAGTGGCCGCCTCCTTGGGGATTCTTCAGGAGGGATCAAGCATAGTTTTTCGAGCGCATTTGGTGGAACTGTCAAAACAAACAGGGGGCAATCGGTTCGAAACTGGCGAGACTTCCGTTTGCTAGTGAACGACTGAAGGGAAGCGCTGCCCTGCGGGGAGGCAGGTGGCGCTTCCTCGGTTAACTCCTGCTAGGGTTGGCCACGGAGGTTCAACAGGCAAGCGATCTGGGAGAGCCGCCGATCGCGGGTCCAGAACAGAGAGCCGGCCAAGGAAGATGAAGCCACGAGATGGGCGTCCATCCAGGTTGAGGCACACTTCCGGACGGCCGCAGTGGCGACCACAGATTGGCGCAACGGTAGACCTCGAAGAACCCGCCCGAGTCCCTACCTTCGACCGCCATCCGTCGCCTCGCCGCTCATTTTCAGTTTGGAAACGCTTATGATATTACCGTTAGGCTATCTATATTGGTCTTGCTAAAACACGAAGCCGCTATGAATAGGGTGTGAGGCCAAGCATTCGGTGGGGCGGTTCTTAAAAGCCTACCCTGACACCAAAACGCAAAATAGGCCGACGGAAAAGCGAATCTCTTGGCCCCAGAAGTGTCTACTATCCGTTGACACTCGGTCAGAACCTGCGCGATTTCCCATTCGGAATTATGACGGAGCGACGCCCATCCTAAGAAGTGAGTGCCTAGATTCTGTTGAAACAACCACTCCCACTCGCCAGGGGGCCGGCCTACCAGTAAAATAGGGACGCGTAAAATAAGAAGAAAGACGGCACCGCTAGCGCCGAAACGGAGTAGAGTCAGCCCATGCAGCTGCGGCTGCGCACCAAATTCACCCTCGTAATGACCAGCCTCGTGCTGTTCGTCGTTGTGGTGTTGTCCGTCGTGTTTGCGGCGCAGCTTCTCGACCAATTGATTCAGGAAACCCACAAGCGAGCGAGCGACCTTTCAAAACAGGTTTTTTTGCAAGCCCAAAATGCGATGACGGAAGCGAAGCGAGCGGGCTTGCGGCCGGAGTCGGACGATCCCAGGGATATCCATGATTACGTCCGGCGCGCCTTCGAAATCAGCGAAGGCTTGCAGACGCAATTCAAAGCCGCCAAGGATAATGCGCTGATTTATGAGGTCTCCATCACTGACATGGACGGCATGGTGCTGGCCTCCAGCGACCCCAACCTTCCGGGAGCTACTCTGGCGCGCCGAACGAACATCTCCCAGCTCGAGGGGCGAAGTTTTCTGCACCAGGTGGGAGTTCTCCTGCGCACCATAAGAGGAGCCAACAAGGGCCCCCAATTGTTTGAAGTGGAATATCCTTTTAACAAGGGAGATAAACCCTTCGGCGAAGTGCGCGTGGTGGTGGACTCGGCCCTTCTCATCAAGGAAATCCAGTCCAGCGTTCAAACCAGCGAGGTGATTGTGCTGGCGGCCCTAGCGCTCTCTGCGTTGCTCGCCGCTCTCGTCAGCCGCATCACGCTGGCCCCCTTGCACGACATTACCGCGCAACTCGACCGCCTCTCATCCGGCCAATTCGACGTGCCTTCGCTGGTAGGGAAAACGACCGAGACCAGTAGTGACGAACTTGGCCTGATGAGCCGCAAGATCTCCCAGGTGGGCCAGCAACTCCGTGGTGTGCATGAAATTTTCAGCACCATGCGCGAAAACATGAACTCCGTCATGGCCGGCCTTGAGGACGGCTTGCTTCTCTTTACGCGAGACGCGCGCGCCGTGATGGTCAGCCCCGCCGCCGAAAAATTTCTCGGCGCGCCCGCCGGCGAATTTCTCGGACGCCGCGTCACGGACATTTTTCCGCCCGGCCACCCGCTCGGCGAGGCGCTGCACATCGAAGGCGACGAACTCAGCGAAATCACCGCCGACGTCAACCTGGAAACCAGCGAAGGTCCCAAGCGCGTGAACGTCAGCGTGCAAGCCATCCAGGAAGACGGCGAACGCATGGGCGCGCTCGTCACGCTGCGCGACCTCGATTCTCTGGAAAGTATTGACACGCAGCTCAAAGTGAGCGAACGCCTGGCCGCGCTCGGCCGCATCACCGCCGGCGTCGCGCACGAAGTGAAAAATCCGCTCAACTCCATGCGCCTGTGGCTTGAAAATCTGAAAGAATCCCTGTCTTTCGATGGCCGGAGCACCTATGCCAGGCGCGGCATGTTGGACCTCGACAGCGAGATCGACCGCCACGCCGCCAAGCAAGCCGTGCAAGTCCTTGATAAAGAAATTGATAGACTGGACCAGGTGGTTAAGCGCTTCCTCGATTTCACCCGCCCCATGGACGTGCGCCTGGAAGTCACGCAGCTTGCCGACCTGCTGAAAGAAGTCCTGGAAATTGCCAAGCCTCAGTTGCAGCAGTCGAACATCCAGCTCGCTACGCTCTTGCCGATTGATGTCCCGGAAGTTTATGTTGATAGAGCCCTCCTCAAACAGGCGGTTTTGAATCTCGTGCTAAACGCGGCGGAAGCGATGCCCAACGGAGGACAATTGCGGCTGGTGCTGAGCCGGCGCGGGGAAATGGCGGAAATTACGGTGGGGGACACGGGCAAAGGCATTCCCCCGGAAAACCAGCAAAAGATTTTTCAGCTGTTTTTCACGACAAGGCCAGGAGGAAGCGGAATAGGGCTGGCCAGCACGTTTCGAATTGTGCAGCTGCATAACGGTTCGATAGACTTTACATCGGAGGTTGGCCGGGGAACGACATTTCGGATCGAGTTGCCCCTCGCGGCCTAAAATCATCTAAATAATGGTGTCGAACCCAGCTCAGTTCAGTGCTCGTTCCCGGCACTCGCTGCTCCACGGTGGTGGCCCGTTCATTGTGTGCATGACCTGTTTTTCGCTGGCATTTTTGTCGTGCGCATGCATGCCATTTTTCCACCGGCGGGCGCACATTGCGTGGGCGACCGCTGTGCAAGTTCGGCCTCTGCCTCAGCCGCATACCTCGCCTCCGGACGACATGGAGTTCGACGCTCCGGTGATCAATCTCGACCTCGCGCCGCTCGTGGCTATGATGGTTCCGATTCGAAGCGCGCCGCCTCGGCCGCACGTGAACCCGGCGCCCGCTCCGGCCGCCAACGCTCCCCCGGCTGATGCCGAGAAGCCCGAAGCTCCCACCATCGCTGCGCAGCTCCCCAAGGAAGAATTAGCCGCGGCCCAGCAAGAAACCAGTCAGAGCCTGGAGATTGCGGAGAAAAATCTCGCGTCCACGCGGAACAAGCAGTTGAACGCGGCGCAATCCGATCTGGCGTCAAAGATCAAAGGCTTCCTGAAAGACGCGCGCGAGGCCATGAAAACCGGCGACTGGGGGCGCGCGCGCAACCTCGCAAAAAAAGCGCAAGTCCTCTCCGAAGAACTAGTTCGATCGGTGTAGCCGCCTTTCTGTCGCGTCTTCAGGAATTGAACCTAGCGCCTCCCTTCCTCGGCGACCAGACCCGCAAAACTGAAGCGCATCGCAAGTTGCGTTAAGATGACGACATGAGTGCATTACGCACGAACAGCAAAACCAGTGAAGAGAAGGAACTGAAAGCATGAAGAAGTGCGATGTGGCGATTGCGGGCGGGGGCGTGATTGGCGGCGCGATTGCGCTGGAATTGGCGCGCGCGGGATTGCGCGTGTGTATCTTCGACCAGCAGAAGCTGGGGCAGGAAGCGTCGTGGGCCAGCGCGGGAATCATTTCGCCGGCGCCGGAAAATCCCGGGATGATCGCTACTGTCGAGCTGGCGAAGCGGAGCGCGGCGCTGTATCCGGAGTTTGTCGCGCAGGTGGAGGAGATTTCCGGGCAGGGCACGGGCTTCCGGCGCAAAGGCACGATTGGGGCGATTTTTTCTCATGATGCAAAGGAAGAGCTCAGCACGATTATTGCGTTGCATCACGGCTTGGGGCTGAAGGCGGAGCCTCTGCGCGCTGAAGACGCACGCGAACTCGAGCCGGCCCTGAGCGATGAAATGGAGGCGGCGGTGCTCCGGCCGGAGGAAGCGTCGATTGACAACCGCTTGTTGACGGCGGCGATCTTCGAGGCGGCCCACCGCAGCCGCGCGGAGATTTTTCCGGTGAGCCGCGTGACCGGCATTTGGCGCGAAGGCGCGCGCTGCGGCGGGCTGCTTCTCGAAAACGAAAAGGTGGAAGCGAAGTGGACAGTTATCGCCGCGGGCTGCTTCTCGGGAACCATTGAAGGAGTTTCCGCGTACGCGCCGGTGAAGCCCGCGAAAGGACAAATGATTGCGTTGCGCGCTGACGATTTGGAAATCGAGCGCGTGCTTTGGTCGGAGAATGTTTATCTCGTGCCGCGGAATGATGGACGGATTCTTGCCGGCGCGACGGTCGAGTACGTTGGCTTCGACAAGCGCGTGACGGCGGGTGGCATCGAAAAAGTCCTGGCCGGGGCCATCGAACTGGCTCCTGGGCTAAAGGATGGGCGCATCGAAGAAACCTGGGCAGGCTTGCGGCCGGATTCCGCGGACCATCTTCCGATTCTCGGGCCGACGGATTTGCAAGGGCTGGTGATGGCCACGGGACACTTTCGCAGCGGAATTTTGCTGACGCCGGTGACCGCGCGACTTGTCCGTGAATGGGTTACCGAGCAAAAAGTCAGCACCGACTGGGAGCGGTTCAGCCCGATGAGATTTCACGGCGAAGCCATGAGGACCGCTACGAGGTAAATGGGCCACCCTTGGTACAAAGGTGACGCGTTCCGATTCAAAATGCTGCTACTCACCACTGCAAAAAACGGAGGGATCAGTGTGGGCGGTCCGGGTCATCGGGGCGGCGGACGGGCGGCTGAACGACGGGCTGAAATTGGCCGAGATTCGTGAACTGGATTTGGTTGCCGTCTAAGGTGAGCTGGCGCTCGAAAACGACGTCCATCGTGGAACCGCGGGGGAGCTCGGCTTCCGGGCCGCGCGTCAGCAAGACGGCGGCGAGTCCCGCGGCTGCGCCAATACCGGCTCCGATTCCCGCGCCTTTCGGCGTGCGGGTGGCCAGAGCGCCAATCCCGGCTCCCGTCGCGGTGGTCTCCACGACCGTGCCGGCCTTCTGGCCTTTGTTGCCCCCTCCGGTCACCTTGCCTTCCTCATCCATGGTTTCTTTGCCGCCGGAGTCGGCGCTGCGGGGGGCGGCGTTCAAATCCACCGTGAATCCGGTTGGCAGGATCAGAGTATTCAGGCGCATGCGAAATTCGCCGCGGCCCTTGATGCGACCGGGGCGCTTGGACTCGATGAGTTCGCCGCGAAGGTACGACCCAACAGGAATGACGATGCGGTTGTTGATGGTGATGGGAAACGAAGTTTGCAGGTAGACGGAGTCGCCGGGCTTGGCGCTGCGCGTGGAGATGCCATTTTGCAGAACCACGCCGACACGCGTGCCTGCGGGCACGATGACCTTTTCACCGGATCCGGTTTGCGGAGCCGGCGTGGGCTTGGGCGCGACCGGAGGCGGCGCTTCGGTTTGCGGGCCCTGCTGTTCCTGAGCGAAAAGCGACATGGCGCAGAACAGACTTGCTGCAAGAACGAACGTGCGGGCAAACAATTCGCGCGTGTACTTCATAACAGCCTCCGTACTGGCTACTGCGATGCGCAGAATAACCGGAACGGATGCCTGAGTACAGCGCGATGTTGTAGGGGCCGCTCGTACCCTGAGGAATGAAGGGCTGAAGCGGCCGTCAGGGCACGTTCGTCCCGAAAACCGCCGCCGGTCATTCCGACTCGGTCCATCGAGCGGTTTTTGCTCCATACATCTCTCTTTTCTCTTGAGTGATGTTTGACCAGAGACGCCTGGGGAGCTACGCTCGGCTTGGTTGGAGGAGAGCGAACATGGCGAAGCTGGCACTGATTTACGGGATGAGGCTGCTACCGGAAGAAGATTTGGGCGAAGTGAAGGACGCGACGGTGGTGCTGAAGAACGGCCGGAGCGCGCGCGTCACCATGCACTTGATCGAAGGCAGCAAGGAAGAAATCGAGAGGACGTTTCACCAATCGATCGAAGCGTTTTTCGAGATGTATCCGGAGATCTGAAGCAGTCCTAAGGGATCCGTTTTTAGTTGTAAGGCAGAGTGCCGATGGTGGGGGTTTGGAACATCGGTTGTTTTTTTTCAAAGCAAGCCGATTCGCACACGGGGCGATGTTTCTTCTAAAACTAAAAACTCACAACCAATGACTTAACTTAAAGACTGTTTCAGCTCACCGATTCCCAAAATTTTCGGGGTCGGCAGTGGGATCGCCGAGATTGTCGTTGATGAGCACGGTCGACTGGCCGGTAAGCTCGAACCGTTTGCGGCATTTGTAGCAGGCAACGAGGTCGTCCAGGCGGACCATGTAGGAGGTGGCGCGTTCGAATTTCTTGCGGTCCTCCGGGCCCATGCCGCGGGGAGCTTCTTTTTTCTTGCGGCAAACTTTCCAGCGCACGGGAAATTCGAAATCCTTGTGGCAGCTCGGGCAAACGAGTTTGGTCTTCCTGACTTCTTCTTTCTCGGTGTAAAACGCGCGCTCGTCCATGACCAGGCAGCGGCCCTTTCAAACAATCAGCTCACCGCTTCATCCATTGTAACAAACTGGAGGCCGAGGTCGCGCCAGCGCGGGAGCCAGTGTTCAAGGGCGGCGAGTGTACGGGTGCGGTCGTAGTTCAGCTCCTTGTGATAGCCGTCGTGGAGACAAAGCATGTCGCCGGTCCCGGTCGTGCCGATCGTGGCGGTTTCCCTTGTTGCGGCCGCCTTCTGCGGCGGGCCGCTTTTGCCGTTAGAGGTTCGCTCTGCGTGCGTCGCGATAGGTTGCATGCGGCGAATCAGCCATTCGGATGGCTTCTTGAGCCAATCGCCGGGGATGAGAGTCCACATTGCGGTTTTGCAGCCGAGCTCCGCCGCCGCCGGGATGACCCAGGGATTGCGGAAACCGTACGGCGGACGGAACCACTTGGCTGGAGCGCCGATCGCATTCGCAATGGCATGGTGGCAGAGGCGGAGCTCCACGGTGATCTGCGACGGGCTGAGCCAGGTGAGATTCGGGTGTGCGTCGGTGTGGTTACCGATGACATGGCCGCGGGCGGCGGTCTCTTTGACGAGCTCCGGGCATTCGCGGACGAACCGGCCAATGACGAAGAACGTGGCTTTGGCTTGGTAGCGGTCCAGTAAGTCGAGCAGCCGCGGAGTCATAGCGGGATTCGGGCCGTCGTCAAAAGTGATGGCGAGCTTGCGCGGAGAATTCGTGCGGCAAACGGTTGAGCCAAAAAGTTGCGCGCGCGGATACACGGCGCCGTAAGCAGCAACGCCGCCCGTCACAAGGACAGCCGCCGGCACGGAAACGAGAAACGGATTCACGCAGCTATTCTCGCATGCTGGGGAACGCGGTTGTAAGGCGGAGCCAGGCCATTTTGAGTGAAGTTAGGCTCTCCATCGATTGCGCCGCCAGAGCAAATACCCGGTAAGGCTCCCCACCAAAACCGAGGCGCCAAAAAACCAGCGCCATTCGGGAATGCCGATCAGCCCAATTAGCAAGATTCCGATGACGATAAGCAATTCAATGGGATGGCCGGTCCACACGCCCGCTCCGTACCTGCCGAACGGAACCACTTGGAGTGGATGGCGGTCTTCATTCGTTCGAGCAACGACCGCTCCCAGAGGATGGCGGCGAAAGGTAGCGTAAGGTTTCATGAAATTGTCTCCTTTCCGGGCCCGGAAACCTTCTTGAAATACGTCTCTCTTTTTTTGACCACACTATTAGACGAAGCGCTTGACCGTTCGTCTCGTGAACCGGGGCCGGGAAGCGGTCAGCTGGCGGTTTCCGGGAGGCCGCGGCGGGCCTTTAGCTCCGCCAGGAGGCGATCCACTTCGGCGTCGCGGTCGAGGCGCGTCAGGCGCTCGCCCATGTCGTCGGTGAGCAGGTCGACTTCGGCAGTGGCCACGGCTTCGCTGTGATTCACGCGGTCCTTCAGCCGTTCGAAGGTTGCGCTCTTCGAATTGTCGCCGAGCATGGTTTGCGCCTGGGCCGCTCTGCCGAGCGACAAGCTGCGGCGGTGGCGCGCCAGGAGCAAATCGCGCTTGGATTTCGCCTCGTCGAGTTTCTGTTCCAGTTTTCCCAGCGCGGCTTTCAGGTTCTCGACTTGGGCTTTCTGATCGTCGACCTGTTCGCGGTAGCTTTGCGCTAGGCGCTGCGAGGTTTGGAAGCGGTCGAGCGCCGCGCGCGCCAGGTCGTCGTGCAATTTGTCCACGGCGACTTCCGCCTTGCGCATCCAGTCGCGGGCGGTGTCTTCGTTTTCTTGGAGCTTTTTTTCGAGCATGTGCTGGTCGGCAATGGAAACCGCCAACTGGGTTTTCACCTGCAAAAACTGATTTTCCATGTCGAGGATGACCTGCTTGATCAGTTTTTCCGGATCCTCGGCGCGGTCCACCAGATCGTTGAGGTTCGCGCGAATTAGAGTGCTTACCCGTTCCAAAAGTCCCATGATGAATCTCCTTTCGAATGACTTACTTTTTTTACCGACCACTCGAATGCCGTTGAAGAATCAAGCACCGCGCTTTTGCAGGGAACGCGCACTCAAAGCAAAAAGTGCACGCCGCTGATTCCCGCCAGGAGCTTGGAAAAAACAAACAAGAAGACGGCACCGGCTGCGACGACTTTTCCTAAGGCGCACACCGCTTGGCTCCAAAAGCCGCCCACGAGGAAACTCAGCGCGACCACCCCAATGAACCCGATGACCAGGAACTTTGATTTGCCGTTCATGTCCATCCCCCGAAACATCTGGCGTCCTCGGTGAGCGCTGGTGCGCTCACCGGGACGGAAGCTGCATTAAGTTAGGACTTCTTCGGTGCGGGCAGCGGAGGCTGCGGCAATTCCGCTGGAGTGGGCTTGGGCGCTTTGTCGCCAATCAGGCGCACCTTGTTAAGCAGGTCCGACACCTGCATTCCGGAAAGCGCCTCGAAAAGCGCCGGAACCTGCGCGGCAATCTTGGTGATGTCGCCGGTGAGCTTGTACGCTCCGGCGGCGTCGCCGTTGCCCGTCGAAACGATGGTGACCTTGTCCACCTTGCTGAGCGGCTCGCTGAGAGCGCGCACGACGTCCGGCAAACCGGTGATGAGTTTGTCGACTACGGCGGCCTGGTTGTATTCCTGGAAAGCCTCGGCTTTGATGTTCATGGCCTTGGCTTCCGCTTCGCCCTTCTTGAAGATGATTTCGGCTTCGGCTTCGCCCTGCGCGCGGATGGATGCGGCGCGGCCTTCGGCTTCGGTCATCAGGCGCTGGCGTTCGGCGTTGGCCAGCGTTTCGATGCGCTGGCGCTCGATTTCCGCCTGCTTGAGGACGGTGGCGATGAGTTCGCGTTCGCGGCGCGCGATTTCCGCTTCCTGGACTTTTACCTGAGCTTCACGCTCGACTTGCTGGACCTTTACGGCTTCGGCGATGACGTGCTGCTGTTGCACGTTGGTTTCGATTTCATAGGACTTGTCGGCTTGGGCTTGCGCCTTCTTCGTGGCATCGAGGAACGCAGCCTTTTTGATGTCGAGGTCGCGCTGCGCTTCCGCTTGCTTGGCAAGCGAAGCGGTTTCAGCGGCGACGCGCTCCTGATCGGCTTGCGCTTTGGCAACCGCCGAAGCGCGTTGCGCTTCGGCGCGCTTGATGGCGATGTCGCGCTCGGCTTCGGCGGTGGCCACTTCGGCGTCGCGCTTGATGCGGGCAACGTCGGGCCGACCCATGTTGGTGATGTATTCGTTCTTGTCGCGGACTTCTTTCAGCGTAAAGCTGACGACTTCGAGCCCCATCTTGCTCATATCGTCGGCGCAGGTGGAGCGCATGCGGTCGCCCACCATTTCCGGTTCTTTGACAATTTGCTCGACGGTGAGCTGGCCGATGATTCCACGGAGATGGCCTTCCATCACGAGCCGAATCAGGCCTTCGCGCTGGTTCTGCTCTTTGCTAAGGAACTGTTCCGCGGCTGTGAGGATCGATTCCTTGTCGGATTTCACTTTGATTTGCGCCACCGCTTCGACCGTGACGGCAACGCCTTGCTTCGTATAAAGGTTTTGCTGCGGGGCTACGTCGAACGACATGAGCTCGAGCGACAGTTCGCGGCAGGTTTGCACCATCGGGAAAATGATGGCGCCTCTCCCGCAGTAAACGTGCGTGCCACCCATGCCGTAGCGAATTAACGCTTCATTGGGACCGACTTTCCGGTACATTCGGGCGATGACGATCATAAGCATCAAGAGCCCGAGGACCAGTGAGCCTGCGATGACCACCACTTCCGTTGGCAACCCAAACATAACCGCCTCCCTTTGTTTCACCCGTGCGGACTGATCGCGTCGTACTTCAGCCCGACAAACTCATTGCGCCGTTCACTTCGAGAACTCTTCCCACTTCTTCACGTAGGCGATTCCCTTTTCGTAGCGCTCGATGACCACTTCAACGCCCTTATCGATGGGCTTGCCGTCGCCGCTGCGCGCACCGGCGCAGCGCCGCGTTCCGCCCAGCGCGAAGATGATTTCGCCTGTACCGTTTTCGCGGATGGGCATGCTAAGGGTCCCGAGCGCCCCTTCCACGCGGCGGTCTTCGCTGCTCATGGGCGCGTCGTCGACTTGAACCAGCTTGACCATGAACCGGAAAACCACCCAGCCCGCGAACAGGCCCGCCGCGATGGCGATGGCCAGGGAAAGCAATGTCCAGAGATGTGAATGCCGCGTGAGCAGGTAGCCGGTCCCACCGAACCACGCGAGAAACGCCATGATGGTGGAGGCGTTGAACCAAGAGATGTGCGCGCCGCCTCTGAGACTTCCGCGCATGGCACCGTGGCCGCCGCCCCCGTGATGGCCGAGATGAAATGGCAAATGCCATTTGACCGGCAGATGGATGTGGACCGCCCCGGCGAGAAACGAAATCACGCTAAGCGAGAAGCCCACGAGAAAACAGAGGAGATAAAAATCAGACCAGGTCATAGCTCACCTCTAGCGCAACCCATCCAGGCGGCTCCGAATCAATTTCGAAGCGGCACCGATACGGAAAAACCCTTCTTCCCTGGCTCGCGGTCCGTGCTTTTGCCCGGGCGCAGCACTTCCGCAAGGCGCTCGAACAACCCGGGCGTTCGCAGAATTTCTCCGAGAAGCAACAGAGGCGTCCGCGAGTCCGCGGTCTCCGCAATGGCAATCAGCGCTCGCTGCAATTCCGGGTCGCTGGAGAACTGCTCAGCACCGGCAAAGAGCCACGAATCGATCTTCGCGTCGATGGCGCGCAGTTCCGACTGCAAGCCCGGCGTGTAGCCTTCCGGGTCGTCCACGAGGAACCCGGGATAGACGCGGAAGAAACGCGCCAGCAAATCGCGGGTCTTATGCGTCAGGTGCGGACGCGCACCGCTTTCGATCTGTGAAAGGTAGGCCTGGCTCAAACCGCGGCCAATCTCGCGCTTCATGGCGGCCGCGAGTTCCTGCTGCGTGAGAGCGCGGCCCAAACCCCGAAGCGAGCCTTCTACAGCGCGGAGGGAGCGAAGCTTGTCGCCGAGTTTCATGGGAAGCTCCGTAATATTGCGATATGCAAAACATATATTGCAATATGTAATTTGTCAAGCGAAATCGGAGGCCTAGCTTGTAAGGCTAATAACCGCTTGCCTGTCAATGGCTTATGGACCTAAACGAAGGCCACCCAGGGCATCGTTTCACTGAATGAGGTAAATCTTACTCGGGTTTGCGGAGGGATTGCAGGTCGATTCCGAGTTGCTGGCACTTTTTGTAGAGGTGGCTGCGTTCGAGGCCGAGGACGCGAGCCACATTGGTCATGTGGAAATTGTTGCGGCGGATTTCGGCTAGGAGTACTTCCCTTTCGTAGGCTTCCGTCCTTTCGACCAAGGTTCCGGAGCCGGCGACGCCGGAATGGGAACCATCTGCGGCGTCGGAGGATGGCAGCAGCGCCAGGCGAACGTCAGCTGCGCTGACGGCAGTGTCGGTGGCGAGCAGCACGAGCCGCTCGACGATGTTGCGCAATTCGCGGACGTTGCCGGGCCAACGGTACTTTCTCAATTCCGCAATCGCGTCGGACGCGAAGGCTTTTTCTTTCCAGCCGTTTTGCGCGGCCACCTGGCACGCAAAGTGCGCCACCAGCGCCGGAAAATCTTCGGAGCGCTCGCGCAGCGGGGGGAGCATTAGCGGAAAAACATAGACGCGGTGAAAGAGGTCGCTGCGAAATTGGTTGCGCTTGACCAGGTCCTCGAGATTGCGATGTGTTGCCACGACGACGCGAACGTTCACTTTAATGGGTTTGTCGCCGCCAACGCGCTCGACTTCGCCTTCTTCGAGAACGCGAAGCAATTTGGCTTGCATCGCCACGGGCATATCGCCAATTTCGTCGAGGAAGAGTGTGCCGGCTTCGGCCTGCTCGAATTTGCCGAGATGGCGGGCGGCGGCTCCGGTGAAGGAGCCTTTTTCGTGGCCGAACAGTTCGGACTCGATCAGCTCGGCAGGAACGGCAGCGCAATTCAGGGTGATGAAGGGATGGTCGCGGCGCGGAGATTTTTCGTGGATGGCGCGGGCGACGAGTTCTTTTCCCGTGCCGGTCTCGCCCAGTATGCAGACGCGGGTTTCGCTGGCGGCCACGCGATCGATTTGCGCGAGCAGCTTTTTCATGGCAGGGCCCGCGCCGACCAATTCGTGTCTGCCGAGGCGCTGGCGGAGTTCGCGGTTTTCGTCTTCGAGACGCGTCAAGCGCAGTGCATTCTCGACGGTGACGAGCAGCTTGTCAGTGGAGAGCGGCTTTTCCAGGAAATCGAGCGCGCCGAGCCGCGTGGCCTTCACGGCCATTTCGATATTGGCCTGGCCAGAAATGAGAACAATCGGCGTTTTGACGCCGGTTTTCTTTAAATCCTCGAGCAATTCCATGCCGGTTTTGCCGGGCATGACCACGTCGGAGAGAATCAGATCGAAACTTTCGTTGCGAAGAAGTTCGATGGCGCGGTTGGCGTTGTCGCAGACGGTAGCTTCATGGCCTGCGAGGCGGAATGCGCGGGAAAGCGAAGCCAGGGTGTTCGGATCGTCGTCAACCAGGAGGAGATGGGCTTTGCGGGGCAAAAGTGGGTCCTTTGAGCGCTAGTCCGAGGCCGCGGCCATGGTGGAGGTAGAAGGTGCGTCTTTCTTGGATTCGGGAGCCGGTTCGCGCAGAACCGCTTTCGGGCCCGCCTGGCGTTCCGGCAGATCGATCCGAAACGTCGTGCCGCGGCCTTCTTCGCTGGTCACAGAAATATTGCCATGATGGTCGCTGACCACAGACTGAACGATCGCGAGGCCCAAGCCGGTTCCCATTTGCTTCGTCGTGTAATACGGGGTGAACAGGCGCTTGCATTCTTCCTGAGTCAGGCCCTTCCCGGTGTCGGCGACTTCGATGCGCACGTGGCCTTCGTGTTCCGAAGTGCGCAGCGTCAACGTTCCGCCGGCGGGCATGGCGTCCATCGCGTTTAGAACCAAATTCTGAAATGCGCGATGGAGCAAGTCCGGATCGGCGTCAATGTCGGGGAGCGGATCGGTAAGAAACGGCTCCTGGGTGATGGTGGGTTTGCCGACTGCAGTGAATTGCGGTTCGAACAGCCGGACCGCGTTACGCAAGACCTCGTTGACGTTGACACGCACGAATTTCGGAGCGGGCATTTTGGAAAAATCGCTGAAGCGGCCGACGATGGTGTTGAGGTTGGCGAGTTCCGCTTTCAAGGTCGCGGCGGATTCGTTGAAAACCTCGAGAAATTGTTTCGCGTCGAGCCGGCGGGCCTTCTGCAGGTTTTCGATGGTGATCTGCATCGGAAAGAGCGGATTTCTTAGTTCGTGGGCGAGGCGGCGCGCGAGTTCGCGCCAGGCGGCCACGCGCTCGGTTTGCAATAGACGCTCTCTTTGCGAGGCGAGCGTTCGCGTCATGTCGTTGAAGGCGATGGCTAGCTGGCCAATTTCGTCGGTCCCGCGGACATCGATGCGCGTGTCCCATCGTCCGGCGGCCACTTCGCGGGCGCCTTCGGCGAGTTCCTCGACCGGCTTGGTGATACGCGAGGAAATCCAGAAGCTGACGAGCAAGCCAACGAAGAGCGCGGCAGCGGCAACCGCGACCGAGGTCTTTAGGATTTGCTGGGTCAGTAGCACGAGCTCTCTGCGCGAGCTGCCGACGAAGAAGATGCCCAAAAGCTCGTCATTGCGCCCAGGCAAAGCAATGGCGTGAAACGTTTCAGCGTCAACGGGATCGCTAGTCCATTCAATCGTTCGAACCAGGGGTTGCGGCTGCTTTTGCAATTGCTCAACGAGGGGAGCGAAGCGGTCGGCCTGATCGGGTTCGATTTTTTCACCGAGCAGCGACGAGGCCTGGAAGGAAGGGTCGAGGTTCGTGTAGATAAGGGCGCGCATTCCAGCGGGAAGAACCAGGGAAGCAAGAAAATTCTGATCGACGCGCTGCCCGCCGACGATGTATAGACTCTTGTTGGCAACCGTGTCATCCGTACGAACGACCGTCAAGGAGAGCGCTTCTCCGTCAGACAGTTCTTCTTTTCTCAAGAAAGCTTCGCTGTCGTTCCAGTTTTTGACATCTGTCAGCCAGTCGACCTTTTGCCCAACGCGCGCGGGATTTTGAACCGAAGAGATAAGGATGCCGTCGGAGTTGACCATCTCGACGTAGTTCAATCCATGCTCCTGTGCCGCGCCAAACGCATCACGCGCGTAAAGAGAAGCGTCCGCATTGGGATGCGACAGATCGATGGCCATGCGGTCGGTAACGTTGGCATTTGCGATGTTTTCGACCTGCCGCGCAATCCCCTGCCCGCGTTGCGCGAATTCTTTTTTGAATTGCGAGACAAGCGCTTCGGTGCGCTGCCGGTCCATGGCTTCGAAAGACGAACGCGTGTAATAGGTCACGGCGTAGGCGACGACCGAGACCGACCCAAAAATGGTCAGCAAGACGACCAGCAGCAGTTTGGTGCGGAAGCTCATGGCTTGGCTTCCATTCTAAATGAAATGGTAAAGAGATGGACGCAAAAGCGCGTGGAAGATGGCTTTTTTGTGGCGAACACTGTAATCGAGTGAGATGATACCACGGCTGTAATGGACCGATTGAGTACGGGAGCGGCCGCCTTTCGCCGGAGAACGGATTCACATTCGTAAGAGTCCGGAGCCGAAGGAAACTTTTTGGCAACTGGCACGTCCATGGAAGAGGCCGGGTGCGCCAAATCAAAACCAATCTTCAGGAGAGTCCCGATGAAACCCACGTCCCATCGAAGGAATGCGGTCTTGCGGCTGAGCGCGGCCGTAGCGCTCTGGCTGGCGGCGGCTCCGGCAAAAGCGCCAGCGAAGACCGCCGAGGAGGTTCCGCCAGGACCAACCAAGCTTCTGAGGTACGGCGACATTTCGAAGGACAAGGTGGTTTTTGCTTATGCGGGGGACTTGTGGATTGCGGCGCGCGACGGCGGAGCGGCGCGGCGGCTGACTTCGCATGTCGGTGACGAGCTGTACCCCAAGTTTTCGCCGGACGGAAAATGGATCGCGTTCACCGGCGATTATGACGGCAACTCGGACGTTTACTTGATCCCGGCCGAAGGCGGCGAGCCAAAGCGGCTGACTTTCCATCCTTCGAATGACATCGTGCTGGGCTGGACTCCCGATGGAAAAAACATTTTGTTCCGCTCCGACCGTTACAGCGCACCGCCGGGGCGGTTTACAAAACTTTTCCTGGTGTCTCCGCAGGGAGGCAATCCCAAGATGCTGCCGGTGCCGCGGGGCGATTTGACTTCGTTCTCGCCCGACGGAACGAAGATCGCATACATTGAAACTTCGCAGGAATTCCGCACCTGGAAGCGCTATCGCGGCGGCTGGAACTTGCCCATCGCGATTTACGACCTGAAGAACAACACTTATGAAGAGCTGCCCAAGTCCAAGGGCATGAACCTGTTTCCCATGTGGCACGGGAACGCGATCTATTTCATCAGCGACCGCGACGGCGTGATGAATCTCTACAGCTACGATCTTGCCTCCAAGCAGGAGAAGAAACTCACCGATTACAAAGAGTACGACATCAAGTGGCCGAGCCTGGGGCCGGACGCCATCGTCTATGAAAACGGCGGGCTGCTTCACGAATACAACCTGGCGAGCAACAAAGCGAGGGAAATTCCGATTATGGTGCATGCGGAAGATATTGAGGCTCGCGCGGAATTCAAAAACGTTTCGCAGCACATCGGGAGCTTCGCGCTTTCGCCATCCGCGGCGCGGGCGGTGATGGAGGCACGCGGCAACATTTTCACGGTTCCCGCGGAGCATGGCAGCATCCGCAACTTGACCTCGGAACATTCCAGCGTTCATGAGCTGAATCCGGCCTGGTCGCCCGACGGGAAATGGATTGCGTATTTGTCGGACAAGACCGGCGAGTATGAGGTCTACCAGCGGCCGCAAATGGGTGGCGAGGAGACGCGGATTACGAGCGATGGAGGAGTGTACCGGTATGGACCAACGTGGTCGCCGGACGGCAAGAAACTCGTGTATTGGGACAAGCTGCATCAGTTGTGGTACGTCGGCGTCGAAGAAAAAAAGCCGGTCTTAGTGGACAAGGCCGAGTATGGCGACATCAACGACGCGAACTGGTCGCCGGACAGTTTGTGGCTCACGTATTCAAAGCCGCATCGGCGCGGGGCAAGCGATGTTTTTCTTTATTCGCTCAGCACGAAGAAAGCCACGAAGGTTTCGGGCGGTTTTTACAACGACAACAACCCCGTGTTCGACCGCGGCGGGAAATACCTGTTTTTTATCTCGACACGCTACTTTTATCCGAGCGCCGGGCAGCTTGACCAGCGGTACAACTACTACACGACCGACGGCATTTTCGCCGTGACGCTGAAGGCGGACGAGGCGTCTCCGTTCAAGCCCGAGAGTGATGAGGAGAAGGCTGCCGACGAAAAGAAGGATGAAAAGAAAGACGAGAACAAGCCCGCCGAAGCGAAGAGCAGCGAGCAAAAGGGAGAAGAAAAGAAAGAAGAGAAGAAAGAGGAGAAAAAAGAAGAAGCGGTCAAGCCGATTCAGATTGACCTCGATGGCATCAGCCAGCGGGTCGCGCCTGTGCCCATCCCGCCGGGAATTCTGGGAGGCCTGGCGGCGCGGAAGGACAAACTTTTTTACATTGATGTTCCGCAGGAATCGCGCCAGTTCGTTCCGGGAGCCCCGCGGCCGCCGCGGAACGCCCTGCACTTGTATGACCTGGCCAAGCGCGAGGACAAAGTCTTGCTCGACGGGATCGACGGCTACGACCTGGACAAGGAAGGCAAGAAGGTCATTTATAAAGCGGGACCGGTTTACGGGATCGTGGACGCCATACCGGGAAAAGCAAAAGTTGGCGACGGCAAGCTGAACCTGGGCGAAATGCAGGTGAAGATCGACCCGCGTGAGGAGTGGAAGCAGGTGTTCCACGAGGCGTGGCGCATCGAGCGCGATTTCTACTGGGATCCCGCCATGACCGGCCACGACTGGAAAAAGATCGGCGCGCGCTATGAAGCGCTGCTGCCCTGGGTCGCTCACCGCAGCGACCTGAACTACTTGATTGGCGAAATGATTTCGGAATTGAGCACGTCGCACACTTACGTGGGGGGCGGCGACCAGCCACAGGCACCCCGCGTCAATGTTGGGGTGCTGGGAGCCGACCTTGAGGCGGACGGCGGCTACTACCGCATTGCCAAGATCTACCCTGGGGAGAATTGGAGCGAAGCGACGCGTTCGCCGCTTACCGAGCCCGGATTGAGGGTGAAGGCAGGCGACTATTTGATTGCTGTGAACGGGCAAGAAGCGCGTTCCGAGCGCGACGTCTATGCTTACTTCCAGGATCTCGCGGGAAAACTCGTTCCGCTGAAGGTCAACAGCAAGCCCGCGGAGCAAGGAGCGTGGGAAATTACCGTGAAACCGGCGAACAGCGAAGCTGGAGTTCGCTACCTCGACTGGATCCAGGCAAACCGGCGCAGGGTCGAGGAGGCCACCGGAGGGCGCATAGGCTACATGCACGTGCCCGACACCAGTTTCCAAGGCATCATCGCGTTCGACAAGCAGTTCACCGCCCAACTCGACAAAGACGGCATCATCGTCGACGAGCGGGACAATTCGGGTGGGCAGATTCCCGATTTTTATACGGAAAAACTGAAGCGCGGACTGCTCGCGGTGGTCGCGCCTCGCGATACGGCGGACGTTCCTTGGCCGCCAGTGGGAATCTACGGGCCAAAAGTCATGATCGTCAATGAGCTTGCGGGCTCCGGCGGCGACGCATTTCCGTGGTTCTTTCATCGCGAAAAAATAGGACCCATCGTCGGGACGCGCACGTGGGGAGGTTTGGTTGGTATTGGCGGAGGCCAGCCCTTGCGGGATGGTGGATTCGTGACCGCTCCCGGGTTTGCTTTCTTCAGCAGTGACAACGGCGGCGAGTGGATTGTCGAACAGCACGGCGTGGATCCGGATTACGTCGTCCCCCAGCGGCCGGATCTGGTGGTTGGCGGACATGATCCGCAACTGGAAAAAGCCATCGAACTGGCGAAAGAGGCGCTGAAGGACTACAAGGGGATTCCGACTCGGCCGAAGTATCCTTCGGTCAAAGAGTAAGCGTTCCCCAAAGCACGAAGCGGCAGGTCATCTTAGCCCCGTAGGACTAACTGCTGCTGGCCGCCAGCCGGGTGGCGCGGTTCGCGTCGGCCAGAAGAAGAGCAACTCTGACGAATCGCGAAGCGCGGCGGTGCTTGCTCTTCGGATCATTGTTCCTTCTCCTTCTTGGCTTTGCGTCCCGAGCCACCCACAGGGGTTTGGCTAGCGGAACTTGTTCACAGGCATTCGGTTTGGCCGCTTTCGAATGCCTTGTGCGAATGCCCTTCCACGCCTCACTGCCGGCGCTGCGGCTTGCGTTGCGACGCGCCCGTTGGCGCAGGTGGTGGATCGTCCGATCCGTTGTCGGAACCGCTGTTATTTCCGATGGCTGCGTTCGAAAACGCCGAGCGCATCACGTCGGCAGCGAAGAAATTCTTTCCATCCATGGGGACCATCATGATTTGCAGCTTGTCGGAAAGCCGCTCGGCAATGATCTTCTGGATGAGCATGGGGTTCTGCTTGAGAACGGTAGCTTCGTACTTCATACGCTCCGCGTCCGCGGCTGCGGTCACGCGAATGCGGTTGGCGTCTGCGTCAGTAAGATTCTTCTGGCGCTCGACTTCAGCTTTGCTGTCAATGACCTCGGCCTGAGCTTCAGCTTGCTTGACGTCGCGTGATTTCTGGGCTTCCGCTTCCAGCTCCGCGATTTTTACTTCCTTCTGTTTGATTTCCTGCTCCGTGCCGAGGCGTTCGTTTTCCTGCTCTTTCAGGAGCAGTCCTTCCAGTCCTTTAGCATATTCAGCCGGCAACTGAAGGTCGCGGAGGAGCACTTCGCGTACCAGGATGCCGTCGCTCGCGAGCCGTGCGGTGATCGCTTCCGCCGCCTTGGTCCGCAGTTCTTCTCGCTTGGTGGCGAAAATTTCGCGAGTCATATAATTGGGTGCGAGCTGCCGATAGATCGTGGAGACAACTGGCGCTACGACTTGTTCCCCGACAGGTTGCGGCAAATTCGTATGGATGGAATCCAGACGCTTGGGATCGAGCCGGTAACGCACAGCTACCGCCAGACCTATGTTCAGCCCTTCGCGGGCCTGCACGTTCAAAACATCACCTTTTAGCTTCGGATTTTCGGAAGCCAGAGTTGTGTAGACCTGTTCGCGCGTATCGTAGATGGCGATGGAATCGACCAGCGGTGTCACCAGGTGGACGCCGGGGTACAGCGTACCCGGACGAGCGCCCGAAATCTGGCTCACACGGACGCCAGCCGCTCCGTCGGGGATCACCGCGATCGCTTCGTTGACGAGGATCGCTAGTGCTCCAGCCGTTAGAAGCTGCAGCGCCAGCCGCGCTCGCAGCAGACGAAAAGGGCGGCCAGCCAGCGGCCCCACCTCCTCGGCCGTGTCTCCACCCGCACGTCCGCGCAGCAACCGGCGAAGCTGCGTGGCGAGGAAAACATCATAAGCAACCAAGGCCCCTGCGCTGCCAAACAAACCAGCTCCCAGAATCATCAAGAGATATTTCAAAGCCAGCATCGAGTTACTCCCTTCCATATCATTCCCGGTGCGCTGCGGTTCGGTGCTACCGGCCAGCTCCGCCGCTCGCGGCCGGGAAACCCGTGGCACAGACGCTGGGGTTGCCTGCGCCGGCTCCTGGGACTAGCGATTCGCGGCAAACGCGCGAGCCAGTTGGGCAGTGCCCCGGACCAGTTGCGTGCGCGGAGGAATCCTACGGGCGGTCGCCGGTTGCATCAGCGTGAACGCGACGCGTAGAAACGTCCAAGCGAAACCAGCGGCAGCAGCGACGGCAAACATCGTCGCGATGGCAAGAATGGCGAAGTCGATAGCGGTGATCATGGCGTGCCTCCTGTCGTGCGACGTGAAAGAACGCAAGCCCATGCCCAAAACCTAACATATTGAAAACAAACGGCTTAATTAAGGCTCCAAAAAGGGCAAATGTGTGTTTGCGCCTACACGCTGTTCGCGCCCAGACGCGCTTACTGGAGCTGCACGTAAAAGCTTCGGTCGAGAGAACGGAAGTGGCTTGAGAAGGAATCGGATAGGCAAGTCGCGGGCCTTGCGATCAGTGAAAAAGATCTCTCGTCTGTAGGGAAAAGAACATGGCGCCCGGACCTTCAGCGGGCTGGTGTTGCGGATTCCAGGCGTATCCCAGGGTGAAATTGACGGTGCTTGCTAGGGCAAACCGAATGCCCCCGCCAGGGCCGTAGCGCGTGCCACCCAGCCCGTTTTTTGCAGGGCCAATATGAGCAACATCGAATACAACGACGGGACTGATGGAGAACATGTTTACTTCCTTTATGAGGGTATTTAGGGTTCGATGCACAAAAGCCATTTCTTGCGTGGCTCTGCAGCTCGCCTGCTGTTGATCAATTCCCAGGAAATCCGTTTGCACGCGTTGAAATTCAGAATCGAGGGTTCCAAGAGAGGCTGTGATCTCAGGGCTCTTTAGCTGACCATTGAGACGGTCGCCACACGCACTCAGGACGCGTTGCAGCCGATCCTCATTCTTATCGACAGGGAGAAGCGCCCTTACGTCCCCATATTGCATACCATCCTTTGCGCCCAACGCCGACCTGACTCGTGAACTTGCGACACCGATGGAGCTGGCGCACGCCTTGAACTCGGCGACAAACTGGCCATGAGACGCAATCTCGGCGGACTGGACAACGCTCTTCAAGTCCTCCAGGTCTTTCTGAACAGCCGGAAGGCGGCGAACCAAGTCTCCGAAGTGCTGATCTTTAGAAGCGAAGTCATTTTGTTCGATTGAGGTGGCGGTGTGAATCTGCCCGTTCAGCAAGCGCGTGAAGTCCGCGTCGCGAGAAAGGTCCGACGGAAACAGGGGTTTCCTCCAGGCGGCCCACGCGGCAGTAAGGTTGTAGCTGAGGAAGTCCTCCGCCCCTGCGCCGTCAGCGGTTAGGTAGAAGCGATTCGCAGGAATGGCTCGAATCACCGGATTGGCACGAATTCTCCAGGAGTCACCGGGGAAGAAGAGTTCCTCGCTTCCGCCCCCAAAGAAGCGTTCGGAAACAGGGACCATACCGGGAACTTCGAGGGCCCCAACCGTGAAACGGGACTCGACCTCGATGATGTGATGGTCCCCCACGGGGTACCAGAACTCATGCTGCACATCACCGATGTGTTTGCGCCAGTCCATGCCTGTTCCTGACGTGGATCCGAGTTCCAATCCATAGGAAGTGGCGAATACGTTGTGAGGGAGGCGCGAGCTGATCCCGGCATACACTTTTGAGGAGAAGTAGCCGGTGTTGGGAACAGTGTTTGAGGCCATGTTCACGTTTTGTAACGAGCTTTGGAGATTTCCTCCGCCAATGAGGAAGCCAAACCGCCCGGTCAAATTGCCATTTGCGAAAGCCTTTGTTACGGCCGAAAACTGCCCGGAGAATGTTCCGCGGCTGAAATTCCCAGCGTTCGTAGGAGAAGAAGAACTCTCATAATTGACGATCCATTCTGAGTGAGCCAGCCATCCTTGCGAATCTTTCCCTCCCTTCAAACCTGCGGAAACAAAACGCATGGCAGAGGAACCCTGCCCTTCCACCGTGAAGGAGCGGAAGGGCAACCAATCGGCGCCTCTGGGCTGAATCTCCAGGCGCCCGCCGCCTGACGCGCGCTCTGACGCGTTGTATCCCCCCGACGGCGCCAGATGGATTGGGCTGCCAGCCTCTGTCTGGCCGACGGTTTGTTGAGGAGCCTTTTTTTCGGTGGAGCGCGATTCCGGTGTGCCGCTCAGCACCTGGGGAATCTGGGTGGAGTAAACGTGATAGACCAAATCGAGTTCGAGTCCCTGACAGTGCTCCACGGTCAGGAATTCGAGCGATACTTGAACCCTGACATCGGCGGAGTCTGACAAGAACTTCTCCGCTTCGATCAATTGGAGGGCTTGGTTGACCGCCACTTCGTACTGAAATGGCTTCCCATCCACAAGCGAACGGATCTTGGCCGACAAATCGCTTTTCTTTCTTTTGACGAGCCACAGGAATGCAAAAGGGTCGTCAACCTGTGAAGACCGCACCCGGTAGTTCCCGGTCTCAAAATTCGTCGTTGATGAACAGCCATTGAACGCAATGATTTTTCCGGGCGCCACCTCCGTCTGCGCGAAGCAGGCGGTGCTCGCCACAACGCACACCACGACGGATTGAACAAAGCACAAGGCAGCGCGTTTCATGAGGCCTGCTGAGGAGCTTGCCTACTGTGAGTCGGAGGCGGTCAGGGTATTCTGCACGGTCTGCTTGGCGTCGCCTGTATCCATTTGGCCAGCCTGCGCCGCTTTTGCGTCGTCAGATGCGGGCCCGAGCGCGTGCGCACTTTGAGGCGGCGTTAAACCATTCTGAGCAGCCGCTTCCGCGTTGGCGTGAAGTGCGATATCTACCTCGACGTCCAAGGTGACAATGGCGTCGCCGAAATCGTCCGTCTTATGGTCGCGCTCGAACAACTGAAAGTTAATCTTCCAGACGACCGCGTCCGCTTGAGTGTCCTTTTCCAGACCGAAGATCACTCGACGCAAACCATCGGGGGTGTTCAGGGTAAAATTGATTTTGATGGCAATCAAGACACTGCTCGTACTGTCGTCGGAAGAGGGAACCAGGGCTGGGCCGGTAGACATGGCGTCCTCCTTTGGGATCAGGCTTTCGCCGCAAGAGATTCCAGACAAGAAATCCGAAGCCAGGATTCTCCCGGGTACCAGGTAGTGAAGGAAGGCAGGAATTCGTTACAGGCACATGTTTAGGCAGGGGAGTCCGTGAGGCGCGCCGGCTCTTAAATTTCCGCAGTGGCCCAGCTTTCTTCCTTGCTCGAATGCTTGTGCTAGGCTAGTCATTGAGCAGCTATGAACCGCGCATCCTTTCGAATTGCTAGGATCCTGGGCATTCCTATTTATCTGGACGCCAGTTGGCTGCTCATTTTTGGCCTGATTACCTATGACCTTTCCAAAATCGTGTTTCCGGGGATGAACCTGAACTGGACGCAGACTCAATACTGGTCCGCAGGCTTCCTCACCAGCCTTTTCTTCTTTGGTTCCGTCCTTTTTCATGAGTTGGCCCATAGCGTGGTGGCGAAGTATTACAAGATTCCGGTCCACTCTATTACTCTCTTCATTTTTGGCGGCATTGCCCGCATCGGTCGCGAACCGTCAAAGCCTATACAGGAATTCAACATCGCCGCCGCGGGCCCGCTGGCCAGCTTTTTCCTCGCCGGCGCCTTCGGCGCGATGATGCTGGCTTTTCGGGCTAATCCAAAAATAGTCGAACCCGCCGAGATTCTCGGTCGAAGCAACTTCTTTCTTGCGGTTTTCAATCTCGTCCCGGGTTTTCCTTTGGATGGAGGAAGAATTTTTCGTGCGATCATCTGGGGCATCACCAAGAATTTTTCGCGCGCAACACTGGTGGCCGGGTCCAGCGGCAAAGTGGTTGCATACGCGATGATGGGCGTCGGCGGCTATCAAGCGTTTCTCAAAAATGATTGGGTCTCGGGGCTTTGGCTGGGATTGATTGGATGGTATTTGTTGACCGCTGCACAGCAGAGCATCACGCAAATGACGATCCGCGATGCGCTGGCGGGATTGCACGCTTCCGACGTGATGAGCCACGAGGTGCCAACGATCAACGGAAACATGACGCTGGATGAATACGGTGCGGAAGTGCTGCGGACCGGGCGGCGCTGCCACTTGGTTCTCTCGGGGGATCGGTTGGTCGGAATGATGAACGTCCACACGCTGAATGCCGTTCCGCGCTCGGAGTGGGCCAATAACTCGGTCCAAGCAGCAATGATTCCCCGCGACAAAATTCAGTGGACTTCGCCGGACGAGCCGCTTCTGCGTCTGCTCGAGCGCTTGCTGACTGCAGACATCAACCAGATGCCGGTGGTCCGTAGCGCCGCGGATGAAGCTCCACAAATCGTGGGAATCGTCACGCGGGATTCGATTCTGCGCGTGATGCAAACACATTCGGAATTAGCCTCGCAGTTTTCCGGCAAGTAACGTCGATACCCACGGGCAGCATCGATCTTCAACCACAAAGCCGTGTCATTCTGAGCCCCGGGGCAGGCCTGGCGACGAATCTCAACCAAATCGGGAGAGCTAGCTGACGCTAGTCGGCGCTCAGGGCCTGCGTTGTGGGTTTAGTCCTTTGCGGAAGGTTTGTAGCAGCGCGGGGTTGACGTGACTCTAGCACCACACGCACTCCATAGCGAGGTCGCAGCGTAATGGACGCTAACGGCACGACAGGATGATCCGGCACCAGGCGCAGCCGGAACTTTTGCGCGATGGTGGCGAGAATCAGCGTCGCCTCCATCAAGGCAAAGGAGTTGCCGATACATTGGCGCGGCCCGCCGCCAAACGGGAAATAGGCAAACCGCGGAATGCTTCTGATGAAATCGCCTTCCCAGCGTTCCGGGCGAAACTCTTCGGGCGTGTCATACCAGCGCTTGTCGCGATGCACAACCCACTGCGCCATCGCAACTCCCATCCCTTTTCTCACCGGATACCCACCAAGTTCGTGATCTTCAACCGCTACGCGCGCTAAACCCCACGCGGGAGGATAAAGCCGCATGGATTCCATGATGACATTACCGGTGTATGGCAGACGCGCGAGGTCGTCCATCGAAGGTGCGCGGCCCCCAAGAAGTTCGTCAAGTTCAGCATGCAGCTTTGCTTCCACTCTAGGGTTTTGCGCAAGCAGCCACCACGTCCAGGAAAGCGAGGCGGCGGTAGTTTCATGCCCTGCAAGAAAAAGCGTGATGGTTTCGTCGCGGAGCTGCTTGTCGGTCATACGCGAACCGTCCTCGTCCTGGGCGTGAAGAAGCATGGAGAGGAGGTCGCCGGTGTCGCGTCCGGAAGCGCGCCGCTCATTGATGATGCGGTAGAGGATGCTTTCGATGAACGCAATTTCGCGTTTGATTCGAAGGTTGGTCGGCGTGGGCACCCAATGCGGAACAAACAACGTGCGCCGGAAATCGGCGCCGAGTTCCAGAAGCAGCTCGAGCGATTTTCCGACTTCTTGCGCGTCATGGGCGACATCCGCGTTAAACAGCGTTTTCGCAACGATTTGCAGCGTGAGCCGCATCATCTCCTGATGCACATCGCGCTCTTCCCCGGTGCGCCAGCTTTCCATTATGCGCTGGGCATACTCGACCATGGTTTCGGCGTAAGCCGCGATGCGTGCACGGTGGAAGGCGGGCTGCACAAGCCGCCGCTGCCGCAGCCAGAAATCTCCTTCGCTGGTAAGCAGCCCCTCTCCAAAAACGTGCCGGTTCGCGCGCAACACGCGCCCCTTGTAGTAGCGGCGCGGATGGCCGACCAATACCTCTTCAATCAGGTCGGGGTGATTCACGAAAATGTTGCGAAAGTTTACGACGCGGATGCCGACGACGTCCCCATAGCGCGCCAGCTCGGTAAACATCTCCACCGGGCTCTGGGTCAAGGCGCGAAGGGACCAGCCTTTGAGTCCGGTGTAAGGACCGGGGGGAAACTTGTCGCGGCGGAACCACATAGTTCCATGCTAAGCCGTAGGCTTGCTGGGGGTCAACGCAGGTGAATTCCGCAAGGGTTAAGACTACTCGGTGCGCATCGCTCGGATGCGGAAACCTCCGCTGCGGGAATCCAGCATGACCCGGCCGAGCCCTGCGGCCATCAGCCGTGCGATTGTGGTCGCGCGATCCAGGGGAACAAACGTGCTCCTGATGTGGGCGACTCGATGAAGCCAGCCGTTTGGAATGTCGAACGCAAGAAAAACACCGCCAGGCCGAAGCACGCGGTGTATTTCTGAAAAGGCGCGATCCTGTAACTCGGGAGATTTCAAATGGTGCAGCATGAGGATGGCGATAGCAGATGAAAATGTGCCGTCGGAAAAAGGTAATGCCGCCGCGTCACCCTGGATTACGCAGACGTTCGAATGATCGGCGCGCGCGCGAAGCTTCAGCGCTGACGAGCGATCGTATTCGAGACTCGTGACACGAGGCGCGCGACGCGCCAACTCTGTGGTCGCGGGTCCCGCCCCGGCACCCAGTTCCAGAACATGCTCGCCCAGCACCGAACCCCGAAGCATCCACGGCAGCAATTCCCGCCGCGTAAGATAACGCCAAAGCGCCGACCCGCAATACCATTTCTCGAAGGAGTTCATTCGTCCGCTGAGCCCATAGTTAGCTCTCGTATAACGACAATTCCTCCGTGCTACAAACTTTCAAGAACCTCGTGCTTGCTCAAGGCGCGGGCCAAAAGAGGGTTTTCATCGGAAGGTCTTCCAGAACTCCTGCGAAACAAAACGACGCAAGGTTTCGAAGCACCGCTATCAGCCTAAACGCCGCAGTCCCACCGCTATTTCTGGTGAGACCGCACTGTAGGGAAGTGTTTCCCGTTGGTCTCGCCTTGTCTGCTCCAAGTATAGCGTGAACCTTAAAAATTGCAGGCAAGAAATGCCATCCGTCCAGGGCCTATTGCAGTAGAGGTCGGATGCGTCGAAGAGCCGACGCGAACTGATCGGCGTTATAGGCGGAGGGATTCTCAAGCTGCTGAAACAAGCCGTTGATTGCCGCGCGGACCTCGGCGGCGTTCGCAGACTTTGTTTCGCGGCTGTAGGCGATGTAGAGCGAATCCAAGGCCATGGTAGCCTGCTCTGCGGCACGTTCGTCGGCTAGCGCGATACTTTCCGGGTCATCCAGAATGTGCTGCAGCATACGAAGCACGCTCGCCTGGTCGTACTGCATCGTGGCGAGCCGCTCCGCAATCCGCTGGGCAAGCGGCGCTGCTGCCGATGCCGCTGCGGCGACACTGTTCCGGTCGGGATTGAGCTTACTCATCTCGCCAGAGAGCGCGAGCAATTGCTGGTCCAACTCTTGCGCGTTCGCAGAATCGATTTGTTTCGCCAGCAACCGAAACACTACGTAGCGCGAAGCATTCCATGCCGGATCACCGGGCCGCCGTCCCACGTAGCCATGCTCTTGCCGCCAACTGTCCTTTGCCGGCCCCAGCGCGTGGTGGCACGCGAAACAAGAAAGTTCGGAGTATTCCGGCCAAATATCCTTCTTGTCGAAGCGCTCGTTTTTCGCGCGCCACGACAGCCGTTCCATCGAAGCGCGCAGTTGTACCGCCTGCCCGGCAGCCAACTCGCGCACGCCGACCCAAGCCGCATCTTCTACGGGCTTCCCTGGCTCCGACTCGCGCGGAACTTTCCAGTGCCGCGGCATGACCGCCGAAAAGGAATCCAACTCGAAATATAAGTCCGGATGCCCGGCGGCGATCATTTCATGGTCCACAAATT
Organism: Candidatus Acidiferrum sp.; assembly: GCA_035262505.1. Lineage (GTDB taxonomy): Bacteria > Acidobacteriota > Terriglobia > Acidiferrales > UBA7541 > Acidiferrum. The sequence continues at coordinate 53,803 of DATFSR010000020.1, read as the reverse complement.
TGTTTCTTGTTCCCAGGTGGCATTCCAGGCATTTCTCGGCGCGACGAATGACGTTGCGCGTATCGTACATTCCCAGCGCAACCGATTTCTCGTGCGGCCACGAACGCGTCGTGTGTGGACCAAGCCACGCGGAAGCCGGCCCATGACAATTTTCGCACGACACGCCTTCGGAAATTTCAAACGCGCGCCCGCGCTGCTCCGGCGTGGTGTAAAGCGCGTGACACGCCAGACATTTCGGCGCTTCCTCAGCCTTTGCGCCCAATTTGAGGATGCGGGCCATGCGCTCGCCGACATCTCCCGTCAAGGCCTGATACGCGCGGCTGTGCTGGTCTTTAAGAATCCAGGTCGAATACTCGTTCTGTAAAATGCGGCTGCCCCCGATGGGCTTCACGCTTCCGTGGCAACTCGTCGCCGCGCACGATCCGGGGCCAATGTATTTGACCGGCTCTTTCTCCTGCGCGCGCAGCAAAGCGGGCGCCAGCAACGGCAAGCAGACAAGGCTCGAGAATCGAAAGAACTTTTTCGCGTTGTACATTCGGAGTGCCGGGCAAATCAGTTCGCTTATAACGTTTGAAGCGCCGAGAAGTCAACGGATTGCGTTGTCTTTTTGGCGACGCGCCGCGAAAAGCAAACCGGGCGCTATTTACACTGCGCTTTACGCTCAGTAGTATGCAGGGGATTCAGCACTCCAACCCTTGCCGCGCATTTTTCTTGCATCAAACGCGGCGTTGTGTGCGAGACGGGACGACGTGATCTTCGACGACCTTCGGGCCATTCAGCTTCGCTACGGCTTCCTCCCCAAAGCGGAGCTCGAAGGGCTTTCTCAGCGCACGCAAACGCCGCTCTACCAGATTCATAGCGTCGCCAGTTTCTACCCCCATTTTCATCTCACGCCTCCAGCCAAAGCGGAGATTCGCGTTTGCGCGGACATGAGCTGCCATCTCAACGGCGCTTGCGAACTGCGAGCTGAGCTGGAGCGGCGTTTTTCCGGTTCTCGCCCTGAAGAAGTTCAGATTCGCGATGTTTCCTGTCTCGGCCGCTGTGATCGCGCCCCGGCGGTTGCGATCAACGATCAGATTTTCGCGGATGTCACCGCCGCGAGCGCCGAGCAAATCACGCGCCACGCCCTTCGCGGCGAAGAAACTCTAGAGCCGCATCCTGAGCAATCGCAAGTGAAATGCAAAGCCGATCCTTACGAGAACGGCGAGAAATACGGCGTGGTGCGCGGGCTTGTCGAATCGCGCGCCTGGGACGACGTGCTGACGCAGCTCAAAGCCGCAGAACTTCGCGGCATGGGGGGCGCCGGCTTTCCAACGAGCATGAAGTGGGACCTGGTGCGCAAACAGCCCGATCCGGCGAAGTATGTCGTTTGCAATGCCGACGAAAGCGAACCCGGCACGATCAAAGACCGCTTCATCATGACCCATCTGCCTCATTTGGTCATCGAAGGCATGCTCATCGCCGGTCTGGTCACGGGAGCGAAGCGCGGCATCCTCTACATTCGCCACGAATACGGCATGCAAGAAGGAATCCTGGGCAAAGAGATTCGCCACTGTTATCACCGGGGCCTGCTCGGCAAGAAACTTCTCGGCGGCGATCTCGACTTTGACCTCGATATCTTTGTGAGTCCAGGCGGGTACATCTGCGGCGAAGAAAGCGCGCTCATGGAAGCCATTGAGGGCCATCGCGCCGAGCCGCGCAACAAGCCGCCCTTTCCCGGGCAGATCGGCCTGTGGCAAAAGCCCACCCTCATCAACAACGTGGAAACGTTTATCAACGTGCCGCAGATTCTGGCTCGCGGCGTGGACTGGTTCGCCGCGCAGGGCGTCAACGGTTCGCGCGGGTTGAAATTCGTGGGCGTTAGTGGCCACGTCGAGCGCCCGGGCGTTTTCGAAGTGCCTATGGGTACGCCGATGCGGGAAGTAATTTTCAAACACGCGGGCGGCATTCGTGGCAACCGTGCGCTGAAGGCCTTCGCTCCCTCTGGACCGTCTTCCGGTTATTTGCCGGCTTCGATGGTGGATGTGCGGCTGGACTTCAAGGCGCTCGCCGACGCAGGCTCGATGCTCGGCTCCGGCGCCATCGTTGTTTGCGACGACACGACGTGCATGCTCGACATGGCATTGAACGCCGTGCGTTTTTATCGCAACGAATCCTGTGGGAAGTGCGTTCCTTGCCGCGTCGGATCCCAGAAAATGAGCGATCTGCTTGGCCGCTGGGCCCAGGGCCCTGTTTCGGAGCCGCAGTATCGCGCCGAGCTCGCACTTCTCGATGAGCTTTCTGAAGCGATGAGCCAAACATCCATTTGCGGACTTGGTCAGATTGCTCCCGCGCCGATTCAATCCGTGCTGAAACATTTTCGAGCGGAAATCGATGCTCACGTTTTGAAGGGACAGTGCCCGAACGGAATCTGCTTTGCCGCCGCGTCGCGCGCGGGAGAAGCGCAACGCGTGGGAATCCGGCCATAAAATGACGGCTTCCGCCACACCTCCGGGAATGATCGAGATCACCATTGACGGGAAATCCGTGCACGTGCCCAACGGAACCACCGTATTCGACGCCGCGCGCATGAGCGGCGTCAACATTCCTACGCTATGCCACTTGCAAAACCAGACTCCGGTCGGCGTCTGCCGTTTGTGCGTTGTAGACACGGGCGCCCGCGTACTTTCCGCTTCCTGCGTCCGCCCGGTGGAAGCCGGCATGAAGGTGGTCACCAATTCGGAAAAAGTCTTGAACGCACGCAAGACGTTGATCGAATTGCTGATGTCCGATCATCCTTCGCCCTGCGCGCGGCAAGAAAAATCCGGCGACTGCGAACTCGAGGCACTCGCAAAGTCAGCTGGCATCGCGCAGCCGCGCTTTGCAAGACGCTCGATGCCCCGTGCCGAAGACGATTCTTCTCTCGCCATCGCCGTCGATCACGACGCCTGCATCCTTTGCGACCGCTGCATTCGCGGCTGCGACGAGGTCAAGAACAATTTCGTCCTTGGCCGCATGGGCAAAGGCTATTCCGCCGGCATCGCTTTTGATCTCAACGCTCCGATGGGCGATTCCACCTGCATCTCATGCGGCGAGTGTATGGTTTCCTGCCCCACCGGCGCGCTGACCAACAAAGGGCTCGCGGGGACCGCCATCGCAGCCGGCGCGAACGCGCAGATTTTCAAAACCGAAGAGCTTTTGCAGATTCCCGTCTTCAAGAACGTTTCCGGAACCTTCCTCGAATTGAATCGCGGCGCCATTGTCAAGCGGAACTTCCGCAAAGGCGAGGTCACCTGCCGCGAAGGCGAGTTCGGCTCCACGGCGTTTTACATCCTCGAGGGCCACGCCCGCGTTTCGATCTCTTCGCCAATCGCGCATGTCAAAACGCAAGGCGGCGCTAAAGGCTTCTTCAAGCACCTGAGCAGCACACTCGTCGGCCGGGACGAAGACAAGCGCGAAGACGAAGCGCGCGACCGCACCATCCCCATCGATGCCTCGGTGGATCTTTCTTACGGCCATCCAGTTGCCGACCTCGGGCCCGGCGATCTTTTCGGCGAAATGACCTGCATGAATTTCTATCCGCGCTCGGCCACGGTCGTAGCCGAGTCCGATGTCGTCGCTTACGAAATGCTGCGCAACGTTCTCGACATCATGCTTAAGAACAAGACCTTCCGCGCGCAGCTGGACGAAACCTACCGCCGCCGCGCTCTCGAAAACCACCTTCGCGGCGTGCCGATGTTCGCAGACCTGTCGCCCGACTTCATTGGGCATCTCAAAGAAAGCGTTGAGCTCCAGCGTTTCGCTCCCGGCCAAAACATCGTGCAACAAGGCGAAGCCGCCGACAGCTTTTATCTCGTGCGCATCGGTTTCGTGAAAGTTTCGGAAAATTATCCCGGCGGCGAAATGGTCCTCGCCTATCTTTCCCGCGGAGACTATTTCGGCGAAATCGGCTTGCTCGGCGGAGGCCTTCGCACCGCCACCTGCACGGCTCTCGATCACGTCGAACTGGTGCGTATTTCCGGCGATGACTTTCGCGAGATGGTCGAGCGCTTCCCCAGTGTTCGCACCGGTCTCGCAGCAATCGCCGCCGAGCGCAGCGCCGCCAATCAGCAGCGCCTGCAAATGGTCCACAGCGTTCCCATCGATCAATTCCTCTCACAAGGATTGATGGAGGCGCAAAGCCTGCTCATCCTCGACCTGCAAAACTGTACGCGCTGCGATGCCTGTGTGAACGCCTGCGCCGATGCGCACGACGGCGTCACGCGCCTGGTGCGCGACGGCCTGCGGTTCGACCGCTATCTTGTCGCAACAAGCTGCCGCCAATGCCGCGACCCGCTCTGCATGGTCGGTTGTCCGGTCGGCTCGATTCGCCGCCGCAATTCACTCGAGGTCATCATCGAGGATTGGTGCATCGGCTGCGGCCTCTGCGCGCGCAACTGCCCTTATGGCAACATCAATCTGCATCCGTTTGAAGTTCTTGCCGACGATCCCGAAAATGCCGGCCGCAAGAAAGCGGTCATCCAGCAGAAAGCCACTTCCTGCGATCTCTGTACGCACCTGAAAGAACCAAGTTGCGTCTACGCCTGCCCCCACGATGCAGCGCATCGCGTCGATCCCAAAACCTTTTTTGCCGAAATGCTCGGCCAAGGCCGCGCGAAATGAGAATCGACCGCACGCATCGCGCCTGGACCATCGTTTCCCTTGCAATTCTTGCGCTCTTTTCGACCGTGTACCTCATTTACGCGCTGGCGGCTCCGCAAGGCCCCCGAGGCGGCAGCGTAGTGGGCTTGCTGTTTGGCACCATCGGTTTCGGCTTCATGATTTTTGCGGCGCTGCTCGGCGCGCGAAAGCGCGTTCCCACCTGGCGCCTGGGCCGCGCGCAAGCCTGGATGCGCGGCCACCTCTGGCTCGGGTTGCTGGCGCTGCCGATGATTCTTTTTCATGGCGGTTTTCATTTTGGCGGCCCGCTGACGCATGTGTTGATGTGGTTGCTCATCATCACCGTTGCCAGCGGCGTCTTTGGCGCGGCGCTGCAACACTACATTCCGCCGGTTATGACCGGAGACGTGCCGCTCGAAACGATTTACGACGAGATTGGCCACGTCCGCTCGCTTTTGCGAGCAGAGGCCGATCGCGCGGTCGAGGCCCTATGCGGGAGTCTCGGGCTGGCAAAACCCTCCATGGAAGAAGCGCAGCGCGCCGGCGGGTTCACGGCCCTGCGCCCGATCGCTGCCACTGCCGTTCCCTTGCGAACGTCGGCAGCCGTCAGTGCCGCTGCCAGCGCCGCTGTCGCCGCCGCCCCGGAGAGAATTTTATTGAGCAAGGAACAGAGCGCGCCGCTCCGCAGTTTTTATTTGAGCGAGATGCGCCCGTTTCTTGAACGCGCTAAAAAGACCGGCCGGCGCCTCAGCGATCCCGCTCATGCAAGCAGTGCCTTTGCCGGCCTTCGAACCTTGTTACCTGCCGCGGCCCATGCTGCGCTAAGCGATCTAGAAGATATTTGCGGCGAAGCGCGCCAGCTTTCCCGCCAGGAGCAACTTCACCGCTGGCTCCACGGCTGGCTGCTGGTGCACATTCCGCTTTCGCTCGCGCTAATTTTGCTGGGCGCCGTTCACGCCGTGATGGCGATGCGTTATTGAAAGCGACGTCCTTAGTTTCTTCGTTTTTGGTTTTAAGTTTTGGGCCCGGTTTCCGAAACATGGCTTTGACCCTCAACTGAGGCCTAATCGCAAGAAACTAACAACTGCTCCATGGCGAGAACAAGAACAACCAAGCACCTCGCACAGCGCATCGACCTCAATTATTTCAAGAGGCCGACGCCGCTCAAGCGTGCCAGACTTTGGCTCAGCTTGGCGCTGCCTTTGTTTGCGCTGCTCTGGATCATCGGGCGCGGATTTTCCGGCGACCATCGCGTCTACTCCAGCGGCCGCCTGTCGCGCGCGCATGCTGTACTCGAAAAAGAGTGCTCCGCTTGCCACCTAAGCGCACCGCAAGCGCACTCCGCCAAAGCCGCCGACAACGCCTGCCTCGCCTGCCACGACGGCCCCACTCACCATCCTTCGCAAATTCCTGCACCCAACTGCGCCACTTGTCACGCGGAGCATCGCGGGGCCGCCAACCTTTCTGCAGTTAGCGATCAAGCCTGCGCGGGTTGTCACGCGGATCTGAAAAGGGGTCATACCGATACGCCGTTCGTTGCGCAAATCAATAGTTTCGGGAAAGGCCATCCCGAATTCGCAGCTTTGCGGTCTGGTGGCGGAATTCCGGGAAGCGATCCTGCCACGGTCAGGCTAAATCACGCGATTCACATGAAACCAATCCGCGGACCGAACGGCTCTCTTGTGAACCTCGAATGTGGCAATTGCCATCACCCCGCTGCCGCAGCCGCGGACCTGACTTACTCGGACGCGAAGTACCGCGCTGCGGCGGTTACTTACAAAGACAGCGACGAGTTTCTTCCCGTCTCCGGTGGGAGCCTCACACCTCCGAAGCCAATGACAGGGCGCGAATTGATGGCGCCGGTCAGATTCGCCGATGCTTGTGCGGCATGTCATCTGCTCACATTCGACAAGCGCTTCGACGAAGGCGTGCCACACGACAAACCGCAAGTCATACACGAATTCTTAATCAAGGGGTTCCAGCAATACATCGCGGTTCATCCGGGCGAGACCCGCGTGCAGCGCGACCCTGGTCGTGATCTCAGCGGCAAGCCTGTTCCGCCACAAGTTCGCGTACTGACTCCAGCTCAATGGGTAACGGAACGAACGGCCGACGCGGAAGAACTTCTCTGGCGCAAGACCTGCAAGCAATGTCACCTGCTCACGACTACACAGAGCAGCACGCTGCCTCAAGTGGCCGCCGCCAATGTAAGAACACGGTGGACGCCTCATGCACGATTCGACCACGACGCGCATCGCGGCTTCCGGTGCGAAAGTTGTCACGCCAAGGCTCTGGCGAGCACGGAGTCGGGCGACATCCTGGTCCCCGGGATTGCTACTTGCAGGACGTGTCACGCGCCCGGGCCCGCGCACGCCGATTCACGCTGCTCGGAGTGTCACACCTATCATGACTGGTCAAAGCGCAAGGAAGTCGCGCCAAAATTCACGCTCCCCGCGCTAGGCAGAGGCCAATAAACGCCGCCCAAGGCTAAGGGCCAGCTATCCAGCGGAAGCGCCAGCCTTGTTCACCAGCGCCATCATCGCTGGCGCGTAGCGTTCGCCTACGATGTCAATGTCGGCGAGGCGCTCTCGAATGTTTTCCAGATCCGAAGCCGCCAGAGTTACGAACACCGCCGCCATATTCTCCTCCAGGTAGCGCACGCGCTTCGTTCCGGGGATCGGCACCATGTCCTCGCCCTGGGCCAGCACCCAGGCAAGCGCCAGTTGCGCAGGTGTGACGCACTTGGCGGCAGCAAGTTCTTTCACTGCGCTCACGAGTTTGAGATTTGCCTGCAAAGCCTGCTCCCCGAAGCGCGGGTTCGTCCTGCGCCAGTCGCTTGGATCGAGATCCTCCAGCTTCTGAATCGCGCCGGTCAGGAATCCGCGTCCCAGCGGGCTGTAAGGAACGAAAGCGATACCCAGCTCGCGGCAGGTCGCGAGGACGCCGTTTGTTTCGATGTCGCGCGTCCACAGCGAGTACTCGCTCTGCAGGGCAGCGATGGGATGTACTTTGCTTGCACGGCGCAGAATTTCCGGGCCAGCCTCGCTCAAGCCGAGGTGCCGGACCTTGCCCTGCTTCACCAGTGCTGCCAGTGCCCCGACTGTTTCTTCGACGGGAACCTTCGGGTCCACGCGGTGCTGGTAATACAGATCGATGGTCTCAATCCCAAGCCGCTTCAAACTTCCTTCGCACGCGCGCCGGACATTCTCGGGCGAGCTGTCTACTCCCGTAATTCCGCTGGGGCCGAACCGAAAACCGAATTTTGTGGCCACCACAATTTTGTCGCGCGAAGTTTCCCGCAGAAATTTGCCCACCAGTTCTTCGTTCTTGTGCGGCCCGTAAATCTCCGCCGTATCCAGAAAATTGCCGCCCAGTTCCACATACCGCCGAAGCACCCGCAGCGATTCCCCTTCATCGGTTGGACCGTATGCATAGGACATCCCCATGCAGCCCAAGCCCATGGCCGAAACGAGCGGCCCGTTCTTTCCGAGCGTGCGTTGTTGCATGATCTTCTCCCCGATAAGAAATCAAGAGATATCGTCTTCGATGAAGGTTTCGCGGTTTCAGATACTATCGCCCTACAGAATCGCATCCTCCGCTACAATAAAATGGTTTTCCGGGCCAAGTATGGCGTTACTGCGCACGAATTTGCAAATGGGAGCATAGGGCGCGGGGGAAAAGCGCACGAAACGAACATGCTTCGCTATATTTTTGCAATTGCCTTGGGCCTGGCCGCCTCCGCGGCGTGCGGCGCGATCTTTCTGTTCGCTCTCATACACCAATTTGCTTTAGTTGAAATCGCCGCCAGTCTCATCACCGCCCTGCAAGTGTATTTCCTGAGTTCCGCAATCGCTGACATGATTGAAAAAGCGAAGCGTCCAAGCCGCCAAAGAACCTCTTTGGCCATTTTGTTGGCGATTTTTCTCGTCGCGTTTTATTCCTTCACGCGATATTTTCGATGAGGCGCGAAGATCCCCGGACACACGGGAACGGGCGGAGACATCCTTGTAAGAATGGGTGGAGTGCGGTTTTTGAAATGACTCCACTACTGATTTTGCGGTGTATTAAGCGGCCACCAGGGTAGGCCCCACCTTGCCACCTGGGTTGCTGTTTTTCTCCATCAGCTCGCGCTCGGCGCGCGTCCAATCTTCCAAGGCGTCACCCGGAGCGGCACCACGTTCCAGATAAATCTCATAGGCTCGCAACGCGATTTCCTCATGTGTAGGCGCGCTCTTCGTGGCGCGCGTTTTCTTTGTGGCTGGCAAGGAACTTTTCATCTTCTTAGGCATGATCCCCTCCCTTTGCACTGCGGTTCTATTTTACGTTCGAGAGAAAATTCCTGGCTTAGATTTTCTCGAGAAGTGCCGCGAAAGTTTCAATCCTTCGCATCAGGGAAATCGCTAGGTAAGTGCAACTTCGGGTTGAAGTCTTCTCCGCCCTCGCCCCTGACGCCGCATCGGAAGCTCCGACATACGTTCTTGTATCAATCTGTTTTGAGCCCCCTCCCTCAAAGATTCGCCGCACTAAGGAAGAGCATGCTCCACATCAAGGCTACGGCCGTGCTGGACACGTCAAGGCTCGGGCCGGAAAAGCGGAATTGGACAAAATCATTTCTCACCAGGACCCCGCAATCACCGTATCATGGGCTTTGCAATTATTGGCTTTTTCCGGAAAACGCTGGAAATCTCCGGCGCAAAGAAATTGAAGTGCGCTTTACTGTTCCTATCGAGGCGGGACAAACATCCGGCGAGCTGTCTTTGAGTTGGAACCGAGGAAGCGGCGCTAATAGCCTTCCGTCTCCGCCAGAATGGCCCGCGTTCGGCGGTTCCAGAGAGTGAGCTTTGTGCCGGGGTACTTCGCCGCAATCGAGGGAAGCTTGAGTCGCGCGCTTTCCAGGTCCTGAAAGCTTTCGAGTTCCAGCTGTCGCCCGTCCGCGTCGCAGATCAAGATTCCATACACGGCATTCTGGGGAGGAAAAGCCTGCCCTCTCATGACACTACCTCCAAAGAGGTAGTGCGCCTCCCCATCAAATCGTTTCAGCTCCGCCCTTCGGAAGCGAACGCAAACCGGCGAAGCAAGTCTTCGCTCCTGGACTAGGTTCTATCTCGCCGAAGCCTTTTTCGGCTGCGCCGCTGCGGGAACCGCGCCAAGCTGCTGCATCATGCCCCACATGTCCATGCTTACGTAAGAATCCATGATCTTGCCATCCGCAAGTTGAATCATGGTGATGCCGTCCACCGAAACCTTCCTGCCCGTCGGAGCTATTCCCCGAAATTCTCCTTTGTGCGTTCCCGAAATGTTCCAGAAAGCCACGACTTTTTCTTTCTCCGCTACCATATCCACGATGGTGAATTTCAGATCCGGAAACGCGCGCACAAACTGCACCACGTTGCGCGCATAAGCTTCCGGCCCAACCCCTGAGTCTGCCGCATCAAAGAGCTGGACTGCATGGCTCGGCGCAATGAGCTCCCTGGCAGCTTCCAAGTTCCGTTTGTTCCACACCTCTTCATACATGCGTCGCACAATGCTTTTGTTGTCGGTCGGCATAGCGCGCTCCTTCTCATTCTGCTCTTCCAGCCCCTTTGGAGACGCCTTTTTGCCTCACGGCATCCTGATTTGATCTGGGGTAGGAGCGAGGCTTGCCCGAGCCTACTCCCAACATTATGCCCTTTGCAATCTTTCGCCGCTGGGAAACACAAGTGCCCGTCAGCCACACCCTTCCGTTCCCCTAGTCTTTTTTCCAGGTCTGAACCTAGCCAATTGGCGGATGTAGACGCCTCCGTGGTTGCGGCATCTTGTTCATGGAGGTTCCACAAATGTCCGCAGAACTTGTTGCTCTATCGAACGCCCTGGCGCAGGCTGCCGATCGCGCCGCCGCAAGCGCGGTTGCCGTTCATACTGAGGCTCGCGGCTCGTCGAGCGGGGTCATGTGGCGCAGCGGCGTCATCGTCACCGCAGAACACGCTTTGCGCCGCGACGAAGACATTCAAATCACCTTACCCGACGGGCGGGTCGTTCCAGCCACGCTTGCAGGACGCGACGCTTCCACCGACCTCGCCGTTCTGAAATGCGCCGAAGCCACTTCAGCCGTTGCAGAAACGAGCGACGCTTCCGCCATCAAGCCCGGCAGCCTCGCGCTGGTTGTTGGGCGCACACGCGCCAGCGGTCCGGTGGCTGCGCTTGGCGCCGTGAGCCTGGTTGTCGCCGAGCGGCGAGGTTGGACAGGCGCGGTGCTTGCTCCGTACATCCGGCTCGACCTGGGCTTGCAACCCGCGGCTGTTGGAGGCGCCGTGATGGACCCAAGCGGTGGCGTCATCGGCGTCGCGACGCCGCGTTTCGCGCGTTTCGGCGCGATCGCTGTTCCAGCACCCACAGTGAATCGCGTCGTGGACACGCTTCTGCAGAAAGGGCGCATTCCGCGCGGTTACCTGGGCGTCGGTTTACAGCCGGTGCGTTTGCCGGATGCGCTGAGAAAAACGCTGAAGCGCGACGACAAGACCGCGACCATCGTCCTCGAAGTCGAACCACAAGGACCGGCGCACAACGCCGGGATTGTCATCGGCGACATTTTTGTCGCGTTCGCCGGCCAGGCAGTCACGCGGCTCGAGGATATTCACGCGCAGCTCGGCGCGGAATCCATCGGCAAATCGCTACCGCTCAAATTCGTTCGCGGCGGCGCTCTCCAGGAAGCCAGCATTGTCGTTGGCGAACGCGCGCACGGAGCGGACGGACATGACGAACGGCGCTAACGGGGCCATCCCGGGATTTGGCGAAATTGCCGAACTACTCCGCCGTTCGACGGTTCTCATTCACTCCGGCGGCCGCGGTTCGGGCTCCGGCGTGATCTGGTCGAGTAACGGCAGGCTGGTAACGAACGCGCACGTCGTGCGCAGTACGCGGCCCACGGTGCAGCTGTGGGACGGCCGGGAATTCGAGGCCAGCGTTTATTCACGCGATGCGCTGCGCGATCTCGCTCAATTGCGCATCAACGCGAGGGATTTGCCCGCAGCCACTGCTGCAGATTCTTCGCAATTACGTCCTGGCGAACTCGCGATTGCCATTGGCAATCCCATGGGCTTTGTCGGGGCGCTGGCCACTGGCGTGATTCATGGCGTCGGCCCGCTGCGCGGCTTGGGCTCGCAGTCCTGGGTACAAGCCGAAGTGCGTCTCGCCCCGGGAAACTCGGGCGGGCCGCTGGCTGACGCGCATGGCCGCGTGGTCGGCATAAACACCATGGTTGCGGGCCGATTGGCGCTGGCGATTCCCAGCAACGCGGTGCGCGATTTTCTTTTTGCAACTCCGAACGATGGTCGGCTCGGCGTCACGCTGCACCCTGCCGCCATCCCACAACCGGCTGGTCGGGGCAAAGCTTTTGGCCTTGTCGTTCTCGAAGTCGAGCCGGAAAGCCCAGCGGCGCTGGCTTCGCTTCTGTCCGGCGACATTCTGCTGGGCACGGAAGAAAAACGGTTCGCCTCGCTCGAAGACCTGGCGCGGGCGCTTCAGGGAAATGGACCGCGCGTTTTGCGGCTCGAGTTTCTCCGCGGCGATTATCAGCGGATTCGCCGCGTCACCGTGCAGCTGGGGAATCCGCTGCCGGCAAGGAGTTCCGTCGCGGCGTGATCTCCGTTTTCATTGTTGCGGCTTCGCCGCTGGCGCGGTCCGGCTTGGAAACTCTGCTTGCCGCGAGGCAGATCGAAATCGCTGGAAGCGTTGCGAATCTGGACGAACTTGCCCGTCGCCTGGATGACGGGGCAGCGGAGACCATCCTTGTTGACGCAACCGGCGAGCCCGTCGCGGCATTTCTCGGCTCGCTCGGCGCTTCGGGGCTGGCGTCCGACTTCAGCGTCGTCGTTCTTGTAGAGCCTGCGGCACTCGCCGCTTCTTCGGCCGGGCTGCGCGAAGGCGTTCGTGCCGTCTTGCCCAACGACGTCTCGCCCGAGCAACTCGTGGCCGCGCTGCAAGCGGCCGCAAGCGGCCTGCTCGTGCTGCATCCTGCGCAGGTTGCGGCGCAAGTCACGGCTAATGGATTCGCACCGGCGCCCGCTCGCTCGGGCGAGCTCGGAGAACTTGCCGAGCCGCTGACTCAGCGCGAAAGCGAAGTTTTGCAAATGCTTGCGAGCGGACTGGGCAACAAGGAGATTGGTGCGAAGCTCGCCATCTCCGAGCACACCGTGAAGTTTCACGTTGCATCCATTCTGGGAAAGCTGGGCGCGGCAACTCGCACCGAAGCCGTCGCGATTGGCATCCGCCGTGGGCTTGTGCTGCTCTGACTCTGACCGGGGCGACGCGCGCACCGGTCTCGCCTCGGTCAGGTAACAAGTTCTTCGCTTCCCTGAGCTGTACCGCGCCGGCCGCAGCGCCGTCTCCGCCGTAATGCGCCGCGCTGGTGCACGATTTCTTCAATTCACGTCGAGGGCACACGCGGCTCCAGCGCCAGCTTGTCTAGCGACAGCCCCAGCGGCTTCATGAAGTCTTCCCGCAGGATTCCTCCGAGGTGCAGACACGCTTGCTTAGTTCCATTCCCGAGAGTAGGCTCTGCGCACGATGACCAGCATTGAAAAACACGCGCCGGGGGCGTTTTGCTGGGCGAAACTCGCCACCACCGACCAAAACGCGGCCATCCAGTTCTATTCCAAGATTTTTGGCTGGTCGGCCAACAACATGCCCATGGGACCGGGCGATTTCTACACCATTTTTCAGCTGGGAGGGCGCGATGCCGCGGCGGGCTGCACGCTGCGCCCCGAGCAGCTCTCGCAGGGAGTGCCGCCGCACTGGAGTTTGTACGTTGCCGTCCAGAGCGCGGACGCTTCCGCTGCCCGCGCTGCGGAATTGGGTGGCACGGTGCTGGCTCTGCCGTTCGATGTTTTCGATGCTGGCCGCACGGCCGTGGTCGAGGACCCCACGGGCGCGATCTTCTGCCTCTGGCAGCCCGGGAAGAACACGGGCATCGGCATCAGCGCTTCTCACGGCACCTATTGCTGGGCGGACTTGAACACTCGTGATCGGGAGCGCGCGGCGGAATTCTACTCCGGACTTTTTGGCTGGCAGATCATGAAAGAAGACGAAGCCGCCGAGCACAACTACTGGCACATCAAGAACGGCGAGGAGTTTATTGGCGGGCTTCCGCCCGGTGCGCCTCAGAACGCCGGCGCGCCCGCGCATTGGCTGGCCTATTTCACCGTTTCCGATTGCGACGCCACCGCCGCAGAGGCCAAAAACCTTGGTGCTAAGCTCTATATGCCGCCGACGGATTTTGAACATGTCGGGCGCGTTTCCGTCATCGCGGACCCGCAGGGCGCGGTTTTCGCGATTTTCAAGGCGGCGCAAAGCGCCACTGGATCGTGACGTCCTTCTTGACGGGCTAAACCCCGGCCTCTACAAAACAGCACTCAGGGAATGCTACAATCCCGCCACCGGATTTTCACCGACTTCATAGTTTCTCGGAGGCATCTCATGCATCGACGCATTCTGACCCTGTTGTGCGTCACCCTGGCTCTGTACCTTGCGACTCCTCCTCTGTCCGGGGTCGCTTTCGCGCAGGAGCATGCGGACCACGCTGCTGCGGCCAAAGCGAAACCCGCCGCTGCGCTGATGACCGGCTACGGCAATTGGCATCACCCGGTTTCGACGAAGAACGTTCAAGCGCAGGCGTTCTTCGACCAGGGGCTGCGGCAGATTTACGCGTTCAACCACGATGAAGCGGCGCGGTCGTTCCAGCGCGCGGGCGAACTTGATCCCAAGCTGGCGATGGCGTTTTGGGGCCTGGCGGAAGCGGTCGGGCCGAATTACAACGATCCTGCGAGCGAAGACCGCTTCAAGCAGGCCCACGCGGCCATCGAGAAGGCGCAGTCGCTCGCAGGCGACGCTTCCGAAAGCGATAAGGCGTACATTGAAGCGCTGGCCAAGCGCTTTCCTGCTGACACGAGCGCGGACCGGCGCGCTGCGGCGGAGCAGTATCGCGACGCGATGCGCAACGTGGCGAAACACTTCCCGGACGATCTGGACGCCGCCACGCTGTTCGCCGAAGCTGGAATGAACCTACATCCATGGGGACTCTGGCACGTGGACGGCACGCCGGAAGAAGGCACGGACGAAATTGTCTCGACGCTCGAGTCGGTGATTCGCCGCGAGCCCAATCACATGGGCGCGATTCACTACTACATTCATGCGGTCGAGGCTTCCAATTCGCCGGAGCGCGCGCTGGCTGGCGCGAACCGCTTGGCCGAGCTTGCGCCCGCCGCGGGACACATTGTGCACATGCCCGCGCACATTTACATTCGCACCGGCGATTACGAAGCGGCGCTGAAAACGAATCAGAAAGCGGCGCTGGCAGATCAGGCGTACATCAAGGGTGGCGCGGCTCCCGGCATTTACTCGATGATGTACTACAGTCACAATCTGCACTTCATCGCCATGGCCGCGGCGATGAACGGAAATTATGCAGAGGCGCGGCGCGGCGCACAGTTGCTGGCGGCCAACGTCGGCCCGCATGTGAAAGATATGCCGGCGCTCGGCGGCTTCATGACCGTGCCGATGGCTGTGGAAGTGCGCTTTCATAAGTGGAATGAAATTTTGAAAATGCAGCAGCCGGACGCGTCGATGCAGACCGCCAACATGTTCTGGCATTTTGCGCACGGCCTGGCGCTTGCGGGCACAGGAGACTTGGACGGAGCCGAAGCCGAGCACAAAACCGTGGCGGCAGCAGAAGAAGCAACTTCGCCTGACGCGATTTTTCAGATGCCCATCAACAACAAGACCAAAGACATCCTGAAAATCGCGGAAAACGTGCTGGGCGCAAAAATTTCACTCGCTAAAAATGACATGGACGCCACTGTGAATCAGTTGCGCGCGGCAGTTGCGGCGCAAGACCGCTTGAAGTACGACGAGCCGGAGGACTGGTTTTATCCCGTGCGCGAAAATCTCGGTGCGGTGCTGCTGAAAATCGGCGACTACGCCGGCGCCGAAGAGGCCTTCCGCGCGGACCTGGCAACTCATCCGCGCAACCCGCGCTCGCTTTTCGGCCTTGAGCAAGCGCTGAAGGCGCAGGAAAAACCCTACGACGCGGGCTTCGTCCGCAAACAATTTGACGCCAACTGGAAAGGCGCAACGCGCCCTACCATCGACGACCTCGTCTGACCTCGATGCCTGTCTAGAAGGTGCCACACGGAATTTTCGTCTACTTGGCTCGCGTTGGTATACTGCGCCACCGGAGGCCATTATGAGAAAAGGCTTGGTGCGCGCTGCGGTTGCGACTGGAATTATTCTCTTGTCAGGTTTTGCCGGCTGGATGCGAGCCCAGCAAGACAAAACTCAGACACAACGGGTTCCTCAGCTCGAGAATGAAGACGTCAAGGTGTGGAAGTCGGTCATCTTGCCGAAGCAACCCCTCACCATGCACCGTCACGATCATCCGCGAGTCATCGTTGCGCTCAAAGGAGGAACCGTAGAGATTGTCGATGAGAGCGGCACGAGAGAACGGCATGTCTGGGAAACGGGAAAAGCGTACTGGCTGCCGGCAAATCCTCCGGACAGCCGGCACGCGGACGTGAACACCGGCGATCAGCCGGTTGAAGTGATGGTGGTCGAACTGGAAAAGGAAAAATAGATGAACCGCGGTTTAGCGGGGGTTGGCCGTCATGGAGGCGCGGTGGCCAGTGGTTATTGAGAAATAGTCCATCCACTGTTTACGAATCGCTTCGGCATGTTCGATCAGCTCGGGGCTTGGTTTTTCGCCGTGCTGAACGATTATCACGATCCCGGTATTGAACTCGCGTTGCGATTTGTCAACGGCCGGCAAGCGCGGGCCTTCCGCGGCCATCACGTCCTGAATCGTCACTTTGGTGCGGTCTGCTTTGAAAATGGGATGTCCATTCGCGTCTTTGCCAGCTGGGGTGAGATTGCGCAGAATAAAAAAGTCAGGTACTTCCGCAGCAGAAAGCAAACCCATTAAATAGAGGTCGAGGTACGACCATCCGGTGGCCGGCACGTAGTAGTCGTCGTCAAGCTGCGTGTACGTGCCGTCAAAGTTGTCCTGCCAGACGCCACCTCCCATAATGGACGCTTCAGTGGGCCGCCGGTAGGGAAACGCCACGCGCGCCTGCAATCCCCTCGCCCAGTGGACGGGACCGAGCGGAATGGTTTCCTCGCCTACTTTTGCCGAAACGAACGCGCCCCAGCGATGGCCCATTTCGTGTGCGATTTGCGACATGGCGTACAGGTAGGGCGGCATCTTGCCGTCTGGCGAAATTTCGGCGAGCTGTTGCTGGTAGAACGTGATGTCGCGGTCTGAACCCACTGGCGCGTCGGCGGGCGGACGCTCCTGCATCTGATTCGAGCCGACGTATACCGGTTGAACGAAACCCCATTGGAAACGGCCCAGCGTGCAGTAGGACTCCAGGCCGCGCTGGGTCGCGCCGATTCCAGTGACGGCGCCTCCAACGGCTCCGAGTGGCCCGTTGCTGGGAGTGCCTGCTTCCTGATTGTCCACGCGAAAGTCGGAGTAGTAAGGAAGAAAATCGAACTTGTCGCCGAGGCTTTTGATCACCGTGCAACTCAAATCGCGGGGATTCGGCAGTGTGAAGTAGTGGAAGGACTCGTAGACCAGCGGGAACGGCCCGTCTTGTGACTTGAGAGCGGAAAGGTGCGCTTCCGGATTGTGCAGGCCGCCGAGTGTTACGGGTTTCGCAGAGATCTGGGCTACCGGCTCTTCCGAGCCAGAGGCAGAAGCATCGGCGGAAACGTAGATTTGTTTCGCGGCGCGGAGCGCCGGCGGCAAGATTCCTTGAACGGAAATCGTGTTGCCGGTTGTTTTCACTGCACGCGAGACGCCTTCACCGAATGCAAGGTATCGAGTCGCGCCGCCGTTTGCGCGATTGCGCGGCGCGAAGCCGCGAATCGTCCAGACCGCGTCAACATGGACGGAAGCGCCGGACGAGTCAGGCGCGCGTGAGTAAAAATTGATGCGATAGCCAATGCCTGCGACGCCGGGATCTCCCGCGGGCAACACCGGACCTGCCGTTTCAAACTCGACCCTCAGCAATAGACCACCCACAACCGAAAGCTTTAGCTTTTGGATGTCGAGATGCGCTTGTGCGGAAGAATGCTTCGCGGCGGAAAGAGAGGTGAGCGGCTTTTCCGTTTCAGCCGAAACCAGCGGGTAGAGGCCGATGATGGCGTCCTTTGCCGCGAGCTGCTGGTAAGAGAACTCGATCACACCATCTTTGTGCAACACCGCCTGGAACCGATTGATCGTTTTCGTCCAAGTGAAGTCCTGGATGTTGCCGTACGGTTCCGTCACGTCCCACGTCACTACCACGCGATCCGCTAGCTCCTTTACGTAGCGGTCGCCCGACATGCGGGGCTTGAAAAAGACACAGATCGCCGGAACGGTGTTGACGAAATTTCCCGCAGCTTCACTCAGCGGATCAAAGCGACCAATCGAAACGCCACCTTGATCCCGTGGCGGCCCACCGCCGAAGCCAAAGCTTTGCGTATTGTCGGGCTCGCCGAAACGAATCGAGCCCGTAACGCCAACCGTGAACGCATCCCAATTCTTCCGGGAAAAAGGAAAAGGAAAGTTGTGCAGCGCGACGTGGGGATCGGTAATTTTCTCGCCGAAGTCCGCGTCCCACTGGAGCGGCAAGTTTTCGACGCGATAGCCTTCGCGGGAAGGCGTGAAGCGAAGACGGTCTCCGCCCAGATCAAACAAGTTTTGGCGGCCGAGCGCACCTTCGTCTAGCTCCATTAAAATCAGGTTTCCGACGACGGAAACTTTGCCAATGGGCTTGCCAGGCTCTTCGCGCTCTTGAGCGCGTACGTTTATTCCAAGTGATAGGCTCAACAGGCTTCCAAAAAGGAGAGGCAACTCGAAAAGAAGGGGTCTGCTTCTGCTCACGCGTTTCCTCCGGGCGAAGGGAACATTAGGTATACAGCATGCACCACCCGAAGGAAAGGTGTCAGTCCAAAGAGGACACACGAAACAAATTAATGTTGGCGGCCCTACTCTTGACGCAAAGCGACAATCGGATCGACTAGCGTGGCGCGCCAGGCTGGAAGGTAGCAGGCAATGAGCGCAACAACCAACAAACCCGCGGTTACGCAGACCAGTGTCAAAGGATCGTAGGAAGGAACGTTGAACAAAAGACTCGACAGGTATCGCGTTAGCGCAAGTGTCGCTGCCAGCCCGATTGCCAAACCCAACAGCGTAAGACGCAGGCCGCGGTTCAAAACCAACTGGAAAATCAGCCCTCGCGAAGCCCCCAAGGAAATGCGGACTCCCAGTTCGCGGGTGCGCTGCACGACGGAGTAGGCCATCACACCGAAGATGCCCACAGCAGCGAGCGCCAACGCAATGGCAGCGAAGATGGCCAACAGAATCGTACGGAATCGCGGTTCGGACACCGATTGAGAGATGTTCTGCTCCATCGTGCGAATTCCGGTGATTGGCTGATTCGGGTCGAGGCCATGCGCGATATCGCGGATTGCGCCTGCCTGTACCAGAGGGTCGCCAACCGTTCGCACTACCAGCGACATGGCAAAAACAGGGAGTACCCTGTCAGCCTGGCGATAAGGGACATACATCTCCGTCGAAGATTCGCTGGCCAGAGACTGCTTCACATCGCTAACGACGCCGACCACCTCCATCCAAGGAACGTTGGAATCGGGAATAGCCCCTAGTTGGATGTGTTGGCCAAGAGGCGATTGGTTTGGAAAATAGGTTTTGACGAACGAGGAGTTGACCAACACCACATCCGGGGCCTGTTCCCGGTCACGATCTTCCAGCCACCGGCCAGACAGCAATCGCACTCCCAGAGTTTTAAAATAGCCCGCGCTTACGACGCGATAACTCGAGATGGTGTATTCCTGGGGAGACCCGGGCGGACGGCCCTGAATATTAAAGTGGAGGGCGGACCCGGTGCCGGTCACCGGCAAGAAAGAGACGCCCCCGGCGGAACGAACACCGGGAAGAGCCGAGACTTGCTCAAAGAGGCGGTCGAAGAAGCCTAAACGAACGTTGGGGTCGCGATACGCGCTGGGCGAACGCACGATATTTGCGACCAGGATGTGGTCGGCAGAAAAACCCGGGGAGACTCGGGAGAGGCGTTCAAAACTTCTCAGCAACAAGCCGGCGCCTGCGAGCAAGACCATGGCCAGAGCAATCTCGGAAACAACCAGCGCCTCGCGCGCGCGCAAGACGGATCGCGACGAGCCTCCCCGGCTGGCTTCGCCGAGCGTTTCGCGAAGATCCACCCGCCACGCTTGCCATGCCGGAACTAGCCCGAAGATGACGCCAGCAAGAAGCGCAATCAGAGCCGTCGCCGCGAGAACATAGGCATCCACAGAGACGCCGTTGCTGCGAGGAAGGCTGCTCCCGGCAAGGCGCAACAATACAGGCAAAGAAGCCCACGCGAGCAGAAGTCCCAAGGCTCCCCCGAGGACCGAGAGAAGAACGCTTTCTGTCAGCAGTTGGCCAATCGTGTCGGACGGCCGCGCACCCAGCGCGGCGCGCACCGCGATCTCGCGCCGCCGCCCTGTGGCGCGGACGAGCAAGATATTCGCCACGTTCACACAAGCGATTAGAAGAACGGCCCCCACTGCCGCGACCAAAATTAACAAGACAGGGCGAGCATTCTGCACAATTTGATCCTGCATTCGGTCAACTAGCGATGTGACTTTGCTGTCGTACTCCGGATATTCCTTTGCGAGGCGCGCCGCGATTATGGCAATGTCGGATCGCGCTTGCTCGAGGGTTACACCGGGTTTCAAACGCGCTATCGGCAGAATTCCGGGATGCCAGCTGCGGTCGTCGGGCAGTGTGCTGGCCCAAGGCTCGAGGGGCAGGATTACATCTGCCGCTTGCTGAAGAACTTCAAAGCCAGGCGGCATGACACCGATTATCGAATAACTCTGATTGTCGAGCGTGAGGGAGCTCCCGAGCACAGCATGGGAAGAAGAAAAACGCCGCTGCCAGAGAGTGTGGCTGATGAGGACTACGGGCGGCGCGCCAGGCTTGTCCTCGGTAGCGTCGAACCGACGGCCTAACTGCGGCCGCACTCCCAACAGATCAAAAAGGCTGACGGTAACATTTTGCGCGGGAAGGCGTTCGGCCTCTTCGATTCCCGTCATGGTCACGACAAAGTTCCGCACTGCTCCCACCGATTCAAACGAGTGGCTCTGGTCTCGCCAATCTTTGTAATTCAGGTAGGACAAAGACAATCGGGGGAACTGCGGCCAACTCTCTGAAAGCAGAACCAAATTCTGCGGGTCGCGGTAGGGAAGTGGGCGAAGCAAAACCGCGTTGATGATGCTGAACATGGCGCTGTTTGCGCCAATGCCCAAGGCCAGTGTAAGGACTGCTACTGCTGTGAACCCGGGACTCCTCTTCAGCCCTCGAAGCGCGAAACGCAAGTTCTGAGCGAGAGTCCGCATGCGCCATCCCCTGCTGGACTGTTACACAAAAGGGAGGTCCCAGTCCAGCGAACAATCGGCGGCGTTCACAGAGGGCCGACGGTTCTGCAGCCAGGTTTGCGGATCGGGACGGGAGCCCTTGGTACTGCGAGTTAGTGCGCTTCGATTGGCCATAACCGCCGACGTAAACGCTGACAGAGAAGCGTCAGCAGAACCGTGCAAAGGACAAGCATGAGCATTCTCCAGGTCCCCGCGAGTCTAGTTCCTGAAGAGACGAGAGAAACGGGGAGGACAGCCACGGCAGCTGCAGGCACAGCAGACTCCTTAGCAAGAAGGCCGACAAAAACTGCTACGAAAAGAACCGTTGGAGAGATACGTAGAAAAAACAACACTCTGCGCCCGCTCTCAAAACTCATTACTGAGAAATCACCTGTCATCAGGCGTGTGAACTCGGTGTGTAAGAGCATGAATTGCGTTGCCGCTGCAGCCAGCAGCGCCGAAAGAATCAAACCGCCTATCCAGTTGGGCGAAGCTACTGCTGCGAGCCGTTTGACGCGGAGGCGTTTGCAGTGCCGCCGATGGCGTCGCCGTTGACCACGAGTTCGACGCGGCGGTTGCGCTGACGGCCGTCGGCAGTGTCATTCGAAGCGACGGGCTGCGTCTTGCCGAAGCCGCGCGCGGTGATGGAAGAAGCAGGTACGCCGTTTTGCGCGAGAAAGTCGCGCACGGAATCGGCGCGGCGCTCGGAGAGCTGCTGATTGAATTCGTCGCCCCCGACGCTGTCCGTGTGACCTTCAATCTGCATGGTCAAGCCCGGATGAGCCAGCAAAATGCCGGAGATTTTCGCGAGCTTTTCACGGGCGCCAGGCTTCAGCGTGTAGCTGCCGGTATCAAAGAGCACGTCGGACATGTTCACGATGAGGCCGCGAGCGGAGTCGCGAGTTTGCAGGATGGAATTCAGTTGCGCGAGAAGTTGCTGCCGGAGCTGGGCTTTTTCCGCTTCGGCTTGCGCCGCGGCTTGACGTGCCTTTTCGGCATCGGCCTGTGCAGCAGCTTTGTCGCGGGCAGCTTGTTCGGCGGCGGCTTGAGCGGCGGCTCTTTCGTTTGCAGCC
This sequence comes from Candidatus Acidiferrum sp., assembly GCA_035262505.1. Lineage (GTDB taxonomy): Bacteria > Acidobacteriota > Terriglobia > Acidiferrales > UBA7541 > Acidiferrum. Next base: position 31,646 of record DATFSR010000020.1, on the reverse strand, counting down.
TTCTGCGCTTCGGCTTCAGCCGCTTGCTGTTGGGCTAACGCAGCAGCGCGAGCCTGATCGGCTTCCTGCTTCTGGCGCGCCGCTTCCGCAGCGGCTTTCTCGGCTTCCTGCTTCATGCGCAAAGCTTCGGCTTGAGCGGCTTCAGCTTGCTTGCGAGCCTGCTCGGCTTCCAAACGGCGCTGCGCTTCGGCGGCGGCATCGGCACGAGCTTTGGCTTCGCGATCTTCGGCCGCTCTCTTGTCCGCAGCAATCTTGGCCTGTGCGTCTTCCTCGGCCTTTTGCTTTACGGCCATCACCCGCGCTTCTTCCGCGGTAATCACGACTTCGCGCGCGGCAGCCTCGACTGCCTTTTTGTCGCTCTTGCGCCCATAGGCTTCTTCCGCGGCACGAAGCTGTTGTTCGGCCTTGGCTAGCGTCGGTGCCGCATATTTATCAGCGAGAGCAATGTGAGCGATGCGGACCGAATTGCGCGCTTCGAAGAGCTCGAGTGGCGTCTTGCGATCAATGCCGAAGATGGCGTTCTCAATTCTGGTGTTGGAAGAGGAATACGCGCCGCGGCCCACCAACTCGTAGCTGGCACTGATGTTCTCCACCTTGGCCATGGCGGGAATCATGTTTTCGAGGACCACGGTGTTGCCAGGCTGTGTGACTGCAAAATACGGCTCGGCGGTAACGATCATGCCGAAGGTCTGCATGTCGGTGATGGCTTTGACTTCGCCCGCACCGCCCTTGAGCACGACTTCACCGAGGTTCACGGCGCGGCCTTCCGGCGAAACGGCCCACAAAACGTAGGTGAGGTACTCGAGGCCAAATTTTGTGGCTTCATCAAGGCCAAGGAATTTCGCTTCGATCTCGACGCGGTTGCCCTTGTTTCGAACCTGCGCTTCGCCGGTGGCTTGCTGCATCAAGTCCGTGCCCTGAAAATCGATTTTAGGGACCGGTCCGCCGCGGCGGTAATTTACGGCCTTCGTGGTACGGGAGACACTCTTAGCCGGAGCTGCCGGAGAGCTCGACAGCGTCTGCCCCTGCACGATCGACGGCGCGCCGAACCCGCCGAGGACCCCAGTAATCGCGAGAAGAGCTGGTGCGATTTTCACGTTATTCCCCTTTCGCCCAAACCGGGCGAACCCACGCGCCGAGCCTCCTTTATCGCGAGCAAACGGCTCCGGCGGGTTCAGGCGACATCTTGGCCCTTGTGGAAACTCTTCAAGACTCCAGCGGGCGCAGGTATGTCGTTTCGTATCTACAGGCTAGCAAGGAAAAAAGCAGGTAGAAGAGGCGACGCAAGGGGCCTTGCGCAAACAATTATACTGGCCCAAAGGGCAAGATCCCCGCAAGGCCCCCAAAAGGACCACGGCAAAATTGCGCCGAGCTAGGGATTCATGCCAAATTTGTGAAGCCCGGAGAATTACGGGGATTAAAGATGCGCTTTTCTCGGCCAAGAGCCAAGGTTACTGAGCGGGGACACCCGCACTATATTCGATTGAAACTCCACGAGTTAGCACAACTTTTCAATTCGATGGATCCTTCCCCGTTCCTTGAGAAGGATCTCGACCAGGACGCAGAAGAGTTCATCGTCAGCTGGGCCCAGGAATTTCGAGCAGAGGACCCCGTGCGATTGCACATCTACCTAGAGCATTTGTCTCCGGAGAACCCAAAGGACCTGGTCAAAGCGGCGGTGCACAACTATTTTGCGCACCGCGCCGAGATTACGAATCTGGAGTTCAAGCGATTGCTGGCCCAAGGACGGGCCAGCCTCGCCATCGGGCTGATATTCCTGTCCGTGTGTTTGGTGCTTAGCAAAGTAGTGCTGGGATATCAGAACGGCGCCTGGGCAGTCGTCACGCGGGAAGGCCTTACGATTGTGGGATGGGTCGCCATGTGGCGACCGATGCAAATTTACCTTTACGACTGGTGGCCTTTACGGCGGCGCGAGCATACCTATGAGAAGCTCAGCCACATGCCGGTGGAAATTGAAGTCCGAGCAAGAGAGGAAGGCGAGCTCAAAAGTCAGGCGCCTTCCCATTCACAGCCAAAGTTGGCGCCGGGGAACAAACCTTAGCAGAATGCGGGGAATTTTAGAGTGACCGCAAAAATTCGAAGAGCGCGTCTTTCTCGCCGGACTTGAGCCTCTCAAACTGCTCGGTGACGTGCGCAGCTTCGCCGCGATGACGGCGGATGGCGTCGGAAAACGTGAGCGAGGCGCCATCATGCATCAAGCGAGAGCGCATCCGCACGCCCCATAGCGGCGCGGTACGGATTTTGTTGGCGCTGCTGTCGAATTCCTTAGACGAAAGATTCTTCCAGGTGATCGAGTACATCTTCTTGCCGTAATGCTCGGTCATGGACTGGACGATTCCGTCTCCCGTGCCCACGTCGTGTAGAAGAAAATCGCCGTACGGATGAAACTGTTTGTTCGCGATCGCGTCGGAAATGGTCAAAGAGCCGCCGTTGATCTTGGTGCCGGAGGAAGCGGTGGTCATCGTTTCCACGTGGCATTCCGCGCAGCCGATTTTTGCGAAGAGTTCGGCGCCTTGTTTGGCCTTTGGCGTGCCAGCAAGCTGAACGTCGCGCGGGGGCGCTTTGGTTGCGCGAACGAAACGGGCGAAGTGATCAATATCCGAAAGGCCGTCGGAGCCGGGCTTGTCGTTGGGCTCAGGGACGGTGTTGCAAATATTGGTGACTTCGTCGGGCTGGAGTCGGCTTGTGATTCCCATTTCATTGAGGTAAGCGTCGCCCGCAAAGGAAAGTAAGCTCGCTTGTTGGTTTTTCCAGCCGAACTTGCCGACGGCCGTCTGGCCGGGCGCCTCGACGACGGGAACGTAAAGGACCTGGCCGCAAATCTTATGATGGCTTTTGTTGCATTGATCTTTCGCGAGATCCACAAACGCTTGGTCCGGCACCGCTTCCACAAAACCATCACCCAAGAGATTTACAGAAATGCGGAAGGTGCGAAGGTGTTCGGAATCCGGAACGTGTTCCTGAATTTCTGCCGCGGGAAATGCCGCGTTGGGGCAAATGGCGCGGTCGTTGATGAGAGAGCGCCCTTTGATGGTTTCCGAACCATGGTTGATGGGAATATCCGGATTTTCAAACTTGCCGTCGGGACTCCGATGGCCGACGCGTAATTCCGACACCTGACTCGCGCCGCCCGAGGCTGGGTTCTGATGGCACTCGCGGCAGGACTGCGCGTTGTAAAGCGGACCGAGGCCATCGGAAATCTGTTCGATCTCATCGAACTTGCCTTGGTCCACGGCGTGCGTGGCGTCGTCCACCATTCCGTTGGTCTTGTTGTCGAAACCGGCGGGCGCTTCAGAAGCTGACGGTGCGAGAAAATAGACAGCAACAGCCAGAACGGGCACACCCAGGAAGAGTTTCATGAACACCTCAAGGCGGGCAGGGCAGGCTGAATGTAACCTACCCTCGAAGAAAAACAAAGTGGAAAATAGGAACGTTTATAAACGTTCAGTTAACGTGGAAACAAAGGCCATCATTTCGTTGCATAGTCTCTTTGCAGGGGCTGGCGCGACTCGCGGCGCCCCGAGGATGCGGCTTCCTGCGGCGAAGCCCAGGACCGAACAAGCTCCTCCGCGCGGGCGCTGACGCGTTCGATTAATCTTTGCGACGGGCTTTGCGGCAGCGCAGCTGCCGGCGGAGCGCTCTTGCGCGAGGAGCGAGGCTTCGCGTTGACCGGAGAAATCTCCAGCGATTGCAATTTCTCGATGAGCGGCCTCATGGTGCGCTTGGGGTCGCGGAAAAACTCCGTGCCGCGGAGGCGCGTGAAGATCCAGCCCATGCGTTCGAGAATGGACTGGCGGTCCATGTCTTCTTGTAAGCGTTCGAGCGGATGGTAGCGGTCGCCGTCGCACTCGATGGCCAGGCGCTTGCCGTTGCCTTCGACCACCAGATCAATGCGGAAGGAGCCGACTTTCCATTGCGAGGCTACGTTATACCCCGCCGTTTCCAGGTGCTTCATGACTTCGCGCTCAAAGGAAGACTGGCTGCGCTTTTCCTTTTCGTCCAGGGCACGCATCAAGCGAGCGGGATCCTGAGCGTGCTCGATGAGCAGGCGGCGAAGGTCTTCGGCTTTCAAATCGTTGCTCGCGTTGAGCGAATGGACGACCCACATCTGGTCGCGCGCGCGGCTAGCGGCAACGTTGAAGCGCTGCTTGAAAAGTTCCTGGTCGCGCATGGACAGCGGACCGCGCTGCGCGGTGTCCACCAAGGAGATAAAGATGACGTCGCGCTCGTCGCCCTGGAATTGCGCGGCGTTTCCGCAGAGCAGGCGGTGGAATTCGTAGCGATCGGGAGAAATGTGAGCGCGCAAGAGATTGTCGATTTCGAGCGCCTGCTCGTCGCCGACGAGAGAGACGACGCCGAAGCTGAGGGGCTGGCCTGCTCCGTTGTGCTGATACTCGGGCTGCTCAATCGCGGAAGCAATCAGCGCGGCAGTGGACATCGCTTCCTGGCGATTGACCTTCCCGTCGCGGCTCGAGCCAGAAACACGATACGCAACCGTGTGCGGCAGCAGATGCACGCGGCTGGCGTCGCGGAGCGGCTTGATGCGCCAATCATAAGAAATCATATTGCTGAACTGAATGATTTCCGGGACGCAGCGGAAATGTTCGACGAGGCAAGTGGTGCCGCCGAAGGATTGCCGCGCGAGGTCGTAGATGGAAATCTGGCCGTCGTAGAGATCGGAGTTCGGAATGCCCGGCAAGTACTGGAAAATGAGATTTTGGATGATTCCGAGATCCTGGCCAACGGCGGACGGGCTGACTTGTTCGTGGTCTCCGACGACCAAGACGGTCTTGCCGAGATAGAGTGCGACGAGCGCCATCACGTCGCTCTGGCTAGCTTCGTCAATGATGACGACGTCGAAGCGAGTGTTTCGCGGATCGAAATTTTCAACGACGCGCGAGAGCGGCATGACCCACACGGGAACGGCGCTGCGGCACTCGGACATTTTTCGAGCCGCCTCGGCGCGCAGCAATCCGACGCGAACGCCGTGGCCCTTGCCAATCCGGCGGATGGTGTCCAGCCAGCCGACGAGCGCCTGCCGTTGATGAGGAGAGGTGCGGCGAGCTTGCCAAGACCACGCGCGGCGGTCAATCAAGTCGACCGTCACACGGCGGAGGCTTTCGCGGAGTTTTTCGATCTTTGATTGCAGCACTTCGAGCGATGCCTCGGCCCGGCGATCGAGCTCGTCATTGAGCTGGCGCCAAATCCATGCGGCTGCAGGGTCGCGAGGGGGTTCGCCTTTGCCATGAACGTCCTTGCGACTGCGAATCGCAGTGGCCCAGGCCGGCGCGGCGCTTTCCAATTTGCTGAGCAGCGCTCGGCGAAGATCGAGGTCCGCCTGGCGGCTCTTCAATTCCAGAAGCTGATCGTAGGCTTCGCGGTAGGCGGCGCAATCCTCTTCGTGGATGGACCTCTGCAAATGAACCAAAATCTTGGCGGCGCGGGAGTTGCGTGAGGCAAGTTTGTGCCGGCTTTTCAGCTCGCGGAATTCTTCTTCGAGTTGCTGCAGACGAAGTTTTTGGTAGCGCGAGTGGAGAATCGGCAGCAGCGCGTCCGAAACGGCTTTGCCTAGACGCAGCAGTTCGCCTTCAGCACCAAGGACCGCGGGCTGTTCGGCAAGAAATTTCTCCCACCGAAACCCAAGGTCTATGAGCTGTTGCTGGAGGGGAAGCCAGGTGGATTCGTGCCAGTTCAGGCAATCTTCGATGGCGTCGCAGTACTGCATGAGCGTTTTTTCCACCTCTTCGCCCATTTGCGAGGATGGTGGAGCTCCCAGCGGAGCCATCTGGCGGTCCCAGCGCGCCGAGAGTTGCCGGCGAAGATTTTGAAGCTGCGCTAGTGTGTGAAGCGCGCGGAAGTGCTCGAGCGTCCGTGGGTGCGAGCGGTTCACCTTTGTGGTGTCGACGAATTGGTTCCAGGCTTTGTGCGTGAGCAGCGCGAAGGAGCCAAGTTTTCCTCCCTGTTCCAGGTGCCCCACAATTTCCGTGGCGATGCGCTGCAATTCTTCCGAATCCGCGGCTTCGGGAAGCTGCGGACCATATTTCACCAGAGTCTCTTGCGCGTTGGCCGCTTCCTCGTGAGCTTTATGAACGAGGGTAACCAACTGCTCCCACGGCTGGCGATGTATGCCGCCGTATTTCCCTGCATAGACCGCTGCGAGTTTCCACTTGTCGTTGCCCGAGAGCGGCTCGACCGCTTGCGTCAAGTTCGCGATGAGCGCTTCAAATTCGTCGGTTGCTCCCAGGGGAGCGCCTGATTGCCAGAGGTCGGAGCGAAAATCCAAATCTTCCATGCGGAGACGGTTGCGCTCGCCGACCGAAGAATCGAAGTCTTCCGGCCGTGGAAGATCGTGCATTTCGGGAAGCGCGCCCGAAAGGGCGGCTTCATCTTCAGCGGTGAGGGAAACGTTTGTGCGGTAAAGGTCGGTCAGCTCCGACGAAGACAGGGGCAGGGGCGCGACAGCGGCCACCGGACCGGGGACCCAGCCGTAAAATTCCTTTTCTTGCGCCACTTTACGAGCTGCGTCGGCGGGCAACCAGTGCTTCCCGGCAAGAGCCACTTCGCGATATTCGTCGGCGCGCGCCTCTGAGAGTTGGCCGCGCAGCTCTTCCAATTTCTTCAGCAAATCATGACGCTGGGCCTCAAGTTTTTTGGCTTCGAGCTCCAGCGCTTTCGCGTCCGCGCGGGATAGCCTTTCAGCGATCGCGCCGACGGCGCTTTCTAATTGCTTACGGCTGTCCAAATCGCTTTCGAGCACGCTAACGCATAAGGGACGGAGCTCCGGAACGATGTGGTGCCGCACCATGCGCAGGGCTTTCGTCGTGTGGCTGGTGACCAAAACGCTCTTGCCCTGCGCCAACAAATGGCCGATAAGGTTTCCGATGGTGTGCGTCTTGCCGGTGCCCGGAGGGCCTTGAACCAGGACGCCTCCGTGTTCTTCGAGCTGCTTGGCGATACGAATCTGTTCCGGGTTGGCGGGCTTGCTGAGCAAAACGTCGACGCCGGTTTCGGTTACGGGGTTCTCATCCGAGGCTTCCTGGTCGCTAGGTTCAGCATCGGGGAGGGGCGATTCTTCGCCAACAATATTAAGGAGAGACCACGGCAGGTCGCCGCGGGTACGAACATCCGCAAGGATGCCTTCAATCGCCGCGGCGTAACCCAACGTGCGAGCGCGGAGGAAGATGACTGGATCGCGGCCGACGCTGGGGTCAGGTTGCTCGCCGCGTGGGGAGCTTTCTTCGATGAATTCGCCGCGAGGGGAGAGCTGCACGACCATGCGCTTCAGAAAATTGGAAGTCGTGCCGTTGTATAAAGGATGAAAGCCGCCCTGCTCGATTTCTTCGCGGCAGCGGCCAATGGCGCGGCCGTCCACATCCGCCATCGATTGGAAGAGAGCGGAATAAAGCTCGACAGGATATTCCGCTTCAGAGAGAGTGAATTCGGGAACCGCAGCATCGAACTGAAGCTGCAAGCGCTGCAATACAATCGGGTGGAAAATCTCGCCTTCCGGGCGCTGCCAGCTCAGGATGCCGTCTCCCAACACCAGCTCCACCCGCTCCGCTTCACGGTCGATGCGGCCGTAGAGAGAATAGAAGGTCTCAAAGAGGCGCATCGCCTGGCGCGCTGGTTTTTCGCTGCGAGCCCATTCGTCGCGCTGAGGCGCCCAGCGGCGAAGAGCGGCCAGCCGCGCTGGAACCGCAGAGAACTCCACGGTCAGTTTTTCGCCATTTCCCTGGGCTTCCTCGCGCGACTCGACGACGCAAGCCAAGTTGAAAGGATCGTCCCAGCCCGGCTCCAGCCAGGAAACAACTTCATTGGGAGGTTCCGGAGCCTGCGTCAACTGCGGACGCTGGACGCGCAAGGAAAAAGTAGCGCTGGCAGCTGCTTCCGTTTGCCCATCGGCGCTCTTTCCCCTGCCGGAGCCGGACTTAGGCGCGCTTTGCCTGACGGCTGGATGCACCGGCAGGTCATGCAGCCAAAGATGCCAGGGCTGTTCCTTGATTAGTCGCTTAGGAGGATTGCGGTGCTGGTTCAGCGCCTCAAGATAGCGGAAAACGCGCGTGATCTTTTCGCGAGCAGTGCGAAGCTTCTCGGGATCCATAATTATCTCCGCCGCGGGAGTGTCAAGGCTGGGATGGGCTAGGAGGGGCCCCAGGATAACAGCGGCCAGCAGACATTCTCAAGTTTTCTAGAAGACAAACCCGACGGAAAATTTTTAGTTGCGAAGAAAGGCGCGATGAGAAGAAAAAAAATAGTAGGAGCTTTAGGGTTCAAGAGCAAACAAAAGGAGAAACCCACAGGGGAGAATTCGATACCGGACTTGTCCGGAATCACAGGAAACTTCTTTGGCAAAACAAACCCTTTTCGGTTGCGAAATGTCTAATCAAAGGAGAGAATACCTAGCCTTGCTAGCCGAAGCCTGCCTCCCACCACGGGCCGCTAGCTCGGAACATCTTTAACCTCGCCCAGCTCCTAAAGATAGCTCCGAAAAAATCCAAAGAGTGCCCTGGAAAACCTATGGATCAAAACCGCCGCCGATTCTTACGGAAAGTGCCGGACGATATTGCTTTCATTCAGATTGAACGGGATGAGGTCGGGAAAGTTTTGAACATCTCGGAGGGAGGGCTGAGTTTTAGCTCGATTACGCCTGTCCCCCGAAATCTGCCGGTGTACTTCTGGTTTTCGTTCAACCTGAAGGACCGCATCGAAGCCATGGGCGAAGTGACGTGGACCGATATCTCCAGGACCATTGGAGGTTTGAAGTTCACGCAGCTTTCCCAGTCCAACCGTGAACTTATCAAGAAATGGCTGTCGCGGTTGCGCCGTGAAGAGCCTCCGGAAGAAATTGAGTCTGCGGAAGAAGAGATTCCGGAGCCGGAAGAGGAATCGCTTGCTCCCCAGCTTGTCGCGGTCGGGGCCCCCGAACCGTTTCGCACAAAACGGCTCGCTATCCCGGCAACGTCGCGTGGACTGGACCGGGTCGCAAGGTTCGTTTCCAAGGCGCGCGCGTACAAACCGATCTCCTCTTTCGGAGGAAAGACCGCCGAGGAACCGAAACCCGCGCCCGCAGCTCCGTTAAGAGCCACGGCATCTGCGCTAGGGACTGCTGTATTAGGAACGACCGCGCTGGCCATCGAGCCCCCAAAGCTCCTTCCGGAACGCCCGATGTTTTCCATGGAAGCCGGGCCCACGCCAAGCATGGCTTCTATGCCATCGGTAGACGCAAAGTCCTCGTCATTTGACTCGAAATCTTCATCGTTTTCCTCGTCGTTCTCTTTCCGTGGGCTCGAATCCCTGATCGAACTGGTTCCCCTGCAGCGCCACCTTTCTGCCAAGAAGCGGCAGCTTGTTTGCGGAGTTCTTCTCGGAATCGGAATTTCTGCCCTGGTGACGTTGCCCGCGCTAAAGTTCTGGAATTCGCGCGCGCATGCGGAAACGATTAAGCCGGCGCTCGCGGGTTCTTCGACGCCCACAAGCAGTGCGGCAAGCCAACCGCTTGCAGCGGATCCCGCCCCAGCATCAGCAGCCAAGGCAACCTACCCCGCTACGGGAATCTTCTCCGACCCCAACCCAGTTCCCTTGCCGACGAAAGGAACAACGTCGAGCTTTACTTCCAGGACTCATTTGCCGGCGTCGTATTGGAAAGAAGTGCGGGGAGAGCCTTCCAAAACGGCCCCAGGGAAGACCCAGAAGTCTTCGACGGGAAAGGCCTCGAACGCTTCGACAACACCTGACAAAAGGTCTGGCACGAATCCCACACAGTTGTGGACCGAAGTTCAGGCTGGAAACAGCAAAGCTGCGGTTGAACTTGCGGAACTTTATCTTAAGGGGAACGGCGTGCCGAAAAACTGCCAGCAAGCGCGCGTCTTACTCTTGGCGGCCTCCGAAAAGCGCAACACAGCTGCCATCAAGAGGCTCCACGACCTAGACCAGGGCGCCGCCTGCCCGTAGGCCTCTTCCATTCAAGGTTAGACCGGCCGGCGGATGCCCAGTTTGCGCATGCGGGCCTGCAGGGTGGTGCGCTTCATGCCCAGTAGTGTCGCGGCGCCCTTGGGGCCAGCGATGCGCCACTCCGTTTGTTTGAGTGCGCGCAGGATGTGCTGCCGTTCGGCCTCTTCCATCGTGGAGATTGGCGCAGCCAAGGAAGTCGCCGGGGCGAAGGAGTTTTCCTCCGCTGCCACCGGCACGCCGTTCTTCAATTCAGAGAGCGGGATGCGCAGTTCCTTTCCTGGCGACAGCAGCACCGCGCGCTCGATCAGATTTTCCAATTCGCGCACGTTGCCCGGCCATGAGTAGCGCACCAGCGCCTCCATCGCATCGGACGGAATGTAGGCGACCTCTTTATTCAAGCTGCGGCTGAATCTCTGCACAAAGTAGCGCACGAGAAGCGGAATGTCTTCATAGCGCTCGCGGAGCGCGGGGATCTGGATGGGAAAAACGTTCAACCGGTAATACAAGTCGTTTCGGAATAGGCGCTGCGCTACAAGTTTAGACAGATCCAAGTTGGTTGCGGCAACCACGCGAACGTCCCCGCGCTGCGTGCGGGTGCTCCCCAGCCGCTCGAATTCCTGTTCCTGAAGCACGCGCAGCAATTTGGGCTGCAGCTCCAGCGGGATGTCGCCTACTTCATCGAGAAAAAGCGTGCCCTTGTCCGCCAACTCAAAACGCCCGATTTTTTGATTAATCGCTCCGGTAAACGCGCCACGTTCGTGTCCGAAAAGCTCCGATTCGAGCAGTCCCGAAGGAATCGCCGCGCAATTGATTTTTACAAACGTGCGGTCGCGGCGCGGGCTGAGATTGTGAATCGCGCGCGCAAAGAGCTCTTTGCCGGTTCCCGTTTCGCCCAAGAGAAGAACCGTCGTTCCCGCCGGGGCCGCAAGCTCCACCTGCCCAAGCGCGCGCTTCAGCGCCTGGCTCTCGCCAATAATTTCCTCGAAGTTGAACTCGCTGCGAATTTCCTCTTCCAGATAGAGTTTTTCGACCGCGAGCTTGTCCTTCAGCGCGTCGATTTCCTTGAACGCCAGCGCGTTTTCCACGGCAATCGCGATCTGCGCGCCCACCGGCTGCAGCAACTCCACGTCCGCCGGAGTAAAGGTATCGATACGGCGGCTCGCCAGATTCAATGTTCCAAAAGTTTTATCGCGGTGAATCAGCGGCACGCAGCAAACGGCCTGAACTCCTTCGCCGCGAAGGATTCTCACGACTTCACTGGGGAAGGCGTCCAACTCGGAGCCGCGCGCAATGCACGGCTGCCCCGTGGTGATGGCCCGGCCGGCGGGCGTGTTTTCCAGGGGCACAATCGTGTCCGGCTTGAAGATATTCTGGTTCGCCGGGAAATAAAATGCATAGATCCTCAGTGTTTTCGTCGCCGGATCCAGCAGCGCGAGGCTGGTGTAGTCGTGGTGGATCACGCGCTCGAGGCAAGAAACGATACCCGGAAAAAGTTCGGGGAGTTCGCGACTGGTAATCAGCACGTTGTTGACTTCAAGCAGCACGCGGAAGCGGTCGCGTTCGCGGGCCAACTGCTTCTGATAAGCCTGCGAAGTTTCCAAATTCAACGCGTTGTCCACGGCAACCGCAACCTGGCTGGCCACGCGCTGCATGAATTGCAATTCCGTGTCGCTGATGCGCTGCGGAACGAGACGGCCGAAGCCCATGGCGCCGAGCCGGTGTTGCGCCGTGGTCAGTGGAACAATCGCCAGCGAGCGCACATTGTGCTCGCGGTAGCGGGGCATGAAATCCGGGAAGCGCGTTTCTTCGTCGGTATCGTTGACGACAAACGGCTGCTGCGTCTCCCAGACCCAGCCTGCGGGATTCCCTTCGATCGTTGACTCGCTGCCCGCGACCTTGGCGGTCGGCAAATGCGTTTCGAGAACGTGGAGGCGCATGACGTTCTTCGCGGCGTCATGAAGCACCAGGCTCAGGAAGTCAAAATCAATCACCGAGTGCAAGCGCACGGCGAGGTCGTGGAACAGCTCGGGCAGATCGCGCTGCTGCGCGATGGCCTCGCTCACTTCGAGCAAGGCTTCGAGTTGACGCCGAGAGTGCTCCAGCGGGGAGGAAGTCTGCACTTCCGGCGGAGAGATGACCGGTTCCGCCATAAAAGGCAGGATAGCATTCGCGTCGGTGGGCGCTCAACCTGAGCGATGTGCAGCAAGGTCGCGGCTCGTGTCCCAACCAACAAGCGCAGTTGCCTAGAAGAGCGATGAGGCGCATCAAGGCCCGTCGAGCTGGGTATTAAGGCGTTGAGAGTTGTGATCGAAAGAGCTTCTTCAAATCCTCCGGTGCAAAACAAAATCCTACGGCGTTGGCGGTTTAGGTGTGGGCGGTGCCGGCTTCGGCGGAGCGGGCGCGTTTGGTGGGGGAGCAGGATTTCCAGCCGGCGCATTTGGCGCTGCTGCCGCAGGTGCGGGATTGGGAGTTGGTGCGGCGGCAGGGGCGGGCGCAGCCGGTTTGGGTTGGATGGAGGCAAGTTCGACTTCAAAAACGAGAGTGGAATTCGGTCCGATCACTGGCGGCCTGCCCGATGGGCCATAGGCCAGATCCGAAGGAATAAAGAGCTGCCACTTGGAGCCGACCGGCATGAGTTCCAGCGCTTCCGTCCAACCCTTAATGACTCCCGTCACATTAAAGGTGGCGGGCTGGCCACGCTTATAAGAACTGTCAAACTCCGTGCCATTCACGAGCGTTCCGCGATAGTTAACCGTGACGGCGTCTGAAGCCGCGGGCTTTGGGCCAGTGCCCTCCTGAAGAATTTTGTATTGCAGGCCGTCGGGAAGGGTGGTCACGCCTTCTTTGGCCTTGTTGGCGGCCAGGAATTCGTCGCCTTCCTTTTTGTTGGTTGCGGCCGCCTGCTCCTGCTTGAGTCGCTGCTCTTCGCGCATTTGGGTTTGGAGTGCTTTCAAGGTGTCTTGCGCTTCCTGGTCGGTCATGGACTGCTTTTCGCCGGCGAGAACGTCTTTGATGGCGCGCGTAAGGACGGCCGGGTCAATTTCGAGTCCCGTCTGCTTGAGATTCTGGCCCAGCCCTTTGCCAACGTTGATGCCGATGGCGTAACTCTGCTTGTCCTTGTCCGTCTTGAGCGTAAGAGGCACTGAGGCCTTGGTGGTTGCCGTCTTGCTGGCTCCGGCTTTGCCGGTCTTGGCTGTGGATGCGGCGCCGGTCTTCGTCGTGGCAGCCGCGCCTGTCTTCGTAGCACCAGCTTGCTTGGCGGGAGCGGCGGCACCGCCCGCCGAAGAAGGTGTCTTGGCTGGGTCATTGGCCTGCGAGCCGGTTGATGCGGCGGGCTTCTTGGCGGGAGTCTTCGCCGGTTTCGCGTCCGAAGTCACCTTGGCGTCGGGCTTCGCGGGGGCCGAGGCCGCGGAAGAGTCTTGTGCGGCACTCGAAGCCGGCGCTTGCTGTGCGGGCGAACTCTGCCCGGCCCGGGCGGGCAACAAGAACATCGTTCCGGCGAGCAGCGTGGCAGCTACGCCAGATAGAAAGGTAGACGGCTTAAGAAAAGTTGGTTTTTGCATCTGGGTATTCTGGCATCCAGCGGCCAGCGCGCGCAAGGCAGGGTTGTTAGCGGCTTTGGTCTTCCGGTTCGGGAGGACCGGCGGGGCATTGCGCAGGAATTTCATCAGGCCGTCGCCTTCGGCTTTGCCTGCGCGAAACGCTCCAGCGGGTTAGCGGGTGGTGTGGTGGGGGGCGAAGACGGAGGCGTGGCGGGGGCCGGTCGAGAGGAGGCGATCGATGGCGGGGAGCGGCGCGATGCCACCGCGGGCGCCGACGGCGGTGCAGTTGAGCGCGGCGGCGGCGCAGGCGAAGTCGAGCCGCTTCTGCAAGGGCCAGCCTTGCAGAAGCGCATAGATGAAGCCGGCGTGGAAAACGTCGCCCGCGCCGGTGGTGTCCACGGTTTCGACGTGAAAGGCGGGCGCGTAGTAGAACTGCGCGCCGTCCCAGGCGAGTACGCCGTCGGTTCCGAGCGTGGCCGCGGTGAGGCGGCAGCCGAAGCGGCGGTGCACGGCGGGAAGCGACTTCTGCAAATCGTCGGACGAGAATTCACCGGATGCGGGGGCAAGCTTGCCGGGAATGTCTCGGCTGGCAATGAGGTAATCCACGTTGGGCAGAAGCGCTTCAACGCCGGGATAAAGTTCGTCGAGGTCGGCGATGACGGGAACGCTGGCGGCGCGCGCCCAAGCGGCGGCTTGGGCAGCGGCTCGGGTGTCGTGGCCGTCGAGATGAAGAGCGCGGGAGTGGATGATCCAGTCGCGCTGAAGCTCTTCGGGGCGAAGGGCGAGTCGATGGTCGCGCCGCCAGAGGACGGTGCGCTCGCCGGAGTCGTCAATGAGAATGAACGCTTGCTGGCTGGGGCAGTCTGGCGCGGTGAGGAGATGCGCTTCGACGCCGAGGCGTGAAAATTCCGCGGCGTGGAGTGCGGCGGCGCTGTCTCCTCCGACTTTGCCGACGTAGCGTGTGCGGAGTCCCCACTGCTGGCAGGCGATGACGGCGGTGGCGGTTTGACCGCCGGGGAGAATGGTGGTGGGGCGGATCTCGACTTTGTCTCCACGCGCGGGATAGTGCGCGACGGGGATGAGCGTGTCGGTGGCGTTGAGGCCAACGCCGACAAGGTCAACTTGTTCCACGTTCGAGAGAGTCCTCCTGCTGAGGGTACTGTAATTGAAGAGTGGAAGTGATTGCAAAGCAGTAGTGCCGCGATGCAATGAGCGTGCCAGCATGTTGAATCCAGCCAGGATTCACTTCGGAATGACAGCGAAGAAAAAGAACGGTCTAAAGACCCGCCACTAGATCCGGAGAAGCGCGGAGAATTGCAAAGCGGCGAGTGAGAACCAGAGTCGAGGAGGTTGAAGGTTCAAGTTAAAAACTGGAAGCGAAAAGACACGAGAAAGGGCTCAACGCAGAGAACACCGAGAAGAAAATCGCAAAACAGAAATGCTCTTTAGTGGAAGCGGGTGGTGCGGTAGAGGGCGAGGGTGCAAATGAAAAGAAGAACGAGCAGCGCGATGGCCAGAAGAGCGGCGGGCAGCCAGTTCAGCGAGAGTTGCGGGACGCGCGCCATTGACGCGAAGACGATAAAGACGGCGGTGGCGGCTGCAACCAGGAGCCCGTCCCAGACGGTGCGCGAGGGGGCGGATTCGCCGGCGGCTTGGCGGCCGTCCATGCGCGCTTCGACGTAGTCGGCGGCGACGCCGTAGCGGAGGCCTTCGCGCTGTGCGGCTTCCTTCCAACGCGTTTGCTCTTCGCTCTGCGCGGAGGAGAAGGCGATTGCCCCGACGCCGAGCATCATGAGGAGCGAGCCGCCGATGACTTGCGCGTAGGTGGAGGAGGCGCGGCCGTGCAGTTCGCCGAAAACGAAAATGCCCCAGAGCAGTCCCCAAAGCTGATTGGAATTGGAAAGTGGGATGCCGCGGCTGATGCCGACGTATTTGGCAGCGTATTGCTGGAAGAGATCGCCGATGACCCAGATGAATCCGCCGAGCATTAGCCAGAAGACGACCCCGCGCGCGCCGGCGAGTTCCTGCCAGAGCGAAGGCCAGCCGGTGTAGCCGATGGCCAGCGCGGACATCATACCGAGTTCGCCGAAAGTGAAAAAGGTGACGAAGGAGAGCGGGTTCATGCCGGTGAGATAGGCTTTACGGTAAGGAATGTACATCGTGCCCCAGAGCACGCCTGCGCCGAGGGCGGCCCAAACGCCTCGGAGCGAGTGGCCCGCCGGGCCTTGCGTGGAAGAGGCGAAGGCCAGAAGAGTTGCTCCGGCACACATGACGAGCGCGCCGCCGAGGACTCCGGTCCAGCGGCGCCAGCCGGCTTGGCGAAGCTCGTTGAAGAAAAGAAAACCCCAGAAAATGCCGAGGAGGCTGTTGGAGTTCCAGAGCGGGAAGGCGATGCTGAGGCCGATGTCACGAATGGCAAAGATAGTGAGTGTGTTGGCAACGGCCCAGAGGCATCCGGCGAGAACCGCCCAAATGATGAGGTGCGGGGCGCGGCGGACGTCGGCGCGAACCGAGGAGGTGCCGAGAATGAGCGCGGGGAGGCTCCAGCGCGCGAGAAAAACTCCAATGACCATGATGAGCGAAATTGCGATGGGAGAGATGCCGATGGAAACGAGTTTGGTGGGCGCCTCGGCTGCGCCAAGCCACGCCCCTGCGGTGAAGCCCGAGAGGATGCCGAGGAGTTGCAGTTTTTTCGCGCGCGAAATGTTTTGCGTTGACGATGCGCTCGGAGTCTGGGCTTCGGATGACATAATTTCTTCGTGACTCGATTCGCTAGCGCAGGAAGCTCAACAGCAACAATCCCGCGGCGAGAATGGCCACAGGCACCCAAAAATGAACGTCGGTGAGCACGCTGCGCAGCCTGCTCGATCCTACTTTCGGATTGTCGGTGTGGTCTAGCAAAAGCAGATTCCTCGCTGCGCTCGGAATGACGATTGTGTGGGTATCGCCATGGCAGCGTTGCTAGTAATTTTCGCGTTTGGTGTGGGCGGCGGTCTGTTCGCCTTTGTAAGCTTTCCAGGCTTGCGCGATCACGTAAGCGTGAATGGCGTCGGCTTCCTGAACGGTGAGGCGTGCGTTGGGGAAAGCAAATTTCGGCGGATCGGCGAGGCCGGGCATGCCCTTCGACCAGTGTGAGCCGCCCATTACGATTTGATACCAATCCTTGTGTACTTCGGGCGGCGCGTATCGAAGATCGGGGATGGCGCCGTCTTCGACCCAGGCGCCGCTGCCGTCAATGCCGGGCGAGTGGCAGCCTTCGCAGTAAAACGAGACGTAAAGCTTCTCGCCTTTTTGAATGGTGTCGAGCGTGGCTTTTTGTTCGGGCGGCTTCGGCACTGGCGGAACTGTGATTTGCGGAGTCGGAAACGGAACGTTGCCGCCAAGTTTGAAGGCATAGAGGCGCTCGGGGCCGCGCTTCGATTCCGGCGTGGCCATGGTGCGCGCGGGCGCGAACAAGCGCGAACCGGAGCCCCAGCCCACCGAAGTGATGACGTATTGCTCGCCGTTCACGGAAAAAGTGACGGGAATGGAGTCGATGGCGGACTTGGTTTGCAGGGACCAAAGTTTTTTGCCGGTGTCAGCGGAGTATGCCGCAAACTCGCCGGTTCCCTGCCCTTGAAAAACCAAATTGCCCGAGGTCGCGAGAACGCCCCCGTTCACGGCGATTTCTTCTTCGACGGACCAGCGCGCCGATTCCGCAACGGGATCCCAAGCGATGAGCCTGCCAAACAGTCCGGCGCCGCTCTCGCCGGCTTCGACGGGCGCTTTCGTTTCAGAGCGGCGGTCGGTCGTTGGAATGTAAACAAGGCCGGTGAGCGTGTCATAGCTCATCGGCCACCAATTGTGGACGGTCCACTGGCGGCCGCCGCCTTCAGAAGCGGGAATGACGACCGGCTTGCTCGTTTCCAAGTCGTAGGCGGAGGCCCAGGTGGTTTTCACAAGGGGTCTGGCCGAGAGAAGCTTTCCCGTTCTCGCGTCGAGGATGTAAAAGAAACCATTTTTGGGTGCGGTCATGGCAACGTGGCGTCGTTCGCCGTTGATGGGCAGATCGGCCATCATGATTTGGTTGTTTTCGTTGTGTACGCCCTCGGTTCCGGTCTGATAGTGCCAGACGTATTTTCCTGTTTCCGCGTCGACTGCGACAATGCACTGGGTGAACAGTTTTTCGCCCGTGATTTGCGTGCCAGCCAGTTCGCCGTAGCCGACGTCGGCGCCGGCGGTGCCAAAAATGACCAGGCCGGTGGCGTCGTCATAGGTAATGGCGTGCCAGACGTCGCCGCCGCCGATTTTCCAGGAGCCTTCGCCATGCCAAGTCTTCGCCGCCATTTCGAGTTCTTTGGTTTCGTAGGGCTTGGAGGGATCGCCGGGCACGGTCCAGAAGCGCCAGAGTTCTTTGCCGGTTTCCGCGTCGTAGGCCGCTAGCGCGCCACGGACAGCGTCGTCCGAACCGTTGTAGCCCATGAGGACTTTTCCTTTGGCGACGCGGGGGGCTCCGGTGATTCCGGTTTGTGTGGGCTCGCAAACGGTGGCTTCCCAAATTCTGTTGGTGGTGGCGGCGTCAATTGCCAGCAGACGGCAATCGCCCGTGCCGACATAGACCTTGCCGTTCCATACCGCGACTCCACCGTTCGTGCGAGCGGAATAGGAGCCGTTCAAAGCCTGGTCCAGGCGGACTTGCGGGTCGTATTTCCAGAGGAGTTTTCCTGTGGCCGCTTCAACGGCATAAACTTTCGAAAGCGGCGCGCTGACGTAAATGACGCCATCCACGACGATGGGTTCGGAGACGATGCCCATCAGGCCGTCATAATCCAGGTACCAAGCCAGACCCAGGTTCGAGACGTTCGAAGAGTTGATTTGCTTGAGCGGACTGAAATGTTTTGAATCGTTGGTGCGCCCATTTACCAGCCAGTTGACTCCTGTAACGGCATCGGCGGCGATGCGCTCTTCGGTTACATCACCGGGCTTCGTGACGGCGGGAGCTGCGGAGGATGGCGAGAAATGGAGTGCGACGGCGGCTCCCATCGCGAGAAGAACCAGAGTGAGACCCAAGATTCGCCGTGCGTCCATGCCAGGCACCCCTCTCTGAATTGACCTACGCCCTGCTTCGGTGAGGAAGGCTCGCGCGATACTGACCGGCGCGAATTTGCCGCATGTCATGTTAGGTGCGCGGCGGAAGGAAAGTCAACGCGTGCCGTACAATGGAGGAACTCCTAGCTTATGTGAAATCCCTAGCGCGCTAATGAAGAATGGAGCGAAATGGAAAAGCGGCTGCAGGTGATGAAGTTTGGCGGGACCTCGGTGGGCGATGCGGCGTGCATCACGCGGGCGGCGAAGATTATTGTTGATGCAACGAAAGAATATCGCTGCGTGGCGGTGGTTTCCGCCATGAGCGGCGTGACGAACCGATTGATTGAAGCGGCGAATCAGGCGCGAGTGGGTAACGGCGCGCAAGCATTAGCGGTATTGGAGGCGCTTCGCAAGCAGCATCAGGCTGTGCTGGTCACCTTGGTGCCCGGAGAAAAAGAGCGTGAGGGTATCCGCGGGAAACTGAATGAGGTTTTCGCGGAGGGGCGGCGGCTTTGCGAAGGGACCGCTTTGTTGCGGGAATTGACGCCGCGCGCGCTCGATACGGTTTCGAGTCTGGGGGAACGGCTTTCCGCGCCGCTCGTAGCGGCGGCAGTCAAAGAAATAAACGCGGCGAGCGAGGCGATCGAAGCAACCGAGTTGGTCGTAACCGACGCGTTTCATGGCGGGGCAGAGCCGCAGATGGAATTGACGCGGGCTAAATCGCAGGCGCGGCTGTGTCCCCTGCTGGAAAAAGGAGTCGTTCCGGTGGTGACGGGATTCATTGGCGCGACGGTGGACGGGCAATTGACGACGCTCGGCCGGGGCGGCTCGGATTTTTCGGCGACGATTCTTGGCGCCGCGCTCGACGCGGAGGAAGTGATTATCTGGACCGACGTAGACGGCGTGCTGACGGCAGACCCGCGGCTGGTGCCGGAAGCGCGAACTATTCCGGAGATTTCTTATCGCGAAGCGGCGGAACTCGCGTACTTTGGCGCGAAAGTGTTGCACCCGAAAACGCTGAATCCCGTGGTGCAAGCCGCGATTCCCGTGTGGATACGCAATAGCTTCGAGCCGGAGCGGCCGGGCACGAAAATCACGCCTCAGGGACGAAGCATTGGCGGAGGAGTGAAGGCGCTTACGGCCATTCGCGACGTAACCTTAATCAGTGTGGGCGGGCCGGGAATTGTGGGACTGCCGGATGTGGTGGGTCGGACGTTTTCAACGACAGCAGAAGTACGAGCCAATGTTCTACTGATCTCGCAATCGTCGTCGCAAAACGACATCTGCTTCATCGTTGCGGCGACAGATGCTCAACGGACGGTGGAGGCTTTGCGCAGAGAGTTCGCCCGCGATTTAGCGCAACACGACGTGGAACACATTACCGTGGACCCGAATATTGCGATTGTAGCGGTGGTGGGGGAAAACATGCGCGGCATTCCAGGCGTTGCCGGCAAGACGTTCAGCGCGCTGGGCCGCAACGGTGTAAACCTGATTGCCATTGCGCAGGGGTCGTCAGAAAGCAACATTTCATTTGTCATTGAAGAAAAAGCGGTCAAGCAGGCGCTGATCACTACGCACGAAGAATTTGGCTTGGGTGGGCCTTAAGACTAAAGCAAGCGGGAAGGGTACGGCAGGGACGCAACGTTGCGCTTCAAGGCTGCCGCAAGATCAGCTGCAAGAGAATGAACAACAGCCAAATGACCCACCACCAGCGAATGCTCGGGGTCCCCGCGGGAGTTCTGGACAATTGCAACTTCGCGACCAAGCGTCTCCAGCGCAAGCCTCTTAGCGTGCTTCGATACATCCTCCGGTCGTGGTCTTGAGCTGCCCTCCCCAAAACCAGTAGATCACTCAGCAGATATTTACGTTTCGTGTCAAACCATTCTCCTTGCTCCAGCTTGCCGTTGAAATAATTCCGATGCTGCTGCCAGGTTTTCAAGAGTTCGTTCTCTTCCCCGAGCAGGGCGCAGGCCTCAGCTTCCCGGTGCGCTAGAAACTTTGCACAGTGGTCGTGGGGAAGCCCGGCCAGCGCGTCGCGGCAGGCAGCCCGCACTTCTTTCAACTGTTCCGAGCCCAGACCAGTCAAACTGTGTACATAATTGGCCACCACCCACATTTCCACTCCGGTCCTTGTTCGCCAATCCGCCAAGAGATCCCGGGCTTGACGCTTGCGCTTCAGCGCCACCAGCGCGCGGGCAGTTTCAGCCCAGGCTTCAACGTCCTCCTCTACCGCCGATTTGTTCTTCTTCCAATAAGAAACAACCAACCGTGTGTAACCCGAGTCACTGAGTTGTTTCATCAGGCGGGAGCGATATCGTTTGGGGGACCATGCCGCAGAGTCGACCATCTTCAGCAACTTGACCACTTCGCGGGCCCCGCGATCGGGGAGCCAGGTTCGCCAATGAGGCTGCAGAACAAGTTTTTTTGTTGTCCACCGTTCGACGGCATAGGCTGCCAAGATCGACAAGCCGGTCAAGGTAGGCTGAGCCCCCTGTCGCAGCCGCTCACAGGCTTTCGAGTAAGCAGCTTCTTCCCATTTCGCTCCGCGCACTGCTTTCCAGGCATACTGAGCCGGCCACGTCGACTCCTCTTTCTCCTGGAATATGACTTGAAGGAGCGTTTCAATGGCTTGGTCTTCTTTGCCAGCGTCACTTGCAAGGACTTCGGCAAATCGCGCGAGAACATAAGGGCTATCCGGATCGACCGGGCGAATCGACTCTATGACGGCGGCGGCCTCTGCGATGCGTTTGTTGCTTCGCAGCGAGTCGTAACGATTCAAATGCAGCGCGACTTCTTCTGGAAAGTCCTGCAGCAGGCTGGCCCATTCCGAATCGAGTTCTGCCGCGGGGAGACCGGCTTTCTCAAGCAACCTGAGGCGTTGTCGCCGGAATTGGGTGTTGGTTCTAAGTTCCAAAGGAGTCTCGCGCAGAACACTCCGCGCCTCTTCCCAGGATTTGTCTTCCGTCAGCCACTCCATCAGCACATTCCATCCCCAGCCATATGATGGCATTTCATGCAGCAGAGCGGTCATCTCCGCACGAGCGCCGGATCTATCGCCTTTGGCCCAATGAATCCACGCAAGGCGGCCCATCGCGGGAGAGGGATCGCTGAGCCGCTCGCATATTCCGCGCATCACCTGCTCGGCTTCGTCATATCGCCGCTGTTCCACGAGAAGCATTGCTAACCAGTCTGCCGCCGCAAAAAGCCCCTCATTCAGCGCGAGACTTCGCCGTAGACACGACTCCACTTCTCCTTGGGCCGCGAAGTGCCTCCTCTCATTCAGGGTTCTACCTAGGAGGAACCAAAGGTAAGCTCCGCGCGGGTATAGGTTGACGCCTTCGCGCGCGGCTCCCACAGCAGCTTCGTAGTCTCCACCGTCCGAATAGAGCTGTATAGCCCGCTCGCGCCACGGCACGCTCTTGGAAAACTTAGTCGTAGCTTCGTCCACTACGGCGCGGGCCGCTTGGTGCCGCCCGGCTTCCATCAAAATGCGCGCTTGGACCTCGCAGATGTCTTCGTTTTGCGGATCTCTGCTGGCTGCAATCGCCAGTGTCTTGAGGGCATCATCAATCCTGCCATGACGCTCGTGCACGCGCGCCAATTGAATTTGCGCGGCAGAATTGTCAGGATGCCGCCGGACAATCTCAACTAGAACTTGCTCGGCTTCCGCGAATTGCCCTAATTTCCTGAGGGCATCCGCCAAGGAGAACCTCAATCCCAAGTGATACGGGAATCTATCAGCCGCCGGCTGCAGTAAGCCTAACGCACGTTGCGCATCGGTTCGCCCGTGCCCTTGTTCGAGCAACAGATCCGCGAATGCCTCGGTCACGTCCGGATCGTCCGGTCGCATCTTTTTCCATGCGGATACGGCCTTCTCGGCCTCTGAAACGCCGAACCGCCGGGCAACCAAGAGTGCTGTTTCGCGCGCGGCACCCAACTGTCCCGGGTAGCTCGAGAGCCGCGTCGAGAGTTTCTGCCAATACTCTTTTCTCTGATCGGAATTGAGTCTTGGCAGGCATTCCCAGATCTGACGGTAGCCGTACAAGTTCTGGGGATCGCGCGTGATGGAGTTCATCCAGTGCACAATGGCTTCAGCCCATTCCCCTCGCGCTTCGCACCATTGTGCGCGCAACCGCATCGTTGCGACGTCCTGCGGGGCAGTTCGCTCGCACTCCTCGATCAAGCCACGGAGTCGCGTCTTCAACTTGGCGCGGCGCCTTTCATCCTTTTGCCCGTAATCAGCGATGCAATTAAACGCAATCTGCCGCCAGGCCCACGCGTCTTCAGGATTCCGTTTTACCCTTCGTCGCAATAGCAAGTACGTCTTCCATCGAGGCGCTGATGTCTGCTCCAAATATTGGCCGTACAGTTGTTCCAGGTCATCGT
This sequence comes from Candidatus Acidiferrum sp., assembly GCA_035262505.1. Lineage (GTDB taxonomy): Bacteria > Acidobacteriota > Terriglobia > Acidiferrales > UBA7541 > Acidiferrum. The sequence goes on along the minus strand of DATFSR010000020.1, from coordinate 8,679 downwards.
GACCGGGATGTTGCGCAGACCATCGCGCCGCCAGCTTCAGCACGGCGTCGATTCCATCTCTCTTAGCCATCAGGCGTAGAAGCTCTCTGCGCGCCCCCATGGAAAGAGGCGATTCCCGCACCCAGGCTTCAGCATGATTGAGAGCTTTCTCGAGTTCCCCGCCCCGGGCGTAGAGGTCACACGCCGCTTCATGAAATAGCGCGGCTTTGCCAGCCTCCCGCAACCGGCTCAGCAGAGCAAGCGCCTCTTCCCAGTGCCCCATGCGGGCCAAAAACGGAACCACGAAACCAAGCAATTCAGAGGACTCTCCGTGATTCTTCAACGCTTCTTCACCAGCGTCCAACGCTCTCTGCGGATATCCCCAATCCTCCAAAGCACCAATCCATGTGCTCCAGGTGGTCACTGCGGACGATGATTCCGCAAAGCTCCTGGCACGCTTTTTCAGCCATTGTAGACCGTCCTCGATTCGCCCAATGTGGCCAAGTGCGTCACAGTATGCCCGCGCATAGTGCTCATTGCTCGTTTGCAGGCCCGCGGCAATTCGATAGGCCAGGACAGAGCCCTCCAGATCGTGTTCATCCCACAACAGATCGGCAAGCACATGCCATCCCTGCGCCCAGGAACCTTCTTTTGCAATGACACGGTTCAGCGGCGCGCGCGCCTGCTCGCGCGTTTCCGCGGACCCGCGAAGCAAATCGGCGTACTCGCTAACGTATGCGCTCGGAGGATGCAACCAGTTCTGTTGTGATTGAATTCCTGGCAGTACCCCCCTCGCCACCACGCTAGCCAGGGTTCTGCGCATCAAAGCCGTGTCCCCCAGCATTCGGCAACAATTTAATAGCCGCGCGCGGACGAGTGCCGATCCTGGAAATTGGTTTAGCAACACCTGAAATTGGATCACAGCCGCCCCGACTCTTCCGTCTTCGACATCCTGGATGGCCTTTAAAAGTCTTGTAACTGGATGCGTCGTGCGCCGCTTGGAAAGGTTCTCAACAATTTCCCGAGCGGCTGCCAACCCGCCCATCTGAATGGCTCGATGGTGTGCCACTCTGGCGGTCGCAGCCTCCGTATCATCCTCGGGCAACAGCCCATCTAGAAGCGCTGATCTCTCGGGCGGGACCACAGCCATGCCTCTCGGTCCTATGGGCGTCTCGTCCTTCCCAAGGCTTTCTAATAAATACTCCATCGTTCGCGGCACGCTCGGATCGTGAACCATGAGCGTGCCGGCGGCCTCGTCCAGGCCCACTACCGCCACGGCATGCGCATTTGCATCTGCTTCCAAAGTTGCAACAAACGCAATTCCGTTTTTGATGAGCTTGTTTGCAATCTCCGGGTTGGCACCGAAGAACCGGACTTCCAGCCCCTTTTTTTTCAACCATTCTGCTGCCCGCCACTCCGCTGTTCCCCCAAACGTGAGCTCCGTCGCCATACTTTCCGCATCGATTGAGACCCCCATTGCCGCGAGCGCCGAAGCTACGCTTGTCGGCAGGCACTCTTCGTATTTCTGGAGAGTCCGGCGAAACGGCAAACGAATGCGCTGACCGTCTGGTTTCTTGCGCATGTTTTCGAGCACCTTGCGATGAAACGGGGAGCGGACCTCCTCGGCCCAGCGCTCGATACTCAGGTGATCGTCTTTGAGCTCCGCGATATCCAATCGGCATCGCGCAAACCAGCTGCGCGCTTCGCGGTCAGCTAAGGGGGCCCTAAGCGAAGCATCCTCAACAAGACCCTCAGCCCCCCCTAATACGCGGTTGCGTTCGTCGCCTTCGATCGTCTCCGCTAGCGCACACGCATACCAGCAGGCTAGCAGCGCCACTTCGAATGACTCGGACGTAATTGCGGCAGCGGACAGCCTCGCAGCTGCCTCGGGAATCCGCCCTAAACTCACCAAGCTCTCGCCCAGGCTGCGTGTTCCATAGGGCGTTCCCTGGTTCATTTCCCACGCGATTTCAGCGGACCTTAGAGCGTCGTTCCGTCTGTCCTTGAGTCGCAATACGTCCGACTCGCAACTAAATACCCAACTCCTTTCGGACCGAAGCGACTTCGCGCGCTCAAGGCATGACTCTGCCCGATCGAAGTCGCGGTAGGAAGCCCAAATCACGGCTTGAGACGCGAGCCAACTCGCTTGAGTATCGGCGTCGGCACCGTCAAGCTCGGGATTGACCTCCCACTGTCGAAGTTCGTCAAACAGGTTTAATTTGCGCCAGCGCAAGCTGAGGGTGAAATAACGGACCCTGGCATCCCTCGGATTCACCTCGAACGCGGCCCGAAGCAGCCTTCGTGACAGTCGAGACCCTCCCACACGTGCCGCAAGTCTCCCAGCAAAGATCAACTCGTCGGAAGACAGCTCTTCCAGCCGCTGGGACTTCTTCCAGTAGCCTTCCGTCAGACCGAAGGCTTCTAAGAAGCGGTTCTGGTCATACAAGCTTTGCACTTGTGGAAGGGAAACGGTCATTGGCTCATTGGGAGGAACGACTCCTAGATGACAACCAGCCGATTCGCTTCCTGGAGTCCGCAGCAAAGGAATTGCGGTCCGGCCAGATACGAAAACCTCGGCAGCCGAAGCTTGGCGGAACCACGATACAAAGCTACGGATACGCGATGATACGTTAACAATGTTTTAGGAGGACAGCTCTTTCTAAAGAGCAAAGAAATGCGCAGAGAACAGTTACGAGGAATGGTAGGCCCTTCGGGACTGGAACTTCGGGCTTCTCGCGTGTCAACCAGATAAGAGGTTAGACCGTTGCGAGCGCCCTAGCGCGAATTCGGGTTGAATGCTAGCGAATTCCTAGCGACTTTACCCCTCCGCCAGACCGGAGACGCAAGGTCCTAATTTTCTATTGCCGAACATTAGTGTTTACGGATTTTCTTTAAACGGTCGTAAAGAATTGATTCGGCTTTTACCCGCGTTTAACGACTCACGCTCTAGCGTACCAGGGCCTGCCCGGTTGTATGTAAATCACGACATCGGTAGCAAAGAAGGGAGTTTGTATGAATCGCTGGAGACATCGGCCGTCAGCTCGGTTTTGGTGTGGGATCGTCGCATTGTGTTTGCGTTTTGGCGTAACCGCAACCCCAGTTCGCGCGCAATCGTTCCCGCAGTACGACCACGTTTTCCTACTTATCATGGAGAACGAAAACTACAACCAAGTGATCGGCAACACGAACGCACCGATCTTGAATGCGCTAGCACAGAATTACGGGCTGGCAACCAACTATCGCGGCGTAGCCGACCCGAGCGAACCCAACTACGTGGCGATGCTCGGAGGGGATTTCTTTGGCATCAACAGCGACGATCCCTACTGGTTCCCGGGGCACACCGTAAGCGCCAACAACCTGATGTCCCAGCTCGAAGGAGCGGGCAAAACCTGGCGGGGCTACTTCCAGAACATGCCGTACCCCGGCTATCGCGGCTATTGCTATCCCGATAAATGCAACGGTATTCCGGATGCGGACACACAATACGTCACGAAGCACAACGGCATTCCAAACTTCGCAAACCTGCAAACGTCGACGGAATTGGGAAAGATGTTCCCTTATACGCAACTTTCGGCCGATCTGGGGGCGGGAACCGTTCCGAACTTCAGCTACATCGTGCCCGACGAGTGCCACGACATGCACGGCGCGCCGCCCTGGTGTGTAGACTCGGACATCACCAATACAGTACAGCAGAGCTGGCTGATCGCGCAGGGAGACAAGTTTGCGGGCAGCGTGGTCAACCTGATCACGTCCTCTTCCACGTGGAAGACGGGCAACAACGCTATCGTCATTACGTTTGACGAAGGAAATACGGCCAGCAGCCAAATTGCAACGATTGTCATCGCGAATCATGGACCGCGTGGAGCAACCGACGGCACGGCCTACAACCACTACTCACTGCTTGCTTCGTTACAACAAACCTTCGGGCTCGGATGCCTGGTGAATAGTTGCACGGCGACTCCGCTGTCTCCCCTCTTCACAATTACTGGCTCGACGGACATTCCGACCGTGCCTCCCCCGTTCAGCTTCCCGACGAACTCCGACACCATCTCGGCGCAAGGGGCCGGAAAAGCAGCCACTGCAGCTTCGCTCACCGGCAGCGGCTGGACGGTGGTGCCGAGTTACACGTTTGGATCGCGAGACAACAATCTGGCGGGCGTTTCGGCAGCCGCGTTGAATGACGCGTGGGCCGTGGGAGCCTACTATCCCTCTTCGTCCAACGTGCTGGCGACCTTAGCGCACCATTTTGACGGGGCCCGCTGGACGGCGTTCCCGTTGCCCAATGTGGGAGTGCAGGAAAACGTCCTCTACGCCGTTTCGATGCCGATTACCGGGAAAGCTTGGGCCGCCGGTTACTACGTGAGCGGAAAATTCGTGCAGCAAACGCTTATTGAGCACTTCGACGGGAACGTGTGGTCGGTAGTTCCGAGCCCGAGCCCAGGCGCGCTTCAAAACATTCTTTTTGGTGTAACCGCAATTACGGACTCCGATGTGTGGGCCGTGGGAGGCGAGCAGGACGCAAGCGGCCTCTGGCATACGCTCACGGAACACTGGGACGGGTCGACGTGGTCCGTCGTCAACGCGGTCGACGCCGGGTCGAGCGGCAATCAGTTCTATGCCGTGAAGGCCCTTGCAACGGACGATGTGTATGCCGTTGGTCAGCAAGCGGGCGCCGCATTTCCCAATCAGGCGCTCGTCGAACACTGGAACGGAAAGGCTTGGAGCGTGGTCTCCAGCCCGGCGGACGCGTCGTCTTCAGCTCTGCCGCTCGGAGTCACGGCAACATCCTCGACGTTGACCTTTGTCGGCCAGCAGGAAAGCGACACGGCACCCTACACGAACTATGTGGCGGCAGGCTCTCCTGGCGCTGAGTCCATCCAAACTACTCCGAACGCGGGAACGGGCGAAAACGATCTTTTTGCCGCGGCGACTGCGGCGGATGGCTCGACCTGGGCAGTGGGTTGGGACATTGATACGAACACCGGCAACCACGACCCACTCATCCTGCAAGGCAAGAACGGTGCGTGGTCGCTTGTTTCGAGCCCCACCATCGGAAAGGGTTCGGACACCGGCTTTGCAGCCATCACCGCGATTCCCGGCGGCGGGATGTGGGCCGTCGGAGTGACAGCCAAGGCCGGGGGCAACTACGCCACACTCATCGAATTCCACCCGTAACAGCGGGCGGAACTCAATTCAAAAAAGCAAGCTGTTCGGAGGCCTGGTCTTGTTGCCCGGCCTCTTTTTTTGGAACTAAGTCTCGACATTGCGCGTTGACACTTCATTCAGGCCGATAGCCAAGGGATGTTTCGGCTGGTAAAGACCGACCGCGCCCCCACCGGGAAGCTGTATCTTGGTGATCGAACCCCATCGCGCTTGTTGAACTTGAGAGCATTTGACGCCCTTTTTCGCAAGCGAAGCCGTCTCGGCCTTCAGATCGTCGCAGATGAAATAAAGTTCGTGGCCGGCATTCTCCTCTGACGGGTGGAATGCAGCTTCTCCCGGCGGCAGGGCAAAGATCAGCCAGCCATGACCTGCATCCACCGATTTCAACCCGAGAACGTCGCGGAAGAACGCGCGGTCCGCTTCGGCGTTTTTACTATGGATCACGACGTGGGCGCCGGAAATCATGTTTTCCTCCGAGGACTGAGGGGCTTGAACGGAGAAACTCTCGCACCCTATCATTCTGCAGAATATTCAAGAATGGTAGGCCCGTGGGGACTCGAACCCCAGACCTCTACCGTGTCAAGGTAGCGCTCTAACCAACTGAGCTACGGGCCTGCAAGTGAATTCAGTGTAGCACGAGTGAGACAGGTTACGGCTGCGTGGCAGCGCGCAGCAATGATACGCAAAAGAGCCTCGAAACAGGACAAGCACCGCCCGCTCTTGAGACGTGCCTCACTCGAGGGCAACGCCGGACTGGCGAAAATCGTGAAGCTCGCGTCGTTGCGCGTTAGACTCTATTCCGCATTTAACGGAAATGCCGCCGGAGCCAGCTTATCGACTGGGCTCTCTCACGGAGCGCTGAATATGGCTGTTCGAACCATCATCGAACCGTTTCGCATCAAGAGCGTCGAGCCGATCCATGGCGCTCTGTCCGCCGAGCGCAAAAGACTACTGGAGGACGCGGGCTACAATTTGTTTCTTGTCCCGTCCGACGCCATCCTGATTGACCTGCTCACGGACTCCGGAACCGCGGCGATGTCCACCGAACAGTGGGCCGCTATGATGCGTGGCGATGAATCCTACGCGGGCTCGCCGAGCTTCACCCGCTTTCGCGATGCCGTGCAGGGCATTTTCGGCTTTCGTCATGTGATTCCCACGCATCAGGGCCGCGCCGCAGAACGCATCCTGTTCAGCGTCATGTGCAAGAAGGGCGACGTTGTGCCAAACAACACGCATTTCGACACCACGCGCGCCAATTGCGAATTCGCCGGCGCCGAAGCCCTCGATCTACCCGTTCCGGAAGCCAAAGAGCCTTCGCGCATGCACCCTTTTAAAGGAAACATGGATACGGCAAGCCTCGCGGAGGCCATTGCACGCCATGGAGCCCGAAAAATTCCCCTGGTGATGCTCACCATCACCAACAATTCCGGCGGCGGTCAGCCGGTCTCCATGGAGAACATTCGTTCGGTCAAGGAAATCTGCAAGAAGCATGGCATCCCTCTGTATGTCGACGCCTGCCGTTTTGCGGAGAACGCTTACTTCATCAAGCAGCGTGAGCCGGGTTACACCGACAAATCGCCGCTTGAAATCGCACGCGAGATCTTTTCGTATGCCGATGGTTGCACCATGTCCGCGAAAAAGGACGGCATGGCCAATATCGGCGGTTTCCTCTGCACCAACGATGACCTCCTGGCGCAGCAGCAAAAAGACCTCCTCATCCTCACGGAAGGCTTCCCCACTTACGGAGGCCTCGCGGGGCGCGACCTGGAAGCCATTGCCGTGGGGCTGAACGAAGCACTCGAAGAGGAGTATCTGAAATACCGCGTCGCTTCCACCGCTTTTCTTGGAAATCACATTGCCAAGGAAGGCGTGCCTATCGTGCAGCCACCCGGTGGACACGCCATCTATCTCGATGCCCGGGCTTTTCTGCCTCACATTCCTCCTCCGCGGTTTCCCGGCGTCGCCCTGGCCAATGAGCTGTACCTGGAAGGCGGCATTCGCTCGGTCGAAATCGGCACGCTAATGTTCGGTGAACATGCCGCGATGGACCTTGTCAGACTCGCAATTCCGCGCCGGGTTTACACCCAAAGCCATATCGAGTACGTTGTGGAGGTTATTCTCGAGGTTTGGCACCGGCGTGAGCAAATTCGAGGCTATGAAATCCTACACCACGCAAAATTCTTGCGGCACTTCACCGCGAAGCTTCGGCCGCTCTCCTCTTAATGCCCTATGAATGTAACCGTTGACGCGGATCTAAAAAAGAAGTGCCCGCGGACGGCGCTTGGCTGCCTGACCGCGCGCGTAAAGGCCGAACCTTCTCCCGTTCCGCTTGTCGCGGAGATGAATCAGAGAGAACTCGAAATCCAGGAACTGCCCTTTCCGCGTAGCGTCCTAGAATCGCCGCAAGTGGAAGTGGTCCGCAAAGCCTACAAGGCCTTGGGGAAGGATCCCGCACGCTACCGCGGCTCTGCCGAAGCTTTGTTGCGCCGCATCGTGGCCGGCAAAGGCTTTCCTCAAATCAATTCGGTCGTGGACGTAATCAACCTCGTATCGGTCGAAAGCCGGCTACCGGTAGGCTTGTACGATGCGGCGCATATCAATGGCGGAGTAGTTTTTCGAGCTGGGCGGGCCGGAGAAACCTATAAAGGGATTGGAAAATACGATTTGAACCTCGAGGGCTTGCCGCTTTTCGCCGATGACCAAGGGCCGCATGGCAGCGCCACCAGTGACTCCGAGCGAACCATGGTCACACCGCAAACTACTGGAATTCTTGCCATCATTGTCTCTTTCGGCGGGGCAGAGGGACTGGACCGCTGGACCGGGCGAATGTCCGATCTTCTTGCAGAGCACGCTTCCGCGCAAAACGTCGAGACGCGTATCGTGCAGTAGGAACCATTTTCCCCGGCCGGCTGCCTGCCTGCAAGCGCAGCCCATTGGCATGCAAAGCCAGTAGCACTTCCGTCACAGACGGTGCCTAGTTCCATTGCTACTTTCAATCGCCATTGCCAGCATGAGACCAGCGACTCGTTTCCGTTCAAGGGTTTAGCTTGGGCGCATGAGCCTTGCCCCGCAGCTTACCCGCGGAAGGGCTGACAAAGTATGGCCACGGCAACACTAAATCGCGCCGAATTGGATCGTCTCGAAAAGCGTGAGCTGCAGCTCACCATCCTGGCGATGGTGTTCGTGCTGGTGCTGGCGGGCGGGCTGGCTGCGTTCATGTATCCGCTGGTGTTTCTCCATCCCGTTGGGAACAAATGGACGCTGCGGGTGGCGTTCTTCGGCTTCTGCGGGCTGACGCTGCTCTTTGTCGGCTACCTCCTCGAGCACCAGCGCACGGTCCGGAAGTTGAAACAGCAACTTCTAGCCGAACTCGAGCGCAACGTCACGCTCCAGCATCAGGCCAGCGTGGATTTGCTCCATTCGATGCCCGACGAGAATCACTTCTGGGATCGCTTGACGATGGAGTTCCGCCGCGCCATGACCATGGAGAAAAATCTTTCGCTGCTGGTGGTGAAAGGCAAAGCGGCGGCGGCTGGC